>NZ_QFOA01000171.1 GCF_003248505.1 Sphingobium sp.
ACGCAACCGTAAGCGCCCCATCCAGTATGACGAACGACGCTACAAAGATCGCTGGAGGATCGAGGCCATGTTCTGCCGCCTCAAGGACTTCCGCCGCATCGCTACCCGCTACGATAAGCTCGCCAGAAACTTCCTGTCAGCCGTAAGCCTCGCTGCCGCCGTCGCATTCTGGCTCTGAACGAGTCTCGACCCTAAGGCGACATCCCGGTGGCAGACAGGTCAATATTCGAACGTTGCGGCTATAAGTTCAGAAAAATGTGACGGGCCTCGGCCTCTTATTCTCGCTGGGCGGATAGGTCATCATCCTATGGATGGCCGTCCCAGTAGCTGCCTCCCAGCAAAGCTGTTCGTGCAAAAGGTAGATCCGACGTATCCCGTCTCTGCATAGATGCAGTGACCGGCGCCATAATTCAACAATATAGTTCAATGGTCCGGTTCGGTTCGTCGGGTTTTCAAAACAGATTGACTCTTTTACTGTGCGTCGTTGATCTAATTTCCCATCATCCTGATTTTGGTTGGTTGCATCGGATAATCACGATGCTTCATTGACGTCGCGATATCCATCGGCTAAATCCGATACATGGAAACCGATGACGCTCTCTCCATTCTTTCTGCGCTCTCGCATCCCACACGGCTTGATGCGTTTCGCGTCCTGATACGACATGAGCCTGATGGCCTGTCGACCGGCAAATTGGTTGAAGCGTCGGGGCTGACCCAGAGCACGTTCTCGACGCATCTGGCCGTGATGGCGAAGGCAGGGCTGGTGCTTTCAGAGAAGCGTGGCCGCCAACAGATCCAGCGTGCCAACCTCGCCGTGCTGCGAGGACTGATGGTCTACCTGGCCAAGGATTGCTGCCAGGGGCGCGCCGAACTGTGCGAGCCGCTTCTGGCCGAACTCACCTGCTGCTGAAGAGGCAACAATGACCGATATTGTGATCTATCATAACCCGCTTTGCGGGACCTCTCGTAATGCCCTGGCCATGATCCGCAATGCGGGCATTGAACCGCACGTAATCGAATATCTCAAGACGCCGCCCACACGCGCCTTGCTGGTCGAACTGATCGACCGCGCCGGAATGGCCCCGCGCGATCTCTTGCGCGAGAAGGGCACCCCCTATGCAGAGCTGGGCTTGAACGACACGTCGCTGTCGGACGACGCGCTGGTGGACGCGATGATGGCGCATCCGATCCTCATCAACCGCCCCCTCGTTGTGTCACCGCTCGGTGTCAAACTCTGCCGTCCTTCCGAAGCGGTGCTTGATCTGCTGCCGACAGGCCAGCTCGGCGCATTCGCGAAAGAAGATGGCGAACAGGTCGTGGACGCCTCGGGCCAGCGTATCGCCTGATGCTGC
>NZ_QFOA01000087.1 GCF_003248505.1 Sphingobium sp.
GCGCGCGCGGCTCGCGACGCCGCCCGCAAGCAGGTCTCCCATGCCATCGATCCCAACTATGCCAAGCGTCAGGCGCGCATCGAAGCCAGCCTTCGCGCGGAGAATAGCTTTGCCAAAGTCGCGGGAGAGCTGATCGAGAAGCGCCAGACCGAGGGCGTGTCGCCACGAACGCTTGAGAAATATCAATGGCTGTTGAAATTGTTCAGCGCCGAGTTCGTGCGCAGGCCCGTTGCAGAAATTAACCCTGCCGAGCTGCTGCATGAATTGAAGCATCAGGAGCGCCGGGGAAAGTTCGAGACGGCGAAGCGGATGCGTTCTTTCGCGAGTCGGGGTTTTCCGCTATGCCGCCGCCACGGCAAGAGCGGAGCGCGATCCCGCCCAGATGCTCTTGGGCGCATTGATCCAGCCAAAGGCAAAGCATTTTGCGGCCATCACCGAACCAACGGAATTTGGTGCGCTGCTGCGAGCCATTGAGGATTATTCCGGCGATCCGGCGGTGATGCACGCATTGAAATTGACGCCCCATGTGTTTCAGCGCCCCGGCGAACTGCGGCAAATGGAATGGGCGGAGGTCAACTTTGACAAGGCGGTGTGGACGCTTCCCCTGCCAAGATGAAAATGCGGCAACCCCATGCGGTGCCGCTGTCGCGGCAGGCGCTCGCAATACTCAAAACCATGAACGGGCTGACCGGGAACGGAAAATATGTGTTCCCCTCCGTCAGAACGCGAGCGCGTCCCATGTCCGAAAACACCGTTACCGCCGCGTTGCGGCGCATGGGCTATACGAAGGATCAGATGACCGCCCACGGCTTCCGCACGTCCGCGTCCTCGCTATTGAACGAATCCGGAAAATGGAACCCCGACGCCATCGAGCGCGCCTTGGCTCATATGGTTTCCGGTGAAATCCGGCGTATCTATAATCAGTCGGCCTATTGGGCAGAGCGTGTTGCAATGGCCCAATGGTGGAGCGACTATCTGGACGAATTACGGGAAGGCGGAAACAGATGACAAGCGCCCCCGGTGAAGGATGGAAGGTCTTCGCGGACGGGGATGGTGTTGACGATATTCCACTTTGGAAGATGCTGGCGAAGATCAGGTCGGATGATCTTGACGAAGGGTTGAACGACAATGCGGCGTTTCTCGCTCGGATCAAGCCGCCATATTCGCGGAATTACAATCTTGCTCTCGCCATCAGCAGCAGTTTCGGTTTTTTGTCTGTCCTGTTCCTGATCGGACTTGTGATTTCGCTTCGCTCGGAAGCGACAGATTTTTTCTTCTACCTCACATTGACCATGCTGGCAGCGGCAATGGCTCCGCACCTCTGGCGGCAGGCATATCAATATGGCCTGAAAATCCCGGAGGCTCCGCTGGACCTGCGCCACGCATCCGACCAACTGTTTGACGAGGTGCTGGCGCATTTGCAGAAGGTGGATGGCCCGCACGCCTATTACCTCTCCCGCTTTCGCAAGAAGCGGATTCCGCTCAACCGCAGGCAGTTTTTTGGCAGGCTGCGTTATTTCCTGTTCTCCGAACATAGCAAAGACCGGGCTATGGTCATGCGCTTCCCGACCGCGATGTCCCTCCCGGTTGACCTTTATCTCCATCGCGATGACGTGGAGAAGATATTGGCGATGAGTACGCCGAAGCGGGCAGCGGGACCGGGCCGGAAGGTCAAATACGCCTACATCGAAGCCGCTTTCGATCTACGCGCCGATCCGAGGCTGAACACGCTGGACCTGAACGACGAAGGGGCTGCGATCCATTCCATCACCGATTGGCTTTTAGAATGGTTCCAAAGCGCAGCCAATGTGTCCGCCGACGTGCCCGACCGCAAACTATTGACCCCCTATGCCAGAAAAATTTTCAATCAGTTGAAGAATCGCCCTTCACGCGAAGGCCGCTGACAGTCGTTTTCCTTTTTTCCGAATCGGCGGGGCATTTTTGCCGCGTGCCATTTGTTTTCTGTCAGGCGCGCCATTGGCGGATTTCTGCGGCTTTCCCATTACTGGACGGCCCCCAGGCAATCATGTGCAACTTGGCATGTCTCTCGCCGCGAGTCGGCAAGCAAGGAGACGCACATGGAACCCATCGCCATATCCATCAATGACACCGCCAAGGCGCTGGGTGTCGGAAGATCGTCGGTTTACGCGCTGATAAAATCTGGCGGACTGGATGCCATCAAGATCGGCAGACGAACCTTGCTGACCACGGAATCTATCCGGCGTCTGGCGCAGTCCAGAACCGTCATCTGACCCGCAGGCGTTCCACGGCCAGCCTTTGAGTTGGCGGGCGAGCAATAGCTGAAAGATGAGACCTCGTCATACGCCCCGTGGAACCGGTCGCGACGCCGTGCGGTAAGGAACAGGTTGCGCAGAATCGCGAAGGTCCATGCGCTAAGGCCGGTATCCGGTGCGAACTGGGCCTCCGCTTTCCAAGCGTGCAGCAGTGCCTCCTGGACCGGATCGTCCGCGACGTCCGCGTTTTGTGGCAGCGAGCGGGCGTAGCGCTGTAACCGCAGACGAAGCGCGATCATCGATCCCGCGAAGTTCACGTCTGTTCGGGATCGGGCATCGCGGGTGATGGACAGTGGCGAGGAACTTTACATATCAGCTCTCGCGCACAATTGGGCGATTTCAGCGTTCATTTATCGTAACCGGACCACTATGTCCGGAATATGGTTGTTCATAAACGCGTAAACTTCGATTGCTCCCGTGTCGGTTAATCGAAGGATCCGATTGCAGGAGAAATGCCTTGATGAGCGCAGTCGCGAAAATACCGCATCTTAGTCAACAGAACGGATCGCCCGATGCGGCGTGACGCCAAGCTGCGGCGCGATGCGCTGATCGCCGCGGCTGCCGACAGCTTTGCCGAGCGCGGTTACAGCGTTCCGCTCGACGAGGTTGCTGCGCGCGCGGGCGTCGGGCGCGGCACGCTGTACCGCAATTTCAAAGATCGCGAGGCGCTGGCTCTGGCGATATTCGAGGGGGAAATCGACCGGATCGAGGCGACCGTGGCGCGCCAGCAGGATTTGCGGCAGTCGATGATCGATCTGGCGCTGGGCAGCGGCCGCGGCACCGCGCTGTTCGCGCGAATCGGCGCCGAACTCGTCGCCGATACCGAGAACATGGCGGTGTTCGAAGCGCTGGGTGATCGGCTGGCGCGTGCGCTGACCCCGTTAGCGGATCGCGCGCGGGCCAGCGGCGATCTGCGCAATGACATTGACGGCGAGAAGCTCAGTCTGACCATGCGCATGGTGAACAGCGTGTACCACGAGCTGCACAAGGAGACGGTCGGACTGGGCAAGCTGAACGAGGCTCTGGACCTCGTGCTCGACGGTCTGCGTCCGCGGCAGATCTCCCAAACGGACATCTTGTCCGGATAGAAAAACTGTCTTAAATAATAGCCGACATCAGCATTCGGCGTGGCCGGAGAAGCGACGAGGCAGACCGTGACTCAGGATCAAGACGCGCATCAGGCACCCTATCGCCGCACCTTTTTAGCGGCCTTGCAAGACGCGGATAATGCACACCCCGGGTTCGGCAACATTCTGGCGCAGCTGGTCCAATTGAGTCGTGCCGAGGCAAAGGCAGCGCGGTCGAGGCTGCTCAATTCGCAGTGCATAGCGGCAGGAACGAGTGCGATCATCCATCAGCGCGATGTCGAACGTCAGCGCCTGCCCGCAACGATCGCGGTCGAACAGTCGCAAGCCCTGAGGCCGCTCAGCTACATCGCCATCAACAATGCTTTTTGGCTGCGTTGATCGGAGCCGGCTGATTCCCGGAGTTAAAGATGGCCGAAAACGAGATTGGTACCGATGAGCGGGGCATCACTCAGCGATCGGCCAGACCTGCGATGATGACCAACGCTGCTGCGTTCGACTTACAGAAACATAATGATCGACAGTCGCTGGTGCTGCATGGCGACTGGATCACGATGCGGCTGAACGACGCTGCGGAAAGGCTGCGGCGCGATGCGGCGGGACTGTCGGTCGATGTCGCTATCGATATCGACGTCGAAGACCTCGGCCGCCTGGATACGGCGGGAGCCTACGCCATCATCCGTGCGCTTGGGCGAAATCGTACGATCAACCTCCCGTCTTCCCTCCGCCCGGATCTCGCGACGCTCGTGGATCTGATCAGTCCGGCACTCCAAAAGGCGCCGCGGGTCGGACCCCGGGTCGGTGGCGTCCGGCAGATCTTCGAGCGGATCGGCCGCGCGATGGTTGAGATGGGCGACACTGTCTACCGCGACCAGGCGTTCTTCGGACAGCTGGTAGCCTCGCTCGGTCGGACGATCGTCCGGCCGCGCCGCCTGCGTATCACCCCGCTGGTCGCCACGATCGAGCAGGCTGGGTTGGGCGGACTGCCGATCGCGGTGGTCATGACATTCTTCATCGGGGCGGTGCTGGCGCTGGTCGGCAGTACGATGCTGCAGTCGCTTGGCGTGGCGGCCTACTCGGTCGAGCTGGTCGGGATCGGCATCCTGCGCGAATTCGGACCAGTGATCGCCGCGATCCTGTTCGCCGGTCGGTCTGCATCCGCCTTCACCGCCCAGCTCGGATCGATGCGGATGAACAAGGAAATCGATGCGATGCGCGTGATGGGCGTCGACGTCTTCGATGCGCTGGTCGTGCCGCGCGTGCTGGCGGCGTTGCTGATGCTGCCATTGATGACGCTGATCGCCGATCTTGGCGGTCTGGTCGGCGGGATGCTGGTGGCGCGCGCCATGATGGGGATTGAGCCGAGCTTCTTCTTTCAGCGACTGGTGGATTCGGTCGGCGCGCAGCAATTCTGGGTCGGTATGGCCAAGGTCCCGCTGTTCGCGCTGGTGATCGCGACGACCGGCTGCCGCCAGGGCCTCGAAGTGAAGGACGACGTCGAGAGCCTGGGGGCTAAAGTAACCGGCTCGGTGGTCCAGTCGATCTTTATGATCATCATGTTCGACGCGCTGTTCGCGGTCCTCTTTAAGCAGGCCGGGCTATGACCGGGGCGATAACGACAAGGGTAGACCTTTCCTCTGATCGCTCCGACGACATCGTCGTCCGCGTCCGAGACCTGCGCACCGCGTTCGGCGACACCGTCATTCACGAGAATCTCGACCTCGACGTGCGCCGCGGCGAGATCATCGGTCTCGTCGGTGGTTCGGGAACGGGCAAATCCGTGCTGCTGGAGACGATTCTGGGTCTGAACACGCCCGCCGCGGGCAAGGTCGAAGTGCTCGGCTACGACGTCCACGACGATGTCGGCAGCCTTGCCGTCGTCAGCCGGATCGGCGTAATGTTCCAGAATGGCGCGTTGTTCTCGTCACTGACGGTGCGGGAGAACGTCGAGGCGCCTCTGCTCGAGCATACCCCGTTTCCCGCCGACTTCATTTGCGGTCTGGCTGAACTGAAGATCCGCCTGGCCGGGCTGGCCGACGATGCCGGCCTCAAGAAGCCGTCCGAATTGTCTGGCGGAATGCGCAAGCGCGCCGGCGTCGCGCGCGCGATCGCGCTCGATCCCGAACTGCTCTTCCTCGATGAACCGACCGCCGGGCTCGATCCGATCGGCGCGGCCGAATTCGACGATCTCGTCCGCCGGCTGCGCGATGCGCTCGGCCTGACGGTGTTCATGGTCACGCACGATCTCGATTCGCTGTACGCGATCTGTGACCGCGTGGCGGTGCTCGCCGACCGCAAGGTCGCCGCGATCGATACAATCGCCATGCTCGAAAAGTCCGACCACCCCTGGATCAAATCGTATTTCGGTGGCCCGCGTGGGCGCGCCGTGCAGGAGAAGACCACCTAATGGAACGCCATGCGAATTATGCGCTGGTCGGCGTGCTGACCACGTTTCTGGTGATCGGCGGGATCGTCTTTGTGCTCTGGCTCGGAAACTTCCAGGCCGGCGACAAGAAGGACCCGTACCGCATCGTCTTCCAGGGCCCTGTCCGCGGCGTCGGCAAGGGCGGCGAAGTGCAGTTCAACGGTATCAAGGTCGGTGAGGTCACCGCCGTCCGACTGGCGCCCCAGGATGCGAGCAAGATCATGGTCGACGTCGATATCGATCACGATACGCCGGTGCGGACGGATTCGCTCGGCAGCACCGAAATGCAAGGTATTTCGGGGTTGAACGCGGTGTCGATCAGCGCCGGGTCGACCCGGATGCCGTTGCTGCGCGATGTCTCCAAGGACAAGGTTCCGATCATTCCGTCGAAACCCAATGCGCTGGCCTCGTTGCTGAAGGGGGGCGGGCAGATGGTCGAAAGTGCGACGACCGCGCTCGATCAGGTAAATAAGCTCCTGACCGATCGCAACATCGCCAATCTGTCTGGCGTCATGAGCGATCTGAAGCAGACGTCGGGCGAACTCGCCGCCAACCGCGCCATGTTCGGCAATGCGGCGTCGGCGATCGCGAAACTTAACGCCACCGCGAGCGACGCGCGCGCGACGATGGGTAGCGTGCGGTCGCTGGTCGACGGCGACGGCAAGCGCGCGGTCGCCAACGCCGCCGACGCCGCGGAAGAACTCAAGGCGACGATTGTCCAGGCGCGCGCGGTGCTGGCGACCTTGGCGGTGCAGGGGAAGACGATCGGATCGTCGACCCTGCCGCAGATCGCCGACACGATGCGCAGCCTTCAGGACACGTCGGACGATCTTGATGCGCTGGTCCGCAGTATCCGCCAGGATCCGCGCGGGGCGCTGCTGAAGAAACCGAGCCGGGAACGGGAACTCCAGAAATGATCTATCGAGCTACATCACGCGCCGCCTTGGCGATCGCCGGTGCGCTGACCCTTAGCGGATGCGTCGGCGCGCTGCTCGGTGGCGGCAAGCCGGATGCGCTCTATCGGTTCGGACCGGTGGCCGCTTCGGCGGGGACCTCGTCGGCGGGGGCATCGGATGCGGTAGCGGCGACGCCGCAGGCGCTGGCCGCACCACGTCGGATCCTGGCGGTGCCCATCCCGCAATTCGCGCCCGCCACGGCCGGCGACCGTATCCTGACGACTGAGGGCGGCGAGACATCCTATATCAAGGGCGTCCGCTGGGTCTCGTCTGCGCCGACGCTATACGCGGCTGCGCTGGAAGCGACGGCGGCAACCCGTGCTCCGGACATGGCGCTGGTCACGCGCGGATCCGGCGCGGCGAGCGCCATCCTGACGGTTTCGGTCGATCGGTTCGAGGCACGCTACCCTGCCGCTAAGGGGGCGGCACCGGTGGTTCGCGTCGACGGCGTCGCATCGCTCGCGGACCGCGGCACGAAGACCGTCCTCGGCCGCTATCGGTTCTCGGGCATGGCCCCCGCCACCGCCGACACCAGTTCGGCCATTGCAGCCGCTTTCGATGCAGCAGCGATGCAGAGCGTCGTGCAGGTTGTTGACTGGATTAATGTGACGATGCCCGTGCCCCGACAAACCGAGAGCGGGCATCCTTAGACAAGGGCCGAATGTGTTCACGAGCCTTGTATCGACGTGCCCGTCTTCTCCATCCTCTGCTTCCCGAAAACGAAGGACGGCTGAGATCGTGGCGGGGAGAAGCCGAGGTCGTAGGTGCCCACAGCCGCAATGCTGCAAGCGTCATGCCGTGCCGAAGCATGCCGCCTATTCCGGCACCGACGCAAACAAGTATGAATCCGGTCAGGGTTTCCATCTACTCCTGGCTGGATGCGTTTCGGTCGCGCTTCCGCCTTTCATTCTCCTTCTCGTTGATCTCCTCCTGAATCGCACCGGCATCGGTGTCCTTTTCCAATTCCTTCAGAATGTCCTTGTCGGTGGGTTGCTTGGCTTTTGAATCCATCTCGGCTTCCTCTCCCGTCAGGTTTGAGTGATCGACCCGGATGCCCGGTTTCCCCGAAATCGGCGCGGCTTCAGTTTGCTTCCGATACCAGCAGCGTGGGGCTCGCATCTTCGTGGATGACGCCGACAGGGCCGATGCTCCAATGTTCGAGATGCTTGTAGACAATTACCTTGCTCGCAAGCAGGTCGCCGTGGCTTCGACAGAAGAGTTCGAGCTGGTGCCGCTGGCCGATCAGCTCGACACACATGGTCAGGCGCGGATCGGAAAGTTCGGCCCCGTTTTCCCGTACTGGACCGTGATTGCTGTAGCCGTGTTGCATGTAGTGGGCGACGGCGTTCATGATGCCGTCCTGCTTCGCCTTGGCCACCAGCTCGCGATAAAGCGGCTTGCCGCCCCAAAACCCCCGGCCCGTCTTTGCGGCCTTGTCGGAGGGCTTGAGATATATCCGTATCATGCCGATTTCGCTGGACGTAACGACGTGCCGATCCTGCATGAGATCGCACTCCTTTTCGTTGATAGGTGCCGGGAACAGTTCGGCCACGGAGGGCCTGGGACGAATGGCTCGGACATCGCGCAACGTCGTGTTGGGTGCGAGAAGTCGGCTGCCACGCTTCGGAACCGCGATCCGCTGCGACAGGTAGATCCCGTTGTGGCCCGAGCAGATATAGGCAACGAAGCAAGCGACGGCGATCGGCACGGCATAAGCGGAGCCGAACAGCTCGATGCCCATGATCGTGCAGGCCAGAGGGGTGTTGGCTGCGCATGCAAAGACCGCGACGAAGCCGATTCCGGCGAACAGATCGATGGGAGCATGCAGGAGGCCGGCGAGCGCATTGCCGAGCGCGGCACCGATGAAGAACAGGGGCGTGACCTCGCCGCCCTTGTACCCTGCGCTGAGCGTGACCACGGTAAAGAGCATCTTGAGCGCCCAGCTCCACGGCTCGACATGCGGCGCGAAGAAGCTGGCGATCGTCGGATCACCAGGAATGGCGGACCATACGCCGAGCCCGAGATCCGCATCACCGGCGTGCGGATCAACGTCGCACCCGCCAGATCGCCGGTCAGCGGCGGCGCCTTGGCGTCGCGGGGCACGAGGACGAGGCGCTGAAACTGTTCCTGCCCCACCGCCTTTGCGCCCCAACTGACGACCGACGCCTTCAGGTCAACGACGCGATAGCCGTTGCGCTCAACCACGCGGAAGGTCTTGGCAAAGCGCATCGGAGTTTCGCGGCCGGCGATGGCCTGTTGTGCCGGTTGCCGATCGCCGCCACCGCAGGCGGCAAATGGCAGCAGCGCGGCGGCGAGTATCAGCGCGCGCATCAGAAGCTCGCCCGCAGCGTCGCGCGCACCTGTCGCGGCGGCCCGGGCGTGGCGTAGGTCGGCGTCGTCTTGCCCCCGAAGGCGAAGACATAGCGTTCGTCGAGCGCATTGAGCAGCGTCAGGTCGAGCGACAGCCCGCGCCACGCCGCCGGCTGTATCCGCGCGCCCAACGTCACCAGCGTATAGCCACCGCCCTGAACGCGGTTGTCGCCGGTGATCTGATAGTCGTCATACCATTCAACGATGCCGCGCGTCGACAGCCACGGCGCGACCCGCTGCTCGCCCGCCAGATAGACGATGTGGGGGGCGATGCCGGTGTCGGCGTCGTGCCCGACAGGTCGAGCGGCCCTGAAGAGGTCTGGAGGACATAGTCCTTCCAGCGTGGCGCGACGTGTGTGTAGGCGATCTGCATCGACGTGCCGTCGCGCGGGCGGATGTCGAGCGACGCCTCGATCCCCTTAGCCTCGTAGCGGTCGCCATAGGTGATGAGGTTCGACGGCTGGGTGAAGTCAGTCTCGGCTGCCGGATTGGGGATGGTCGAGCGGCGGTTGCGCTGTATCGACCAGAAACCGGTCAGTCCGAAGCCGAGCCTATCGTTCAGCGCGCGCCCCTTCCAGCCCAGCTCGACGCTGTCGAGCGTCGTCGGCCGTTGCTCCGGCCGGGCATATTGGTTGGCATCCCATTCGAAGGTCGGGCCGAAGTTCGAATTGAAGCCGCGACCGTAGGACAGATAGACTTGGCCCGCCCCGTAACGCCACGACAACGCCGCCTTGGGCGAGAAGGCATTGGCGGTTGCCGCATCCTGCGATCCCGGCGAGGTATCGGGAATCGGGAAGAACCGCGCCGCGCGGCGGAAGCGGTCGTAACGGCCACCGACCGTCAGGAACCAGCGGTCGGACAGGCCGATCTCGTCCTGCGCGAACGCCGACCAATAGGTGGTAACGAGGCGGTTGCGGCTGAGCGGATCGTCAACGACGAAGCAGGGCGCGCTCCGGTTGGCGACGCCGCCGTTTACATAGTCGATCTCGGCCAGGTAGAAGGTGAAGCCGCATTCGGGTGTGAAGCCGTTCTGCCCGGACCACAGATTGTCGGCGCGGGACACCGCCCGCTCGCCGGTGATGCCGGCGACGATGCGGTGGCCGCCAGCCTCGTAGCGGGCGGTCAATTCGCCATAGGCGACGTCGAATTGCTGCGCGCCATAGAAGCCGTTGACGCCGAAGATGCCGCGATCCGGCGCGAAGCCGAACGGATCGTAGAAGTTGAGCCGGTTGTCGAAGTCGAATTTGCGATACTGGGCGGTGGCGGCCAGCGTCAGCGCATCGGTGGCGCGATGTTCCAGCCGGATCGCGCCCAGGCCGCCTTCGACGACCGAGCGCGGATTGCCATAACCGTTGAAGCCACGCCGCCCGCCGAACACGGCGAGCGGTCGCCCGGCGTCGTCGAGCGGCAGCACGCTCGGTGTTTCCGAACGACGATCTAGATACGTGCCGTAGATCGACAGATCGGTGCGCGCGCCAGCCACCATAATCCTCATACGCCGCCGTCGCGACCAGCCTGACGTCCCCCATCCGCCGCGTCACGGCCAGTTCGCCGCGATAATAATCGTCGCTGCCGCCGGTGGCGGTCAGGTCGATCCGGTCGCCGTCCGGATCGCGGGTGAGATAGTTGACCGCCCCGTAAAGCGCGGAGGCCGGTCCCTTCACGACCTCGATCCGGGACAGCGCGGGATAGGGCACGATGCCCAGCGCCCCTTCCTCGTTCAGGTCGAACGGCATCCCGTCAATGAGGGTCAGATACCCCTCGGTGCCGTTCGATCCGCGAATCGAGACATAGGGAAACTCGTCGCCGTCACCTTCGCCCCGGCGAAACGATACGCCCGGCACGCCGCGAAACTCGTCGGTGCCGAAGGTGAAGCCGTCGCGGCGTAGCGTGTCGATATCCTTCACGGTCACGTCGGCGGGCACGTCGACCAGCCGGCGCTCGCCGCGTGTCGCCGTGACGACGATTTCGTCGCGTTCGCCGGGGTCTGCGACCTCCTGTGCGCTGGCCGGTCATTGCGCCCATGACCGCAAGTATCCCGCCAACCAGCGACCCGCACCGCGGCAACCGCCGCTTTCTCCCCGTCACAATCATTTCCCCCAGCACCCTGCGCACGCGACAAATGATAAGCAATGATATAACGTACCATTTGCAAAT
>NZ_QFOA01000011.1 GCF_003248505.1 Sphingobium sp.
CAGGACCGGCGCCGCGCATAGTATTAGCGTATGATCCGGCGATCAGGCGCCTTTGGCTATCGATATCTCGACCGCGAACTGGCCCTCGTGGCGGGCGAAGCGGAGCGCGCCGTCATGGATGCCCGCAACGGCAGACACCAGCGACAGGCCAAGGCCCGCGCCCGCGATGCCGCGCGCCGGGTCGAGCCGTCCGAAGCGGCGCAAGGCATCCGCCTCCCGCTCCGAAGGAATACCGGGGCCGCAATCCGACACCCCTACGCGCCAGGTGTCCTGCGCATCTTCAAGGTAGAGCGTCATCGCACCCTCCCCATATTTGAGCGCATTGTCGATCAGGTTGGACAGCGCCTGCCCCAACAGTTCGCGATGCGCAGGGACGATGGCGGGACCGGTGGCCGATATGCGCAGGGCACGCCCCTGTTCCTCGCACAACGGCTCGTATAGCTCGCCGATGTCCGCGAGCAGGAGCGCGAGGTCGGTGGGTGTCAGATGCTCCCGACCGATGCCCGCTTCCATCCGGCTGACTTCGAGCGCCGTCGCGAGCATGGCAAGCAGCGCGTCGGCTTCGCGGCTGATGCCGTCGACAGCGTCGCGCAGCGCTGCCGGGTCCTCGGTCAACATGGCGCGGTCGATGCGGGCGCGCAGGCGCGTGAGCGGCGAGCGCAGGTCGTGCGCAATGCTGTCCGTCACGGTGCGCAACTCCGCGAGCAGCCCGACGATCCGGTCGAGCATGTCGTTGATCGTGCGCCCGAGCATATCGAAGCTGTCGCCCGATCCATCGAGCGCGACCCGATGGTCGATACGCCCCGCGCCAACCTGTGCCGCGGTTTCGGCAATGTGGACGATGCGGCGGTCGATGATATGCACCACCAGCCACGCCGCGACGGCCGCGAGCGGCAATGCGGTCAGGAGCGCCGTCAGCAGCGCGCCGCCAATGGTCGAGCGAATCTGATCGCTGTCGTCGGTGCTTTCGCCGACCAGCAGGCGCCCCCCGTCGAATGTGGGCGCGGCAGAAATGATGAAGGGGCCGGGCTGTCGATCGCCCACCCGATACAGCTTCGCGCGAATGCCACTGGTACGCACCGGAATATTGGGCGGCCAGCCCGCCAGATTGCCTGCCGCGATGCGCCCGTCCGCCGTAAGGAGGAGAATGACGGCGTCCGTTTCGTTGCGCGCCTGTTCGGCCACCGCGCTGGTCAGCGCCTTTGCGCCTTCGTCACGCCCGATGGCCAGCAGCGCGTCGCGCATGTCGATGGCGGTCGCGCTGTCCGCTTCATCCAGGTTGCTGCGCACCAGTTGCGTGACGGACAGCAGCAAAGCCGCGCCGAAGACGATCTCCAGCAGCAGGATGAGCCCGATGAACCGGGCATGGGACGAGCGCAGCCAGCGCGTCAGGGCAAGGGGCATTCGTCAGCCGAGCCGGTAGCCCGCGCCACGCACCGTCAGGATGAGGGGCGTGTCGCCTTCGCCGTCCACCTTGCGGCGCAGGCGGCTGATATGTACATCGATCACATTTGTACCGGGATCGAAATGATAGTCCCACACGCCTTCCAGCAGCATGGTCCGCGTCACCACCTGCCCCGAATGGCGCAGGAGATATTCGAGCAGGCGGAATTCGCGCGGTTGAAGGTCGATGACGCGATCCCCGCGTCGGACTTCCCGCTTGAGCAAATCCATGGACAGCGTCCCGCAGCTCAGCGTCGTTTCCACCGTGGTGCCCGCGCCGCGCCGCCGCATCAGCAGTTCAAGCCGGGCCAGCAGTTCGGCGAACGCGAAAGGCTTCACCATATAATCGTCCGACCCGGCGGTAAGACCGGTGACGCGGTCGTCCACCGACCCCAGCGCCGACAGGAACAGAACGGGCGTTTCGATCCCCGCCGCGCGCAACGCGCCCAGCACCGCCAGCCCGTCCATGCCGGGGATCATCCGGTCCAGCACGATGGCGTCGTAGCTGCCGTCCGTCCCCATGAAGAGGCCGTCCCGACCGTTTTCGGCATGGTCTACGACATGACCATGTTCGACCAGCCCCTTGACGATGAACTCCGCTGTCGTGCGGTCATCCTCGACCAGCAGGATCTTTCGTCCCATCCCCCTTGCGCTCCTGTCCTGCGGCAATGTGCCGGTTTCGTCCTTCGACGGATTTCCTGCATTGCCAAATTCGCGCTTCATAGGGAATGGGTCCATGATGGAGTTGGAGAATTCCGCCGCAAGGCAGTCCGCTCTGGATGAGCCTTTGGGCTTCGGTGAGGCCGGAAACGGGACGGGAAGCAACCGCATCGAGCATGTCGCCGACCTTGATCCCGCTTCGGTCGGCGGGACCGCGACTGCGCAGGCTCGTCACCACCACGCGCCGCCCGTAATATTCCCCGAGCGTAAGTCCCATGGCATCGCTGACGACCACCGCCGTCGCGGGCGAGCGGGGATAACGCATGGCAAGAGCGAGCGGGATCGCCGCCAGCAGCATGGCCGCTGCAAAGAAATATCGGGGTTTCCATGCCATGGATCGATTTTCTAGAGAATAAGGCGTGTCATCGGTCTGACAGGGACATGACATAAAGTTCATGCGAGGGTCAGAGCGCCGACCGGGCACCCGTGGCACATCGCCCCTGTTCGAAAGACAGTTCCATGGGGAGTAACGCGGATGCGTCGCAAGACGGGCAAGAGGATGATGATGACAATCGCTTTTGCGATCGCCCTGCTGCTCGGCACGTTCTTGTGGCTCGGATATATCGGGGGCACTGTCTTCACGCCGATGCTCCCGGATCATTACCGGCCCCGCCCCGAAGGCTCCGTTGCCATTCTCTGGTCCGGCGACATGGGTTTCCATACCGGGATGGGGCCGAAGATCGCCAATCGTCTGGTAAAGGACGGCATTCCGGTCGTAGGCATGAATTCACTCGCCTATTTCAACGTCAAGCGCACGCCGGAGGAAACCGAAGCGTTGCTGGAGCGCTCGATCGAAGAGGCGCGCAGGATCGATCCTAAAGCGCGACTGGTCCTCATCGGGCAATCCTATGGCGCCGATATGCTTCAGGTCGCGCTGGCGCGGTTGCCGGCGCGGGAGCGTGGAGCGGTCGGACAGATCGTCCTGATCGTACCGGGTGTGACGGTTGCATTCCGGGCGTCGCCAACGGAAATCTTCACCTTTGCGCTGCACGAGGATTCTGCCCTGCCGACTGCGCGCACGCTGGGCTGGGCGCCCACGCTGTGCATCGGCGGGCGTGACGAAACATCGAGTTTGTGCCCGCTGCTGCACCAGCGTGGCGTTCGCACCGTCCTCCTCCCCGGCGGCCATCCGCTGCGCCGGGACGACGAGGCGGTTTATGGGGTTTTGCGCCGGGTCATGGCATTGCCCGGCGTTGCGGGAGGGAAGTGACATGAACGGAAAGTGGTTCGCGGCGCTGGCCGCATTGGTGTCGGTGCTGCCCGTCGCGGCGCAGGCAGAGCCTTCGCTGGGGGGCGAATGGATCAATCCGCGCGGTACGGTCATCGTGGCGACGGCGCCCTGTCAGGGTGGCCTTTGCGGCTGGGTCCGCTGGGCCAATGGCGAAGCGCAGTCGGATGCTCAGGAAGCCGGGGTGGCGCACCTCGTCGGCACCGAATTGTTGCAGGATTACAAGTCGGACGGGCGCGGCGGATGGAGCGGCCGCGTCTACGTACCCGACATCGGGCGCAGTTTTTCCTCGACCATCCGACCGGTCGATCCGACGCACGTCAAGATTTCCGGATGCCTGATCGGTTCGTGGATGTGCCGCAGCCAGATCTGGTCGCGACCGAAGGCGGACTGATCGCATGGCGATTTCACTGAGCAAATTGGCGGCGCGGCTTTCGTCCCGGCAACGCACGGCGCTTTCGGTCGCGATGGTGCTGGTGCTGGCGGCGCTCGGCCTCGTCGCGCTCACTCACATGCTGCGTGAGGTGCGGCTGAGCGATGTGCGGCATGCATGGCACGCCATGCCGACCCGCGCCCTGCTGGCCGCTGCGGCGCTTACCGCTGTCAGCTATGTGACCCTCACCCTTTACGATGTCATGGCACTGCGGACCATCGGGCGACCGCTGCCCTACCGAACGGCGGCGCTGGCGTCCTTCACCAGCTATACGCTCAGCCACAATTTGGGGCTTGCGCTGCTGACCGGCGGTTCGGCCCGGTTTCGCATCTACAATGCGGCGGGGCTCAGCGCCGGAGAAATTGCGCGCGTCGTCATGGTCGCGAGCGCAACATTCTGGGGCGGCATCCTCGTCCTGGCCAGCGCCATGCTGGCGGTGCGCCCCGAAGTGGCGACCGACATCCTGCCGCTGTCCGCAGATATGTTGCGTGTCGCAGGCATGGCGGTGTTACTGCTGGTAGTGGGATTGTTGGCGTGGGCGGGCCGCAAAGGGCGACAACTATCCCTGCGGGGCATGAAGATGCCGGTGCCGCCCGCGCCCGTCATCCTTGCACAGATCGGGATCAGTACAGTCGATCTGCTGGCTGCGAGCGCCGCGCTGTTCGTGTTGGTGCCGGGGGCGGCCCTTGGCACATGGCCGGTGTTCTTCATCGGCTATACGTTGGCGATCATAGCCGTGCTGGTGACCCATGTGCCCGGCGGCGTCGGCGTGTTCGAGGCGGTGATGCTGGCGGCGCTGCCCGATACCAGCCAGCCGGAGCTTTTGGCGGCGCTGCTCGCCTATCGCCTGATTTACTACATCGCGCCGCTGCTCATCGCGATCGCCCTCATCCTGATTCAGGAAGGTTGGCGGCGGCGCGAACCTATCGCCCGCACCATCGACGGCGTGCGGTCGGTCGTGTCCAGCCTTGCCCCCGCTATGTCCGCCGCGTTGGTCTTCTTCGGGGGATGCGTGCTGCTCGTGTCGGGATCGCTGCCGACCGTCCCGGGCCGGGCCAACCTGCTGTCGGATTTCGTACCGTTGCCCGTGACGGAGATTTCGCATCTGGCGGGAAGCTTGGTCGGGGCAGCCCTCCTGGTGCTTTCGGCAGGGCTTTACCGCCGCCTCGACGGCGCGTTCTGGCTCACGCGGCTGCTGCTTCTGGCCGGGGCGCTTTTTTCCCTGCTCAAAGGCCTCGATTACGAGGAAGCGTCCATCATGATCCTGATCGCGTCCGCGCTGCAATGGACGCGGGCGGCCTTTTACCGGCGAACGCATTTCCTTGCCGAAGCGTTCACGCCCGGCTGGCTGGCGACGGTCGGGGTCGTGCTGGCGCTGTCGATCTGGATCGGGTTCTTCGCCTACAAACATGTCGAATATCAGGACGACCTGTGGTGGCAGTTCGCCGTCAGGGGAGACGCATCCCGCTTCCTGCGTGCGAGCCTTGGCGTCGCCGTGCTGCTGGGCGTCATCGCCTTCTGGCACCTTTTCCGCCCCGCCCGGCCCTATCGCGGCGTCACGAGCGACGGGGCCGCCGTTCCCCCGCAAGCCATCGCGATGGCGCGCCGGGCCGACGTCAATCTGGCGCTGGTCGGCGACAAGCGTTTCCTCGTCGCCGAGAGCGGCCGCGCTTTCCTTATGTACCAGGTTCGCGGACACAGCTGGATCGTCATGGGCGATCCAGTCGGAGACGAAAGCGAATGGGCCGATCTGCTATGGACGCTGCGGGAGCGGGTCGACGCCGCGCAAGGCCGCCTGCTCCTATACCAGATCAGCGTGGATGCACTGCCCCTCGCGATCGAGTTGGGTTTGCAGGTGACCAAATATGGCGAGGAAGCGCAGGTCGATCTGGCGCAGTTCACGCTGGATGGCCCCGCCGCTAAGTCCCTACGACACGCCGAACGGCGCGCGACCCGCGAAGGCGCGACGTTCGACATCGTCCCTGCGTCGGAAACGGGTGGCGTAATGGCGGAGCTGGCGCAGGTGTCCGGGCAATGGATGACCAGCAAACGCCAGCGGGAAAAGGGTTTCAGCGTCGGGCGCTTCGACCCGGCCTATATCGCCCTGTTCGATTGCGCGGTCATCCGGCAGGAGGGGCGCATCATCGCCTTTGCCAACATCTGGACAACGCACGACCGCAGCGAATTGTCGGTCGACCTTATGCGCCACGCCGATGAAATGCCATACGGAACGATGGATTTCCTGTTCATCCGCCTGATGCAATGGGGCAAGGAACAGGGCTATGCCCGCTTCAATCTGGGCATGGCTCCGCTGGCGGGGCTGGAAGCGCGGCGGCTGGCGTCGATCTGGTCGAGACTGGGCGCACTCATCTACCAACATGGCAACGCCTTTTACGGATTCGAAGGCTTGCGCGCCTATAAGGAGAAGTTCGCGCCGGAGTGGGTTGGACGCTATGTTGCAGGACCGCAGGGCCTCGCCTTCGCGCGCACGTTGATGGACCTTCAATCGCTGATCGGCGGACCGCAGCGGGAATAGCCGGGTCGGCGGGAACGATATCGTCCCGCTTAAGGCCCGGGCGGTTCTTTCATGTAAAGATAGTCGGCATCGAACTGCCCCCGCTCGGTCAGGCGAGGCAGGTCGAGGATTTCGACCACCGAGGACCGGAAAACGCAAAGCCCGTCCTCACGAAGCTGGCGCATCACGCGGTTGACGTGGACGCTGGTCATGCCGCAGATTTCCGCCAGATCGACCTGCGTGATGCCGAGCGGAAAACGCCTGCCGTCGCTCAGCCCCGCCGATACGAGGCGCGCGTTCATTTCGCATAGAAAATGGGCGACGCGCCCCACGGCGTCGAGCCGCCCCAGCCGAAAAAGCCAGGCGCGGTGAACCGCGGCATCGAGCAGCGTCGAAAACCATAGCTTGCGCGTAAGGCCGGGGTCTTCGATCAGAATAGCGTCGAGATTGCGATGGGGAACGATTGCGACCTTCGCCGCCGTCATCGTGGCGATGTCATGGTCCAAGGTACGCAGCGGATAAGCGTGCAAGTCGACGAAATCGCCCGCCACATGGACCGCGACAAGCTGTCGAAAACCGTTTCGATCGTCGATATAGCGAGACAGGATGCCTTCGATCAGCAAGGTGCTCTGGTGCAGCGTATCGCCCGCGCGCACGATGGTGGTGCGCGGGCCGAAAGTGCGGACTTCCCCGATCGCGCTTTCCAGTCGGGCGCGCTCTTCCGCGCTTAATGTCGCACCGCGTTTGTCTCGAAGAAAATGTTCCGTGTAAATGTGTCGCCCCCGTGGCTTGCGTTGCCGTGCCCTCCCAAACGCGCAAGTCGGGGCGACGTTGCATGACGGCATTCGACGTATGGCGAAACCATTTCGGATGTGGGGTTCAATGCAGCAGTCGATGCAGTTCCGCCACAAGCTGAGTTCCCATGTCGGGCTTAAGAATGAAGGAGGCGGTCGGATGCGCATCCTTCATCTGGTGCGCATCGGCGCCCGAACACAGGACATAGGGAATGGCGTAGTTGTCCAGATCGCCCGCGAGCAGGTCTACATCGCTTCCCCGCAAATGAACGTCGAGAACCGCGCCGGTAGGCATCCGCTCGGCAACCGCCTCGACCCCTTCCGCCAACGTGGCATAGGGCCCATCCACTTCGTAGGACGCCTGTTCGAGCATGTCGGTCATCAGGGCGGCGATGGCGGGATCGTCCTCGACCAGCAGGATGCGATGCGTATCCTTCATCACGCCAGCCCGAAATGCGCGCGATAACGATCGAAGCAGCGTGCGCCGCAGTTGAGGCGGATCAGCGCGCCTTCGGCCATCGCAGTCGCACGGCGAGGGTCTTCGGCCACCAAGGGTCGGATGGCAGCGTCGTTCCAATCCTGGCTGTGCTTGATATCCAGCACAGCGTGGAGATCGAAATAGCGGCGCTGTGCATTGCTGAGGCCGATTCGACACAAGGCCTTCGCCGTGCAGGCAGATCGATCCGGCGCGGTAAGTTCGATCACGCCGAGCGCACCGATACTATGCCAAGCGTAGCGTCGCGCCGACGCCATCGCCGTCATCGCATTTGCCAGCGCCAGACTTTCCCACACCGTCTTTTCCGTACGAGTGTCCAATTCGAGGATCTCCACCAACTGTCCGAGCATCGGACCATGCATGCCCTTGGCATTGCCTCGGCCCATTTCGTCCCAATAGTTGCGAGCGAGTTCCAGTTTTGCGCCGTCCGGTAGTTTGACCTGCGTCATCGCGACGAGGTCGTCGAATCCGGCTTCGCCTGCTGCCTCCTGCGACAGGAACCAGCGAATCTGATCGCGGTTGGCCTCCTCCGCCAGCCACGGAAAAAGCCGATCGTGCTGGCCGGGGCCGTTTTGCTTGAGTGCCTCGAACCAGGCAATGAACCCGTCCGGATCGGTAGGCGCTTGGGCTGCGGCATGCCGAACGCCCGCCCGAAGTTCCTCGACGAACGCATTTTCCAGATGAAGCATGGCGCGATCGTCATCGAACCGACCGGCGGTAAAGTCTTCGGGGAAACCGGGTGCGAGCCGCTTGCGGTTCCAACGGGTCAGGCTTTCCTGAAATCCCTGCTGGAGAAATTGCGATTGTTCGATCTTGAGTTGCGTCGCCACAGACATGGGCCTCCTGTTATGCCTCTCTCAATCCCGGGAGGCAGGAAGCCGTTCCATCAAATCATCCTAACAAGGATCAGCTTTAGTTATGCGACGCTCCAGGACCGGCGATCATTCGCCTACCCCTGCGCATGGCCGAAGTCCGATGTCTGGTGCGAACGCTTGTTGCGGCCACCGCGACGGATTGCCGCCTGGACGCGCGCGATGAGTTCGGTCCTGCGATAAGGTTTTCCGAGCACGTCCAGCGCTTCGGGTTGAGGGCCTTGCAGGGCCATCTCATCGTTGTAGCCGGTGGTGAGCAACACCGGCACCTCAGGTGCGATGCGGCGGATATCCTGCGCCAGCGCAAGCCCATTGCGGGTTCCCGGCATCAACACATCAGAAAAGACCAGCGCGACGCCGCCCCCCGCCATCAGTTCCTGAAACACCGCCAAGCCCTGCTCATAATCGTGGGCCAGACGCACATGATAGCCCGCTTCGGTAAGGGTCGTTTCGGCAAGTTCCGCGATAACGACCTCATCCTCCACCACCAACACGGTCTTGGGGCTTTCGCGGTCCACTTCTTCGGGTCGGAACCCGTCCTTGTCGGGTTCGAGCGCAAGAGTACGGTCATCGTCCACCGGGATGGGGAAGAAAAACTGCACCGACGTGCCCTCCCCTTCGTTGCTGTCGATACGCAACGCACCCCGCGACTGGAGCGCGAAACCGTGCGCCGTCGCGAGACCGAGACCGGTTCCTGCACCCTTCGCCTTCGTGGTGAAGAACGGTTCCACCGCACGCTGAAGCGTCTGCGGCGGCATACCAACGCCGTCGTCCTCGACCTTCATCACGATATATTCGCCATCGGGCAGACCGGGTACGGCATTGGCCGCGCCCACCACTTCCTGGCCGGTCGATATGGTGATCGCCCCACCGGTCGAAACGGCGTCCCGGGCATTCACCACCACGTTGATGAGGGCCATTTCCAGATGTTGGGGGTCCGCCTCGATCTCCGGCAGGCGGCGGCGCAGATTGAGTTGAAGCTGTGCGCGCGATCCCACGGTCGAATCGAGCAGTTCGGCGATGGAATTGATGAGGCCCGACAAATCGACTCGCCGGGGCTCGAGACGGCTGCGCCGCGCGAAGGACAGCAGCTGCGCCGTCAACTTCGTTCCACGTTCCGCCGCCTGGGTGGCGGCCAGATGATAGCGTTTGAACGACTTCTCATCCTCACGCCGCAACGTCATCATGTCGAGGCTGCCGCTCAGCACCTGAAGCAGATTGTTGAAGTCGTGGGCCAGCCCCGCAGTCAGCTGCCCTATCGATTCCATCTTTTGCGACTGGAACCGTGTCGCCTCTGCTTCCTTGCGTGCGGTGACGTCAAGTTGGCTGGCGAAGAAATAGAGCAGGCCGCCATCTTCGCCATAGACCGGGCCGATGAAGACAGCATTCCAGAAAGGCTGACCGTTCTTTTTATAATTCAGGATTTCCAGGCTGATCGCGCGATGCGCCGCGACGCTTTCGCGCAATTGCGCCACGGTCTCGCGATCGGTCTGCGCCCCTTGCAGGAAGCGGCAATTGTGGCCGATGATCTCTTCCAGATCGTAGCCGGTCAAATCGAGAAACGCGTTGTTGGCAAAGACGATTGGATTGTCGTCCCTGTTCGGGTCCGTCAGGATCATCGGCATGCGAGTCATTTCGAGCGCGGCGAAAAACACACTGCCGCGGTCGTCGAGCGAAGGATCGGTGATCCGGCTCTGCTTCCAATGATGCTGGCCGCCACGCGTTCCCAGAATGTCGTCGCTGGGCGAATCCATCTCTCCGCCGGAAGGGATGCCTGTAGCTTCGTTACCGTCAGTCATCAGTCCATTCCGTCCGCCATGGCGCCGTCCTGCCCCGTGCCGCCCCCCTGAGTGGGCGCAATCGGCGCGGCAAAGATCACGCGAAGGCCAGGCTGATTGTCATCGTCCTCGATCGTTCCCGACAGCCTTTTGACCATGGCATTCAGCATACGCGATCCAAATCCCCGGCGATTGCCGTTCCGCCCCTTGCCGCGGTCCGCCACGATGAGCCGAAAGCGCGCCCGGTGCTGTTCCAGAACGACCGAAATCGGTCCGGGTGCCCCATCATAGGCGTATTTCTGCGCATTGATGACAAGTTCGACGAGGATCAATCCCACATTCACCGCATTATCCGCAGGGATCATCACGGGTGCGAGGTCCGTGGTCAGCAGGTCGGACCATTCCGGCCCCATAGACAGACGCAGATCGTCCAGCAACTCGTCGAGATAGCGGGACAGGTTGATGCTTTCGACATTGTCGTCGGCGTAAAGGCGACGATGGACCAGCGCGACGGCGCTCAGACGCCGCTGGGCTTCCTCCAGGCTGGTCTTGACGCCCGGGTCGCCGGCATCGCGCGTCTGGAGAGCCAGAAAGGCGATTACCAACTGGATGCTGTTCTGGACACGATGATTGACCTCCTTGATGAGGGTGTCCTTCTGCTCCAGCAGCCGGTCCTTGTCCGCCGCCGCTACCGTGAGGCTTTCGGCCAGATCGCGGATGCGACGGTTCTGGCGGATGTCGTAGAGCTTGGCGATCAACCTGTGCGCACCCTCCACCTCCGCAGCGGACCATGGGCGCGCCTGGCTGCGCACGATCTCCGTCCAGGCAGCGAAGGACGCACGCGGCGTCAGCGCTTCGCCGGGAGCGGCCTGCGTCGCTTTGTGCGGATTGCCCGCCCATTCGACCACCTGCTGCGCTTCGGCGCGAAACCACATGAGCACAGTCGGGATGCGCGTCGACAATGTGATCGACAGCAGCCCGCTGGCCCGCCCCGCATAAGCAGCGGCGGCCGGGAAAACCTTGGGCAGTTCAGCCGTATGATAGGGCGCAGGCCCGCACCCCCTGGCCCAGTCGGCAATTTCCCGCACGTCATACTCGTCGGGGCACAGTTCCGTCAGGAAAATCTTGGCACCATGCACGACCGCAAAGGCGTCGGCGTCGAACATCTTGCGTAGGCTGTCTGACGATTCGGCCAGCAGATGGAACAAGCCCTTGTCCCCGCCCATGCGACCGTAGAGCGCGTCCTCTTCGGCGTGGACGCGGATGCGGTCGCGGTAACGTTCGGCCTCCTCCTTCGCCGCTACCTGACGCGCGAGACCACTGGCCAGCAATTGCGCCGCGCGACGCTGCGTCATGCCGAGCGAGCGCGGCGTCTGGTTGTGACAGGCGACCAATCCCCACAGCAGCCCGTCGCGCACGATCGACACCGATGCCGAAGCGCCGACCCCCATATTCTTGAGATACTGGATATGGATCGGCGAAACGCTGCGTAGTTCGACGTCGGAGAGGTCGACGGTACGCAGCGCAGCAGGTTCAATCGGCTGAGGATCGTAATGCACGTCGGCGATGACGCGGACCCGGTTGCGCACATAGAGCGCGCGAGCTTGCTGCGGGATGTCAGACGCCGGGAAATGATGGTTGCGAAAGCTGTCGCCGCCTCCACGCGCCGTTTCCGCGACGACCACACCGGAATCGTCGTCGAGGAAGCGATAGATCATCACCCGGTCATAACCGGTCAGCACGCTGAACGCGTCGGCGGCGCGCTGGCACAATTCGGTAAGACCAGCCGTCTTTTCGAACTGCAATCCGATTTCGTCCATCCAGCCAAGGACATCGAGGGCGGGCTGCGAACCGTCGGAGCGTTCATATTGTACCAACCAGTAGTCGCCCGATCGTGCTGCCACGATGTCGCACGCCAGCCGCGCGTCGTAGCCCAGTTGCACCCGCTGCGCGCGGGCATGGGCCAGCGCATCGACAACAGCTTCGCCCGCCAGATCGGCGAGCGGCTGGCCTTCCTGCCACGCTCGCCCGAGGAAGGCGGGAACATCCCCCGCCGCCCCGGCGACGGTCAAATCGACGGCGTTCACGATCAGCATGCATCCGCCGGGCTGTATCGCGCCCGACAGATGAATAGGTTCGCGATCGCATTCCGTAATATCCAAAACCACGCTCCAAGTCCGGCGTGGCGGCTCGACCGATCAAACGGCTCACGCCAAGGCAGCTTAGCTTTTCCCGCAGATGAAGAAAAGCCGGTGCTTGCCGTGGCTTAGCTTGATGGAGATCAAGAAACGGGATTATTTGGGCTTGGCTGCCTCTGTCACGGCAAGAACACGAAGGACGTTGCCGGACCATATCTTGGCAATGTCGGCCTCGCTGTAGCCCGCCTTCAAAAGGGCGTCCGTGATCTTCAGTATTGCAGCGACATCTTCAAGCCCCACGACACCGCCGCCGCCGTCCCAATCCAGCCCGATGCCCACGTGATCGGGACCGACGACCTTCAGCGCGTGAAGCATATGCGCCATGAAATCGTCGAATGTCGCGCGGTCGGTTTCAGGATAGAGGCGGTCGATCTCCCGCCGCTTTGCCAACAATTCGGCTCGCTTTTCCGCCGACAGCTTGGCGTCCTCTCGCATCTGGGAATAGAGTTCGGTCAGCGCTTTTTGCCGCTGGGGATTGGGCTTGGAAGCTTTCAGATACCCGCCATAGGCGTTCATCTGGATGACGCCACCCTTGGCGGCCAGTGCCTTCAGATGATCGTCGTCGATGTTGCGCGGATGATCGTAGATGGCCTTGCAGCCCGAATGGGTCAGCAGGATCGGCGTGGTCGAAAGCGCCAGCAGGTCGTCCAGCACCTGATCGCTGCTATGCGACGCATCGGGCACGATGCCGAGCCGGTTCATTTCCTTCAACAGTTCCTTGCCGAGCGGCGACAGTCCGCCGTAGCGCGGCTTGTTCGACGGGTCGGTCGAGCTGTCGGCGAACTGGTTGTGCGCGAAATGGGCAAAGCCCGCGACCCGCAAACCCATGTCGTAGAATGTCTTGAGCAGCGAGACGTCCTCGCCCAGAGGATAGGCATTTTCCATCGATATGTAGACGACACGCTTGCCCGCCGCCGCAATGGGCGCGGCATCGCTTGCCTTCGTCGCCAGCGCGAAGTTGGCGGGATCGGCGGCAACCATCGACCGGATAGACATGCCGCGCAGCAGCGCGAAATCGCGTGCCTTGCGGAACCCTTCCACGGTCAGCGGTCCCTGCGAAGTGTAGATCGCCCAGAAACCGCCATCCAGCCCCCCCTTCTTCATGCGGGGCAGGTCGACCTGCGTGAAGTCGGTGTGGACGCCATGCTCCTCCTCGATCGACCAGCCGGGGAAGTCGAGCGAGGCAGGCGTGTCGAGATGGCTGTCGAGAGTGAGCAACCTCTGGTGCAACTGGTACACCTTCTTCGACACTTCCTGCGCACCCGTCGCAACCGGCAGCAGCGCGACCAGCGCCGCCGCGGTCATCATCGCCCTTCGCATCAGATTTCCCCCGTGATCGTGAACTGGAACGTCCGCGGCGAGAGCGGCCTGAACAGCCCGTCCCCCGTCACCGACGAAGAAATATAGGAAAGCGTGTCCTTGTCGAAGAGATTGTCGACGTTGAAGCGCGCCTTGACGCTCTTGACCGGTCCGAAGCTCCAGCCGTCGCCAATGTCGACATAGGCGCTGAACACGGTGAAGCCCGGCACGCTGGACCCCGCCGCATTGGTAAAGGTAGACCAGCGTTTGGACGTATATTTGCCGGAGATATTGGCCACCAGCCAGCTTGCCGGCTCGACGGTGACGCCGCCGCTCACGATCCACTTCGCGCTGTCGGGAATGTATTTGCCGCCGATCAGGATGGGTGTGGACGCCGGGATGTCATCCTTGAACTTGGCATTGTTGTAGGTGACGTTGAGATTGCCATAGGCAATGCCATCGAGGAAGGACGGCTTGTAGGTTCCGGCAAATTCGACGCCATAAGCCCGCACGCGCCCGACATTCTGGAAGAATGTCTCGGTCGCCGCCCCGCCGCTGCCCGGCAGGATGGTCGTGATCGACTGGATGCGGTTCTTGAACTTGGTGTAAAAGCCCGCGAGCGAGGCGTAAATCTGGCCCTGGTTGGTGCGCACGCCGATTTCCATGTTGGTGGAGCGTTCCGCATCCGGTTGCGGCACCAGCCCGCCGCCCGGACGGATCACCGAATAGATGTCGTCCATCCCCTTGGGCAAAGCCATATTTTCGGCGTAGGATGCGAAGACCTGCGTTCTTCCGTCGATCTTGTAGAGCAAGCCCGCCATCGGCAGGAAGAAATCGCGATAGGTGGCGTTGTTCGAACTGATGCCATAGCCCGGCACGAAGCGAGTGCCTGCGGTCCGGTAATAGTCGTCGAAATCGCGATAGCCACGATAGGCGTAATCGAGCAGCAGCCCCTTGAACCCGAAATCGAGCACGAGCCGCTCGTCCGCGAGCTTCAGCGTATCGCGGACGAAAGTCTGCAACGTATCCCGCTTCGACCGGTAGTCGCGGCGCAGGTAGACGAGTTCGGCGAGATTGGGGGCGCTGTCGGGCGCGCCGTCGATGGTATTGTAGCGCGCCTGCGTGCGGTGATATTTGTCGACCTCGGCCCACAGGCCAGCTTCTATGCTGTTGACGCCCATGTCCCAATGCAACTTCGTCGTGATGCCGTAGCGATCGCCGCCTACGCCGGAACGACCATATTCGATGCCCTTGGGGCGGGTGACCGGAAGACCGACAGCAACCTGTCCGTTGTAGCGGCTAAGCGAGTTGGCATAGGTGTCGGGCGAAACGCCATATCCGTCCTTGTCTTCCCAATAGAGCGTCGATTCCGCCCAAACCCCTTCGGCGATACCCGCATGGAACGTCGCGCCGTAGAGCTTGTCCTTCCGCACGTTGATGGCGAGATTGTAGACCTGCGCGTAGTTGGGGTTGGAATAAGGGACACCCGCAGCGGTCGGGGCGAAGCCCGGCGTCGTGTTGGGGACATTTTCGATATAGGCGAAGTCACGTCCGCATGCGCCGACCAAGCTGCGCACGGTGCAGTTATATTGCGCGCGGGTGATGGTGGGCGAGTCGTAATCGAAGAAATCGTTCGACACGAATTTGAAGCGTGCCCAGCTGTCGCCGCCCAGGTCGGCGTGGACCTGCGCTTCCCAATGTTCGCGGTCGACCGAGCCGGGCCCGCGCCACAGGTCGCTGTTGAGCTTGGTGCGACTGACATAGGCGCGGAACGGCCCCACCTGCCCGGTGCTGGCGCGGATGAAGGTACGCTTCATGTTGAAGTCGCCGAAGCTCTGCGAGACGAAGAGGCCCATGTCCTCCTGCGGCGCGATGCTGTTATACTGCACCACCGGCCCGAGCGTCGAATAGCTGGGAAGCGACACGTCGCCCGCGCCGATCGCGGCTTCCACCACGCCCAGATTTTCGTTGTCCACGTAACGGAAGACCGGGCTGCCGCCGAAGGCGTCGCTGCGTCCGGTCGGAATGCCGTCCACCACGAACCCGATCTGGTCGAGGTTGAACGCGCGCGTCTGGACGCTGTTGCCGAATTCGTAGAGGCCGAGTGCGCCGTCGGTCTGGACGTTGAAGCCGGGAAGCTGTTCCAGCATCTTGAGGCCCGAGATACCCGATGGCGCGGACAGCAACGCTTCTCGCGTGACGGCGACGACATTGCTCACCTTGTCCTCACCGATCGCTTCGGACGATTGCGATATGCGGCGACCGGTCACGGTGATGATCTGGTCTTCGTCGCTCTCCACAGGTTCCTGCGCGACGGCAGGAGAAAGCGCACCCAAGGCGCTGGCGACGAACAGCGCAGCGCGGGAGGAACGGCGAACGAGCGGATGGATCATAAGCGAAAAAGGCCCCCTTGTCTTCACAACGAGCCTTCCAGCGGCGCACCGCGCCTGCATCCCCTGCCACAACAGCATCAGCCGCCTCGCCCTGACTCGGGCGGCTTGTCAGTTGTGTTGTGAAACGAGAGTGGGGGCGCGATCCGCCATCGACCACCGAGATTTTCTCAATGCGACAGCGCGCCCGCTCAAGCGAATCGCCCGTCAGCGCGCCATGTGCATGAAATCGCGGTCGTAACTTCTGAGATGCGCGCCGCCATCGATATAGAGCGTCTGTCCGGTGGTCGCGGTCGCCTGAGTCAGGTACAGCACGGCCTGCGCGATCTGCTCCGCCTGCGGCAGGCGCTGGAGCGGCATCATCGCGGTCAGGCGCTCCATCTGCGCGCCGTCATAATCGGGCGTGGCGATGGTAAGGCCGGGCGCCACGGCGTTCACGCGAACGGCAGGAGCAAGGCTTTGCGCGCTGGTGCGGGTCAGGCCCGCGAGCGCGAGCTTGGACAAGGTATAGGCGAACTGGTCGCCATGGGGATGCTCGATGCGCTGGTCGAGGATGTTGACGATGCAGCGGTCGCCCACTCCTGCGGGCACCGTCGCGAAAGCCTTTGTCAGCATCGCGGGCGCGGCGCAATTGACGGCATAATGCCGCATCAGGTCGTCGGCGGTCACGCTGTCCAGCCGATCCTGGCCGAACATCGCCGCACTGTTGACGAGGATGTCGGGGGGGCGACCGAAGCGGGCGGCGACCATGCCGACCAGTTCCTCAGCCCCTTCAGGATCGGCGAAGTCGACGAGGAACCCCTCCCACTCGGTCGCTTCTTCCTCGAAGGTGAGCGCGAGATGGGAGTCGAGCCGCGTATCGTGGCTGCCATGGATGGCGAGGGAATGCCCCGCCCGCGCCAGCGCCGCCGCGATGATCCCGCCCAGCCGCCTATGTCCGCCAGTGACAAGCGCCAGGCGCTTTTGCGCCAGCGGCGCGCCGACAGGCTCTGCCGGACCGCCGACGCGGCCCAGCGGGCGGTAGGGAAGATCGTCCTCTCCGGTCATCCCGCGATGAGCTTCAGCACTTCCTCGCGCGACTTCTCGTCGTCGCGGAAGACGCCCAACATCCGGCTGGTCTTCATGATGACATTAGGCGTCCGCACGCCGCGCCCGGTCATGCAACCGTGCGTCGCCTCGATCACCACGGCGACACCCTGGGGCTTCAAATGTTCCCATATGCAGTTGGCGACTTCGGCGGTCAGGCGTTCCTGCACCTGAAGCCGATGGGCATAGGCGTGAAGCACGCGCGCTAGCTTCGATATGCCAACCACATATTCGCCGGGCAGATAGGCGATGTGCGCCTTCCCCGTGATGGGTGCCATATGATGTTCGCAGTGCGACTGGAATGGAATGTCCTTCAACAGGACGATGTCGTCATAGCCGCCGACTTCATGAAAGACGCGCGAAAGGTGATAGGCCGGATCGTCGCCATATCCCCGGCAATATTCCCGCCAGGCGCGCGCGACCCGCTCGGGCGTTTCGATCAGCCCTTCCCGTTCGGGCGCATCGCCCGCCCACCGGATCAACGTGCGGATCGCATCGCTGACCTCGGCCGGAACCGGCTCCTTGCCCCTACCCACCGTCTCTGTATCGGCATCGCACGCCATAGCCGCCGTTTCCTTTCGCTTATGTGCAGCGCATATGGCGTCCGCCTACGGAGAAGGCCACCCCCTTATCGGGCTGCTGGACACAGGCGTATCGGGGTGGCAGATCGGCGATTCGTAAAACACGGACTCCATGACTTATCACCGGAATCTTCATGCGCACTGAGCGGATCGCCGCTGTCCTGCTGGCAGCGGGTACGTCATCCCGCTTTGGCGCGGAAGACAAGCTGATGGCGCCGTTGCGGGGCAAGCCTCTGGTCGCCCATGCGCTGGAAACCGTCGCTTCGATGGCATTTCGGGAATTGATCGCGGTGGTGCGACCGCAGGCGGTGGCGCCTGTCATCCACCGGAAGCTGGAACGGCGGGGCTATACGCTGATCGTCAACGACCGGCCCGAAGACGGCATTTCCGGCAGCATCGTGCGAGCCATCGAGCATGTGATGAACAAGCCGCGGGTGCGCGGCGTGCTCATCTGCCTGGCCGACATGCCCGACATTCCGCAGACGCACTACAACCGCATTTGCATGGCAGCCGAGGACATCCGCTCCGTCGTCGCGAGCACGGACGGCTTTTCCCCTTCCCCGCCCGCCTTCATCGGGCGCAAGCATTTCCCCGAACTGCTGGCTTTGAAGGGCGATCAGGGCGCTCGGGCGTTGCTGAGCCACGGCATCCAGATCGAAACGTCGGGCGCGGTGCTGCACGATGTCGATACGCCCGAAAATCTGCTGGCCGGGCGGCGAGCGACGCCGGTCTGATCACATCTCCGGCACGCCGTGGCCGATCTCCCGCGCGTCGGGCGTCCGGCTGATCGGCAGCGAACCGGTCTGACGTTCGATCCGGCGGTGCACAACCGGCGGATCGGGACGATCGTGCAGCGCCTGGATCGCTTCGCTGTTGGCGACATCGGCGACGGTCCGACGCTGGTTGTGCCGCACATAGTCGAGCCAGGTGGAAACATGATAGCGCTCGACCCAGAGATCGGGTTCGCCAAGGTCGCGCAGCAGTTGCCAGCCATGGGCGCCGTCGCGCCTGCGGATGCGGCGACGCTCGCTCATCGCGGTCAGGAACGGGACGACCGACCCGGCAGGGATGCGATATTCGATCGTCACCACGATCGGGCCGCTGCGCGGTTCGACCGGAACAGCCGTATCCGGCTCCCTCCAATCGCCGCGCGGGTCGAGATTGTCGTCGCCGATCTGCGGCAAGGGCTTGGCAAGGCCGAGCACGGCAGCGACGAACTGCGCCGCGGCAGCGGCATAAAGGCCCATGACGACGCCCTGATGTTCGGCGACCCACCCGAACAGCCATGCCCCTGCCGCCATGCCGCCGAAGGCCACCATCTGGTACAATGCGACGGCGCGGGCGACGACCCAGCGCGGGGCCGACATCTGGACCGACACGTTGAAGGTCGACAGCGCGAGCACCCATCCTGCGCCCGCGATCATATAGCCGGGAGCCGCAATCGCCATCCAGCTGCTGCTGCCGGTGATCGCCGTGCCCGCTGCCATGGCGAGCGCGGCGGATCGCACGATGGTCTCGTTGCTGACACGGGTGCGCAGGCGGCGGCTGGCGAGCGCGCCTGCCACAGCGCCGACGCCGAACGCGCCGCTGGTGATGCCGAAGGTCAGCGCGCCGCCGCCCAGCAGATCGCGGGCGACCAGCGGCATCAGAGCCGACACCGCGCTTGCGCCAAGCCCGAAGGCGCCTGCGCGCATCAGGATACGCTTGATGTTGGGAGATGCGGCCACATAGCCGACGCCCGCCACCATCGCGACGCCCAGCCGCTCGCGCGGCAGCAATTGGGGGGGCCGATTGGGCCGCCAGCGGGCCAGGACGATGAGCAGCCCTATATAGCTGACGGCGTTGGCCAGAAACGCCGTCGCCGCCCCCGCCGCCGCGACGATGATGCCGCCGATGGCCGGGCCGAGGCTGCGCGCGAGGTTGAACCCCATGGAATTCATCGCAACCGCGCTCGGCAGTAGGGCACGAGGCACCATGTCGCCCACCGACGCCTGCCATGCCGGGCCGTTCACCGCCGTCGCGCAACCGATGAGGAACGTGAAGCCAAGCAGCAGCCACGGCGTCATGAGCCCCGCCCAGGCAGTCGCGGCGAGCGCGGCGGAGGTCGCCAGCATCGCGCACTGACATACGATCATCACACGGCGGCGGTCGAGATTGTCGGCGACGGCCCCCGCCCAGAGCGACAGGAGCATGATCGGCAGCGTCGTCGCGGCGGGCACCAGCGCGATCAGCATCGGCGACGCGGACAGCGAAGTCATCATCCACGCCGCGCCCACCGACTGGATCAGACCGCCGAAGTTCGAGGCGAGGCTGGCGATCCAGATGGAGCGGAATGTCGGGACGGAAAAGGGCGACTGCGGCGTTTGCGAATGGGCTTGGGTCACGGCGTCCATCCGCTGGATATAGGTCGAGCGACGCGGCTGGCAACGATCCGGTCACCGAAAGATGCGCATCGTATCGGCCAGAGGAATCGGTGGGTTGCGTCGAGAATAAACGAGACACCGAAGTAGACAGCAGAAACGATGTTTGCACGGGCGGCCGGTCGGCTGACCCTACGGCCCGGCGGGTTAGCACTATACACTTGCACTTTACGTAAACGTAAATACATTCAATGCCACATCCCAGCCGCCGCGCGGCTCCACGGAGAGGGACGAGGGAAAGATATGGAAGCCTATATTTACGATGCCGTCAGGACGCCCCGCGGACGCGGCAAGGCGGACGGATCGCTGCACGAAATCACGCCGATCCAGCTTGCGACGCAGGTTCTGGAGGCGGTCCGCGACCGCAACGCCATCGACACGGCGGACGTGGACGATGTCATTCTGGGCTGCGTCAGCCCGGTCGGCGAACAAGGGGCCGACATCGCGCGCGCTGCCGCGCTCAACGCCGATTATGCCCAGACCGTGCCGGGGGTCCAGATCAACCGCTTCTGCGCGTCGGGGCTGGAAGCCGTCAACATGGCCGCGGCCAAGGTGTTTTCGGGCGAAGCGATGTTCGCCATCGGCGGCGGGGTGGAATCGATGAGCCGCGTGCCGATGGCGTCTGACGGCGGCGCATGGGCGATGGACCCGGCGGTCGCGTACAAGACCTATTTCGCGCCGCAAGGCATCGGCGCGGACGTGATCGCCACCAAGTTCGGCATCAGCCGCGACGACGCGGATGCCTATGCCGTGGAAAGCCAGAAGCGCGCCAAGAAGGCGTGGGACGAAGGCCGCTTCGCCAGATCCATCGTGCCCGTAAAGGACGTGATCGGCCGCGTCGTTCTCGACCATGACGAACATATGCGCCCCGACGCGACGATGCAGTCGCTGGGTGCCCTGAAACCGAGCTTTGCCGCGCTGGGCGAGGATATGCCGGGCTTCGACACGGTGGCGCTGCTGCGCTATCCCGAACTGGAGAAAGTCAACCATGTCCACCATGCGGGCAACAGCAGCGGCATCGTCGACGGTGCGGCGGCCGTCCTGGTCGGCACCGCGCAGATGGGCGAGAAATACGGGCTGAAGCCCCGCGCCCGCATCCGGGCGATGGCCTCCATCGGGTCCGAACCGCTTATCATGCTGACCGGGCCGGAATTCGTCGCGGGCAAGCTGCTGGCGCGTGCGGGCATGACGCAGGGCGACATCGACCTGTGGGAACTCAACGAAGCCTTTGCGTCGGTGGTTCTGCGGTACATGCAGGCGATGGACCTCGACCACAGCCAGATCAACGTCAACGGCGGCGCCATCGCGATGGGCCACCCGCTGGGCGCGACGGGCGCGATGGTGCTGGGCACCGCGCTCGACGAACTGGAACGGACGGGCAAGGGCACGGCGCTCGTCAACCTGTGCGTGGGCGCGGGCATGGGCACCGGCATCATCATCGAGCGCGTGTAAGCGGCGGACAAGGAGAGACAAGACATGGAAACCATCCGCTTCGATATCGACGCCGACGGCATCGCCACGCTGACCATCGACGTGCCGGGCCAGTCGATGAACGTCATCGGCCCCGACTTCCTTACGGACCTGGATGCGGCGATCACCCGCGTCGCGTCGGAAGACGGCATCAAGGGCGCGGTGATCGCGTCCGGCAAGGACAGTGGCTTCATGGCCGGCATGGACCTTAAATATTTCGGCTCCATGCTGGCGAGCGGGAATGGCGAGCGCCCTGCCCCCGCCGCCATCTTCGACAAGGTTTTCGTGCTCAACCGGATGTTCCGCCGTCTGGAAACCTGCGGCAAGCCGGTCGCCTGCGCCATCGAGGGCACGTGCGTGGGCGGCGGTTTCGAACTGGCGCTGGCATGCCATCGCCGGTTCGTGGGCGACAGCCCGAAGACGCAGCTTGGCCTGCCCGAAATCCTCATCGGCCTGTTCCCCGGCGGCGGCGGGTCGCAGCGCCTGCCGCGCATCATGGGGGTGCAGGCGTCGCTGATGTACATGCTTCAGGGCAAGCTGTTCCGCCCGGCGGAAGCGGCGATGCTGAAGGTCGTGGACGCGGTCGTGCCGCAGGGGACGGCAGCGGAAGCCGCTCGCGAATGGGTGAAGGCCAACCCATCGGCCAGCATTCAGCCCTGGGACGTCAAGGGCTACAAGGTTCCGGGCGGCGCGGGCGGTTTCAATCCGGCCTTCGTGCAGACGATGGCAGGTGCCCTGCCCATGACGTTGAAGCAGACGCAGCGGAACATGAATGCGCCCATCGCCCTGCTGTCGGCGGTGTATGAAGGCATCACCCTGCCGATGGATCGCGCAATCCAGATCGAAAGCAAATATTTTGCGAAGGTCGCCGCCGATCCGCAGGCGAGCAACATGATCCGCACGCTCTTCGTCAACAAGCAGGCCGCCGAACGCGGCGCGCGGCGTCCCGGTGACGAGGCGAAGGCCCCGACCGCCAGGCTTGCCATGCTGGGCGCGGGCATGATGGGCGCGGGCATCGCCACCGTCGCGGCGCAGGCGGGGATCGAGGTCATGCTGTTCGACCGCGACCGGGCCTATGCCGAAAAAGGCAAGGCGCATGTCGAGGAGGTGCTCAAAAAGCGCCTCGGCAAAGGGATGACGCCCGACAAGATGACGCAGACGCTGGCGCGGGTGACGCCGACCACCGACTATGCCGCTCTGGCGGGCGCGGACTTCGTGATCGAGGCAGTGTTCGAGGATGTCGGCATCAAGGCGGAAGTCACCGGGAAGGTTGAGGAAGTGCTGGGCGCCGACACGATCTTCGGGTCGAACACGTCGACGCTGCCGATCACGAAACTGGCGCAGGCGTGGAGCCGGCCCGAGAATTTCATCGGCATCCATTTCTTTTCGCCGGTCGAAAAAATGCCGCTGGTCGAAATCATCCTGGGTGAAAAGACCGGGCCTGCCGCCATCGCCAAGGCGCTCGATTTCGTAAGCCAGATCAAGAAGACGCCGATCGTCGTGCATGACAGCCGGGGCTTCTATACCTCGCGCAGCTTCGGCACTTATGTGCAGGAAGGCGCGGAGCTGGTCGGCGAAGGAGTGAACCCGGCGCTGATCGAGAATGCGGGCAGGCAGTTGGGGATGCCGACCGGCCCGCTGGCGGTCAGCGACGAAGTGTCGATCGAACTGGGAGTCAAGATCATGACGGCGGCCCGGAAGGAACTGGGCGATGCCTATGTCCCACAGGGGTCGGACGATATCATGGTGAAGATGGTCGAAGCGGGCCGTCTGGGACGCAAGAATAGCAAGGGGTGGTACGATTATCCCGAAGGCGACAAGAAGCATCTTGCCCCGGTGCTGGGCGAAATGTTCCCGCGCGCGCTGCATCAGCCCGATGTCGAGGCGGTGAAGGAACGGCTGCTTTATCGCCAGTTGATCGAATGTGCCCGCTGTTTCGAGGAAGGCGTGCTGGAAACGCCCGAGGACGGCGACATCGGCGCGATCTTCGGCTGGGGCTTTGCACCCTATACCGGCGGACCGTTCAGCCACATGGACACGGTCGGCATCGCCCATGTGGTCGAGACGCTGGACCGGCTGGCTGCCGAACATGGCACGCGCTTTGCCCCGACGCAGCAATTGCGCGACATGGCAGCGAGCGGCGCGACCTTCTATGGCGAGGCGAACGCCAAGGCCGCCTGAGCGCCCCTGTAAATCGTCGCAAGACTGGGCTAGGTCTCCCCGGCATCAGCTGGGGAGACCTATTCTTTATGAGCGACAAGCCCACGGTTCTGGTCACGGGCGGGGCCGGATATATCGGCAGCCATGCGGTGCTGGCACTGAAGGACGCCGGTTACGGCGTGGTGGTGATCGACAATCTGGTCACAGGGTTCGACTGGGCCGTCGCCGAAGGCGTGCCGCTGGTGCGTGGCGACATCGCCGACCAGCCGCTGGTCGAAGCGACGCTGCGCGAGCATGGCATCCGCGCGATCATGCATTTCGCAGGGTCCGTGGTGGTGCCGGAATCGGTCGAAAATCCGCTCAAATATTATCATAACAACAGCGCCAAGACCCGCGACCTGATCGAAAGCGCGGTGCGGGCGGGCGTGCCGCACTTCATCTTTTCCTCCACCGCCGCGACCTACGGCATTCCCGAGGAAAGCCCGGTCAGGGAAACGACGCCGCAACGGCCCATCAATCCTTATGGCATGTCGAAGCTGATGACCGAATATATGCTGCGCGACGTGGCGGCGGCGCACCCGATGAATTTCTGCGCGCTGCGATACTTCAATGTCGCGGGCGCCGATCCGCAGGGGCGGAGCGGACAATCGACGGCGGGCGCGACGCACCTGATCAAGGTCGCGGTCGAAGCGGCACTGGGCAAGCGCAGCCATGTGAGCGTGTTCGGCACCGATTTCGATACGCCCGACGGTACGGGCGTACGCGACTATATCCACGTCACCGACCTTGCCGCCGCGCATGTTCTGGCGCTTGAGGCGCTGATGGCGAACCCCGAGCGGAACCATATGCTCAATTGCGGCTATGGCCGGGGATTCTCCGTCCTCGAAGTGCTCGATGCGGTGGACCGGGTGACCAATATGAAGATCGAGCGCAAGCTGGAAGGGCGCCGCGCGGGCGATCCGGATTCGCTGATTTCCGACAATCGCGCGATCATGGCGGAGTTTCCCTGGCAGCCGCGCCATGCCGACCTGACACAGATCGTGACGCACGCGCTGACCTGGGAACGCAAGCTCAGCGAACGGCAGGCGCGATGAGCGAGGGCAGCGTCCGCGCCTTCTTCGCCAGTCATGCGCCGGACGTGGCGATCATCGACCAGGGCGTCAGCACAGCGACCGTGGCGGAAGCCGCGCAGGCGCTGGGCGTCGAGCCTGCGCGCATCGCCAAGACGCTGTCGCTGCGGGTGGGTGAGCGGGTGGTGCTGCTCTGCACACGGGGCGATGCTCGATTGAGCAACGGGAAGGCGAAGGCGGCGCTGGGGGCCAAGCCCCGGATGCTGGGCGCGGAGGAGGTGGAGGCGATCACCGGGCATCCGGTCGGCGGGGTGTGCCCGTTCGGCCTCCCGTCTCCGCTCCCGGTCTACTGCGACATTTCGCTCAAGAATTTCGCCACCGTCTTTCCCGCCGCCGGATCGCGCACGGCGTCGGTCGAACTGACGCCAGACCGGCTCGCGGCCCTGACCGACGCGACCTGGGTGGACATCTGCACCCTTCCCGACGCCACGGAGTGACCATGCCGACCGATCATCTCTTCGCCACCGGTGCGCAGGCCGCCGCCGACCTGTCCACCCGCATCGCCCATATTCTCTCGGACGCCATCGCGGCGCGCGGCGTCGCCACCATCGCGGTGTCGGGCGGGCGATCCCCCCGCCCCGTGCTGGAAGCGCTGGCGAAAGAGCCGCTCGACTGGACCAAGCTGATCGTGACGCTGGTGGACGAGCGTTGGGTCGATGCGGCGAACGCAGACAGCAATGCGCGGCTGGTGCACGAAACCCTGTTGCAGGGACCGGCGGCGCAAGCGCGCTTCGTGCCGATGAAAACGCAGGCGGCGGATGCTTATGCTGGACAGGCGGACGTAGAGACAGCGTTCGCCGCCCTGCCCTGGCCGCTCGACATCGTGCTGCTGGGCATGGGGGACGACGGCCATACCGCGTCGCTGTTTCCGGAGGCGCGGGAACTGGGCGAAGGCCTTTCCACGACCGCGCGCACCATCGCGGTGACGCCGCCCGCAGCGCCGCATCAGCGCCTGTCGCTGACGGCGCGCGCGATCCTCGACAGCCGTCACATCTTCCTCCAGATCGCAGGCGCGGAAAAACGGGCCGTTTACGCGCGCGCGCTGAACGACGGACCGGTCGAGGACCTGCCGATCCGCCTCGCCCTGCATCAGGACGCGGTGCCGGTGGAGGTATGGATTGCGGAAGGCTGATCGCCGGGCGTTTCCCCGACGATCAGATAGCGCCAGACGCCGGTCGCATTGATGAAGAGCAGCGCGACATTCTGCCAGCCGATCCCTTCGCTATCGTCGCCAACGAAGCCCCAGGCCATCAGCGCCAGCGACGAGGTGACGAACAGCACGAAGGCCCAGCCCGTGACGCGCCGCCCTAGATTGAGCGAAACGAGGAGCGCCGCCAGCGTCGCAGCGCCCGCGCCGTAATATTGGAGGGCGGTGAGCAGGGAAGGATGCATAACCCTTCCTGAACCCGGCATGCCGCCTGTAGTTGCGACCGCGATAACATGCGTTTAGGCAACCGGCATGATTGCACAGATCGACCCGTTCCACGCCATCGCCATCAGCCGGGAGGCGCATCAACTGGAAGCGCAGGGTCGATCCATCCTGCACATGGAATTCGGACAGCCTTCGACCGGCGCGCCTGCCAATGCCATCGCGGTCGCGCATTCGGTGCTGGATACCGACCCAATGGGCTATTGGGAGAGCCAGCCGCTCAAGGAACGGATCGCGGCCCTCTATGCGCAGCGGCATGGCGTGGCGGTCGATGCCGAGCAGGTGCTGCTGACCTGCGGTGCGTCGCCGGGCCTGGTGCTGGCGCTGACCAGCCTGTTCGCGCCGGGCGCGCGGGTGGCGACGGCACGACCGGGCTACGTTGCCTACCGCAACACCTTGAAGGCGCTTTATCTGGAGCCGGTCGAGGTCGCCTGCGGCCCTGCCGAACGCTACCAGATCGGTGCCGAGGCGATCGCCCGGATCGATCCCGCGCCCGTCGGCCTCATCCTCGCCAGTCCGGCCAACCCGACCGGCACGATCATCCCCCCCGGGGAATTGCGCGCCATCGCGGATATCTGTGCCGAGCGCGGTATGGCCATCGTGTCGGACGAAATCTATCATGGCCTGAGCTTCGGCGAAGCGGCGCATTCGATGCTGGAGTTCGATCCCGGTGCCGTGATCGTCAACAGCTTCTCCAAATATTTCAGCATGGCCGGTTGGCGGCTGGGCTGGGTCGTCGTCCCACCGCATCTGGTCGACGCGGCGCGGGCGCGGATGGGGAACCTGTTCCTGACGCCGCCGGTGCTGGCGCAGCGCGCGGGGCTGGCGGCGTTCGACGGAATCGCGGAACTGGAAGAACATGTGGGCACATACCGCCGCAACCGCGCATTGCTGCTCGACGCGCTCCCCGCCATGGGGCTCGCCCGGATCGCACCGCCGGACGGGGCCTTCTACATCTATGCCGATATCAGCCATCTGACGAACGACAGCCTGGGCTTTTGCCAGTTGCTGTTGCGCGAAACGGGGGTGGCGACCGCGCCGGGGATCGATTTCGATCCGGTGGACGGCCATCGCTTCATCCGCTTCAGCTTCGCGGTGTCGAGCGACCGGGTGGAAGACGCCATCGCGCGGATGGTGCCGTGGTTCCAGCGACAGGGCTCCGGGCAGCGGCCACCAGAGGGCGCATAACGCCGACGAAAAGGATGGTGCGGGTGGTCGGAATCGAACCGACACTCCTTGCGGAACCGGATTTTGAGTCCGGCGCGTCTACCAGTTTCACCACACCCGCGTGGCCGGTGTGCGCAAATGGCAAAATCGAAGGCCTGCGTCCAGTCGAAAATCGGACAAGGCGTTCAGTTGCATAGAATCGTGCCGATGATGCGGCCCTCAGCCGTCCTGCTTCTGCCCCGGATAAGGGTTGGAGCGGAGAGCCGTCGCGAGGTGCGTAGCGTTGCCAGCCACCATCCTGGCGGTTTGCAACACCTTGTGGGGCGTCTTTTCCAGATCCTTGAAGTCGGTCGATCCCATCGCCTCCCCAACCCAGTAGCAGGCGGCGACGGCGGGAATCGTCCAGCCGACATCGTTCAGTGACTGGAATATCTGCGCGGAGGCGGCATGGGCCCCGTCCTCGTTGCCGACGATCGCAGCGACCGCGACCTTCGAATAGCTCGGCATTCGCCCCTTGTCGTCGGTTTCCGAGATAAAGGCGTCCATGCGTTCCAGCACGCGCTTGGCGACGCTACCCGCCTGCCCCATCCAGATCGGCGTGCCCAAAATCAAGATGTCCGCCGAAAGTATCTTTTTCCGGATCGCGGGCCAGTCGTCGCCATCGCCCTCATCCGAACTGACGCCCGGCAGCACATTGTGCGCGGCGATACGAACCGTGTCGGCAACGGCGACGTCCAACGCCTCGAACTCCCTTGCGAGCACGGCGATCATCGCGTCGGTCGAGCTTGCCTCACCGTCGCCGCGCTTCAGGGTACAGTTCAGGGGCTGGACGGTCAGCATGCGACTCTCCTTCGTTTCGGTCCGGCAATGTCGTTAATGGTCGTGCAGACGAAGGCTGTAGCGCGCGAAAACCGCCTAAGTTCCCGCATTTCCGGAAGGACGCGAGCCTGCTTGCGTAACGATCCTGTGCCGTTATAAGGCAGGTTCGTGCAGACATCGTTATGACCCAAAACGGAGAAGGACCTTCCTTTGACCGATCCGTCTGCCACGTTCCTGCTTTTCGGTGCCACCGGCGATCTAGCCCGGCGCATGATCTTCCCTTCGCTCTACAATCTTCTGTCGGATGGCTTGTTGCCCGACGATTTCCGGATCGTGGCCTCCGGCCGGTCTGAGAAGGATGACGCCGGTTTCCGTGCGGAGGTCGATGCCGCGCTCAAGGAATTCCTGCCCGCGGACCGCTACGATGCGGACCGTGCGGCAAGCTTCACCGCGATGATCCAGTATCAGCCGGTGGAAGCGGGCAACAAGGCGCAGTTTCAGGCGCTTGCCGAGCGCATCGACGGGCGGGCAGAGCGTGGCCTGTCGGTCTATCTGTCGACGCCGCCTTCGCTCTTCGCCCCTACAGCGCAAGGACTGGCCGACGCGGGGCTCATCACGCCGAGCACCCGCATCGCGATGGAAAAGCCGATCGGCAAGGATCTGGCTTCGTCGAAGGAGGTCAATGACGGCATCGGCGCCCTGTTCGCCGAGGAGCAGATTTTCCGGGTCGATCATTATCTGGGCAAGGAAACGGTTCAGAACCTGCTTGCCCTGCGCTTCGGCAACGTGATGTTCGAACCCCTGTGGAACGCGACCGCCATCGACCATGTGCAGATCACGGTGGGCGAAACGGTAGGGCTGGAAGGGCGCGTTTCCTATTATGACGGCGTGGGCGCGCTGCGCGACATGGTGCAGAACCATATGCTCCAGATCCTGTCGATCATCGCCATGGAACCGCCCGCGCGCATGGACCCGACCGCCGTGCGCGACGAAAAGGTGAAGGCGCTGCGGTCGCTACGGCCCATGACGGACGAGACGGTCAAGACCCATAGCGTGCGCGGACAATATAACCCGGGCGCCGTGAAGGGGCAGATCGTCACCGGATACGCCGACGAACTGGGCAAACCGTCCGATACCGAAACGTTCGTCGCGCTCAAGGCGTTCATCGACAACTGGCGGTGGCAGGGCGTGCCCTTCTACCTGCGCACGGGCAAGCGGATGCCCGACCGGCAGTCGGAGATCGTCATCCAGTTCAAGCCCGTGCGCCACAGCATTTTCGGGCGCGACGGGCACGGATCGGGGCTGGAGCCCAACACGCTGGTCATCCGGTTGCAGCCGGAGGAATATATCCGGCTCCAGATCATGACGAAGCGTCCGGGCCTCGAACGGCAGGTGCGGCTGGAGGAAGTGACGCTGGACGTATCCCTTACCGCAGCATTTGCCGGACAGCGCCGCCGTATCGCCTATGAACGGCTGATCCTCGATCTGCTGGCGGGCGACCAGACGCTGTTCGTGCGCCGTGACGAGGTGGAGGCGCAATGGACCTGGATCGACAGCATCATCGACGGGTGGAAGGACGCCAATGTAAAGCCGTCGCCCTATTCTTCGGGGAACTGGGGACCGTCTTCGGCCATTGCGCTGATCGAACGTGACGGAGCAAGCTGGCATGACTGATCTTCACCCCACCATCGCAAAGGTAACGGACCGCATCGTTGCGCGCAGCCGCGCGCGGCGGCGGCAATATCTGGACCTGATCGAACGGGGCCGGGACGCGGGCACCAACCGGGACAATCTGTCGTGCGGCAACCTTGCCCACGGTTTTGCCGCCAGCGGCGAGGACAAGCCCGTCATCCGCACCGGCCAGGCGATGAACATCGGCATCGTCACCGCCTATAACGACATGCTTTCGGCGCATCAGCCCTATGGCCGCTACCCTGAGCAGATCAAGATCGCCGCCCGCGAAGTCGGCGCGACGGCACAGGTCGCAGGCGGCGTGCCCGCGATGTGCGACGGCGTGACGCAGGGGCAGTCGGGCATGGACCTGTCGCTGTTCAGCCGCGACACCATCGCGCTGGGAACGGCGGTGGCGCTGAGCCATGCGATGTTCGAGGGCGCGTTGCTGCTGGGCATATGCGACAAGATCGTGCCGGGCCTGCTGATCGGCGCGCTGCGCTTCGGGCATCTGCCGACGATCCTGATCCCCGCCGGGCCCATGCCGTCGGGCCTTGCCAACAAGGAAAAGGTCCGCATCCGCCAGCTTTATGCGGAGGGGAAGGTTGGGCGCGACGAGTTGCTGGAATCCGAAAGCGCATCCTATCACGGCGCGGGAACCTGCACCTTCTACGGCACGGCCAATTCCAACCAGATGATGATGGAGATGATGGGCTTGCATATGCCCGCCGCCTCCTTCGTCAATCCGGGGACGAAGCTGCGGAGCGAACTCACCCGCGCCGCCGTGCATCGGGTGGCAAGCATCGGATGGGACGGCGACGATTATCGCCCGCTCGGTCACTGCGTCGATGAAAAGGCGATCGTCAACGCGATGATCGGCCTGATGGCGACGGGCGGTTCGACGAACCATGCCATTCACCTGCCCGCCATCGCGCGGGCGGCGGGGATCAGCATCGACTGGACCGACTTTGCCGAGATTTCGGACGTCGTCCCCCTGCTTGCGCGGGTGTATCCTAACGGATCGGGCGACGTGAACCATTTCCACGCGGCGGGCGGCATCAGCTTCGTCATCCGCGAATTGCTCGACGCAGGTCTGCTCCACCGCGATATCCTGACCGTGGCACGGCGAGACCTGACCGATTACGGCAAGGAACCGGTGCTGGAGGACGAGGCGCTGACGTGGAAGGACGTGCCGGCTTCGCGCGACGAAGCCATGGTGCGGCCCGTGTCCAACCCTTTCCAGGCCGACGGTGGCATGAAGCTGCTTCAGGGCAATCTCGGTCGCTGCGTCATGAAGGTGAGCGCGGTGGACAAGGAACGCTGGATGATCGAAGCTCCCGCCGCCGTCTTCCACGACCAGGACGATGTGCTGCGCGCGTTCAAGGCGGGGGAACTGGAACGCGATGTCATCGTGGTCGTCCGGTTCCAGGGACCGCGCGCCAACGGGATGCCCGAACTGCACAAGCTGACGCCCGCGCTGGGCGTGCTTCAGGATCGCGGCTTCAAGGTCGCACTGTTGACCGACGGGCGCATGTCGGGCGCGAGCGGCAAGGTGCCTGCCGCCATCCACCTGTCGCCCGAGGCGCTGGGCGGCGGTCCCATCGGCAAGCTGCGCGACGGAGACCGGGTGCGGGTGTGCGCGCAGGAAGGCGTGGTCGAAGCTCTGGTCGAGCCGTCGGAGTGGGATGCGCGTGACGAGCCTGCGGCCCCGCCCCCGCCCTACGACACGGGACGCGAGCTTTTCGCGCTGTTTCGCCATCACAGCGACCTTGCCGAACAGGGCGCGTCCGCCATGCTCGCCGCGATGGAAAGCGAGCTTTAAGGCCCGCAGCCGCGCGACGCGCACGCCATCGGGACGAGAGTTTCGCAGTCCCGAATGGGACGGAACGACGATAAGAATGAACAGGATGCCGACATGACTGACATCGTTGCCGCCGATATCGGCGGGACCAACGCCCGGTTCGCCCGCGCTTCATTGGACGAGAACGGCGTCCCCACGCTCGGGACGGTGCGCAAATACAAGGTCGCGGATTATCAGAGCCTTTCCGCCTGCTGGGCCGCCTTCGCGCAGGACGAGGCGAAGGACGGCGCAGGCGCGTTGCCGGATGCAGCGTCCATTGCCTTCGCGACGGCCATCGGGCGGGAAGTGATCAAGCTGACGAACAGCAGTTGGGTGATCCGCGCCGATACGCTCGCCGCCGACCTTGGCGTACGGACCGTTCGGCTGGTCAACGATTTCGAAGCGGTGGCCCACGCCGTATCGCGCCTGCCCAAGGAAAATCTGCCGCTGCTCTTCGGCGAAGATCGCCCCTTCCCACGCGACGGTGGCGTTACGGTCATGGGGCCGGGCACGGGGCTTGGCGTTGCGATGATCGCTTTCGACGATGGCGATCCGCATGTGATCGCGACGGAGGGCGGGCATCTCGACTTCGCGCCGCTCGATCATACGGAGGAGCGCATTCTTTCCTATCTGCGCGACAAGTTCCTGCGCGTATCGACCGAACGGATCGTGTCGGGGCCGGGGCTCAATTATATCTATAAGGCGATGGCGACCATCGGGCACGAGCGCGTCGTTTTGATGGAAGATCCCGAATTGTGGCAGGCGGCACTCGACGGCAGCGACGATTTCGCCCGCCGGGCGCTGGACCGATTTTGCCTGTGCTATGGATCAGTCGCGGGCGATCTGGCGCTGGCGCACGGCCCGCACGCCGTGGTGCTGGCGGGCGGATTGACGCAACGGATGCGGGATTTCCTGCAGGACAGCGGATTTCATTCCCGGTTCAAAGCCAAGGGCCGGTTCGAAAGCCTGATGGCCGGCATCCCCATCCGATGCGCCATCCATGAAGAAATCGGCCTGTTCGGGGCCGCAGCAGCGTTTCGGGAGAATAAAGCATGAGCCTTACGGTCGAGCAGGTGATGGAACTGGCTCCGGTGATCCCGGTGCTGGTGGTCGATCGCGTGGAGGACGCGCTTCCCATCGCGCGGGCGCTGGTGGCAGGCGGGCTTCCCGCTCTGGAAGTGACGTTGCGCACCCCCGCCGCCCTGGATGTGATCCGCGAAATGGCGACCGTAGAAGGCGCGGTGGTGGGGGCCGGAACGGTGCTCAATCCGCAGCAGCTCGACGCCGCGATGGAGGCAGGAGCGCGCTTCATCGTCAGCCCCGGCCTAACCGAACCGCTCGGAAAGGCGGCGATTGGCGCAGGCGTCCCGTTCCTGCCAGGAACCGCGACCGCCGCGGACATCATGCGCGGCATGGACATGGGCCTGTCCCATTTCAAATTCTTTCCGGCCGAAACATCGGGCGGTCTGCCTGCGCTCAAGGCACTGGCCGCACCGCTGCACACCGCCCGCTTCTGCCCAACCGGCGGCATCACGGCACAAAGCGCGCCAGAATGGCTGGCACAGCCCTTCATCAAATGCGTGGGCGGCAGTTGGGTCGTGCCCAAGGGGCCTGTCGATCCTGCCAGGATCGAAGCGCTGGCGCGCGAGGCGGCCGCCCTACCGCGCTGATCCGGTTGCGCACCGCGCCGCCGCGCCCTAGATGACAGGCATGAATCCGCGCCGCATCCTGACCGCCATCGCCCTTTTCCTGTCGGGATGCGCGGGCGCGCCGCAATCCTATCCGTCGCTGGCGAAGCGCGCGGTCGAAAGCGCGCCGGTGGCTGAAGTTGCACCGCCGCCCGCGCCAGCCCCCGCCGACGCGTCGCTCACGACTCAGATCGCCCGCTACACAGCGCAGGCGGACAAAGGCGCGGCGACGTTCGAGACGGCATATGCAAAGGCGGACCGGGCGGTGACCGCAGCACGCAGCGCCGGGGTTTCGAGCGACGCATGGGTGGCGGCGCAAGTGTCGATCAGCACGCTGGAGGCGGCGCGCAACGACAGCGTGTCGGCGCTTGCCAGTCTCGATACGCTGTATGTCCAGACCAGCAACGCGGTCGCGGACGGGAAGGCGAAGGGCGGTATCGCCGAAGTCGACGCCGCCCGCGCCGCCGCGCTGGCGCAGGTCGACCGGCAGAACGACCGCATCGATGCGTTGAAGTCCCGCCTGCCCCAGCCCTGACGCCGGTCATTCGACCGCGCGGACTGCGCCCTTGTGCGCCTTGGCGTTGTGGACATAGTGATCCACGCCCTCACGCATGTCGATGATCGCAGCGTCGGACAGGTCGCGCATATATTTGGCCGGACGCCCGGCCCAAAGCTGACGATGCGATACCGTTTTTCCGGATGTCAGCATCGCACCTGCGGCCAGCATCGCGTCGCTTTCCACCGTGCAGCCGCTCATGACGATCGCGCCCAGCCCGACGAAGGCACGGTCGTGCAGCACGCAACCGTGGATCATCGCCATGTGGCCGATCAGCACGTCTTCGCCGATGACGGTCGGCCACCCTTCCAGCGGTCGCCCGTCATCGCGCTCGCCTGCGCTGTCGCAATGGATGACGGTGCCGTCCTGCACGTTCGTGCGCGCGCCGATGCGGATGCGATTCACGTCCGCGCGGATCACGCAATTATACCAGATGCTCGCGTCCTCGCCGATTTCGACGTCGCCCACGATGCGGCACCCCGGCGCCACGAAGGCGGTGGGATGGATCACCGGTGTCTTGCCGCCGAACGGAATGATGCTGACATCGGGATGCACGGTGGACATGAAACGGCCTTCCTGGGGTTCTGGTGCCGGGCGCGTTCAGGGTGCCGGCGTGATTATATGTTCACCGCGTCAGGCCAGCCTGCGTCGGATCGCGGCGAAACACCGTCGCGTTTTCCACGCCCTCATGCGCCGAGCAGCCGCGCCGCATGCAATGCATGATAGGTCAGCACGCCCGAACAACCCGCGCGCTTGAACGCCATGAGCGTTTCGAGGATCAGGGCGTCGCGGTCCCCCGCCCCTGCCGCCGCGGCATGTTCGATCATCGCATATTCGCCCGACACCTGGTAGGCGAATACCGGCACGGAGAAGCGATCCCGCACCCGCGCCACGATGTCGAGATAGGGCAACCCCGGCTTCACCATCACGCTGTCCGCACCCTCGGCCAGGTCGAGCGCGACTTCACGCAGCGCTTCTTCTCCATTGGCGGGGTCCATCTGGTAATTCTTCTTGTCGCCCTTGAGCAACCCGCGCGATCCCACCGCATCGCGAAACGGCCCGTAGAAGGCGCTCGCATATTTGGCGGCGTAGGCCATGATCTGGACGTTGGCGTGCCCTTCTTCCTCCAGCGCCTCGCGGATCGCACCGACGCGCCCGTCCATCATGTCGCTGGGCGCGATGATGTCGGCGCCCGCCGCCGCCTGATTGAGCGACTGGGCGATCAGCACATCCACCGTCGCGTCGTTGACGACGTAACCGGCAGGATCGAGCAGGCCGTCCTGCCCGTGCACCGTATAGGGATCGAGCGCCACGTCGGTCAGGATGCCGATGTCGGGCACCGCATCCTTGATCGCCCGGATCGCCCGGCACATGAGGTTGTCGGGATTGAGCGCTTCGACGCCATCGTCGCTGCGCCGGTCGGCCTGCGTGTTGGGGAAGAGCGCAAGGCAGGGAATACCCGCGCCGCACGCTTCCTTCGCCCGGTCGACGATGCCGTCCACCGACCAGCGCGACACGCCGGGCAGCGCGCCGATCGGCTCCTCCACGCCTTCCCCCTCGGTGACGAACAGCGGCCAGATGAAGTCGGCAGGCGACAGGCGGTTTTCGGCGTGCATCGCCCGGCTCCAGGCCGAAGCGCGCGTGCGGCGCAAACGCAGCGCCGGATAGGAAGCATGGGTCATGACAAGGGGGTGTAGGCGTGGGCGCGCGGGGGATCAAGCGACGGGTGCGCAGAAGCCGGGAGGGAGAGGTATGCCCCGCCACCGCTTCCCACCGACCCGCCATTCCCTTAGTCATCGTCCATGCTCAGCATCCACCATGTCGCAATCATCTGTTCCGACTATGCGCGGTCGCGCGCGTTCTATCGGGACGTGCTGGGCTTTCGCGTGATCCGGGAGGTGTTTCGGGCGGAGCGGGAATCGTGGAAATGCGATCTCGATGCGGGTAACGCGCAGATCGAACTGTTTTCCTTTCCCGCGCCCCCGCCCCGGCCGAGCCGCCCCGAGGCACAGGGGTTAAGGCATCTGGCGTTCAACGTGGACGATCTGGACGCGCAGGTCGCACGACTGGCGGCGGCGGGCGTCGCGTGCGAGCCCATCCGCGTCGACGAATATACCGGGCAGCGCTTCACCTTCTTCGCCGACCCGGACGGGTTGCCGCTGGAGCTTTACGAACAGATCATTTCGCAAGGTGCTTGAAGGAGCGATCGGCGCTTCAATCCGGCCCTCTGTGTCATAGTTCTTCCCGCCCAAAGAACAAGAAGGCTTGGAACCGTTATGAAGATAGCGTATTAGCACGGCAACACAGTCAAAGGAGATTTCGATGCGTTACGCTGCCCTCTTTCCCGCCGTGACGATCGCCGCTCTAGCCATGGTCCCGGCGGCCTGCTCGCGCGAGAATGCGTCGGACAGGGAGCCGGGCCGGGATGCCACCGCACCCACCGACCCTGCCGCCTGGGCAGCGCTCAGCGGCTTTACCGGAATCGAAGTGACCGGCCCGGACAATGTCATCGTCACGCGCGGCGACTTTTCGGTCAAGGCGGAGGGCGACGCAAAGATACTCGACCGGCTGGACATCCGGGTGAAGGGCGACACGCTGGAAATCGGCCGCCGAAAACGGTTCGGCATAGCCTGGAGCGACGACCGGGGTGCGACGGTCCGCGTGTCCCTGCCCGCGATCCGCAATGTCGAGGCGACGGGGTCGGGCAATGTCGATGTCGACCGCGTCGATGGCGATGCGTTCGCCGCCGACCTCACAGGATCGGGCAACATCAAGGTGGCCGCGGCCAATCTGCGGTCGCTCAAGGCGGAGATTACAGGTTCGGGCAATCTTGACATGGCGGGAGCGACGGAGAACGTGGCCCTGTCCATCACCGGATCGGGCGATTTTTCCGGCAACGCGCTCAAGGCCGGGCGCGGCAAGGTGTCGATCCAGGGATCGGGCAATGCGGGCTTTGCGTCGGACGGCCCGGTTGATATCAATATCATGGGATCGGGCGACGTTACGGTAAAGGGCAAGGCGCAGTGCAAGCAAAGCATCATGGGATCGGGCGAGGCGCGCTGCGCGCCCTGATCGGCTGCGGCCTGCTGGCGGTCGCACCGGCGCAGGCGGCCACGCGGGGCTTTACCATCACAAGCTTCGACGCGATCCGCGTGGATGCGCCCGTTACCGTGGTATTGACCACCGGCGCGGGCGCATCGGCACGGGCGGAGGGTGACCAGAATGCGCTCGACCGGTTGAAGATCGACGTTTCGGGCCGCTTGCTGGTCTTGTCGATGGAGCGGCCCCGCGCCGGCGAGAAGAGCGGCGGCGCGGCGACCGTGCGGTTGTCGACCGGGGCATTGACGCGCGTCGTCCTGACCGGCGGAGGATCGGTCGCGGTCAATCGGATGAAGGGCCTGTCTGCGCAGATCGTGCTGGGCGGCAACGGCGATGTCAGCGTCGGCGATGTGCAACTCGACCGGCTCGACGTCGCGCTGGCGGGCGGCGGCAGGGTCTCGCTCGCGGGGAAAGCGGGCGTTGCCGCCATCCGCGTCACCGGCCCCGGATCGGTCGCCGCAGAACCCTTGCGCGTGCAGCAGGCCAGCATCGCGAACGAAGGGCCGGGCAGCATCGCACTGACGGCGGACGGCAGCGCCAAAATCGTGACCAGCGGGTCGGGCGACATCAGCGTGGCGGGGAAAGCCGCCTGCTCGGTCGAGAACAAGGGCACGGGCCGCCTGATGTGCGGCGGCGAAAGCTATTGAGGCTTATCGAAAACTTTACCGCGCTCGGCTAGCAGGAGGCGAACTCCGTTTCGAAGCTGGATAATCGCCGGATGCGCCTTGCCCCTGCCCTGCTCTTCCTAGCCGCGCTGTCGATACCCCGGCCTGCCATGGCGCAGGTGACGGCGGCGGCGGACAGCGGCGACACGGGATGGATGATCCTGTGCGCCCTGTTGCTGATGGTGGCGGCGCTGCCCGGATCGATGCTGCGCCACGCAGGATCGGTGAATGTGCGCAGCGCGCTGTCGGTGCTGGCGCAGGGCGGCGCCGTGATCGGATGCGTATCGCTGGCATGGGCGGCAGTCGGATACAGCCTGGCATATGCGCCGGGCAACGCGTGGCTGGGCGGCGGGTCGAACCTGTTGCTGGGCAATCTGGCGCAGCTTCGTGAAGGACTGACGGTGCCGGAATCGGCGTTCGTGCTGTTCCAGTTGGCACTGGCGCTGGTGGCGGCGAGCCTGCTGGTAGGCTCCGTCGCGGAGCGGACCGGGACCGGGTGGTGGATCGCCTTCGCCCCGCTTTGGCTGCTGCTGGTCTATGCGCCTCTCGCCCATGCGATATGGGGCGGTGGATGGCTCGCGGCGATGGGCGTCATGGACTATGCGGGCGGGCTGGTGGTGCATGGCGTGGCGGGATTTTCCGCACTCGCACTCGCGCTGATCGTCGGGCCGCGTCGCGAACGGACGGGCGACGGTCATGCGCCGGTGCTCACCCTTGCCGGCGGGGCGCTGCTGTGGATCGGGCTGATGGGTGCGGCGGGCGGATGGGCGCTGGGCGCAACGGACGACGCGGCGAGCGCCATTCTCAACCATCACCTTGCCGCTTGTGCAGGCGCGCTCGGCTGGGCGGCGGCGGATCGGTTGCTGGCCGGGCGGGCAAATGCGACCGGCATTCTGTCGGGTGCCCTCTCAGGGATGGCGGCGATTGCCGCGTCGGCGGGGCTGGTCGGGACCGGAGGCGCTATGCTGATCGGGCTGACGGCGGCCCTGTTGTGCCGTATCGCCGCCCCGCCGATCGCGCGCCGGGTCGACGACGCCGCGCAAATCTTTGCCATTCACGGTTTGGGCGGCGCGATTGGTGCCGTCGCCCTCCCCTTTTGCGTCCTGCCGCTGCTGGGCGGAGTCGGCTTCGACAGCGGGATTACCCTCGATAGCGCATTGACCGCGCAGGCAATCGGCCTGATCGCGGTTGCGCTATGGGCAATGGTGGGGAGCGCCGTCGCGGCGCTGATGGTATCCCTCGTCATTCCGATGCGCGTCAGCGCCCAGGCGGAAGCCGAAGGGCTGGACCGGGCGCAGCATGGGCAGCAGGGCTGGGACTTCCGCTAAAAGCCATGACCGTCGCAGTCGCCATCTTCGCCCATCAGGAGGAAAGGCGGATCGCGGCCTGCCTTGCTTCGCTGCCGCTCGACCGGGCGGACACGCTGTTCCATGTCCTCGTCAACGGGACGACCGACGCGACGGCGCGGATCGCGCGCGAAGCGGCGGGCGGGCGGCGCAACGTCATCGTCCATGACATCGCGCAGGGCGGCAAGGCGCGGACCTGGAACCATATGGTCCACTACCTCCTGACTGGCGAAGAGGAAGCGGTGATATTCATGGATGGCGACGCGCAGATCGTGGCCGGATCCATCGATGCGCTCGTTACGGATCTGGCCGCCCGTCCGGACGCTCATGCGGCCGCCGGGCTACCCATGAACGGGCGGATGGCGGCGACCTATCAGGCCGGGTTGCGGGCCGAGGGCGGAATGTTCGGCGATCTTTACGCGCTGTCCGGCGACTTCGTGCGCGCGATCCGAACGCGAGGTCTGCAATTGCCTGAAGACCTGATCGGCGACGACGGCATGGTGGCGGCCTGGGCGCATACGGGGCTGCGGGATGACAGCCACTGGGTGCATGGCCACGTCGTCGTATGCGAGGGCGCGGGATTCCTGTGCGAGCAGGTCAGCATCGCGCGACCGTCGACATGGGCGATGCAATATAAGCGGATGGTTAATTACTCGGTGCGCTTCTTTCAAAACCGCATTCTGTCCGACATCATGGCGCGCGAGGGGCCGAATGGCCTCCCCGCACGCCTGTCGAGCTTGTATGGCGAGTGGCTCCCGCGCTTTCGCCCGCGCGGCGGCCTGACCGGATGGTTCGACCGCCGCGCGCTCAGGAAGATGCGCAGGGCCGCTTAACGGTCGCGGCCTGCCAGTTCCTTGTTGACGTAGAGCGCGACCATCGTCGCGACCGCGCCGGACAACAGATAGGCCCCCGACGCCGCCAGTCCGAACCGCACCGAAAGCGCCAGCGCGACGAGTGGGGCGAAGCCTGCGCCCACCAGCCATGCCAGGTCGGACGTCAGCGCCGAACTGGTGTAACGCGCCTCGGTCGAGAAATTCGATGCGACGACGCCAGACGACTGGCCGAAGGACAGCCCCAACAGCATGAAGCCCAGGATCATGAACGCCACTTCGCCGAGGTCGCCGCCATTGAGCAGCAGCGGTGCCATCAGGGCGAAGACCGCGATACCGCCCGCCGACCAGCCAAGCAGCGAGCGGCGACCGATTTGGTCGGCGATAAAGCCCGACACGACGATGGCGAGCAGGCCCACCGAAGCGCCAATCATCTCGATGATGAGGAAGCGTTCGATCGGCTGATCGGTGTAGAGGGCAACCCAGCTCAAGGGGAACACCGTCACCATGTGGAACAGCGCGAAGCTCGCCAGCGGCGCGAAGGCACCGATGATGATGTTGCGCCCTTCTTTCTTGACGGTCGGGAGAACCGGCGAGGGAACGAGATCGCGTTGTTCGAAGAGGCGCGCAAATTCATGGGTGACGACGATGCGCAGGCGGGCGAACAGCGCAACCACGTTGATCGCAAACGCCACGAAGAAGGGATAACGCCAGCCCCAGTCGAGGAAATCCTGGCTAGACATGTTGACGAGGAAGAAAGCGAAAAGCCCGCTTGCCACCAGCAACGCGAGCGGTGCGCCCAGTTGCGGCACCATCGCATACCATCCGCGCTGCTGTTGCGGCGCGTTCAGCGACAGGAGCGAGGCAAGACCGTCCCACGTGCCGCCCAGCGCAATCCCCTGCAACGCGCGCAACGCGACGAGCACCACCGCAGCATAGTGGCCGATCGTCTCGTAACCGGGTAGAAAGGCGATGGCGACGGTCGATGTGCCGAGCAGGAACAAGGCCCCCGTCAATTTCGTACCTCGCCCGTAGCGGCGGTCGATGGTCATGAAGATGAGAGAGCCGATAGGCCGCGCTATGAAGGCAACCGAAAAGATCGCGAAGGAATAGAGCGTGCCCGTCAGCGCATCGACATAAGGGAACACCAGATTCGGAAAGACGATGACCGACGCGATGGCGTAAACGAAGAAATCGAAAAATTCGGAGGTGCGACCGATGATCACGCCAATCGAAATATCCCCCGGCGCGACGCCATGGTCACGCGCGTTGATCTTGCGCGCGTCATCCTCAAGGGGGGTGGAAGTGAAGGCGATGGCCCCTGAATTCATGAACGTCCGCTCCTTGGCTGGGCCACCGGGGCGGGGTGCGCGTCTGCCAGTGGCCAGGAAAAGGCAACATAACAGAAAACGGCCAGAATCTAAGCAGTATCCCACTCACAAAAGTTTTTTTGCAGATGCACAGCATGGGACAAATTGCCCACTGGCCGACTCTGCAGACAAAGAGTAGGCGCAGGCCATGTCACAGCCCTATCTTCGCTATCCAGGCCGCCTGTTGCGGTGGTCCGCGCCGGTCCTCGCCGCGTCCCTTTCGGGATGTAACTGGGTCGTCATGAACCCTTCGGGCGATGTTGCGTTGCAGCAGCGCGATCTGATTCTGATTTCGACCGGCCTGATGTTGCTGATCGTGCTGCCTGTCATGGCGATGGTCGTCTGGTTCGCGCTGCGATACCGCGCGACCAATGCAGCCACGGAAAAGGACTATGATCCCGACTGGGATCACAGCACGATGCTGGAACTGCTGATCTGGTCCGCCCCGCTCCTCATCATCATCGCGCTGGGCGCGCTGACATGGGTGAGCACGCACAAGCTCGACCCCTATCGCCCGCTCGAGCGGCTGGAAGCGGGCAAGACGGTCGATCCGGCGGTGAAACCGATGACAGTGCAGGTGGTGGCGCTCGACTGGAAGTGGCTGTTCATCTACCCGGAACTCGGGATCGCGACGGTGAACGAACTGGCCTTGCCCACCAACGTGCCGGTCCGGTTCGACATCACCGCATCCACCGTGATGAACAGCTTCTATGTCCCCGAACTCGCCGGACAGATCTACGCAATGCCCGGCATGAAGACCCAGTTGCACGCGGTCGCCAACCGCGCCGCCACCGGCAAGGGTTTTTCGGCCAATTATTCGGGCGCGGGCTTCACCCACATGCGCTTCAACTATAGGGCGATGGATCGGGCCGCTTTCGACCGCTGGGTCGCGGGCGTGAAGAGCAGCGGCGTGGGCCTCGATCGCAAGATCTATCTGACGCTGGCCAAGCCCAGCGAAAAGGCGCCTGTCGCCTATTTCACCACGGCAGACCCCAAGCTGTTCGACGCGGTCGTCAACCTCTGCCCCCGCCCCGGCCAGCGCTGCATGAGCGAGTTGATGCACACCGACATGATGGGCGGCGGCGGAAAGGAATCCGCGCGCGACATCCGCGGGCTGCAATATGACTTCCCCAGCAGCCATGTGGTCGATCAGCAGGATCGCAACGAGGGTAAGGAAACGGCCACGGATGCCGCGGGCGCGGAACATTCTCCCGCCATGGATCACACTTCTCCCGGCGGCGCCGACGCGCACGCCCAGCATCGGTAAGAGACATGACAACGACACAGTTGATCTTCGGTCGCCTGACCTGGGACGCCTTTCCCTGGCATGAGCCCATCGTCGTCGCGACGTTCGGCGCGGTGGTGCTGGGCGGCGCGGCGCTGGTCGCGGCGCTGACCTATTTCAAGCTTTGGGGCTATCTCTGGAAAGAGTGGTTCACCAGCGTCGATCACAAGAAGATCGGCATCATGTACATGGTGCTGGGCCTTGTCATGTTCCTGCGCGGGTTTGCCGACGCGGTGATGATGCGCCTGCAACAGGCGATGGCGTTCAACGGGTCGGAAGGCTATCTGAACGCTCACCATTACGACCAGGTGTTCACGGCGCACGGCGTCATCATGATCTTCTTCGTCGCGATGCCGTTCATCACCGGCCTGATGAACTATATCGTGCCGCTCCAGATCGGCGCGCGCGACGTCAGCTTCCCGTTCCTCAACAACTTCTCCTTCTGGATGACGACGGGCGGCGCGGTGCTGGTGATGGCGTCGCTGTTCCTCGGCGAATTCGCGCAGACCGGATGGCTCGCCTACCCGCCGCTCTCGGGCATCGACTATAGCCCGGCGACGGGCGTCGATTATTACATCTGGGCGCTTCAGGTCGCGGGCGTGGGAACGACATTGTCGGGCATCAACCTTATCGCCACCATCATCAAGATGCGCGCACCGGGCATGTCCCTTATGAAGATGCCGGTCTTCACCTGGACATCGCTGTGTGCCAACGTGCTGATCGTCGCCTCCTTCCCGATCCTGACCGCCACGCTGGTCCTGCTGTCGCTAGACCGTTACGCGGGCACCAACTTCTTCACGAACGACTTCGGCGGCAACCCGATGATGTACGTGAACCTCATCTGGATCTGGGGCCACCCGGAAGTCTACATTCTTATCCTGCCGCTGTTCGGCGTGTTTTCCGAAGTCACGTCGACCTTCTCGAACAAGCGCCTCTTCGGCTACACCTCCATGGTCTACGCGACCTGCTGCATCATGGTGCTCTCCTATCTCGTGTGGCTGCACCACTTCTTCACGATGGGGTCGGGCGCGAGCGTCAACAGCTTCTTCGGCATCACGACGATGATCATCTCGATCCCGACGGGTGCGAAACTCTTCAACTGGCTGTTCACCATGTATCGGGGCCGGGTGCGCTTCGAACTGCCGATGATGTGGACCGTCGCCTTCATGCTGACCTTCACGGTCGGCGGCATGACCGGCGTGCTGCTGGCGGTGCCGCCCGCGGACTTCGTGCTGCACAACTCGCTCTTCCTGATCGCGCACTTCCATAACGTGATCATCGGCGGCGTGCTGTTCGGCCTGTTCGCGGCGATCAACTACTGGTGGCCCAAGGCGTTCGGCTTCAAGCTCAATCAGTTCTGGGGTCATGTCAGCTTCTGGTGCTGGAACATCGGCTTCTGGCTCGCCTTCGCACCGCTCTATGCCATGGGTCTGATGGGCGTCACTCGCCGGATGCGGGTGTTCGACGACCCGACGCTGCAACCCTATTTCATCGTGGCGGCGATCGGCGCTGCGGTCATCGCGGCAGGCATCGGCGCCATGCTGGTCCAGTTCGCGGTCTCCATCTGGAAGCGCGACGAACTGCGCGACGAGACGGGCGATCCGTGGAACGGCCGCACGCTCGAATGGGCGACCAGCTCGCCGCCGCCCGAGTATAACTTCGCTTTCACGCCCCTGGTGCATGACGGCGACAGCTGGGCCGACATGAAGCGCCATGGCTACAAGCGGCCCGTGACCGGCTTCCAGCCGATCCATATGCCCAGCAGCACGGGCGCGGGCGTGATCCTGGCGGGCCTCGCCACCCTCTGCGGCTTCAGCCTCATCTGGTACATCTGGTGGCTTGCGGCGCTGAGCTTCGTCGGCATCGTCGCGGTCGCCATCGGCCACACCTTCAACTACAAGCGCGATTTCTACATCCCCGCGGATGTCGTGACGCGTACCGAGGACGCGCGGACCCGCGCCCTCGCGGCGGGAGCCTGACCCACTATGAGCAGCACGACTGCCCCCATGGACCCCCGGTCCTACCACCCGGCGGAAGAACCGCACCTCCACGAAGGCCACAGCACCATGCTGGGCTTCTGGATGTACCTGATGAGCGATTGCCTCATCTTCGCCATCCTGTTCGCCACCTACGCGGTGCTCGGCGGCAATTATGCGGGCGGGCCGGGTCCGAAGGACCTGTTCGACCTGCCGCTGGTCGCGGTCAACACCGCGATGCTGCTCTTTTCGTCCATCACTTACGGCTTTGCCATGCTGGCGATGGAAAAGAACAGGGTCGGCGCGACGCAGGGATGGCTGTTCGTCACCCTGCTGTTCGGGGCGGCGTTCCTGTCGATCGAGCTTTACGAATTCGCGCACCTCATCCACGAGGGCGCCGGTCCGCAGCGCAGCGCGTTCCTTTCGGCCTTCTTCACGCTGGTCGGCACGCACGGCCTCCACGTCACCTTCGGGTCGATCTGGCTCGTCACGCTGATGGTTCAGGTCGGGAAGAAGGGCCTGATTTCGGCCAACAAGCGCCGCCTCATGTGCCTTTCGATGTTCTGGCACTTCCTCGACGTCATCTGGATCGGCGTCTTCACCTTTGTCTATCTGATGGGAGTCCTGCGGTGAGCGACGCAGTCCACAGCCACGGCCATCATGAGGAACATCATGACGCGGGCGCACACGGGACCATGGGCAGCTATATGATCGGCTTTGGCCTGTCGGTGATCCTGACGGCCATCCCCTTCTGGCTCGTGATGTCGAACGCGCTGGGCAATCCGCGCCTCACCGGCTTCATCATCATGGCCTTCGCCGCCGTGCAGGTGGTGGTGCACATGATCTACTTCCTCCACATGAACACGCGGGTGGAAGGCGGCTGGTCCTTCATGGCGATGATGCTGACGCTGGTGCTGGTGGTGATCACCCTGTCCGGATCCATGTGGGTGATGTATCACCTCAACGCCAACATGATGCCGCACGACCAGATGCAGATGGACATGGGATCGACGCAGGAAATGCGGACCATGCAGAATATGGGTGAGATGCCGTGACATTTCAGGAGGTCGAGGGGCGCCGCCGGCGTTCCCCGGCCTTCCTGATCGGCGCCACGCTGATCGCCCTGCTGCTGGTTGCGGGCTTTTGCGCGCTCGGCGTCTGGCAGGTGCAGCGTCTCGGCTGGAAACGCGACCTCATCGCGCGGGTCGACAGTCGGGTCCATGCAACCGCCGTGACCGCCCCCGCCAGCGCCGTCAGCAATGACGAATATCGCCGGGTGACGGTGTCCGGCCGGTTCCTTCACGACAAGGCTGCCTTGGTTCAGGCGTCCACCGTACGCGGTGCCGGCTTCTGGGTACTCACGCCTCTGCGCCGTGCGGACGGCGAAATCCTCTTCGTCAATCGCGGCTTCGTTCCGGGCCGCAAGGCAGACTATGCGCGTCCGGCGGGCGACGTGCGGATCGTCGGCCTGCTGCGGCTCACGGAGCCGGGCGGCGGATTCCTGCGCAGTAACGATCCCGCCGCAGATCGTTGGTACTCCCGCGATATCGAAGCGATCGCCAGGGCGCGCGGCCTGTCGGCGGCCAATTATTTCGTCGATGCGGAGGCTGGCCCCTCCCCCGACGCGCTGCCGGTGGGCGGCCTTACGGTTCTGCATTTCCCCAACAATCATCTGGGCTATGCGATCACATGGTTCGCGCTGGCGGCGATGAGCGTGGGTGCCTATATCCTCGTCATGCGCCATCCGGGAAAAGCCCCTACGCCATGAGCCAGCCGCGCAGGCGCCCGCGATGGCTGCCGAGCCAGTGGCCCGCAGACGCCGCGGGACGGCGCAACATGGCGCTGCTGGTGCAGCTGCGCTGGGTCGCGGTGGCCGGCCAGGTCGCGACGATCCTCATTACCCATTTCCTCATGGGCATCCGCCTGCCTTTGAGTTCCATGATGGTGGTGCCGTGCATAGCCGTGCTCATGAACATCGGCAGCCTGATGGTCGTGCGGCGACGCACCGACATCACCCATGCCGAACTGTTCCTGGCGTTGCTGTTCGACGTTCTGGCGCTGACGACGCAACTGTACCTGAGCGGCGGGGCGACCAATCCCTTCGTGTCCCTTTATCTCGTGCAGGTGGCGCTGGGCGCGGTGCTGCTGCATCGCTGGAGCGTATGGGGCATCGTTGCGGTGTCGAGCGCCTGCGCGGCGATGCTGGCCTTCGTGCATCGCCCCCTTGTCGTCAGCGGCCCGCTGGAAGGTCATCTGTTCGATCTGCATATCGTCGGCACATGGATATGTCTGACCATGATTGCGGTGCTGCTGGTGCTGTTCATGACGCCGATCAACCGCAACATCCAGGAGCGAGAATCGCATCTCGCCCGGCTGCGGCAACAAGCGGCGGAGGAAGAGCATATCGTGCGCATGGGGCTGTTGGCATCGGGCGCCGCGCATGAACTGGGAACGCCGCTCGCGCAACTGGCCGTGGTGCTGGGAGACTGGCGGCATATGCCTCAAATCCGTAAGGACCCCACCCTCGTCGAGGAGGTCGAGGAAATGGAGGCGGCGGTCAAGCGCTGCAAGGCGATCCTCACCGGCGTGCTCATGTCGGCCGGCGAAGCGCGCGGCGAAGCGCCACAGGTCACGCAGGTACGAGATTTCGTGGAGGCCATCGCCCAGCGCTGGCGCGCCGCCAATCCGGGCGTGGCCCTGCGCTGCGACTTCGGGCCGCACGACTATCCGCGCATCATCGCCGATCCGGTCATCCGGCAGGCGCTTACCAACCTGCTCGACAATGCTCGGGAAGCGGGCGCGTCCTACGTCAACATGATGGTGAGCCGCGATCGCGAATGGCTGCATGTCGCCGTGCGGGACAACGGTCCCGGGTTCAGCCCCGACATGCTGGCCGATGTCGGCAAACCCTATCGGTCCAGCAAGGGGCGGCAGGGCGGCGGCCTCGGCCTTTTTCTGGTGTTCAACGTCGCGCGCAAGCTCGGCGGGCGGGTCGATGCGAGCAACGGCGCGGACGGCGGCGCGATGGTGCAATTGCGCCTGCCGCTGACCACCGTCGCGCTGGAGGATGAGGAGGCGGACGCCGATGACGGCTGACAGGCAATTGCTGATCGTCGAGGATGAGGAAGCCTTCGCCCGCACGCTCAAGCGCTCGTTCGAGCGGCGGGGTTATGATGTGCTGCACGCCGATAGTCTGGAAGGCGTCAACGCCCTGCTCGCGAACCACCGGCCCGGCTATGCGGTCGTCGACCTGAAACTCGGCCCGCAATCTGGCCTCGCCTGCGTGGCGGCACTCCATGCCCACGATCCGGCGATGCTGGTCGTGGTGCTGACCGGCTTCGCCAGCATCGCGACGGCGGTCGAGGCGATCAAGCTGGGCGCGACCAACTATCTGGCCAAACCGTCCAACACCGACGATATCGAAGCGGCCTTTGCACGGGGCGCGGGCAATCCCGACACGCCGCTTGCCCCGCGCCCCACGTCGATCAAGACGCTGGAGTGGGAGCATATCCACGAAGTGCTCAAGGACAGCGAATTCAACATATCGGAAGCAGCGCGCCGCCTGGGGATGCACAGGCGCACATTGGCGCGCAAGCTCGCCAAGCGGCAGGTCGGATAACCGGCGCCTTGCCTCGTGGCTGGGGCGAGGCGAGCCGCCGGTCCGGCCGGGGTCTGCGGCGGCACGGCTTTTCGCCACCCGGATGATGGACCGAAGGATGGCCCCCTTCGTTTTCGGCACAGCGAAGGGCGTCCTCTGCCCCTGCTCCGCCGCCCAATTGATCGCTTCGCGCCTAGCGGCAGCATAGCCTGCTCTCCAGCCGTTATCTTCTGGACGCGCACGCTCCACAAAGGCGGTTTCCATCCGGAAAAGCAATTCCTCGCGTACCCTGACCGCATCGAACCGTTCCGCCGCGACACACCCCCATATATGCTGCACGGCATGCGGCAAGTGCGCCTCATCCGGGTCCAGCCCCAAGGCGAGCAAAAGGTTCAGCGCCGCGACGCATTGACGAAACGTTCGCTAAAAGCCTGTGAATGGCCCTCGCAGCGTCTTGAGAAAGGCCGCCTTGTTCACCGGACGAAAGCCAGCCTGCACTAAAAAATACTTGCTGAATTTCAGCGACGTATAATCGTTGGATACGGGCGTGAGGTGTTGGAGCGGGTGAGGGGAATCGAACCCCCGTCGTCAGCTTGGGAAGCTGCTGCTCTACCATTGAGCTACACCCGCGTGCCTGCTGTCTCCATTGCCCAGAGCGGCAGGCGCTGTCAACGGGGGTCAGGCGTAGGGCGCCTGCGCGTCGCGCGCGGGGATGGCGCCGCGACGACCGATGTTCCAGCCAGCGAGCGTATGACCCGCCAGCGCGGCCGCCTGCGGCGATGCTCCGGCAAGGCGTGCGTGAAGATAGCCGCCATTGAACGCATCCCCCGCTCCGCTCGAATCGATGACGGTCAGCGCGCGGGGGATCGGTACCATCGCACCGTCGACGAGGCACCCGTCGCCGCCCAGCTTGACGACGACTTCGCGACCGTCGCCAGCGCCCCAGCGCTGCGCCGCGTCGGCGGCATCGTCCGCTTCGCCCATCTCGACCTCATCCGCCAGTGTCGGAAGACCCATGTCGCTCACAGCAATCGCACGATCGCGCCAATGCCGCGCGGTCGCTGCATCTTCCCAAAGGCGAGCGCGGTAATTGCCGTCGAACGCGACCCGTCCACCGCGGCCCCGCACCTGCTCGCACAGGGACAGCAAAGCCTCGCGCCCCCGGTCGGGCAGGATCGCCAGCGTGATGAGCGAGAAATAGAGAAGGTCCGATTGCGCCGCCTGCGCCACCATCGCCGCGCTTTGCGGCAGATCGAACATGCGGCGAGCCGCTGCCTCCCCGCGCCAATAGTGGAAACTGCGTTCCCCCTGCGCGTCCGTTTCGATGGCATAAAGCCCCGGAAGCCGCCCGTCGGCTGCAATGACCAGCGCCGTATCCACGCCTTCCGCCTCCCATTGATCACGCAGTTGCGTGCTCATGGGATCGGTGCCAAGCGCACTGGCGAGCCGGACCCGGTCGCCGAACCGCGCCAGATGGACGGCGGTGTTTATCACATCGCCGCCATAGCGCAGATTCCAGCCATCGCCCTCGCCCCGGCTGAGTTCGAGCATGCCTTCGCCGATGACAGTGACGGTGGCCGTGTCGTTCTTCATGCGCTGTTCAGTTCCTCCGCCGCTGTTATGTCGGTCGTGACCCGCACATAAGGGCAAGTCAAGTCCGAGGACGTGAGCGATAACATGCTCCATTATGGAACATTGGCGAATGCGCGAATTTTTGGCACAAGGCGGCCAGCGCGATACGCCCTGTGCGGGGATTTATGATTACTGCTTCACTTGATCAGGCGAGCAACCGATACGAGTTGCTGGTCCAGAGCGTGACCGATTATGCCATCTACATGCTCGATCCTTCAGGAACAGTCATCAGCTGGAACGCGGGCGCGCGGCGGTTCAAGGGGTATGAGGCGGACGAGATATTGGGACAGCATTTCTCCCGCTTCTATTCGCCGGAAGACCGGGCGGCGAACCTTCCGGGACACGCTCTCGACACCGCGAGGACGCAGGGCCGGTTCGAGGCGGAGGGGTGGCGCATACGCAAGGACGGAACGCGCTTCTGGGCCAGCGTGGTCATCGACCCGATCCGGTCGGAGGACGGCACGCTATTGGGATTTGCCAAGGTCACGCGCGACCTGACGGAGCGCCGCGACGCACAGGAAGCGCTCCGCGTCAGCGAGGAGCGGTTCCGGCTGCTGGTGCAAAGCGTGACCGACTATGCCATCTACATGCTCGATCCCGCAGGGACCGTCAGCAGTTGGAACCTGGGCGCACAGCGGGCGAAAGGTTACACAGCCGAGGAGATCATCGGCCAGCATTTCTCCCGCTTCTACGGCGACGACGACCGGCTGGCAGGCGTGCCCGCTCAGGCTTTGGCCACGGCGCAGGCGGATGGGCGGTTTGAGAGCGAAGGCTGGCGCGTCCGCAAGGACGGGTCGCGCTTCTGGGCCAATTCGGTCATCGACGCTGTGCACGGGGATGACGGCACCCTCATCGGGTTCGCCAAGATCACGCGCGACCTCACCGAAAGACGCGAAGCGGAGCGCGTGCTGGAGGAAGCGCGAGAGGCCATCATCCAGACCCAAAAGATGGAGGCCATCGGCAAACTGACCGGCGGCGTCGCGCATGATTTCAACAATCTGCTCGCGGTCATCATGGGCAGCCTGGATCTCGCACGACAGCGGCTGGCGATCGGCGGCGACATCAGCCGTTATATCGAAAATGCCATGACGGCGGCGGATCGCGGGGCGACGCTGACCCAGCGGATGCTGGCCTTCGCGCGCAAGCAGGACCTGCACTTGCAACCGGTCGACTGTGCGACGCTGGTGCAGGGCATGGCCGATGTGTTGCGCACGACACTCGGCGGCGCCATCGCCATCGACGCACACTTCCCGCCCTCGATGCGCAAGGCCCATGCCGATCCCGCCAAGCTGGAACTGGCGCTGCTCAACCTTGCCGTCAATGCGCGCGACGCCCTGGCCGACGGCGGGCGCATCCGCATCGACGCTGCGGAGGTGGACGTCAGCCGGGAGGAACGGCCCGATCTGGACGACGGCAGCTATATCCGCCTCACCGTCCATGACGATGGCGAGGGCATGGATGCCGACACGCTGGAACGGGCGCGCGAACCCTTTTTCACGACGAAGGGCGTGGGCAAGGGAACGGGGCTGGGCCTTTCCATGGTGCATGGCTTTGTCCATCAATGCGGCGGATCGCTCACCATCGCCAGCGCGCCGGGAGAGGGAACCAGTGTCACGATGTGGCTGCCTGTCGCAGAGGAAGGCGGCGATGCGCCGCTGATCGCGGTGGCGGACGACGAACCGGCAGAAGATCGCCCGCTCGTCATCCTGGCGGTGGACGACGACGATCTGGTCCTGGCCAACACCGCCGGAATGCTGGAAAATCTTGGCCATACCGTATTCCAGACGAGTTCGGCGCGGGACGCGCTGCGGATGCTGGAAACGAGCGAAGTCGATCTGGTAGTGACGGACCACGCGATGCCGGGAATGACGGGCGCGCAATTGGCCGACGCCATCGACGCGCTGCGACCGGGATTGCCGGTCATCATCATCACCGGCTTTGCCGAACTGCCGCCCCATGCGACGAGGCGGCCGAGGCTGGACAAGCCGTTCCGTCAGGCCGACCTTGCCTATGTCGTCGCGTCAGTCACCGCTGCCGCGCGCGCCATGCAGCCCGATGGAGGATATGGCGGGCCGAGCGTCCGGGGCTGAACGCCGCCAAGCCCGATTTAGGGCGCTCCAAGGGTTGCAACGGCGCGGCAGTTCGTCGAAGGGGGTCCCACCCCTCCCCACCCGACGATCCTGAAGGGCCGCATGGACACGCCGACACTTCCGACGCCGACATCGCATTTCTTCACGTCGCTGCGCACCCGGCTGCATTATCTGGACTGGGGCAATCCGTCCGCGCCGACCGTGATCCTCGTCCATGGCGGTTTCGACCATGCGCACAGCTGGGACTGGACGGCGCGGGCGCTGGCGCGGGACCATCATGTCGTGGCGCTCGATCTGCGCGGGCATGGCGACAGCGGCTGGGCGGCGGACGGCACCTATTCGATGGCGAATTTCGTCTACGATCTCGCGCTGCTGGTCGACCTTCTCGACCGCGCCCCGGTAGCAATCGTCGGGCACTCGCTCGGCGGCTCTGTATCCCTGCGCTATGCAGGGCTGTTCCCCGATAAGGTGCGGCGCCTCGTCGCGATAGAGGGGCTGGGGATGTCGCCTGCCGCCATGCGGGAAAAGGCCGACAAGCCCGCGCCCGAACGCTGGGCCGGCTGGATCGCCGAACGCCGCCGGAAGGCCGGACGTGTCGCTCGCTGTTACCCCACCATCGAGGCGGCAGTGGGCCGGATGCAGGAACGCAACGAGCAGCTAACCCTGGAACAGGCGCTGCACCTCACCAACCATGGCGTCAACCGCAACGAGGACGGAAGCTATAGCTGGAAGTTCGACCCCTGCCTCAGCGTCATGCCGCCGCAGGAGAAAGTCGACGAACAGCTGCCGGAATTCTGGTCGCGCGTGACCTGCCCCACCCTGTTGTGCCTCGGCGCCAACAGCTGGGCGTCAAACCCGGCGAGCGACGGACGCATGGCGCATTTCCAGGATGCGAAGCTGGTCGAGTTCGCCGATGCCGGCCATTGGCTGCACCACGACCAGTTCGACCGCTTCATCGCTGAGCTAGGCGATTTTCTGCGCGCCTAGACCGGCGATGGCCGCCGCATAGTCTTTTTTGAGGTCGGCGATGAAATCGGCGGCGGGCTGCACTTGGTCGATCACGCCGATGCCCTGCCCGCAGCCCCACACGTCGCGCCACGCCTTCTTGTCGCCGCCGGTCATGCTGGCGAAATCCATGTCCTTCGCTTCAGGCAGATGATCGGGATCGAGCCCCGCCGCGACGATACTGGGGCGCAGATAATTGCCATGAACACCGGTGAAGACATCGGAATAGAGAATATCGTCGGCATGGCTGTCCACGATCATTCGCTTGTAACCCGCGTCGGCATTGGCTTCGACTGTCGCAATGAACGGCGACCCCATATAGGCAAGGTCCGCGCCCATCATCTGCGCCGCCGCGATGGCGCGCCCGGTCGCGATGGAGCCCGACAGCGCGAGCGGGCCGTCGAACCACCGGCGGATCTCCTGCACCAGCGCGAAGGGCGACAGAGTGCCCGCATGCCCGCCCGCCCCGGCTGCTACCGCGATGAGGCCATCGGCCCCCTTCTCGATCGCCTTGCGCGCGAAACGGTCGTCGATGACGTCATGCAGCACGATCCCGCCATAGCTGTGCACTGCCTCGTTCACATCCTCCCGCGCACCGAGCGAGGTGATGACGATGGGCACGCGATACTGGACGCAAAGCTTCAGATCCTCTTCCAGCCGGGGATTGGACCGATGGACGATGAGGTTGACCGCGAAGGGCGCATCGGCATCGGTCAATTCCGACTGGAGCCGTTGCAGCCATTGTTCGAAGACACCCGAAGGCCGGGCGTTGAGCGAGGGGAAAGAACCGACCACGCCTGCCCGGCATTGCGCGATCACCAGTTCCGGCTGCGAAATGATGAACATCGGTGAGCCGATGAGCGGCAGGGCCAGACGATCCTTCAACAGCGACGGCAGGGTCATGACGATGCTTTCCTCTCCTGTTCGACGCGGCGCTAACATCAGTCAAAGCGCCCGAAAAGCGGTAATTTCAACTGTATTGATATGGCAACACACCACTGCTATCTTGCCGGCTGAACGAAGTCCGGGGTGGAGGATGAATGTATAGCGAAAGCGACTTGCAGGATGCCGTAGCGGCGGGCGCGATCCCGGCGCAGGCGGCACAGGCTCTGCGCGATCATGTGGCGCGCCTGCGGGCGAGCCCGCTGGTGGACGAGGAGCAGTTCCGCCTGCTGACCGGCTTCAACGACATCTTCGTGTCGATCGCGGGGATCATCCTGCTGGTCGCGCTGGGGTGGCTGGGCAACAGCCTGCGATTCGGCATTGCCGATCGCCAGCCCGCCTTCATGTCGGGCGTTCTGGTCGCGGCGGCGAGTTGGGGGTTGGCCGAATATTTTACGCGCAGACGACGGATGGCACTGCCCTCCATCCTGCTGCTGGCGGGATTTGTGGGAGGCGTTGCGCTGGCCCTGATCGCAATCGTCGCGCAGATCGCGCCCGATGTCGGGGACAGCATCGCGTCGCTGATCGCATCGGCGGTCGCCGCGTGCTGCGCCCTTGCCGCGTGGCTGCACTGGCGACGGTTCATGGTGCCTATCACCGTCGCGGCGGGATCGGCGGCGGCGGCCGGCGTGGTCGGTGGCCTCGTCATGGCGGCCGCGCCGGGGTTCGCCCCCTTGCCGTTCCTCCTGATACTTGCGGCGGGCATCGCGCTGTTCGCGTTCGCCATGTGGTGGGACATGAGCGACCGCGCGCGTTTGACGCGCCGCTCCGACGTCGCATTCTGGCTGCATCTGGCCGCAGCGCCCATGATCGCGCATTCGCTGTTTCATCTGCTGGGCGTGCTGGACGGCGGCGAGATCGGCGGCGGTCGCGCGCTGATGGTGATCGCGCTCTATGTTGCGTTCGGCGTCGTTGCGCTCGCGATAGACCGGCGCGCGTTGCTGGTGTCGAGCCTCGCCTACGTGCTTTATGCGCTCTATGCACTGTTTCGTCATGCAGGCGCGGTGGAACTGTCGTGGGCGCTGACGGCGCTGGTGATCGGATCGGCGCTGCTGCTGCTGTCGGCGCTCTGGCACAATGCGCGGGCGATGGTGGTGCACAGCCTCCCCGAAAGCATATCGGCACGCCTGCCGTATCTCGACCGGGCCGTCGCCTGATTCCGCTAACGACGACTGCTGCGAGTCAGTCCTCGACGATGCGCAGCAGTTTGCGTTCGACGGGCGCCAGCACGCCTTGAAGCTCCTGCCCGCGTTTCAACACCTGACCGCTCTCACCCACGAGCGCCCACATGCCCTGCCGATGCCGCAGCGACGGGCGCTTCTCGATGCGATATTCGGGACGCTCGGCGGTGCGGCGAAAGGCGGAGAACACGGCAGCCTCCCGCCCCATGTCCATCGCATAGTCCCGCCAGTGACCCGCCGCCACCATGCGGCCGTACAGGTCGAGGATACGCTGCAACTCCAACCGGTCGAACCCGACCTGACCGGCACCGTGGCGGGGAAACGGGGTGACATTGTTCATCAGCGCAGGCCATGCTCCCTCATCGGCATCGGTTCATGGCCGGACGGCGCGCTCCCGCGCCGCTCCGCCATGAGTTCGGACAGGCGCGCCTGCAACCGCTCGACCTCGCACTGGAGCAGTTCCAGCTTCTGCTTTTCCGGGTCGAAACAATCCGAACAGGGCGTTCCATAAGGCACGAAGTCGCGCTGGTAGGCCGTCACGTCGACCAGCATGGCGCGCGCCGGGATGCCGACCATCGTTGCGCCTTCCGCTACATCCTTGGTCACCACCGCGTTTGCGCCCACGCGCGCCCGCGCGCCGACCTGGATCGGGCCCAGGACCTGCGCGCCCGACCCCACGATCACGCCATCGTGCAGCGTGGGGTGGCGCTTTCCCGCAATGCCGTTTGCCGGATCGGTGCCGCCCAGCGTAACGTTCTGGTACAGCGTCACGTCGTCGCCGATTTCCGCCGTCTCCCCGATCACGGTAAAGCCGTGGTCGATGAAGAAACGCTTGCCGATCCGTGCGCCGGGATGAATGTCGTTGCCCGTCAGGAACCGAGAGGCGTGGTTGACCACCCGCGCCAGAAAAAAGAGCCGCGCGCGGTACAACCGATGCGCCACGCGATGAAAGGCCAGCGACCAGACGCCCGGATACAGAAGAATCTCCGCGCGGGAACGCGGGGCGGGATCGCGGCTTTTGACCGAATCCAGATACGTAATAAGGTTGCGGATCATCCCTGAAGTCCAGACCGTTTATGAGCGATCCATATAAGGGAGCTTCGCCTTATATTCCAGACGAAGCGAAATCCGGGCTTTTCCGCCCACAAATAAGGGTTGCTTGCTCATCGTGGCCTTCCCTATCAATGCGATAGACAAATATGAAGAAGGGTGCCGGATGATCGACATGTTCTTGGCGAATTTCGACGATCTCTGGCCGTTTATCCTTATCGGCTTCGGGGCGCAGGTGATCGACGGAGCGCTCGGCATGGCATTCGGCGTCATTTCCAGCACGCTGCTGCTCACCATGGGCGTGCCGCCGAACCGCGCGTCAGCGAGCGTCCATCTGGCCGAAACCTTCACCACCGGCGTGTCCGCGATCAGCCACATCCTGCATCGCAATGTGGACTGGAAACTGTTCGCGCGGCTCATCATCCCCGGCGTGGTCGGGGGCGTGACGGGGGCCTATGTCCTTTCCAATATCGACGGATCGGTCATCAAGCCTTTCATCCTCCTCTACCTGACGGCGATCGGCCTCTATCTGTTGTGGCGCGGTTTCCACCTGCCGCCCAAGCAGCGGGACCCCCGACTGGTCGCGCCGCTGGGCGTCGCGGGCGGCTTTCTGGACGCGACGGGCGGCGGCGGATGGGGGCCGATCGTCACGTCGAACCTGCTGCTTCAGGGATCGAGTCCGCGCCACACCATCGGCACTGTCAACACCGTCGAATTCTTCCTCACCAGTTCGATCAGCCTCGCCTTCCTGATTCATCTGGGCTGGGAAAGCTTTACGACATACACCGTCGGCCTGCTGATCGGCGGCGTCATCGCCGCGCCCTTCGGCGCGATGCTGGCGCGCCATATGGCCCCGCGCGTGCTTTTCACGGCGGTGGGCGTCATCCTGACCGCGACATCGCTGTTCGGTGTCGTCAAATGGCTTGGATGAATCGAAACGGACGCTTATGTGCGCCGCGTTGATCGAGGAAGCCGATAAATGTCCAGTTACCTGCCGACGCTCAAACAGCTCCAATATCTAGTGGCGCTGAAGGAACAGGGGCATTTCGGCAAGGCGGCGGACAGTTGTTTCGTCACTCAATCCACCTTGTCCGCAGGCATCCGCGAACTGGAATCGCTGATTGGCATCACGCTGGTCGAACGGACGCGGCGTGTCGTGCGCTTCACCGCGCTCGGCGACCGCATCGTGGAGAAGGCGCATCGGGTGCTGCGCGAAGCGGAGGAACTGGCGGCGATTGCCGAAGCGTCCGGCAAGCCCCTGACCGGCGAATTGCGCATGAGCGTCATTCCCACCATCGCGCCCTTCCTACTGCCGCGCCTGCTGCCCCGGCTTCGCGCCGACCGGCCCGAACTCAAGCTCTATCTGCGCGAGGAAGTGACTCAGGCCGCGGTCGAATCGCTGCGTCACGGCAATGTCGATTGCGTGCTGCTGGCGCTGCCCTTCCCCACCGGCGAACTGGACAGCGAAATTCTCTTCCAGGACCGCCTCTACGTCGCCTTCCCCCATGACGAGCCGGTCGATCCTCCCGAATGGATCGGGCCGGACATGATCGACGAAAGCAAGCTGCTGCTGCTGGAGGACGGGCATTGCCTGAAGGACCATGCGCTCGCCGCCTGCAACCGGCCCGATCTGCGGGCAAGCGCGACGATGATGGGCACGTCGTTGCACACGCTGATCCAGATGGTAGACAACGGCCTCGGCGTCACGATGATCCCGGAAATGGCGATAGCGGGCGGCATATTGGAGCATACCCGGATTGCCGCGCGCCCTCTGCAATCGGAGCGCTCGTGGCGCGACATCGCGCTGGTGTGGCGCAGGAACAGCCCGCGCGAAAAGGAATTCCGCTTGCTGGCGGAGATTTTGCGCGATGCGGCCGCGACCAGTTGCCGCCTGCCCGACGCCGCTTAGACCGTTCCTATGATAGGCGTTGTCAGCCGCGATCCCATTCGCGCGCCCTGGCATCGTCCTCGACGCGCGGTTCGACCCATGCGGTTGCGCCTCCGCCGAAATGCTCCTTCTTCCAGAAAGGCGCATGGCTCTTGAGCCAGTCGATCAGGAACGCGCAGCTTTCGAGCGCCGCCGCGCGATGCCGCGACGCGGTCCCGACAAAAACGATACGTGCGCCCGGTTCCAGCCGCCCGAAGCGGTGGATGACGCTCACACCCAGAAGCGGCCAGCGCGCAACGGCGTCGTCGACGATGCGCTGCACCTGCGCCTGCGTCATTGCCGGATAATGTTCGAGTTCGAGCGCGACGAGCCCGCCGCCGCCCCGCACCACGCCGGTAAAGCTCGCGACGCCGCCGCCGCCCAATGCTTCGAGCGCCGCCAATTCTGCCGCGATATCGAAATCCTGCGACTGGATCGCGATCCGTTTCATCCGCCTGTCACCGGGGGAAAAATCGCCAGTTCGCGCGCGTCGCCGATGGGCGCATCCATGCCGACGAAGCGCTGGTCCAGCGCCGCGCGCAACCGCGCTGCATCGCCTAGCGCTTCGGCGTGGCCCCCGCCCCGCGCCGCCAGCATCGTCACGATATCGGCGACGGTCGTGCCAGGCGCGGGCCGTTCCACCTGTTCCTCGTCCCGGCCCACGGCTTCGCGCACCCACGCGAAGTAGACGATCGTCAACATCCCGCTCAATCCATGTGCCTTATGCCGACGCGCAGATAATCCCATCCGGTCACCAGCGTCAGGATCGCCGCCGCCCACAGCGCGACGATGCCGACCATCTGCACGAACGGGAATTGCGGCACCGCGCCGGCAAGGATCAGGGCGCCGAGCGCCACGATCTGGAACGTGGTCTTCCATTTGGCGAGGCGCGACACCGGCACCGACACCTGTAGCCCGGCCAGGAATTCCCGCAGGCCCGACACCGCGATTTCCCGCAGCAGGATGATCATCGCGGCGATGAGGTGGACGCCCGCTATGTCTCGCGTCGCCGCCAGCATCAGGATGACCGCGCCGACCATGATCTTGTCGGCGATGGGATCGAGGAAGACGCCGAGTTTCGACACCGTCCCCTGCGCCCGCGCCAGATAGCCGTCGAAATAGTCGGTGATGCCCATCAGGCAGTAAAGTCCGAACGCGAGCGTATAGCCGGTGATCCAGCGCGCGCCCTGCCCCACCCCGGCCACTTCGTCCGGCCACAGCAGCGCCACGAGCAGGGGGACCGTCAGGATACGCGAAAGCGTCAGCAAATTGGGCAGCGTCAGCATCGCCGCCGACTGCCACAGTCCGGGGCGTCGCACAAGCGCCCGCCATCGGCAGCGTTGCCGCTTCGCATTGGACACAGACGCCGCCACCGGCTAGACCCCGCCCCGGTCGGCCACGGAAAAGAAGACCCCCCTATCCATGCAAGCCTCTCTCAGGCTCCTGAACAAGCGCCGTTTCCTGCCCTTATTCGTCACCCAGCTGCTGGGCGCATTCAACGACAATCTGTTCAAGAATGCGATGGTGCTGTTCGTCGTCTATCAGGTGTATAACGATGAAAGGTCCGAAACCTGGTTTTCCGCGCTGGCGACGGGTCTGTTCATCCTGCCCTTCTTTCTGTTGTCGGCGCTGTCCGGCCAGCTCGCCGACCAACGGGACAAGGCGAAGATCATCCGCTGGGTGAAGGCCGCCGAAATCCTCATCATGATCGTCGGCGCGACCGGCCTCGCCTTCATCTGGAGCGGAGTGGCCGTACATACGCTGGCGATCCCGCTGCTGCTCGCCGCGCTGTTTGCCATGGGCATTCATTCGACGTTCTTCGGCCCCATCAAATATGCGATCCTGCCCCAGCATCTGCACGATGACGAAGTGCTGGGCGGCACCGGCCTCGTCGAGGCGGGCACCTATATCGCGATCCTTGCCGGCACGATTCTCGCCGGGATCATCCCGGTTCAGGTGGCGGCGGTCGGTATCGTGATCACCGCTGCTGTCGGCTATGTCGCCGGGCGTCAGGTGCCCCCTGCGCCCTCGATGCTGGAGTCGCAGGCCATCGACTTCCACATCGTGCGGTCGTCCATCGCACTGGTGAAGGGGACGATGCACATTCGCCGCCTCTTCCTGGCCATCATGTCGATCAGCCTGTTCTGGGCGGTGGGATCGATCCTGTTCATCCAGTTCCCGCCGCTGGTGAAGAATGTGCTGACCGCCGACAAGCCGGTCGCGAGTCTTTTCCTTGCGATCTTCTCGATCGGCATCGCGATCGGATCGATTGCCATCAACCGGCTGCTCCAGGGCCATGTATCCGCGAAATACGCGCCTGCGTCGGTTATCGGCATGGGTCTGTGCATCGTCGCCTTCCACATCGTGTGCGACCTGTGGACGCCCGCGCCGCCGGGACAGATGTTCTCGCTAGGCGACTTCATGGCCCATCCGCTGGCGGTGCCGCTGTCGCTCTGCCTGCTCGGCGTCGCGACGTTCGGCGGCATGTTCGTCGTACCGCTCTACGCCTTCCTCACGACCACGGTCGAAAAATGCGAGGCGGCGCGGACGGTGGCGGCCAACAACATCGTCAATTCAGGCGCGATGGTTGCAGGATCGCTGTGCGCCATCGGTCTTAGCATCGCGGGCATGTCCGTCGTGATGCAATTGCTTCTCGTCGCCGTCCTTTCGCTTCCTTGCGCCGCGATGGCGTGGAAGCTGCACAAGGCCTGCGACGGGCCGATCTGCGACAATCCGGCGCTTTAGGAAATGAAGCTGTAGAACGCCGTAAAGAAAGCGCAGAAGCTTAGCGCGAACAATTTCCAATCCTGATCGTCGTCCACCCGCTTCTTCGCAACCGGCGCTTCGGCCACGCGCAGGACGTGGGCGGGCAGCCGCTGGCGGAAAGGGTGGCGGGCCGATTCGGTGGTGAGGACGAGCGGTCTGTTTCGCATGACAAAGCTGTTAACGCATTCTTTACCATTCAGCCCACTGCTATTCCGGGGAAAAATGCCGCTGTCCCGGCGCGGGACAGTGCTTGACTGTATGGTTTGAGCAATACAGCATGACGGAACATATGGCCGACTCGCACCAGACCGAACCGCTTCCCCCGCCCCGTGCCTTTGGGGAGGGGCCGCCGAGCGCGTTCGCGCCGCCTACACCCTGGCGCAAAAGGGTCAGGATTCTCGGCTGGATCGTCGCGGCAATGCTGGCGCTGCTCATGATCCTCGTCGCATGGCTTGCGGTGACGGCGCCCCTGTCCCGCTCGCTCAAGCCCATCGCGCCCCCCGCCATCAGCCTCATGTCCGCGGACGGTCACCTGATCGCCCGGCGCGGGGCGGCGATCGACCGACCCGTCACCATGGCCGAACTCCCCGCCCATGTGCCGCAGGCCTTCATGGCGATCGAGGACCGTCGCTTCCAGAGCCACTGGGGCGTCGACCCGCGCGGGATCGCGCGGGCGATGTGGCACAATCTGTGGTCCGACGGCGCATCGCAGGGCGGCAGCACCATCACGCAGCAACTGGCGAAAGGCGTGTTCCTGTCGAGCGACCGCACCTTCGGGCGCAAGGCGCGCGAGGCGATGATCGCCGTCTGGCTGGAGGTCTGGCTGACCAAGGACCAGATCATGGAGCGCTATCTCTCCAACGTCTATTTCGGCGACAATGTCTACGGCCTGCGCGCAGCCGCGCGTCACTATTTCAATCGGTCGCCCGACCGCCTTACCATCCCGCAGGCGGCGATGCTGGCGGGCTTGTTGAAAGCCCCGTCGCGCCTTGCCCCCACCACGAATCTTAAGGGCGCGCGTGCGCGCGCCGCGCTGGTGACACAGGCGATGGTCGACGCGGGCTATCTTTCGCAGCGGGAACGCAACGCCCTGCCCCCCGCTCGCCTCAACGTGCATGACGAGGCCGACCCTACCAGCGGCACCTACTTCGCTGACTGGGTACTGCCGCAGGCGCGCGACCGGGCGGGCGCCGTCTACGGTGAGCAGGAGATCGCGACCACGCTCGACTGGCGCGTCCAGCGCCTTGCCGAAGCGGCCATTCGCCGTGCCCCGCTGGGCAGCGCGCAGGCAGCGCTCGTCGCGATGAAGCCCGACGGCAGCGTCGTCGCCATGGTCGGCGGCCGGAATTACGCAAAGAGCAGCTTTAATCGCGCGGTGCAGGCCAGGCGTCAGCCCGGATCGACCTTTAAGCTGTTCGTCTATCTCGCGGCGTTTCGCGCGGGCATGACGCCAGACGACATGATCGACGACACGCCGATCACCACCGGCACCTATCGACCCGCCAACCACGGCGGCAAATATCGGGGTCGCATCACGCTGCGCCAGGCGTTCGCGGCATCCAGCAATGTCGCGGCCGTCCGCCTGACACAGAAAGTCGGGGTCGACAATGTGATCAAGGTGGCGCGCGATCTGGGTGTCACGGCTCCGCTCACCGAAGACCTCAGTCTTGCGCTCGGCACCTCCGAAATGCCGCTGGTGGAATTGGCGGAGGCCTATGCTGCGGTGGCGGCGGGCGCCTATCCCGTCGTTGCCCACGGTCTGCCGCCCGAAGAGCAGGGCTGGTTCGAAAAGCTGATGCAGCGTCAGCGCCATTTCAGCGACGACCAGCTGGAAATGATCCGCGACCTGCTGTCGTCCGCCGCCAATCGCGGGACCGGAAGCGCGGCGGCGCTGCACACCAGCACATTCGGCAAGACAGGGACGACACAGGATAGCCGCGACGCGATCTTCGTGGGCTATGCGGGCGGACTGGTCACGGCGGTGTGGATCGGCAACGACGACAACGCCCCCCTGCCCGGCGGCGCGGCGGGCGGCGGCGTGCCTGCTCGCATCTGGCGCAATTTCATGGCTGGGGCGATCAACGAGCCGGTCGAGAACACGTCCGATGCGGAGCAGGATCCCGACCTCGTCAACGCGATCGCCAATGTCGCGGTGGAGGCCGGCGCAGGCAATGTCGGAATGGGCGTCGATCAGGACGGCATGACCGTCAATATCGGCCCCAACCAACTGCGCATACCCATCGAAGTGCCGTCCGTGCCGTCTCCCGGCGTACCCGCCGTTCGCGACGCCGGACCGTCCCCCGACGATCAGGAGCCCCCGCCCCGCTAGGGCCTTATCGCGGTTGCTATCCTCTTAAGGACGATTTTCGACTAAAGTGGAGCAATCGCGTCGCATCGGCTTTGGACTTGGACGCAATTTCAATGCTATACTCTTCATCTCGCTTCCGGCGGGAGAGGAGAATGGCGCGCGATGGGTGGCAAAGTCCGAAGCGATTACGGATCGGAGCATAAGGCACTCGCGGCACGCTGGAGCCTAGCTGCCGAAGCGATGGAAGCGCTTGCCGGTGCGCGCTCCATGGACGCCGTCACATCGGTGTTGCGCGCATTTACCCGGCGGGCGGTGGGGGCGGACGGAATCGCCATCGTGCTCCGCGACGACGATCGATGCCATTATGTCGCGGAGGATTCGGCCGAGCCTCTGTGGGCCGGAGAATATTTTCCCATCGGTCGCTGCGTTTCGGGTTGGGCGATGTCGCACCAGCAAACGGTCGTCATCCCCGATGTGCTGACCGATCCGCGCGTGCCCGTCGACGCCTATCGCCGGACCTACGTGCGCAGCATGATCATGGTGCCTATCGGTCGCCCCGAATCCATCGCGGCGGTCGGTGCCTATTGGTCCGAACCGGGAATGCCGACCGACAATCAGATATCGCTGCTGGAAGCTCTGGCGCGCGCCGCGAGCACGGCTCTGGAAAATGGCAGGCTCTTCGCCTCGCTGGAGGCTCTGAACGCGCAACTGGACGAGCGCGTGCGGGAGCGGACGAATGAGCTACATCGTTCGCAGGACGCCTTGCGCCAGTTGCAGAAGATGGAGGTGCTGGGCCAGTTGACCGGGCATGTCGCGCATGATTTCAACAATCTGCTGACGCCGATCATGGGGGGGCTGGACCTTATCCTGTCAGGTCGCTCGCCCGGCGCGGCGCGCAATACGGCAGGCATGGCGATGCAGGCTGCGGAAGCGGCGCAAACGCTGGTGCAGCGGCTGCTCGCCTTCGCGCGCCGTCAACCGCTTCAGCCGACCGCCGTGGACCTGCACGCGTTGCTGACCGGGATGGAAAGTCTGCTGGCCAACACGCTGGGCCAGCCCATCGACCTCGCTATCGAAGTGCCCGCCGACCTACCGCCGGTTCGTGCCGACGCGCACCAGCTGGAACTGGCGATACTCAATCTGGCGGTGAACAGCCGCGATGCGATGCCCGATGGCGGCAGGCTGACGATCGCGGCGGCGGTGCGGGCGTCCAACCTGCCCTCCGGCCTTGCGCGTCGCCGCTATGTCCGCCTGACGGTCTCGGACACCGGCACAGGGATGAGCGAGAAAGTGAGGGCAGCGGCCATGGAGCCATTCTTTACCACCAAACCGAGCGGTCAGGGCACCGGCCTCGGCCTCTCCATGGCGCACGGTCTCGTCGGCCAACTGGGGGGCGCGCTGGAAATCGAAAGCGAGATCGGCCTGGGGACGCAGGTCCAGATGTGGCTGCCCGTCGAACAGCGCAAAGCCCATGCGACGGACGAAGGATCGCCCCCCGACGCCGAGCGAGGCGCGCAGGGCAAGGTGCTGCTGGTGGACGACAACGCACTGGTGCGCCATGCCACGCGGGAAATGCTGGCCGACATCGGTTACGATGTCGTCGATGTCGACCATGCCGAACTGGCGCTCAGCATGATGGAAGAAGGGTTGCAACCCGACATTCTCGTCACCGATCATGTGATGCCGGGGATGAGCGGGGTCGAACTGGCGCTGCGCGTGCGGGTCGACCATCCCGATGTCGCGCTGCTCATCATCTCGGGCTATCAGGGCATCGACCTCGTCGCACCGGACATCGTCCGCCTGTCGAAGCCCTTCCGCTGCGGCCATTTGCAGGCGAGCATCGCGGCGGCGCGGGCGCAGGTGCACTGACGCCTACGCCCGAAACCGAGGGATAGTCAGAGCGCCTCTCCGGCGGCCCATCCGCTCGACCAGGCCCACTGGAAGTTATAGCCGCCCAGCCATCCGGTCACATCCACCGCCTCGCCGATGGCGTACAGCCCCGGCACCTTCGCGGCCTCCATGGTGCGCGACGAAAGATGGGCGGTGGCGATGCCGCCGACCGTCACTTCCGCCTTGGCATAGCCTTCGGTCCCGGACGGCAGAAACGCCCAGTCGCCAAGCCGCCCGCTCGCCTGTCGCACCACCTTGTCGCTCAGCGCGCCAAGCTCGCCCTCCACCGCCAGCCGCCCGATCAATGCATCGGCCAGCCGTTCCGGCAGCGCTTCGCTCAATATGCGGCGGAGTGTCGCGCGAGGGCGTGCGCGCTTCTCCTCGACCAGCCAGTCCCCCCGTCGGTCGGGCAGGAAATCGACATGCACCGGCGTGCGATGCTGCCAGTAGGAACTGATTTGGAGCATAGCCGGGCCGGACAGCCCGCGATGGGTGAAAAGTGCCGCTTCCCGGAACCGCGTCTTGGCCCAGCGCACCTCCACCGGAGTCGAGACGCCCGCCAGCGACTGAAACAACTGTTCGTCCGGCCCGAGCGTCAGGGGCACGAGCGCCGGGCGCGGTTGCACCACGGAAAGCCCGAACCGGCGCGCCACGTCATAGGCGAAGCCGGTCGCGCCCATCTTGGGAATGGATGGCCCCCCTGTCGCCAGCACCAGCGCGGGTGCGCTATGGACGATATCGCCGACCTGCACCCGGTAAAGGCCGTCCGCATGATCGATCCCACCGACAGCTTGCCCGAGCGCCATGATGACGCCGCCCCTGGCGCACTCTTCCTCCAGCATCGCGACGATCTGGCGCGCCGACCCGTCGCAAAACAGCTGGCCAAGCGTCTTTTCATGCCACGCGATGCAGTATCGTTCCACTAACGAAATGAAATCGGCAGCGGTATAGCGCCCGAGCGCCGACTTGGCGAAATGCGGATTGGCGGAAAGATACCGGTCGGCGGCGGTGTGGATATTGGTGAAGTTGCACCGCCCGCCCCCGGAAATCAGAATTTTCTTCCCCGGCGCGTCGGCGTGATCGACCAGCAACAGCTGTCTACCTCGTTGTCCGGCTATCGCCGCGCACATCATGCCCGCAGCCCCCGCGCCCAGGACGATCGCGTCATAATGCGCCATCAGTGCGCCCGCTTCAGACGAACCAGCGCCTCGTCCAGCACCGACAGGAAACGGGATCGATCCGCTTTGGAAAAGGGTGCCGGCCCGCCCACCGGATCGCCGACCGCCCCCGCCCGCAGGTCAGCCATGATCGCGCGCGTGGCGACCGCCGCGCCGATGGAACTGGTGGTGAAGGGCTTGCCGTTGGGTGCGATCACGGCCGCTCCTGCCTTCAGGCACCGGTCGGCGAGAAGAATATCGGCGGTGACGCAGATGCTCCGGCCATCGGCCCGCTCTGCGATCCAGTCGTCCGCCGCGTCGAAGCCATCGCTCACCACCACCCGCTCGATCAGCGGATGCGCGGGTATGCGGATCGGGCTGTTGCTGACGATGGTGACCGCAACGTCGTGCCGCCACGCCACCTTGTAGATTTCGTCCTTCACCGGGCAGGCGTCGGCATCGACCAATATCCTCATCCCCGCGCGATAGGCCGCCACCCTTCGCGAAACAAGGATCGTGCGGCTTATTTCGTTCTCCCACCCATCAGCGCCTTCACCCGGCGCGCTTCCTCCCCTACATGGCTTGGGATGAGCGCCCCCCTCTACAACAAGGACATATTGCGGCTGGCCGCGAGCATCCCGCATCATGCGCGCCTCGCCGACCCGCAGGCCAGCGTCGAAAAGCGGTCGGTTACCTGCGGATCGCGCGTGACGGCGGATGTACGGATGGTCGGGGGGCGGCTGACAGAGCTTGGGCTGGACGTGAAGGCGTGCGCACTGGGACAGGCTTCGGCCGCGCTCATGGCGGCACAGGCCATCGGCATGAGCGCGCAGGAACTGGAGCAGGCCCGCGACAGTCTGACCGCCTATCTGGCCGGCGACAGCGACGATCTCGATTTCTGGCCGGGCCTTGCCGTTCTGGCGCCCGCGCGCGGCTATCCCGCCCGTCACGCCTCTATCCGGCTGGGGTTCGAGGCAGTGGCCGACGCCGCTCGTATGGCCGACGCCTGATGGAAGCGACCGCCAGCGCAACCGACATTCTGCTTTCGGAAGGCGTCATCCTTCTGGGCGCGGCGGTCGCGTTCGTCATGCTTTTCCGCCGCTTCGGCCTTGGCGCGGTGCTGGGCTATCTGGTCGCGGGCGCGCTGGTCGGGCCTCAGGGTCTGGGCCTTGTCGGCGGCGGCGAATCGAAAATGGCCATTGCCGAAATCGGCATCGTCCTGCTGCTGTTCCTCGTCGGCCTTGAACTTCACCCGGCCCGACTGTGGCGGTTGAAGCGCGACATTTTCGCGCTCGGGCTGGCGCAGGTCGTGCTGTGCGGTTGCACTTTGGCGGCGATCATCTTTCTCTTCACCGGGTTCAGTTGGGGCGCAGCCCTTGCGCTTGGCCTCCCGCTCGCCCTGTCGTCGACCGCGCAGGTATTGCCGGGCCTTAAGTCCAGCGGGCGAATCAACTCGCCCTTCGGCGAGAAGGTCTTCTCGATCCTGCTGTTCCAGGATCTGTCGATCGTTCCGCTGATTACCATCGTCGCTGCGCTTTCCCGCAACCCTGCCGACGCGGCGGGGCCGCCGGGATGGGTGATGGCGGGCTACACCGTTGCTGCAATCGCAGGTCTCGTCTTTGCCGGACGTTTCATCCTGCGGCCCGTACTGGCGCTGATCGGCCGCATGGGGGAGCGGGAGTTGTTCGTGGCGGTGGGGCTGTTCACCGTGCTCGCCGCAGCCGCGCTGATGCACGCGCTGCATCTATCCACCGCGCTCGGTGCATTCGTCGCGGGCGTGATGCTGGCCGATTCGCCTTACCGGCATGAGATCGAGGCGGATGTGGAGCCGTTCCGGTCCATTTTGCTCGGCCTCTTCTTCCTTGCGGTCGGTATGGTGCTCGACCTGCGCACCGTGGCTGCGAACCCCCTCTTCGTGTTGTCGATGGCCGCGATCCTCGTCGCGACGAAGGCAGCACTCATCACCGGGCTCGCTCGCCTGTTCGGCATGAATTGGCAGGCCGCGTTCGGTGCGGGCCTGTTGCTGAGCCAGGGCGGCGAATTCGGGTTCGTGCTGTTCGCGCAGGCGCAAAACGCCCTGCTGATCGCACCGCAAGCCGCCAGCCTGTTCAGCGCCATCGTCACCTTCTCCATGGCGACGACCCCGTTCCTGATGCTGTTCGCCCGCCGTTTCGAATTCGCGCGTCCGCATGACGAGGACGGGCTGCCCGGTCCGGAGGATGCCGTACGCGGCAGCGCCATTATCGTGGGCTATGGCCGTTTCGGCCAGACCGTGGCGCAGATGCTGATGGGCCATGGCTTCGGCGTTGTACTGATCGACAAGAAGCCTTCCCAGATCGAATTGTCGGGCCGCTTCGACATGAAGGTCTATTATGGCGACGGCACGCGCATCGACCTCCTCCGCCGGGCGGGCGGAGACGAAGCGCGGCTCATCGCCTTCTGCATCGACGATCCCACGCTCGACGGCAAGATACTGGAACCGGTCGCCGAGGCCTTCCCGCAGGCCGCGTTGATGGTTCGCGCGTTCGACCGGCGGCAGGTCATGGCGCTCCAGGGGCT
>NZ_QFOA01000088.1 GCF_003248505.1 Sphingobium sp.
CGGTGGCATTCGAAACCGCGACCGGTGCCAAACCTGCAATGGTGTGGCACCGCGATACGGATCTGCCCGACGATATCGACCTGATCGGGGTCCCGGGCGGATTTTCCTATGGCGACTATCTGCGGTCGGGTGCGATGGCTGCGCGATCGCCGGTGATGCAGGCCGTCGCGCGCGCCGCCGAGCGTGGCGCTTATGTGCTCGGCATATGCAACGGATTTCAGGTACTGACGGAAAGCGGTCTTTTGCCAGGAGCGCTGCTACGGAACGCCGGCGGCCATTTTGTGTGCCGCGATGTCAGCTTGATCGTCGACAATGCGCGCAGCGCTTTTACGGGCCGCTACGAGGCGGGCGAAACGATCAGCTTTCCTGTGGCCCATCACGACGGCAATTATTTTGCCGACGCCGAAACGTTGGACCGGCTGGAAGGCGAAGGCTGCGTCGCGCTGCGCTACGCCCAGGCGATCAACGGGTCTGCTCGCAATATTGCGGGCATTCTCAACGAAGCGGGCAACGTGCTGGGCATGATGCCGCATCCCGAACGCGTGATCGAAACGGCGCAGGGCGGTACGGACGGGCAGCGGCTGTTCCAGGGACTGGTAGAAAACCTCATGGCTCGCGCCTGAGGCCCGGCTGACATTGTCCCAACCCTCGCAGCGGATATCAGCCGCCGCGATGATAATCATAGTCGAGCGCACGTCCCTGCTGTTTGGTAAGGATCGCGCCGACGATGCTTCCTCCGGCGCGCCGTAGCCGTTCGACCGCCGTTCGCAAGCCGCCATGATGATTGCGGCCCCATTCGACCACCAACAGGCTCACCTGCGTTTTTGCGCTGACAAGAAGCGCGTCGGTCACACCCAGGATCGGCGGCGCGTCGATGAGAATAGTATCGTAACGGTCGTGCACTTCCGCCAGCAATGCATCGAACGCGCCGGTCGCAAGCAACTCAGCCGGATTGGGAGGTACCGCCCCGCAAGGCAGGAGAGATACGCCGGGTACCCCGGTGTCCACAATCGCTTGTTCGGCTGTCGATTGGCCGGTCAGAACCTCACTGATGCCCGAAGAAGCGGAGAGCCGGAAAAGCCTGTGCTGGACGGGGCGTCGCATGTCTCCGTCGACCACCAGCACGCGCTTACCAAGTCCCGCCAGCGCCAGCGCCAAGGCATGGAGTGTCAGCGATTTGCCCTCCCCTTCCTGCGCGCTGGTGACGAGAATGGATCGAGGGAGACCGTCCGCCGACGCGAGTTGCAACGAAGCAGCGATAGGCCGAAAGATTTCGGGCGGCTGCGGATTGTCACCCGTAACCGGCACCGCGCCGATGAGCGGCAGTCCTACACGCTCGCTCAACGTATCACCTGACGTGACCGCATCGTCGAACAAGTGCCGCGCCCCGATCAGCAACAGACCGAGGATCAAGCCCGTCAGCGCGGCGAGCGCCAGCGTTTCTCCCACTTTGGGCGAGAATGGGCGTTCAGGTACCGCTGCACGATCGAGCGGTTGAATGCGACCGGCCTGGAAGCCCGCCTGCGACGCCATGTCACGATAGCGCTGGAGCAGGCTGTCATGCAGCATTCGATAAGTGTCGACCGACCGCTCCATGATGCCCAGCTGGACATCGCGTCCCTGTTCGGACCGAGCCTGCTCCTCGATCTTGGCGATCTCGCGGTCGATCTGCCGTTCCCCGCGCACCGCGACGTCCACTTGCGCACGCATCGAACTGCGGATCGTGGCTGCCATCGCGTTCGCCTGCTCGTCCAGCGCGGCCAGGCGGGCGCGAGCCTCACGCATTTCGGGGTGGGCGTCCTTGCGGAATTGGCGTTCCTGCGCGATCTGCGCCCGCGCTTGCGCACGTTCGGCAAGGATTTGCTGCATAGCGCCGTTGTTCAGGACTTCGGGAAGACTGTCGGCGCTCGCACCGCGCGCGCTTTCCCATCGTTTCTGCGCGGCGATACGGTCAGCGGTCGCCTGAGCGCGAAAGCCGTTGAGTTGGGCCAGTCGCGCCGCGGTTATCCCCTCAGGCGCGGAGTGCCCGTCCGAACCGTCTTGTCCGATATGCCCGCCATTATGCGCGGCATACGTCGCCAGGTCTCGCTCCGCGCGCTCCAGATCGCGCCGTGCCCCATCCAGTTCCCCGAGCAGAAAACGACGCGCCTGAACCCCGGCATCGAAGCCGCGCTTGAGGTCCGCGCGGATGACGCTGTCGGCATAACTGTTAGCGACCCGCGCGGACAGCACGGGATTGGCACTGACGAAGCTGATTTCGAGGATGCGGGACTTGCCCGGCAGTTTGACTTCCAGATGACTGCGCAAAAGATCGACGGCGCGAGCCTGCTCCACCTGCCGCTGCGACTGGCTGCCCTTTCCGGCATCGGGGCGTTGCTCACCCATGCCATCGAAAAAGGTCGGCGTGCCGACCAGCGACAGGTCACGCGCGACATCCTCCGCCAGCGCTCGGCTGCGAAGCACCTCCAACTGTGTCTGCATGAGCGTTTCGGTATCGCTGGCGTTCATGCGCTGGCTGGTGCCTGCGCCCGCCGCGCCCGCAGGCACGTCCTGCACCTCGACGGACGCGGTCGCGCGATAATCGGGCGTCGCCATCAATATGAGCAGCGCCCCACCAAGAAGGCAAAGCGCCAGAGAGACGAACAGGATGATGCGATGGCGGCGGATCACCATCCCGCCGCGACCGACGGCACGCGCGACGCGGACGTTCCAGCCCGATGCGGTCGCGTTAAGATCCCTTTGGACGGGAAGGATGTCCTCGCCCCTCATCGTCCGTCCAGCGCTATAAAGCCAGTGGCGAGTGCCGGAATTGCAAGCAGCGCACCGCCCAAAATCGCCTTTGCACGTGACAGCCCCACAATGATCCGATCTCCCGGCAGGATTTCGACGTCCTGCGCCTCCCCCCGCCGAATGGCGCCGAGGTCGAAACGTCCCGCCAAACGCTGACCGTCCATCTGCCGGACGATCACGATATCGTCCAGGCCGGCTAGCCGTGTCGGCCCCTTCCCAAGGGCGACAGCCTGCAGCAGGGTCATGCGCCCCTCAAGCGGGTAAAGTCCCGGCTCGCGCACTTCGCCATCCAGCGTGATACGCCGCCCGACCGCTTTTTTGACGAACAGGCTGACCTGGGGCGAAACGAGGTAACGCTCGCCGAGCCGTCCCGCGATCACGTCGCTCGCCTCGCTGGCGGTCAGCCCCGCGACGGAGACGTCGCCTATCAAAGGAAGGCGCAACATACCGGCGGCACTGACCTGCGCATCCTCCAGCGAAAGATCGGGTTCGTGATAGACCTGAACCCGAAGGACATCGTCGGGTGCGATGCGATAATCCATACCCAAAGCGGACGGCGGCGGGATGAGCGCATAGGCACTCTCCCCGCGAGGTGCATCCTCGACCGTGGCGCAGCCGCCCATCAGCACCGCAGCCGCAACAGGTACGATGCGTAGAGCCGTGTCGATTTTGAGCTTCATCCGCGCTCCCGCCGTGAAATGCCCCTTGCGAAGCGGCGGGTTAACCGTAGCGCGCCGGCATAGCAACCTTCGACGCGGCAGGACGATGCCCTTACACCGTCGTCACACCGCGACACGATCCGGCGCGGACCATGGTGCGCGGCGCGGCTGATCAGGCCAAATACCGCGCGTGTCATACACCGCCTTGTCGGCGCGTTCGTCGACGGGAACGGATTTGAACATGTCATGATCGACAAGAATGACGAAAACGCCACATTGTTCCAGAGCCGTATCGAGATCGGTCAGTTCCGCCCCCGTTCCGGCGAACTCCATGGGCAGGGCCTGCGCATATGGCTCCACCAGCTTGACGCGGCGACCGTAGCGGCGCGCCAACCGAGCGGCAATCTTGACTGCAGGGCTTTCGCGAAAATCGTCGATATTCGCCTTGAATGCCAAGCCCAGGCAAGCGACGTTTTCATGAGGGAACATGTCGACAAGGTCGGATGCCTTGGCGACGACATAGTCGGTCTTGCCGTCATTCACCTCGCGCGCGGTCCGGATGATGCGGGCATTGTCGGGGTCGCCATGCACGATGAACCAAGGATCAACCGCAATGCAGTGCCCACCGACGCCAGGGCCGGGATTGAGGATATTGACGCGTGGATGACGATTGGCAAGGCGGATCACCTCCCACACGTCGATGTCCATATTTTCAGCGATAATGGACAGTTCGTTAGCGAACGCGATGTTCACGTCGCGAAAGCTGTTTTCGACGAGCTTGACCATCTCAGCTGCGCGCGCTGTGGTCGTGATGCACGCCCCCCGCACGAACTGGCGGTAGAAGCCCAGCGCCTTGCGTGCGCAACGCGGCGTGATGCCGCCGATGCAGCGGTCATTGTCGATAAGTTCGACGAGGATACGACCGGGGAGCACGCGTTCGGGACAATAGGCGATGGCGATATCGCCCGCAGCGCCGCTGCCCGGCATCCGCAAGTCGGGGCGCAGTTGCGCGAAGAGATCGCGCATCGCCTCGGTCGTGCCAACGGGCGAAGTGGATTCTAGGATCACCGTATCCCCGGCCTTCAGCACGGGCGCGACCGTTCGTGCAGCCTTAAGGACGAAGGATATGTCGGGCGCGCGGTCCTCAGCCACCGGGGTCGGCACGGCGATGATGAAAACGTCGCTTTCCTCCACCGCCAGACTGGCGCGCAGGTTGCCACGTGCCACCACGCCCTGCACCAATCCGTCGAGATCGACTTCCTCGATATGGACACGACCGGAATTGACCGTTTCCACCACATGGGGCGACACATCGACGCCGACAACCTGCGCTCCGCCCCGCGCGATGAGGGCGGCGGTAGGAAGGCCGATATAGCCTAAACCGATGACAGAAACTTTTTGCTTTGCGTCGACGGGCATGACGATCCTGGGCGCTGTGAATTTGCCCGTTCTTCTGCGCTCAAATGCTGAAGATTCCGCAAACGAGGACGCGGGATCGACGCAGCGCGCCCTTAGCTGGCGATAATCGCCGCGATCCGGGCCGCAGCCCGCCCGTCGCCGAAGGGATTGTGCGCGCGAGCCATGGCGTCATAGGCGAGCTGATCGTCCAGCAGTCCGCAGACCTCGCTCACGATTCTGGTCCGATCGGTTCCAACCAGCTTCGCGGTGCCAGCCGCGATCCCTTCGGGCCGCTCAGTCGTCTCACGCATTACCAGCACCGGCTTGCCGAGCGAAGGCGCTTCCTCCTGCACGCCGCCGCTGTCGGTGAGGACGAGGCTGGACATATCGAGCAAGCGCACGAAATGCGGATAGTCGAGCGGCTCGATCATCGCGACATTGGGGATTCCTCCCAGCACCGCATCCATAACCGGGCGGACATTGGGATTGGGATGAACCGGGAAGATAACCGCCACATCGGGGCGCGCGGCGATGTCGGCTATGGATCGGGCAATCGCCTCCATCCCGCCGCCGAAATTCTCACGTCGGTGGCTGGTGACGGCGACGATCCGCTTGTCGGAAAACCGATCTGCCAGGGGATCTAGCCCGCTTGCCAGCGCCGGCTCCGCGCGCACGCGGTCGCGCGTGGCGAGAAGCGCGTCGATGACCGTGTTACCGGTGACATGGATGCTCGCGGCGTCGCGCCCTTCGTTGAGCAGCGCGTCGGCGGCAGCCTGCGTCGGCGCGAAATTCATATCGGCGATGCAGGCCACGACGCGGCGGTTGACCTCCTCGGGCCAAGGGTGATGGATGTCGCCGCTGCGCAATCCGGCTTCGACATGCCCGACGGGAATCTTGCGGTAGTAGGCAGCAAGGCTGGCAACCATGGTGGTGAGCGTGTCGCCGTGGACGAGGATGCGGTCGGGTTTTTCATCGTCGAATGCGCGACCGAGCTCCACGATGAGCCGAGCGGTAAGGCCATCGAGCGTTTGGTTGGGCTGCATCACGTCCAGATCCACGTCAGGCGATATGCCCGCTATTTCCAGCACCTGATCCAGCAGGCCCCGGTGCTGCGCTGTCACGATCACCCGCGTGTCGATACCGGAATGTCGACGCAGGGCATGGACGACGGGAAACATCTTGATCGCTTCGGGACGCGTACCGAACACCAACGCAATCTTCATGGTCTTCCTTCATCGAGAGCTTCGGCCCCGCTCTATCGCAGAAAAACGTAACTATCCGCTGAATGCCCATGATAGAGCGTACGCCATGATCCCGCCTCGCCCTTCCGCTCCAGATCGTGCCTCTGTCGTCTGGCCATGGGAGGATGAAGCCGACCGTTACGCAACGCCCCACCTTCGTCACTGGCTGATGGCGGCAGCGATCCTTCTGGTCATGGGCGTTGCGGTGCCGGTATTCGCCGCGTTCGCTTAGCGATCAGGCCTTGATCTTCCAGCCGCGTTTCAGAAGCCCGTAGCAAAAGCCGAGCAGAAGGATGTTAAGACCCAGCAACACAGCGCTGCCCACCGCGACATTGGTGTCCGCCGCCGCGACGAACCCGTATCGGAAGCCGGAAATAATGTAGAAGAAGGGATTGGCGTGGCTCACCGCTTGAAAGAAGGGCGGGAGGCGGTCGATCGAATAGAAAGTGCCTGACAGAAGCGCCAGCGGCCCGATCACGAAGTTGGTGACCGCTGCGCCATGGTCGAACTTCTCTGCCCAGATCGACGTCAGCACGCCTAGGAACGCGATGAAGCTGGTGCCAAGCAACCCGAACCAGAGCACTGCCCAAAGATGTGCGGGCGTGACATGAACGCCCGGCCACGCGGCCATCGCGATCCAAAGCGCGAAACCGACAAACACAGCGCGCGTGACGGATGACGCCACCAGTGCGAACAGCAATTCGCCCACCGAAATAGGCGGCATGAGATAGTCGATCAGCGTGCCTTGCACCTTTCCTACCATCAGCGAGAAGCTCGCATTGGCGAAGCAGGCGTTGATCATGCCCATCACGATCAGCCCCGGCGCGATGAAATCGGCAAACGGCACGGCCTCTCCACGCAGGCTGACCGTCCGTCCGCTGCCGCCCAACGCTACGATGAAGATGATCAGGAACATGAGCGTCGTGATCGCGGGCGCCCATACCGTCTGGAGTTGAACCTTCAGGAAACGGCGCACCTCCTTGCGATAGAGCGCCCAGGTCCCGGCCCAGTTGACGTTGCGAATTTGCGGTACGCCGGGTTCGGCGAAGATGGCCGGATCGGCGGCAATTTTGGGCTGGTCGTTCATGGGAGGATCGACTATCGGCTGGTTCGCTGTGCTGCAAGGGGGCAAGGTCCAAGGATTTGAACCGGCGGCATGTGGCTCCCATATAGGGCGTCAATCAAGAATTGTGAGGAGTTTTTCATTGTCCTGGACCGACGAGCGCATCGACCAGCTCAAGACGATGTGGGAGCGCGGACTGACCGCCAGCCAGATCGCCGACGAACTGGGCGGAGTGAGCCGCAACGCCGTCATCGGCAAGGCGCATCGCCTTGGGCTGCAATCGCGGCCTTCGCCCGTCAAGGCGAACGAAGCGCCCAAGAAGGCTGCTCCTGCACCGCGCAAGCCGGCCCCCGTGGCCGCGAATGAACCGGAAGTCGTACGGGTCGCAGCGCCCGCGCCCGCGACCCCTGTCGTTGCGCCCGTCCGCGCCCCCGCCCCCCAGCCCACGCCAGCCGCTCCGGCAGCCAGCGCTTCGGACGATACGCCCCCACCTCCGCCGCCGCGCGTTATTTCCGTCGGCCCCGGCGGCTTCCTCCGTCAGGGCCCCGGCGATCAGCAGGCTCCCATTCCGCCAGCGCCGCCGCGCCGCCTGGTTCCGGCCAAGCCCAGTGCGGAGATCGCGGGAAAGACATCGTTGCTCGATCTTACCGAACGTATTTGCAAATGGCCGATGGGGCATCCGGGCGAACCGGATTTCCACTTTTGCGGTGAACCGGTGAACCCCGGCTTCCCCTACTGTGTCGAACATTGCGGTCGCGCTTATCAGGCGCAGTTGCCCCGTGGTACCCGCCGTCCGCCGCCGCCGCTGCCCTTCGGTGGGCCGCGCGTTCGTTGACAGCGAAGTAGACAGCTTGAAAAGAAAAAGGCCGGTCCGAAAGACCGGCCTTTTCTATTGGATCAGAAGCGGTAGCTGCTGGTGATCATCACGCTCTGCGTGTCGAACTTGTCACCGCGATTGATGCTCGCGCCGCCCGAAGGCGTGATGCGGAACGGATTGGTCGCAGGCGCGCTGCCCGCACCCACATCGACGCGGTAGTCGTCGACATTATAGCGGGTCCAGAGATACCGTGCGCCGATCGAGAAGTTCTGCGACACCTTCGCTTCGACGCCGCCGCCCATGTTCCAGCCCCAGGCGTCTTCGCTACGGTTGAACTCCGTGAAGCTGTTCGCCGCATTGTTGGTGCTGAAGTTATTTTTCACTTTCGCGTAAGACAGGCCGCCGGTGATGTAAGGCATGATGCCGCCCGGCGTCGTGTAACCGAGACGGGCGCGCAGGTTCGCGTTCCAGTCGATCTTTCGGCGCATCGTATAGAAGGCCGGAGTGGTCGAATATTCGGTTACCTTGTCGTCGACAAAGGCCTGACCCGCTTCGGCGACGACACCGGCGACGATGCTGCCGAACTGACGGTCATAACCAACATGGCCCATCCACGCGATCGCGTCCTTGTCTCCCGCGCATCCCTGCGCCGGTGTCGCGCCGCGCGCCGCACCGCCGCACGTGCCGGGCGAAAAAGCATTGGCACCGGTGGTGGTGCGAATGGTGTCGTTATAATTTCCATCGCCGTCGGCGTCGAAGCGGAGATGCTCGCCACCGTCCTTCTTCTGGAAGGTGTAGCCGAACGACCCGCCGACATAAGGTCCGGTCCAATCCACGCCGTTCGTTTCCTGGGCCAGCGCGGGCGTTGCGAGAGCGAACGCAAGGGCGGCTCCCAGCGGCGCAAAATTGCGGAATTCCATAAAGTTATTCTCCTCACCTGAAGAAAAGGCGACAGGCCTTCGACAAGTGCCCCGCTAACGTTGCGGCAGGCAGCTTTGTTTCACCGTCAAATGTAATTTTTGGTTGCTGGCTCAGCGGCATGCGGACGCTTGCACCCGCCCGCGCCTAGCCTATAGCTTGGTTCCATGTCCGAAGACCTGTTTGCCACCCATGCTTCCGCCACGCCGCAATATGACGCTTCCACCATCGAGGTGCTGGAGGGACTCGAACCCGTCAGGCGGCGGCCGGGGATGTATATCGGCGGTACGGATGAACGGGCGCTCCATCATCTCGCCAGCGAAGTGCTGGACAACAGCATGGACGAAGCGGTCGCAGGGCATGCGACCCGGATCGAAGTGACGCTGGACGCGGGCAACCGCCTTGTCATCACGGACAATGGCCGCGGCATACCGGTCGATCCCCATCCCAAGTTTCCCGGCAAATCGGCGCTGGAGGTCATCTTAACCACGCTGCATTCAGGCGGCAAGTTCGAGGGGAAAGCCTACGCCACATCGGGGGGCCTGCATGGCGTAGGTATCTCCGTGGTGAACGCGCTATCGACCGACACCGTCGTCGAAGTCGCCCGCAATAAGGAACTGTTCCGCCAGAGTTTCAGCCGGGGATTGCCGCAGGGCCAGTTGGTGAAGGTCGGCGCAGCGCCCAACCGTCGCGGTACGTCGGTAAGCTTCGTCCCAGATACGGACATCTTCGGCGAACAGAAGTTCAAGCCCGCACGGCTCTATCGCCTTGCCCGGTCCAAAGCATATTTGTTCGCGGGCGTCGAAATCCGCTGGAAATGCGCGCCGAACCTCATTGCCGACGACACCCCCGCCGAAGCGGTCTTCCAGTTCCCCGGCGGCCTTGCCGACCATCTGAAGGAACAGGTCGGCGACCGCGAATGCGCCACCAGTGTCTTCTTCTCCGGCAATCAGGATTTCCCCGGCGACGCAGGCCGGGTCGAATGGGCGGTGGCCTGGCCCTTATGGTCGGACGGATCCTATAGCTGGTATTGCAACACCATTCCGACGCCGGACGGCGGAACCCACGAAGCAGGCCTTCGCGCCGCATTGGTGAAAGGCATCCGTGCCTTCGCCGAACTGGTGGGGCAAAAGAAGGGCAAGGACATCACCGCCGACGACATCATGACGTCATCGGAAATCATGCTGTCCGTCTTCATTCGCGATCCACAGTTCCAGAGTCAGACGAAGGACCGGCTCACCAGCCCGGACGCCGCCCGCCTTGTCGAAAATGCCGTGCGCGATCATTTCGACCACTACCTGACCGACCATATGGACCGGGGCAAGGCGCTGCTCGCCTATGTGCTCGACCGCATGGATGAGCGCCTGCGCCGCAAGCAGGAGAAGGAAGTCAAGCGCAAGTCCGCGACCAACAGCCGCAAGCTGCGTTTGCCGGGCAAGCTCACCGACTGTTCCAACGACGACCCTGAAGGTGCTGAAATCTTTCTGGTCGAAGGCGACAGCGCGGGCGGTTCCGCCAAGCAGGCGCGCGACCGCAAGACGCAGGCCATCCTGCCCCTGCGCGGCAAGATATTGAATGTCGCCAGCGCCAATACCGCCAAGATTCTCGCCAATCAGGAAATTGCCGACATGATCCTGGCGCTGGGCTGCGGAACGCGCAAGGACTGCAACCCTGACCATCTTCGCTACGAACGCGTCGTCATCATGACCGACGCGGATGTGGATGGCGCGCATATCGCGACGCTGCTCATGACCTTCTTTTTCCAGGAAATGCCCGAACTGGTTCGGCGCGGACATCTCTACCTCGCCCAGCCGCCGCTCTATCGCCTCGTCGCGGGGGGCAAGAGCCTGTATGCAAGGGACGATGCCCACCGTACCGAATTGATGCGCACCGAATTCAAGGGCAAGAAAGTCGATGTCAGCCGGTTCAAAGGGCTGGGTGAAATGAACCCGATGCAGCTGCGCGAGACGACAATGGATCCCAAAAGCCGTAGCCTCATCCGCATCACCCTTCCCGATGATATCGAAGACCGGCAGCAGGTGCGCGAACTGGTCGACCGGTTGATGGGAACCAACCCTGCACACCGCTTCGCCTTCATTCAGGAGAATGCCGCGGCGGTGGACGAGGAAGCGATCGACGCGTGAAGCGCCTGGCAGGCAGAGCGGCGGTCGTCGCGTTTGCCCTGTGCCTGTGCTGGATTCAGGCTTCGTCCGCCATGGCCGCCCCCTCCCCCACTTATCGTGCACGGGCCGAGCAGTTGGTCCGCATCCTGACGCAGCCGGGGGGAGAAACCGAGTTTTTCTCGACGCTTTTCCTC
>NZ_QFOA01000089.1 GCF_003248505.1 Sphingobium sp.
CATCGCCGACCTGCCCGCCTTCCACGAAGCCATCACCCGCGCGTTGTCGTTGGTGGCCGACGGGTGGCTCGTAACCTTCGGCATTCAGCCCGATGGCCCGGAAACCGGCTATGGCTATATCAAGATGGGTTCGGCTTGCGGGACCATGGTGCATCAGGTCGAGCGCTTCGTCGAAAAGCCCGATGCCACCAATGCGCAGCGGATGCTGGATGAGGGCAATCATGCCTGGAATGCGGGGATATTCCTGTTCCGCGCCGATGCTTACCTCGCCGCAATGGAGGCGCATCAGCCTGAAATGCTGGCAGCAGTCCGCATGTCGATGGAGCAGGCCAAGCGCGATGGCGCTCATGTCTTCCCCGATGCGAAGGCCTTTTTCGACTGCCCGGCGGATTCGGTCGACTATGCGATCATGGAACGCGAGAAGCAGGTTGCCTGCGTGCCCGTGTCGATGGGCTGGTCGGATGTCGGCAGCTGGGATTCGCTTCATGCCGTCAGCGCGCGCGACACCGGCGACAATGCGGTGCGCGGCGACGCGCTGCTGCTGGGCGCAAAAAACTGCCTCGTCCACAGCGACGGGCCGCGCGTGACCTTGGTCGATGTCGACGATCTGATCGTCGTCGTGTCGCAAGGCGATGTCATGATCCTGAAACGCGGGGAATCGCAAAAGGTGCGCCAGGTCACCGATGCGCTGAAGGCGCTGGCGGAGGCCGCAACCAACTGAAGCCTTCTGCGCTTTTCAGCCTGACATCCTCTTTCGTCCCCGGAGCATCATGACCAACACCGTTTCCATTGCCGACCTCATGGCCCGGTCGGGCGTTGCCTTTGGCACCAGCGGGGCGCGGGGGCTGGTGACGGCGATGACCGATGCGGTCTGTTTCGCCTATACAAAGGCTTTCCTCCAGCATCTTAGCTCCATCGGCCAGTTCGCGCCCGGCACACATGTCGCCATCGCAGGCGATCTGCGGCCTTCCAGTCCCCGGATCATGGCGGCCTGCGCTGCGGCGATCCGACATATGGGCGGCGACGTAGACAATTGCGGCTTCGTGCCCTCGCCGGCAGTCGCAGCCTATGGCTTTGCGCGGGGCATCCCCTCGCTGATGGTGACGGGCAGCCACATTCCCGACGACCGCAACGGCATCAAGTTCAACCGCACCGATGGCGAAGTGCTCAAGAGCGACGAGCAGGGTATTCGCGCACAAAGCGTCGACCTGCCCGACATTTTCGATGACGGCGGGATGATCCGGGACGCGCAGCCGCTGCCGGAAGTGATCGACGTCGCGACCGCCTATGTCTCGCGCTATGTCGACTATTTCGGGGGCGATGCGCTCGAGGGCCTGAAGCTGGGCGTCTATCAGCATTCGGCCGTCGGGCGCGACGTTGTGACCGTGCTGGTCAAGGCGCTGGGGGCCGAGGCGGTGGCGCTGGGCCGGTCGGAAAAGTTCATTCCCGTCGATACCGAAGCGGTGCGGCCAGAAGATCAGGCGCTGGCGAAGCAATGGGCCGCCGAGCATAAGCTCGACGCGATCCTGTCGACCGATGGCGACAGCGACCGCCCGCTGCTGGCCGACGAAACGGGCGTCTGGATGCGCGGCGATGTGCTGGGGATTCTGTGCGCGCGGGCGCTCGGCATCAAGGCGGTGGCGACGCCGGTCAGCTGCAACAGCGCGGTCGAGCTGTCAGGCCTGTTCGACGCGGTGCGGCGGACGCGGATCGGGTCGCCCTTCGTGATCGAAGCGATGAACGCGCTGGCGGCTGAGGGGCAGGAGAGCGTGTGCGGTTATGAGGCCAATGGCGGTTTCCTGCTCGCGACGCCGGTGACGGTGGAAGGGCGAACGCTGGGTGCGCTGCCGACGCGGGACGCGGTGCTGCCGATCCTTGCGACGCTGGTCGATGCGCGGCGGCAGGGGGTGGCGCTTTCCGCGCTGCTGGCGCAGTTGCCTGAGCGCTATACATTCAGCGAGCGGCTGCAAAATTACCCGACCGCGCAGAGCCAGGCGCTGATCGCGCATCTGGAGGAAGGCAGCGAGACCGATATCCTGGCCCGGCTGACCGCGATGTTCGGCGGGATCGCGGGGAAGGCGGACGGGATCGACCGGACAGACGGGCTGCGCATCCACTTTGCAGGCGGTGATATCGTCCACCTGCGCCCCAGCGGCAATGCACCGGAACTGCGCTGTTATACGGAAAGCGGCACAGCTGAGCTAGCTGAGAAGCTTAACGGAGAGGCGCTGGAGATCGTGCAGCAGCAAGGGGGCAGCGCCCAGATCGCCTGACCTTCAGCCTATCGTGGTGAGCAACGTCCGGGCGGATAGCGTCCAGTTTGCGTCCGGACGGCGGACATCGATGGAACCTTCATGAATCTCGCCAATCCATTGGCGAATAGAGGCAGCGGTCTGCCGCACCGATCCATCGGTCGGGAAATAGCGGACGCCAAGTCGCTCATGAATGCGGAAGATAGGCAGATCCCGCGCGAGAACCGGCTTGCCGTAACCCAGCGCCTCGATCAATGGCAGGCCGAAGCCTTCGGCATGTGACGCGATGATCACTCCCCGGCAGGCCCGGTAAATGCGCTCTAGTTCCAGATCGCCTACATCGTCGAACCATAGCAGCTTGGCGCCATGTTCGGGATGGGCACGAATGGCGTCGCGCAATCCTTCGACCGCCCAGCCCATCCGACCGACCAACACTAGGCGCTCGTCCGACCCCTGTTTCCAAAGCTCGCTATAGGCCGTCACGATATCGGCATGACCTTTTCGCGGCTCCAGCGTTCCCACCATCAGCGAGAAAGGAGCGGTGACATCGAACCGAACCGGCGTGTCGGCGACTTCCATCGGATCGAGCAGGGATTCTCGAATATCATGCCCCATCGGCACCACGTCGGTCCGATATCCGCCATCCATACCGTATCGGTCAGCCAGCACCCGGTGCAAATCCTCTTCCGTCTGATCAGAGATGCAGAGAAAGCCTTCCGCCAGACCCACAATTGTGTCGAGCCAACCCTTGTAGCGCAGGACATTGTTGGGTGAGAACCAGTCGGACCGTTCGACCGGCAGAAGATCGCAGATCAAGAACCAGAGGCGACCACCCGCCCGTTCGAACCGGGTCAACTGGCTGCGATAGCGGCGCACTGTGTCGAGCGAAAAGTCGAGCCCTAGGAACAGGTCGCCGGGCCTAGCGGTCATTTCTTCGAGCGGCACGGCGCTTCCGCCATTGGGCCACGTCACGACATGATAGGAGCGGCGGCGGTCGGCCGCTACGAAGCGGATATCCCAGTCGGCGGGATCTGCATCGAGCAGCGCCAAAGCAAGCGCCCTGACCACGCGTTGGATACCTGTTCCTGCGTCATGCCGGCTGATGACGGCGAGGTCGACATAAAGCCGCCTTGGCCCTGTGGGGCGCCCGGACGGCACGGCGGTCAGTCTTGACCGTTGCCACCGAGCGCGCAGCTTACGGATCGGACCGGAGGTTGCCGCCTGTTCGATGCGATCAGGCAGCAGGTCCCAGAAAGGCTTCACGACACGAACACTCCAACCGCAGGCGAATGCCCTTATCTGAAAGCCGTCGCCGTCGTGGCGACCGGCAGGAAGGTGGAGAAGATCACGCTGGTAAATTTCTGGATATCGGCCAACGGTGCGTTCGAAACGTAGAGAACGTCTTTGTTCCGGATCGGAAAGCTCTGCGCGATGAAGAAGCTGGAGGGGTCCTTCATATTGATCCGGTAGATGACGGGCATCCTGCCATCGGGCGTTAACCGCGCACCTTCCCGTAGGGCGGGGTCGACGGCATTGGGGTCCTCGAAGCGGAAGATGAACACGCCCTTCACGTCGGCGCGCGAATCCTGAAGCCCCGAAATCCGCCCCAGCGCCTGCGCCAAGGTCAGCCCGGTCGCCTCAAAGGGCAACTCGTCATTCTTGCCGATCGCGCCAAGAGCGGTGAAGCTGTAGGGTTGATACAGCAGGGTCATGACATCGTCGGGTTCAAGCCGGACATTCTGACGGGGGTCGCGGATCACCGTTTCCAGCGGCAACGACGTCACCTTTGGACCGCGCGTGATCTGCACCGTCATTTTGCCGACCGGCTGCCTAACGCCACCTGCCGTCGCCAGAATGTCCAGAACGCGCTCGCCCCGCGAGGTCAGCGGAACACGCGCGCTGTTGGCAACTTCTCCGACCACTGTCACATTCGCAGCGGCATTGCGCGACAAGCGCACGATCACCTGTGGCTGATGTGCCAGGCCCGAAAGGCGGGAAGTAATGGTCTTGGCGATGGCCTGCGGCGTACGCCCCGCCGCCTGCACCCGACCGATGAAGGGAATAGTGATCTGCCCGTCACTGTCGACCATCTGCTCGGGCAGGGACGAACCACGGGCCAGCGAACCCGAACTGGTCGATCCAAGCCGCACATCGCTGCCCGAACTGCCGAACAAAGTTGCCGGCGGAGCTTCCCAGATAGCGATGTCCAGCACGTCGCCCTGGCCAATGACCGAACCGATAGGTCGTCCTTCGCCCAGATCGTCAACGAAGGAGTCATGATGCGTGTTGGCGATCATATCCCGTGTCACGCCATCGGTGACATCGATGAGTTTGATCTGTGCTGCGTCGACCGACTGGCTTCGCTCTGCCATTACGCTTCTTGTCGAAGGTCCGGACGCCGACATGATGGCGCAACCCGATAGCGTCATGGCGAGACCGACCGTTCCCGCCATTCGCACTGACATCATCTTCTTGTTCATCAAGGTCCAGCCAGATTAACTATTTCGCCCGGCGCGTTCGCGGGCGAAAGGTGCTGACCTATGGCTGAACGAAGCAAAGGGATCAAGGACACAGATACCGATCAAGATCGACTAAAAGGAAGCCGGCTGTTTTTAGCTGAAAGCAGAAATGGCACATCCTAACGATCATTCTTCCCAGATCGCGGCAAGCGATACAGACTTTTTAGTTCGCCCGCTGGACGATGCGAGTCAAGGCCGCTAGGGCCGATGGCGGTCCGTGCGCAAGCGGATGCTGGCTGGTATCAGGGTCGATAGGCTTTGTGCATGTCGCTGGCGCGAGAGTGAAAACGGGCCTTGTACATCCTCAGGAAGATCAGAAAAGCGTGCCAGATATGATTGCAGAGAGACTGAAGAAGGTCGGCCCGCTTTTCCTGTTCACGGTCATCATACCGACCCTGCTGGCGATCATCTATTTCGGCTTTATTGCGTCCGACGTCTATATTTCGGAATCCCGGTTCACCGTCCGAAGCCCCGAAAAATCGACGCCAACCGGCCTGGGTGCTTTGTTCAAAAGCTCCGGCTTCGCCAATTCCGGCGACGAAGTCTATGCAGCACAGGATTATGTGGAATCGCGCGATGCGTTGAACGCCCTCAACCGGAACCTTGCTTTTGCACGGGCATATTCCGCCCCCTCCATCTCGGTGTTCGATCGTTTCCCGGGCCTGGGAGGAGGCAAGACTTTTGAAGACCTCTATAAATATTACAAGAAGAAGGTAGAGGTTAAGTACGAAAGCTCTTCATCTATCGTGACACTCACCATGCGTGCCTATACGCCCCAGGATGCAAAGCGCTTTAACGAGCAGCTGCTCGAAATGGCCGAGGCGACCGTCAATACGATGAATGAACGCGGGCGGCAGGATCTTATCCGGTTTGCCCAGCGGGAAGTCGATGATGCAAAAGCCAATTCGCAAAAATCAGCATCGGCCCTGTCATCCTATCGTAACGCCGTTGGAATCGTAGATCCGGAGAAACAGGCAACAGTCCAAATCCAGATGATTTCTAAGTTGCAGGATGAGCTAATCGCTACCCGTACGCAGTTAACGGAAACGCGAACCGTTTCTCCTCAAAATCCTCAGATTGAAGTTTTGGCCGCCCGGGCGCAAAGCCTGAATGAGGAAATTAACAAACAACTTGGTTTGGTCGCTGGGAATAGCCAATCGCTATCTTCGCGCGCAGCGCAGTATCAGCGTGTCCTTCTTGAAAACCAGTTTGCAGAAAAGCAGTTAGCCAGCGCGATGGCGGCACTGGACGACGCCCGCAACGAAGCCAATCGCAAACAGGCTTATGTAGAACGGATCGTTCAGCCCAATTTGCCCGATGAGCCTTTGGAGCCGCGGCGTTTGCGCGGCATTATGTCTACGTTAATCCTGGGCCTGGTGGCGTGGGGGATCATCAGCATGCTCGTCGCGGGCATGCTTGAACATCGGGACTGACAAACTGGTGACGACTTCTTCCCGACTTTCAGCGCTGCGACAAAGTGCGGCAATTCAGGGGCGTGTGATCTACGCCCTGCTGATGCGCGAGATACTGACCCGGTATGGGCGGCATAATATCGGCTTTCTCTGGCTGTTCGTCGAGCCGATGCTGTTCACTACCGGGGTGACAATCCTGTGGACCTTATCCAAGTCCGCCCACGGATCTTCGTTGCCGATCGTCGCTTTCGCCCTCACAGGCTATTCCAGCGTTCTGCTGTGGCGTAACATGCCAGCCCGCTGCATTGGTGCCATCGAGCCCAATCTCGCCCTCATGTATCATCGCAATGTCAAGGCGATCGATATCTTCCTGGCAAGGCTTTTGCTTGAGGCAGGAGGCGCCACGATCTCTTTTGTGACCCTCAGCGTGTTCTATATCTATATTGGTTGGCTGGAACCGCCGGAGGATATTCTCACCGTAGTGGGAGGGTGGTTGTTACTGGCATGGTTCGGTGCGAGCCTGGCCATGCTATTAGGCGCGCTGAGCGAAAAAAGCGAGTTGGTCGAACGCTTCTGGCATCCAGGATCCTACATCATGTTTCCTCTTTCGGGTGCGGCTTTCACCGTCGATGCATTGCCGTCCGCAGCACAAAAATTCATGCTCTACGTTCCGATGGTGAATGGCGTCGAACTGGTGCGCGAAGGTTATTTCGGAGATCAGGTCAAAGCGCACTATGATGTCACCTATCTTCTATGCTGGTGTATCGGACTTACGCTACTTGCCCTTGCGCAGGTTGCCATGATTGATCGAGGAATTACGCCAGAGTGATCACAGTCGAAAACCTGTGCAAGGTCTACCCGACACGCTCGGGCGATCGTACCGTGTTGAACGATATCAGTTTTACACTCAGCCGTGGTGAAAAGCTGGGTGTGTTGGGACGCAACGGTGCAGGCAAGTCGACGCTTGTCCGCCTTGTGAGCGGTGCCGAGCAGCCGACTTCTGGAAAAATCACCCGCGACATGTCGGTGTCGTGGCCGCTCGCCTTTGGCGGCGCCTTTCAGGGTGCCTTGACGGGGCTGGACAATGTTCGCTTCATCAGCCGGATTTATAAGCAGGACTATAAACGAAACATCGATTTCGTGGCTGATTTCACCCAGCTTGGGCTCTATCTCAAAGAGCCTGTCAAGACATACTCTCAAGGTATGCGAGCGCGTCTGGCTTTCGCGATATCGATGATCATCGAATTCGACTGCTACCTGATCGATGAGATCAGTGCAGTGGGCGATGCGCGTTTTCATGAGAAATGCGAACTGGAATTGTTCGAAAAGCGCCATGACCGCGCGATGCTCATCATCTCCCATGATATCGCTTATGTGCGGGATCATTGCTCGCACTTTGCGGTGCTTCACGAAGGCAACATCCGCTTTTATTCAAACTTCGATGAGGCTCAGGAGCATCATATGCAGAACCTGCATAGCTAAGAAAGCGGCAACTGCTCAACTTTAGAAATCATTCACTCTAGACGGGCCGGACGCTGGCATATTCAGGCGCCCGGTCGGCGGCCTTTATTGCTCAAGCATCCACGCCAACGTATCACGCAAAGTATAGGCCGGCTTGGCAGATGAGAGAGCCTCTATCTTTGACCGGTCGCCCCAAAGCATCTTGACCTCGTTTTTGCGAACGAACGCTGGATTGACCGAAACTTTGAAGTCATGCCCCGAAATGTCCTTGATCAACGCGATAACGTCCCCGAGAGAATGCGGCGTTCCCGAGCAAATATTAAAAACCTGCCCTGCTACATTAGGAGTCGACATCAAGGTAGCATAAGCGGAAACGACATCGCGCACATCCGAGAAGTCTCGTTCAACCTCGAGATTTCCAAGCTCTATTTCTATTGCCTTACGTAATACGTGATCGATGATCTTAGGTATCACGAAATCAATAGATTGACCGACGCCCGTATAGTTGAACGGACGTACTATGATGATCGGTAGCTTTTCTTGATAAAGCTTGGCGACATATTCCATCGATACCTTGCTGACGGCATAATCGTTGACAGGATCTGGATCGATCAATTCATCGATTGCACCGCTTACCCGATTTCCGTAGATATTCGCGCTGCTCGCTAGAAGCACGGCATCAATGCCCTTAATATCGACCAAGGCGTCAAGTAGATTGCGCGTGCCTACTATGTTCGTGCGATAGATATCTTCGACGATACCGTGCGATACGAAGGCTATGGCAGCAAGGTGTGCGACTTTTTCGGGCAGAATTTCATTGATGATCTTCTTCAGGCCCAAAGCATCGAGCAGATCGCAAACATAGGCTTCCTTCAGCCCTTCGACCGGCCGTACGATTGCGCTGTGGCATATACCATAAACTTCATGCCCCTGGGCCGCCAGTAGCGCCGTCAGATGGCGACCGGTAAAGCCGTCCACGCCGGTAATCAAAATTCTGCTCATCAATCCTCACCGTTGCTGTTTGGCTCACGGCTTGGCAGCATTGATGCTGCCAAGCCGCTCTTTCCAATCCCTGAGGAGTTCAGAAGGATGCGTTCACGCCGTTGCGAACGAGGTCTGCATCCACCATCATCTTGCACAGTTGCTCAAGGGTGGTTTCCGGCTTCCAGCCCAGCTTTTGCGTTGCTTTCTCCGGGTTTCCAATCAGAAGATCGACTTCCGCCGGACGATAGAAGCGGGGATTAACGCGCATCACTGTCTTGCCAGTGGCGGTATCGACGGCAATTTCTTTTTCTTCCTTGCCGGAAAACTCGACATCGATATCGGCCGCCTTGAATGCCATCTGCACGAAATCGCGAACGGTTTCGGTTCTGTTGGTGGCCAGAACGTACGTATCGGCTTCATCCGCCTGCAACATGCGCCACATGCCCTCGACATATTCCTTTGCAAAGCCCCAGTCACGCTTGGGATCAAGGTTGCCTAGTTCAAGGCAATCCAGCTTGCCCAGCTTCACCTTCGCAACGCTGTCAGTGATCTTGCGCGTGACGAACTCTCTGCCGCGCAGCGGGCTTTCATGGTTGAACAAAATGCCGCTGCAGCCGAAGATGTCGTAACTTTCACGATAATTCACCGTGATCCAATGCGCATAAAGTTTCGCAACGCCATAAGGGCTGCGTGGATAGAAAGGAGTATCCTCAACCTGCGGCACGGCCTGAACCTTGCCGAACATTTCCGATGTACTGGCCTGATAGAAGCGGATCTTAGGGTTGACGATACGGATCGCTTCCAGAAGATTAAGTGGTCCAATGCCCGTGATTTCCGCGGTCGTCGCTGGCTGATCGAAAGATACGCCGACGAAACTTTGCGCCGCGAGGTTGTAGACTTCCGTGGCCTCGGTGGTTTGAAGCAGGCGGATGCTGGACGAAAGATCGGTCAAATCATATTCGACGAGAAAAAGGTTCGGGTCGTTGGCGATGCCCAATTCTTCAATCCGCCAGAAGTTTACCGAACTGGTCCGGCGGTATGTGCCATATACCTTATAACCCTTTTTCAACAGGAGCTCAGCAAGATATGCCCCGTCTTGACCAGAAATCCCAGTTACCACCGCCGTTTTCATATATTCCCTCTTCAAAGGTGCCCAATAATAATAAAGAAAGCTATTTCAGGGCAGATGAAATATCTGCGCCCTCACATCTCCAGGAAACGGGTATTTTTGCGGCGCACCATGGCTTTGGGAACTTGCGGCGTCAATCGATTTGGAAAAGCGATGTCGACAAAGCTACTGGACCTGGCGGGACGCGCCCTCAGTCGGCGATCAGTCTATAATATAATGTCAAAAATTTATCGCCCTCATATACATGGTCTGATGGGACTGCGATTCGACAAGCGAACCCACCCATACGGAGTCCGAGAACCAAGAATCCGCCTTAAAAACGCCCTTGTTTCTTTTCTGGCCGGCCTAATCTCCTATTTCTGGCTCGCCGGGCCGGTACAAGCCATGCCGACATTAGACGATCTGTGGTCGGGCAAAGCGCATCTTGAGCAGGTCGGCAAGCTCGACTGGCAGAATATGCCTGACCAACATTCCGAATCGGCAGGATGGTTTGCGGTTCGAAAGGGGGTCTGGTATGTCTTCAACCGGGCATATCTGAACCGGAAGGTTGATTATTGTCCTCTGGATTATGCCCGCATCGTTGTGCGCCAAAGCCGCGATCAGGGAAAAAGCTGGTCCAAGCCTATCGTGGCCGTCGAGCCTGGAGACAGCCCTGGCGGCGACGACTGCAATGCGCTCGACGGCAGCACATATTTCGATCAAGCCACACATACATGGCACATCCTGTCGCAATGCCTCACCAGGAACGAGGCAAGCCACTGGTCCTTGTGCCACTATAGCCGCCGCGGCGCCTTGCCAATGGGCAGGTTCGTGGCAGACAAGGCCAATCCGGTGGTCCGGGGCGGCGCGCTATGGTCGCGCATTTGTGCGGGCAAGGACAAAGCCTGCCCGGTTGCGACGCAGGATGAAGGAACGCCCGAAATCATCGGCAAATATCGCGGTTCCTACATCGTCACATTCCATGGCTGGTCGCCGCAATTAGGTCACGGCTATCGCGGTGTCGCGATGACGAAAGATTTCAGAAGCTGGACGACAAACGGGCCGAACCTGCCTGGAGACGCCATGTTCAGCGCGAAGGACTGCCGCGACTGGCTGAAAGGCTGTATCGGCATGGGGGCGGCGTCAACCTATCTGGGCAGCAGATACGCCTATGTCATAGGGGAGGTCATGGACAAAAATCTGTCCTGCCAGAAGGGCCAGAATTGGGTTTTCGAACTGATCCGGGTGCCGCGCGGACCGTGGCCGCGGTCAGGCTCCGGCACGTGGCAGAAGCTTCCGGGACCCGCCCTTCTTACGCCCACCTGGCGTGATCCAGACCCAACTTGAACAGTGCTTTTGGAAAAGGCATTTTTGTTCAATGACATGCACGCACCGGCGCGAGTGTTACCACTACATTTTTGGGTTTGGTTGAGC
>NZ_QFOA01000172.1 GCF_003248505.1 Sphingobium sp.
TGAGGTGGTCCCGCCTTCTTGGACAGTTTGGCGGCTGAGTTAAGCTAATCCCGGTTGTCGTTCATGCCGCCTGCTTGATCATCAGATCATGGGGGGCATGCCCCCCATGATCTGATTGCCCGATCCGCCCATAGGCCTCGAACGGGGTTCGCCCGGCCAGGCCCGAGTGCGGACGCTTGGTGTTGTAATAGGTGATCCACCGGCCAAGGCCAGCCTTCAACTCCGATCCGGTCTCGAAGGCATGGAGGTAGACGCACTCGTATTTCAGGGAGCGCCAGAGGCGCTCGATGAAGACGTTGTCCATCCAACGCCCCCGACCATCCATGCTGATGCGGACCTCGGCGTCGCGCAGCACGCTGGTGAAGGCGAAGCTGGTGAACTGGCTGCCCTGGTCAGTGTTGAAGATTTCCGGCTTGCCGAACCGGGTAAGCGCCTCCTCCAGCGCCGCAACACAGAACCCGGCGTCCATGGTGTTCGACAATCGCCAGGCCAAGACCCTCCGGCTTGCCCAGTCCATGATCGCCACCAGATAGAGGAACCCGCGGCGCATGGGGATATACGTCACGTCGGCGCACCATACATGGTTGGGTCGCTCGATCGCCAGCTTTCGAAGCAGATAGGGATAGACCCGGTGCTGCGGGTGCGGATCGCTGGTGCGTGGCCGCTGATAGATCGGCGACAGACCCATCTTCGCCATCAGGCGCCGTACCCGCCGCCGCCCGACCTCATGGCCAGCGCGCCGAAGGTGCCGCGCCATCTGGCGGCTGCCGTACCATGGGCACTCCATGAAGGTCTCGTCGATCACCGTCATCAGCGCCAGCGTCTCGTCCGTTTCCGGCACCGGGGCGTAGTAATAGGACGAGCGGCTGATCCGCAGCAGGCGGCATTGCGCCGAGATCGACAGGCGATGGTGAGCAGGTTCGACCATCGCCCGCCTCCGGTCCACGCTCATCGACCGAAGGCTTTCGCTAAAAAATCCCGCTCCACCACCAGTTGCCCGATCTTGGCGTGCAGCTTTTCCACCTCGCTCTCGCTGACGGCCTTGGCAGCATCACCAGCCCCCGAGAACGTGCTCGTCATCCCGTCAATGGCCTGGCGTTTCCACGATGCGATCATCGTATGGTGCACGCCGTGCTTGGCTGCCAACTCCGCCAGCGTCAGGTCGCCCCGGATCGCCTCTAGCGCTACCTTCGCCTTAAAATCCGCGCTGTAGCGCTTCCTCGTCGTCTTCATTCCCGTACCAATCCATCAGGTCGGGATTAGCTTAGCGTCCTGTCCAGAAAACCGGCACCACCTCA
>NZ_QFOA01000090.1 GCF_003248505.1 Sphingobium sp.
CGGCAGTGGATTATTAGCGTCTCTATGCCGGAATAAAATGAACATTACAAAGGCGCCAGGCCTGGCGCGATTCTGAGCGGCTGAGCATTGACGGTCCGAGGTCGGTCTTAGCCATTTTGAATTCGAGACAGCGAAGTAGACAGCTGAAGAGATTTTACAGACGGTCGAGGCGAACTATAGATAGCGATACCAATTAGACGATGGACTGTCGTAACCTGCGCGAAACCGGGGGCGATGCCCATGCAGGTATAAGGGAGGAACAGGATGAACATCGGTCGGTGCGGGCGGATTGGGATTGCGTGGGGATGGGCGGCGGTCGGCCTTTCGGCAATTCCAGCCTGGGCTGCTCCGTCATTCGATCCTGTGTTTTCGGACCATGCGGTCATCCAGCGCGATCGTCCCGTCATCGTCACTGGCCGGGCCGATGCGAGAGAGGCGGTATCGATAACGTTGGGGGCGGCGACACGGCAGGTCAAGGCAGGGTCCGATGGCCGCTTCGAAGCCCGGTTCGACGCCCTCCGTCAGGCAGGGCCGGTTGAGCTGAGCGCCTGGGCGGCATCGGGCACGGTTACGGCGCGCGATGTTGCAGTCGGCGACGTGTTCCTGTGTTCGGGGCAGTCCAACATGGAGTTGGAAGTACGCAACGCGCAGGATGCAGTCGGGCAAATTCGCGGATCCGCCGATGACCGGTTGCGATTGATGCTGGTGCCGCGCGCCGTCGCCGACGAACCGTTGCGCGATTTCCCAAAAGCTCCGGCATGGAAGGTTGCAGGGCCGGAGAGTGTCGCGGATTTTTCCGCCGCTTGTTTCTACATGGCGCGCGAACTGCGCAAGACGGCGAAGGTGCCCATCGGAGCGATTTCCAGCAGTTGGGGAGGATCGCGCATCAGTCCGTGGATGGGGGCGAAGGCGCAGGCGCAAGTGGGGCAGGCCGCGCAATCGGCGCTCGTATCGCTTCACGGTCGCGATCCCTTCGCCGCCGAACGCCAGGCGAGCGCCGCATGGGAAGCATGGTGGCGCGCGGCCACGGGCGACCGGACGGGATGGGAACCCTGGCAGCCCGCCGCACGGATCGCTTGGACGCCGGTGCCACGTATCGGTGCCTGGGAGAATTGGGGTGTCGCCCAAACGGCCTCCTACGATGGCATGGGCTGGTTCCGCCGGAAGATCGACCTGACCGCCGAACAAGCGAAGGCCACGGCGAAACTGTCTCTCGGCCTTCTCGACGATGTCGGTCGCGTGTGGATAAATGGCAAGCCGGTGGGGATGAGCGCGCGCAGTTGGATGCCGAGCAGCTTCGACGTGCCGCCCGGCGTGCTCAAGGCGGGCCGCAATGTCCTGATCGTCAACATCCTCGACAATTATGGCAATGGCGGGCTTTCCGGCCCCGCCGATATCATGACGCTGACGGTCGGGCCGGATGTCGTGCCGCTGGCCGATGGATGGCAATATTCTCTGCCCGCCAAAACGCCAGATGGCGCGCCGCGTGTGCCCTGGGGGGACACCACCGGGATCGGCACGCTCTATAATGGCATGATCGCGCCGCTGGGGCCAATCGGGCTGAAAGGGGTCGCTTGGTATCAGGGCGAATCCGATGTCGACCTGCCGGGTTACGACGCGCGGATGACGGCGATGATAGCCGACTGGCGGCGCCAGTTCGGGTCGCCGGATCTGGCTTTTGTCGCGGTGCAGCTGGCGGCCTATGGTTCTCCGGTCACGCAGCCCGGTGAAAGTGGCTGGGCTGCGATGCGGCAGGTGCAATATCGGGCGATGGCCCGCGATCCGCACGGCGGGCTGGCGAGTGCAATCGACATCGGCGACCCGTTCGACATGCATCCGGGCGAAAAGCAGGAAGTGGGCCGAAGGCTGGCACGGGCGATGCGTGCGGTCGCTTATGGCGAGGCGATATCCCGCACCGGTCCGCAGGCCGATCGGGCGACGGCGAGCGGCGATGGCGGCGCGACGGTGACGTTCGTCGGACTGACCGGTGCTCTTCGCACGCGCGGGTCCGGGCAGGCGATCGGATTCGAGCTGTGCGGTGCGGGCGCCGACAGCTGCCGGTTCGTGCCAGGCCGGGTGGAGGGCACGCGCGTGGTGCTGGCAGGCGATGGCCAGCCTGCCACGCGGGTGCGCTATGCCTGGGCCAATGCCCCGGTCGTCAATCTGTATGACGACGTGCCGTTGCCGGTGGGATCGTTCGAACTGCCGATCGCAGCGGAACGCTGAGCGGATGCAATAGATAGCCGCCCAGCTTCGCCTCGCCGCTGTGGTAGACGGTCAGCGAAACCGCCGCCACCTGGTTGCCCATGTCGTGTCCGCCGATGCCCTCGCGTTTTCCGGTCGCGCTGCCGGAGGGCGGGGCGCGGGCCGCCGTCCCGCCGATCCGAATGCGACACCTTAAGCGGGCGCGGCGGTTGCGATTATCGCTGTCGGCGCGAGGGCGCGCGCTCATGACGCGGGCGTATAATGATAAGGGCCGACCACCGTACCGACGAAGCCGCCCGCTTTTTTGGTGCTGAGCAGCGTGGCGTCCACGTTCTGCCTCAGTGTCTGCGTTCTGCCGCCCGCCGCATAGTCGAACGCCATGGTGCCGCCCGTTGCCCGGATGGTGAGGGTGACTGGGCCGCTCGTCGCGATGGGGGCGGACGCGACCAACGTATCGGCATCGGCGTCGTCGCGGGTGTAGAGCGCGACGACCGGCTTTCCCGCGATGCGGGTAAGGCCGAAGAAGAGGTTGCTGCGGTCGCTCTGCACGGCGGCGAGCCCGGCGCGGTCGCCATCCTTTTCGGGCGTATAGCGAAGCGTGGTGGAGAAAGTCGCGATGGCGTGCTGCTGGCGGCGGCCGATAAAGGCGGGGACGCCGTCCAGATCGCCGATAGCCGCGCCGCTCCCCAGTTCGAGCGCGCCGCCCTTGAGACTGTAGAAGGATTGTTTGGGCGTACGGATGCCGATCCATTGCATCGGCAGGCGGGAGCCGTCGAATTCCTCGACATAGGAGAAGTCGCCGCCGGTGGGCAAAGCGAGTTCGGGCTGTGCGGGGAGGTCTGGTGCTTTGGCCGCATGGGGGATCGCCTGCCCGCGAGGCAGGATGATCGGCCAGCCGTCCTTCCATGTGACCGGCAGCAGGAACGTCTCGCGCCCGATATTATAGTGGTCCTGCCGGTCATAAGGGCGCACCGCCAGGAATGTCGCCCACCAGTCGCCCTTTTGCGTCTGCACCAGCTGGGCATGACCTGCCGCCGAGATCATGTCGGGACGCGCGGGGTCGAGGTCGCGCTGGGTGAGGATGGGGTTGCCCTCGTAGGGGACATAGGGGCCGCGCAGCTGCTTAGCGCGGAAGACGACCTGCGAATGGTTGACGCTGGTGCCGCCTTCGGCTGCGGTCAGGTAATAATAGCCGTCCTTGCGGAATATGTGCGGCCCCTCGATCCAGACCGGCTTCCTGGCGATGTCGACCCCGCCGTTGATGAGCTGGGTGCTTTCCCCCACCATTTTGCCCGTGCGCCAGTCATATTCCTGGATCCAGATGGCGCGGTGGCCGCTGTAGCGCGGGGGTTCGTCGGGCGCGCGATTGTTGACGATATAGGCCTTGTCCCCTTCCCAGTAGATAGACGGGTCGATCCCTTCGAACGGCAGCCAGATGGGGTTGGACCAGGGACCGGCGGGGTCCTTTGCCGTGACGATGAAGTTGCCCCGGCATTCGACGCAGGTGTCGACGATATAGAAGATGCCGTCATGATAGCTGATCGCGGGCGCGAACACGGCCTGCGAAAGGCGGCGACCGGTGAAATCCAACTGATCGGGCCGATCGATGGCATTGCCGATCTGCGTCCAGTGGACAAGATCCTTCGAACGGAAGACGGGGAGCCCCGGATAATGGGCGAAGGAGGAATTGACGAGATAATAGTCTTCGCCCACCCGGATGACCGACGGATCGGGATAATAGCCCGACAGGATCGGGTTGCGATATTCGCCCGGCTGCACATCGACCTTTTCCGTCGAGCGGCCTTCGTAGGTAAAGCGGTCGAAGTACGCGGGGGCGGCGTGCGCGGCGGATGCGAACAGCGATGTAGACAGCAGCGCGACGGTTGAAAGGACGGTTCCGTGGCGCATGATCGTCTCTCTCCTTTGGTGAGCGGGCCTTTCGCCCGCCGCTATATCTGATACCGCTACCATTGCGGGTTGTCGAGGCATGTGTCGGGGCGGCGAAGCCGGATGCCGTGCCCGCTTTCCGCTTTTCGGCGAGCATGGCTTCGCCTAGGCCGCAGCGATACCGGCGGCGGAGGCAGGACGTAGAGCAGATGGCAAGACCCAACCGGCCGGGGCGAGACGCGACCATCGTCGACGTGGCGGCGCGCGCGGGCGTATCGTCCATGACCGTTTCGCGCGTCATTAACGGACGCGCGGGGGTCAGTGCCGCCACGCGCATTGCGGTCGAGGAAGCGATCCGGGACCTGGCCTATACGCCCAATGTCGCGGCGCGCAGCCTCGTCACCTCCACCGAACTGCGGATCGGTGTCATCTATTCCAACGCTAGCAGCGCTTTCATGAGCGAATTCCTGACCGGCGTGTTCGAGGAGGCGTCGGCGCGGGGCGCGCGCCTCAGCCTGCTCAAGGGGGAGGGCGGACGCCCGCCGCCGACCGCTGCGCTGGAGGAGATGGCCGGCTCCGGGATCGGCGGCGTGCTGCTCGCGCCGCCGCTGGGCGAAGCGCCCGAAGTGTTGCAGGTGCTGCGTGCAGCCGGGTGCATCCGGGCGGCTGTGGGGGCCTATCAGGCGCCCGAGACGATCTGCGTGCGGATCGACGACCGTGCCGCCGCGCACCAGATGACGCGGCGATTGCTTGAGCTGGGACATCGCAGGCTGGGTTTCGTGCTGGGCAATCCGGACCAGGCGGCGAGCGCGGAGCGCATGGCGGGCTTCTATGCAGCCGTGCGCGAAACCGGCGGGGTCGAAGTGCAGGTGGCGCAGGGCGACTTCACCTATGTGTCGGGTCTGGCGGCGGCGGAGCAACTGTTGTCGTCCGCTCACCCCCCGACAGCGATCTTCGCCAGCAACGACGATATGGCAGCGGCAGTGGTTTCGGTTGCGCATCGACGACATCTGGATGTGCCCGGCGAACTGGCGGTGGCGGGTTTCGACGACACGATGGCGGCAGTCACGCTATGGCCGCCGCTCACCACGGTGCACCAGCCGGTGCGGGCGCTGGCGGCGGAGGCGATGGGGCTGCTGATCGCGGAGATCGCTGCGCGGGGCGGCAAATCCCGCGTGCCGCGCGAGCGCGTCCTGGACCACGGCATCGTCGAGCGTCAGTCGACGGCTGCGGCCTCCTCTCCGCCCATGTAGCGGAACGAGAGGAAGTCGGCGGGCGTGCCCGCGCCTGACAGGTCCTGGCAGGCCATGCCGACGAAAGTGCCGGTGAAATTGGGCAGGCCCGGTATCGTGACTTCATCCGAAAGAATGGTGGCGTCGAGCGTTCCGCCCACGAACGTCCATGCTTCCGCGCCATGGCATCGCCATGCGAAGCGCAACGCACCGCCGTCCATTTCTGCATGCAGGTCGATGAGGCCCTGCGGCAGGGGACAAAGCGTTTCGAGGGTCACCGCTTCACTGCCTTCGGGCGAGGCGGTCATGAGCGAAAGCTCGCGCCCGCCCGCGTCGGCGGCGCCGATGGCGAGATAGTAGAATTTGGTGCTGTTGTAATAGAGCGTCAGTCCGGCGGCCTGCTGGAAGCTGCGAGGTGAGAAGTCGAGCGTCGTCGTCGCGGCGAAGCGCGCATGTTCGACGCGTCGCGCGACGAGGCTCTGTTCGAACAGGCTGCCGATGGTTTCCCGCCCGTGGAGACGCAGGGCGTCGGGCCGCGCGGAGAGGCTGAACAGCCGTTCGGGGCGGGGGGAGCGCAGCCACTGGAATTCGCGCGGCAGGGTGTCGCCGGTGAAGCGCCCGTCCCATCGCGCGGCGGGCCAGGGGCAGGGTGGCAGATCGGGTGCTGGCGGTGTCGGCATCGGGCGCGCGTCGCCATCGAGCGTGCGTAGCCAACCGTCGGCGCCCCATCGCATCGGCTGGATCGCGCTTTCGCGCCCCATGATGCAGCGCGCACGATCGGGCGTGGGGCGACTGCACAGATAGGCGAGCCAGGGCGTGCCGTCCGGCAGTTCGACGAGGTCGCCATGGCCCGCGCGCGTCAGCGGCGCATCGGTGCGGCCCCCGGCAGTCAGCACGGCCCGGTCGGGATGCACGTCATAGGGGCCGAGCAGGCTGCGCGACCGGGCCATCACCACCGCATGGTTCCACCCCGTGCCGCCTTCGGCGACCAGCAGGTGGTAGAAGCCGTCCCGCTTGTAGAGGTGCGGCCCTTCGGTAAAGCCGAGATCGGTGCCTGCAAAGATGATCTGCGGTTCGCCCATGAGGCGCATGGCGTCGCGGTCCAGCTCCTGCGCCTGGATACCGGCGAAACGACCGCGCCCGGGACGATGATCCCAGAGCATGTTCAGCATCCAGCTGCGTCCGTCATCGTCATGGAACAGGGACGGGTCGAAACCGCTGCTGTTGAGGTGCACGGCGTCGGACCAGGACCCTTCGACGGTTTCGCTCGTCACCACGAGATTGGGGAAATCGCGCAGCGACGCGCCCTTGGCCCCGGTGACGGTGGTGGTGCCGTAACGCTTGACATCGGTGTAGATGAGCCAGAAGCGACCGTGGGCAAAGCTCAGGTCCGGTGCCCAGACGCCGCAGCCGTCGGGATTGCCGCGCATGTCGAGCTGCGCTGCGCGGACGAGCGGGCGGGACGCCAGCTGCCAGTGGACGAGATCGCGGCTGTGGTGGATCTGGACCCCCGGAAACCATTCGAAGGTCGATGTGGCGATATAGAAATCGTCGCCGACGCGCAGGATCGAGGGATCGGGGTTGAAGCCGCGAAGGATCGGGTTGGAAATGCGTGTCATGCAGGCTTGCGCACCAGTGTCCACAGAAGAACGGCGCCGACGAGGTCGAGAACGCCGAGGAGGATGAAGAAGGGTTCGTAGCCGACGCGGTCGACCATCTGGCCGAGCAGCAGCGAAAAGACGAGCACGCCCAGATTGCCGGCAAGGCCCGCAAGCCCTGCGGCGGTGGCGACTTCGTTGCGATTGAAGAGGTCCGACGCCATGGTGATGACTGTCACCGACAGCGTCTGATGCGCAAAGCCGCCCACGCACAGCAGTGCGATCGCGGCGTAGGGATTGGTGGCAAGGCCCACGAACGCCATCCCCGTCATCATCGCCGCGCCGAGCGTGAAGGCCGCGCGCCGCGCGTCGATGAGGTGGATGCCGCGCCGCTGGAGAAAGGCGACGACTGCCGGTCCGAACAGGCAGCCAAGGTCTGCGGCGAGAAAGGGGAGCCAGGCGAACAGCGCGATCTGCGTGAGGTCGAAGCCCCGTGCCCGCGCGAGGTAGAGCGGCATCCAGAAGGACAGCATCCCCCATACCGGATCGGCGAGCAGGCGCGGCAGCGCGATGCCCCAAAGATCCCGCCGCCGCGCGAGCGCAAGGATGGACGGGCGGGTGGAGCGAGCGGCGAGGCGCGCTTCCTGGCCCGATAGGATATAGGCGCGTTCCGCCGTGCCCAGCCTGCGGTGACGAGCGGGGGTGTCATAATGGAAGAACCAGAGCAGCGCCCAGACGACGCCGATGCCGCCTGCGATGACGAAAGCCAGCCGCCAGCTGTGCATCATCACCGCCCAGGCAACGAGCGGCGGGGCGAAGACCGCGCCGAACGACGCGCCGATATTGTAGATGCCGCCAGCCAGCCCACGTTCCCTGGCGGGAAACCATTCGGCGACCAGCTTTTGCCCGGCGGGTTGCGCCGATCCTTCGGCAAGGCCGAGGAGCGCCCGCAGCGCCGCGAAGCCGAACCAGCCGCTGACGAAAGCATGCGCCATGGTGACGAGCGACCAGGCCGCTACCGCAAGCGTGAAACCGACCTTGAGACCCACGCTGTCGAGGAAATAGCCCGCCGCCGGTTGGAGCATGACGCCGAGTTGGAACGCGCCGGTGATCCAGCCATATTCGACATTGCTGATCGCCTGATCCGTCAGGATGACGGGAGCGGCGACGCCCATGATCGATCGCGCCAGATAATTGATGACCATCGCGCCCACAAAGAGGCCGATGATGGTCCAGCGAAATTTGCCGATCAGACGCATGAAACCGCTGTTAACGTTATCATTATTGCCCGTCGAGTATATATCGGTCCTATGGCCTTAAAAACTGCAGCAACATGGATGCTGTATCGACGACCCGGGCAATTCCCGTTTCCTTTATCGGACCGATGGAATGAAATCTTGCTGCAGCGCTGGCGATATCAAGCCACGCCGGTAGCGGTCTTGTTATCGATAACGATATTTCTGACGGCGTCTTTCAGGCGGTCGGCGCTTCGTTCGACCGCCGTTTCGAATGGGGCGGATATGCGAATTTCGGGCCAAGCGCAGCCACGTTGAATCCGACCCCGGAGGTTCAGCTTCTCCACGCCACAGCGATTTCGCCCAATCGTTTGAGGACCGCTTCGTCCTGCGGGCGGACATCTTCCGAAAAGGACGGATTTTCGAAATAGCCCGTCACGATCAACGGGCTACCGCCGTCCGGCGGAACCAGTACGGCAAGATCGTTGACCTTGTTGCCGATGCCCGGTCGCATACCTGTGCCGGTTTTGTCGAAGCCCTGCCAGTTGCGGGGGAGGGCGGCCCGAATGCGGTCTAGCCCGCTTTGGGTCGCGGCCATCCAACCGCGCAGCAGATCGCGGCTGGCGGGGCGGAGCACGTCACCGACCACAAGGCTTTGGACCGTCATCGCCATCGCCCTCGGCGTCGTGCTGTTTTCCTGCGTGCCAGGAGGAATGACGTTGATCGCCGGTTCGTAGCCGTCAAGTCGACTGGTCTCGTCGCCGATATCGCGCCAGAAGCGGGTGAGCGCATCCGGACCGCCCAGTCGCCGCAGAAGAATGTTGGCGGCGGCGTTGTCACTCGTGATTTGCACCGCCTGTGCCAGTATCAGGATGGGCAAATGCCCTTTTGCCAGATTGTCCTCCACCACGGGCGAATAGGCGACGACGTCCGTGCGGCCGATGGCGAGCGGCTCTGCGAGGTCGAGCCGACCGGCGTCGCTTTCGCGCAGGGCCATTGCTGCCAGGGACAATTTGAATGTCGAGCAGTGGCAAAAACGCTCGTCCGCGCGCCAGCCGAAATGGCGTCCGGTGGCGGTATCGAGGACGAACGCGCCCAGCCTGCCTTGCGCCGATCGCTCCAGGGTGCGCAGTTGCGCTACGGGATCGGGCCTTGGCGGCCTTGCTCCGGCACAGGCGGAAAGGAGCAGCCCGGCACTTGCGCCCAGCGTGAATGCGCGTCGGCTCGGCAGGACGGGATGCGGGGTTTTGCGATGCATGATGCCGTCCTTTCTGCCCGAACCGCGCACACATGTATCGTGCCAGCCCGCGCGGACAAAGAAAAAGGGAGGCACCCGGCGGGGGTGCCTCCCTGATATCCTCTCCCTATCGACAGGGATGCAAGGCCGGTGCGTCAGTCAGCCTTCGACTGGAGATTAACCGCCGCATATTTGCCGCGACGATCGACCTCCAGTTCGAAGTCCAGGCGGTCGCCTTCGTTAAGGGCCGCCATGCCAGCGCGTTCGACTGCGCTGATGTGGACGAATGCGTCCGGCTGGCCGTCGTCGCGCTGGATGAAGCCGAAGCCCTTCATGGCGTTGAAGAACTTGACCGTGCCGCTGGCGCGTTCGCCGGTGAGCTGGCGCTGCGGGCCACGCTCCGCGCCGCCGAAGCCGCCGCGCTCGGGACGATCGCCGAAGCCGCCAGCGCGCGGTTCGCGCGGCGGGGCGCGATCCGTGACGGGGAGGGGTTCGCCGTCGATCACCAGATCGGTGGCCGATACCTTGCCGCCGCGATCGACGAGCGTGAAACCGAGCGGCTGGCCTTCGGCAAGGCCGGTGAGGCCGGCCTGTTCCACCGCACTGATGTGAACGAACACGTCTTCGCCGCCATCGTCACGCACGATGAAGCCGAAACCCTTCTGGCCGTTGAAGAATTTGACGACGCCCTTGCCTTCGCCGACGACCTGCGCGGGCATGCCGCGACCGCCGCCGCCGAAACCACCGCCGCCGCCGCCGCGATTGCCGCCGCCGAAGCCGCCGGCACCGCCGCCGCCGAAGCCGCCGCGATCACCGCCGAAGCCGCCACCGCCGCCGCCAAAACCGCCACGGTCGCCGCCGAAGCCACCGCCACCGCCGAAACCACCGCGATCACCGCCGAAGCCGCCGCGGTCACCACCGCCGTAGAAATTGTCGTCGCCGAAACCGTCGCGCTTGTCCTTGCCGCGCCCGCCGCGGCGACCTCTGTCAAAACTCATGCCCTGTTAGTCACTTTCGCTTCGCCCCAAGACCAATCGGACAAACATGTCGGGCGAATGACATGCAGAATCCACCGCAAAGGCGGGT
>NZ_QFOA01000012.1 GCF_003248505.1 Sphingobium sp.
CCCAACTTGAACAGTGCTTTTGGAAAAGGCATTTTTGTTCAATGACATGCACGCACCGGCGCGAGTGTTACCACTACATTTTTGGGTTTGGTTGAGCTTGCAGAGGCTTAGGTTCGCGGCGGCAGTTCGCTGATATTGGCCGGCAGCGCGATGCCGGTTGCCTTGAAGACATTCCCCACCTGGCCCGAAACGTGGGTGCGGGTGGTAATGACCTTGCCGTCCTTTTCGATGGTGGCTTCCTGAAGGCGATCGAGATCGTTGAGGAGCGGCTGCCATTCGGGCTGCAGGCCCTTTTCCTGACACAAGCGGGTCAGTTCCTTGGCCAGCGTCAGAGCGAGGAACGAGACAAACACATGGCCGCGGATAGCGGCATCGGACTGATGGAAGATGGGACGGGTATCGAAGCTCGCCTTGGCGACGCGGAACAGGGCCTCGACCTGAAGCAAATCACGGTAGCGGATGACGGCCTGTAGCGGAGTGATCCTGGCATTGGTGCGCAGCACGCTGATGCCGTCGTAGCGCGCCTCGTCGGCAAGCTTGCCCATGTCGATCTCGAAGGTCTTGCCGCTGGCCTTGAGATAGCGGCGATAGGCCGAGTTGCCGACCAGGGCCTTGTCGCCCTTCTTCAACTGGGTCTGGAGGCCATCGATGATCGCTTGCCGGTCGGCCTTGTCCTTCCTTGCCTCAGCTTCGTTGAGCGTGACGACGTAGCGCTGGGCATCTGCGCCTTTGCCAACGCGCACTTCCTTGACCCACAGCTGGGTGTCTCCTGCCTGTCGCTCGAGGACCAGGGGTACCATCGGAGCAGTGTCGGCAAGCACGACATCGCGGATGACGTTGCTGGTGCGCTCTCGCGCACCCAGGATGTATTCCATCCCCAGCTCTTCAAGGGCGGCGATCGTACCGGCACTGATCATGCCGCGGTCGGCCACGACGCACGAGCGGGTTATCCCAAAGCGGGTACGCAGGCGCGTGACGATGGGCATGAGCACCTTCACGTCGGCCGTGTTGCCCGGGACCATCTCGGTGCAGATCGGACGCCCCTCGGCGTCGATCACCACGGCCAGGATCATCTGGGCAAGCTCGGGCCGGTGGTCCTTGGAATGACCACGCCGACCCAGCGTGTCGCCGCCTGCACCGTAGAACGAGAGCGACGTCGTATCCATGAACACCAGGCTGAGATCAGTGAACAGGTCCCGCCGGCGATCGAACAGCTTCTCCTCGATCACGTCCTTCACACAGCGAGGTGCCAATGCGCCTTCTGCCTTCTCCTCGATCTCCTCGCCGAGCCAGGCCATGGCGCGATAGAAGTGATGGAGGGCAAGATCCTCGCTGCCGTCGATGGCGTAGCTCTCCATCCAGTCCAGGCAGGCTCGGTCCGAGCCTGAGACGAACAGGCGGTGCAGTGTAGCGACAAATACGGCGCGCTCCACGGCAAAGCCGAACTGGCGCCCTTCCAGCACCTCTTCCAATACAGCATCGATGCCAAGCCGCTGCCACAGGCGCCCGAACAGCAACGGGCCTCCGATCCTGCGGGCTACGATCCGGCCTGCATCGATATCGGACAGAATGATGCTGCGCTCTGCGTGACGTGCGATCGAGGCGGCCAGTCTGTCGAGTTCGCCACTTGCGGCCAGCGCATCCTTGCGGCCCAGAGCCTTGATCGTGCGCTGGCGGACAGTTTTGCCCTCGCGCACGCTCTCGACCAGGTAAAGATAGCGGTGGCCGCGCGCGACTCGTTCGACGACATACATGGCCAGGTTGTTACTGCCTGTACTCGTAAAGATAAACCAAACGGCCAGTTACAGGCAAAATGTTGTTAGCACATCCGGTTTTGCCCCCAAACCCACGCCTAGCAAAATCAAATACTTACCAGCTCGCGTTCCCTGCGTGTTCCGCCGGCACTGTTCAACTTGGGACATGACGCGCTTCGACGCACTCAAACTATCCTTGGTCCTGGCTTCGTCCTGGACCGCCTGCGCGGTGGCGCAGGAACCGCAGATCGCGCAGGAGCCGCAGTCCGAGGAGGGCACGGCGATCATCGTCACCGGAACGCGCGCCGTGGGGATGCAGGCTGCCGAAGCCGCCGCGCCCGTGCAGGTACTGAGCCAGGAAGCGATCAGCCATGTCGGCCAGCCCAACCTCAACCAGGTGCTGACCCAGATCGTCCCGAGCTTTACGGCGCAGACGCAAGGCACCGACCTTTCCAGCTTCTCGCTCTCGGCGCGGCTGCGCGGGTTGTCGCCCAACCACACGCTGATCCTCGTCAACGGCAAGCGCCGTCACGGCAACGGCATACTCCAGGTCATCTCCGGCGCGTTCCAAGGGTCGGCGGCACCGAGCATCGACCTGATCCCACCCGACTCCGTCTCTCGCGTCGAAGTGCTTCAGGAAGGTGCCGCCGCCGTCTACGGCACCGACGCCATCGCGGGCGTCATCAACTTCATCCTCAAGGACCAGAGCGAGGGCGGCAGCTTCAAGGTTACGGGCGGCCAGCATTATGACAGCGAAGGCGAATTGTTTTCGGCATCGGGCAATATCGGCACGAAACTGGGCGAGGACGGCTTTTTCAACCTGACGCTGTTCCATCGGCGGCAGGATTATACGACCGTAGGGAAGGGCCAGGTTCAGGTGACGCGGCCGGACGGGACGCTTCAGCCCAATGCACCCGCGCAATGGTCGAACCTTGCAGGGGACGCGCTGGCCGGGATCAACGGCGGCCAGCCGCGCACGAAACTGTCGGTCGCCTTCTACAATATGGGCTATGATTTCGGCGGGGTCGAACTCTACAGCTTCGGCGACTATGCGCGCCGCGAAGGCTGGGCGAAGCAGGGTTACCGCCATCCCAAGCGCATCTGCTACGAAACCGGCAATCTGGGCGGCGGCATCACGCCTGCGGCCTATAACCCCAATATCTGCTACAGCGACACCGGCATCAACGGCATGGTCCCGCTCCAGCATGTGATCGAGGATGAATATAGCTTCACGGTCGGGGCCAAGGGCGAATTCGGCGGCGGATGGAATTTCGACGTCAGCGCCACCTATGGCGATCAGGTCGACAAGATCTGGACCGAAAAGTCGGCCCATCGGGAATTGTGGCAGGAAAGCTATGCCGCCGCCCTGCGCGGCATCGGCACGCCCAACACGCCCGACAAGGCCTATGACGGCGGGTTCAAGCTGACGCAGACCACCGTCACTGCCGACATCCGCAAGGAATTCGACGCGGGCATGGTCAACCCGGTCACCTTCGCGTTCGGCGGCGAATATCGGCGCGACACTTACGAAATCATGCAGGGCGATTTCGCGTCGACCTACAAGACGGGCGTTCAGTCCTTCCCCGGATACAAGGCGAGCGATGCGGGAGATTTCAGGCGCAGTTCGCGCGCGGGCTATCTCAACCTTATCGCAGAGCCGGTCGACGGGTGGAGCGTCGACCTTGCCGGCCGGTACGAGGACTATACCGATTTCGGCGACACGCTGATCTGGAAGGCGACGACCCGCTACGACTTCTCGCCCGCCTTTGCGATCCGCGGCACGGCGAGCACGGGCTTCCGCGCGCCGACTCTGGCCGAACAGCATTATTCGACGATCAACGTCGGCCCGACCAGTGCCGTTGCGCAGTTGCCCCCCGGCACGCCTGCCGCCGCCCTGCTCGGCTTCGGGTCGCTGCGTCCTGAAAAGTCGAAGAATTTCTCGGCCGGTTTCGTCTTCCGTCCGGTCCCCAAGCTGGCCGTCACGGTCGATGGCTATCTCATCAAGATCAAGGATCGCATCACCGGCACGGCATCGCGCAACGCCGTCATCAACGGCGCGGTGCAGCCGGGCGCGGCGGCGATCTTCGACGCGCTGGCGGCGGCGGGCATCGTGCTCGACAGCGAATTGCAGCGCAGCGGCACGGTGGGCATTTCCAGCTTCACCAACGGCATCGACACGCGCACCTGGGGCATCGATTTTTCGGCGAGCTATCCGGTGGCGCTGAACTTCGGTTCGTTGAACCTGTCGCTGACGGCGAACTACAATAAGACGAAGATCACCGACAACAAGGTCGGCTATCCGCTGTTCAACGCCGCATCAGAGAGCAATATCGAGCGGGCCAATCCGGACTACAAGGTCGTCGCAGGCGTCCTGTTCAAGAGCGGGGGCTTCACGCTCAACCTGCGTGAAACCTTTTATGGCAAGACCAGCATATTGGTGCGCCCGGCATTCCAGTCGCTGGCGGCGGGTCGCGTGACCGTGGTGCCGAGCGGCGGCTTCATCATCGCCGACGGCGCGCCGGGATCGGGCCTTGCCAATACCGAGAACCTCTATTTCAACGGCGTGGTCAAGGCGACGGCGATCACCGATCTGGAGGCGGGATACGACTTCAACGACCATGTCACTTTCTCGGTCGGCGCGAACAACCTGTTCAACCAGAAGCCCGACATCCCCAAGCTGCTTCAGGGCGTGACCGTGCCCGTGGGCGTGTCGCCCTACGTCAATGGCGCTGGCGCCTACAGCGCGTCCTACGGCCACGGGCCCTACGGCACGTCGGGCGGCTATTATTACGCGCGGATCGACTTCAAGTTCTGACGCGCTGACACGATCCGGGGCCGGTCCTTTGACGGATCGGCCCCGAATTCATGGGGGGAGAAGGGCCGCGATGCAGTCTGTCGTTTCGCGCCGGGCCGTGATGCGGGGGACGCTGGGCGCGGCCAGCGCGGCGGCGATCGGCCCGGCGGCAAGGGCCGCTCCCACCCCGCTTCCCGACAGGGCGAGCTTTGCCGCGACGCCGGTCGCCTATCTCGACAATGCGTCGACCCATCCGATCAGCCTCGCCGCGCGTTCAGCGATGGACGCCTATGTCGCGGCGCGCACCCTGGACCCGGCAGCCGTCACGCGCCGCCCCCTGGATCGCGCCGCGACCGTCGCCAAATTCGCCGCCTTGGTCAACGCCGCGCCCGACGAAGTCACATGGACCCCCTCCACCACGGCAGGCGAGCAAAGCGTCCTGCGTGCACTCGGCCTTCCGCACCGGGGCGGGCGGATCGTCACCGATACGCTGCACTTCTACGCCGCATTCCCAATGTATCAGGAACTCGCCCGTCAAGGCGTCGATGTCGCATGGGTGAAGGCGCGGGACGGTCGCATCGACCCCGACGACATGGCAAGCGCGATCCGACCGGGGACGCGGTTGGTCAGCCTGTCGCTGGTTTCCACCTACAACGGGTTCCAGCACGATCTCAAGGCCGTGTGCGACATCGCGCATCGGGCGGGCGCGTTGGTCTATGCCGACATCATCCACGCAGCGGGCGCCGTGCCGGTCGACCTTCATGGCAGCGGCGTCGATTTCGCCGCCTGTGCCAGCTATAAATGGCTGATGGGGGACTTCGGTCTCGGCTTCCTCTATGCGCGGCGCGGCGTGGTGGACGCGCTGCCGGTCGCAGATTTTGGCTATTACGGTGTCGCCGCGCCGGACGCGCCGCCGGGCATCGGCCTGTCCCCACCCCTTACCCACATCTACCCGATGGACCCGCCCGGCGACGCGCCCACCAGCTATGCCAGAAGGCAAGGCGCGCTCGGCCATTTCGGCACCGGCACCTACGCACAGGCGGTGCTGGCGGCGATCGATTGCGGCCTCGACTATATCGCGGCCCTGGGTGTCCCCGCGATCCAGCAACATGCGCAGCAACTGGTCGGAGCGATGCGCGAGGGGGTGCGCCATAAGGGCTATCGCATCGCGACCCCGGAAGAAGCGCGCACGCCGTTGCTGACCGTGCTGCTGCCCGACGCGAAGGCGCGGCTCGCCGAACCGCTGGCGCGCGCGCAGGTTCGGCTGTCGCTGCACGACCATCATTTCCGCGTATCGCCATCGGTGTTCAACGATATGACCGATGTGGAGCGGCTGCTCGCCGCGCTGCCCCGCGCCTGAACTGGAGAAGACCTCGCATGAAACGCCTTATCTCCGCTGCCCTGCTGATCTCAGCCGTCCCGCTCGGCGCGCAGCCTGCGCCTGCGCCGCAAACGCTGCCTGCGACGCTGCCCTTCTCGCCCGCCGTGCGGGTTGGCGACACGCTCTATCTGTCGGGGCAGATCGGACAGGTGCCAGAGGGTATGGACCGGCACAAGGACGGGTTCGACGCAGCGGTGCGCGGTGCGATGGATGCCATCGGGCGCATTCTCAAGGATCAGGGCCTTGCCTTTGGCGATGTCGTCAAATGTACGGTGATGCTGGACGACATGGCGGACTGGCCGCGTTTCAATGCCGCCTATCTTCCCTATTTCGCGGGGAAGCGCCTGCCCGCGCGCAGCGCGTTCGGCGCGGACGGCCTGGCGATGGGCGCCCCGCTGGAAGTGGAGTGCATCGCCGCGTTTCGATGATGCGCTAAATCGGCGTCGCTTCCCGCACGATCAGGACCGGAACGCCGTCGCGAACGGGGAAGGCAAGCCCGGCGATATCGGACAGGAGCGCGCTGCGCTGTGCGTCCCAGCGCAACGGGCCGCGCGTCAGCGGGCACACCAGCTTTTCGAGCAGCCACGGATCGACGGGCGGCGGAGCGGCGGCGATGATTTCGCTCATTGCATGGTCGCGCCGCCGTCGCGTTCGATGCGCCCGACGATCTGCATGAGCTGGATGATCCGTTCCGACCGGTCGGACAGGCTGTCCGCCTCCAGCAAAGTCTGCTTGGCGGCAGGGTCGAAGGGCGCGATCTGGGCGATGCCGTTCACGAGCGCGGTGTCGTCGAGACGCGACACCGCCGTCCAGTCGACCACATAGCCCAGTGCATCGGCAAAGCGGCGGGATTCCTGTTCCAGCGCGGCACGTTCGACGGCGGCGAGGGATTCGTCCTCCTGCGGAGCCTGTTCGACATCGGCCTCGACCTGGCGGAACTGCGTCGAGACGGGCAGTTCGCGCATCACGCGGAATCGGGCGAGGCCAGTGAGGATGATGTTGAAGCGCCCGTCTTCCAACGCTTCGATATGGCTGACATGGCCAAGGCAGCCCATGTCGAAGAGCGGCGGCACCGGCCCTGCCCCGCGCGGCTGGATCATGCCGATGCGGCGGTCGCGCGCCATCGCATCGTGGATCAATGCCCGGTAGCGCGGCTCGAAGATATGAAGCGGCAACTCCATACCCGGCAGAAGCAGCGCACCGGACAGCGGAAAGATCGAGACGCGAGCGAGCGGCATGGGCGTTACGAAAACAGGATCTGGGACAGCCTGCGCCGCTGGCCCGCCACCCATGGGTCTTCCAGACCGACCGCCTCGAAGATGGTGAGCAGCTGGCTCTTGGCCGCGCCGTCATTCCATTCTCGGTCGCGACGCACGATGTCCAGCAAGGCGTCCGCCGCGCCGTCCCGGTCGCCATTGGCCATGAGGCCGTTGGCCAGTTCGAACCGGGCGTCATGGTCGTCAGGGTTGGCCGCAACCTTCGCCTCGATGCCTGAAAGGTCGGCAACGGGCCGAACGTCGCGGGCGAGCGCGATGGCGGCCCGGGCCTGATCGATCGCGGCGTGATGGGCGGCATCGGGGGCAAGCGCGGCCAGCGCGGCTTCCGCTTCGTCCAGCTGTCCCAGCGCCACCAGCGCGCGGGCCTGACCGGCAACGACCTCCGGATTGTCGGGATCCATTTCAGCGATCTGGGCAAAGATCGAGAGCGCGCGATCCGCCTCGCCGCCCGCCAGCAGTTCCTCGCCCATGGCGATGAGCGGCGCGATCTCCTGCGCCAGCGCCTTTTCATCCGATTCGATAGGGAGCTGTGCCAGAATCTGGTCGAGATATTGCCGCAGCTGTCCTTCTGTGCGGGCCTGGCTCAGGTCCGCGACAGGCTGTCCCTGGAAGACGGCATAGACGGTCGGGATCGACTGGACACGAAATTGGCTGGCGATGAAACCGTTATCGTCGACATTGACCTTGACCAGCTTGACGCCCTTGGACGCATATTCCTCGCACACCTTTTCGATGACGGGCGCGAGCTGCTTGCAGGGGCCGCACCATTCGGCCCAGAAATCGACGACGACCAGACTGGTGCGCGACGGCTCCACCACGTCGCGGCGGAATTCCTCCACCGCCGCCTTTTCGGTTTCGCTCAGTCCCAGGGTCGCCACGCTTTTCTTCTCCTGATGTCGCTGCGGATCGATCCGCCCTTAGATCGCCATATGGGGCGCGTCCCCCTGCGGGCGCAAGATGAGCCTTAAGGGCGGCGGCCTTCAAAGGAAATATTTGAGGCGGATGTCCTGTTCCACCGCCGATCCCGCAATGGCGAAGCTGGCCGAACGGAAACTGGGCGCACCGAAGTGCAGCGCGGGATTGCGCGAAAAACCGACGCCTTCGCGCGGAATTCCGGCAAAGGTATCGAGCCGGCCATTGTTGTTTTCATCGTGGATGATGGCGATGGCATATTGGCCGGGCGTCAACATGCCGAGCGGGATCTGTCCGCTTTTGGCGGGCACGGCGAAGGATCGCTTGTCCGGGTCGTCGCTGCAATCGGGAAAATGGTCGGGGTGGCGGGTGACGCAGACCAGCACCTTACCCTTGGCCGAACGCAGGCCCAGCATGTCCATGCTGAGCGGCTGGGCGAGGTCGATGGGGGCTGCGCCCGTCAATCCCACGATCGCCGCCATCGTCAAAGGCATCGTCCTCAACCCGCCCGTCATGCCTTGCCCCCGGAAAAGTCGCCCAGCCCCCGGTCGGTCCCGCACAGGCGATCCCACACACGGAAATAAAGGCCGTAATTGCAGCGATACTGGTCGTGGTGCCGCTGGTGATGCGTGGCGGTGATGAGCCAGCCGCCCAGCGGCCCGCGCACCAGCCAGCGCGGAAACATTTCCCACCCCATATGATTGCTGACGCCCATCACCGTCATGATCGTCAGCACGACGGCCAGCGCGCCGACATGGATGGGGATGAGGAAGACGAGCGCGGGGATCGCCACCGCGCCGCTCAGCGCTTCCCACGGGTGGAAGCTCATCGCCGCCCAGGCGGTGGGCGGGCGGCTTGCGTGATGGACGGCGTGGGCGATGCGGAACAGGCGGGGTCGGTGCATCCAGCGATGCGTCCAGTAGAACCAAGTGTCGTGCGCCGCGAGATAGAGCAGCACCGACACCGGCAGATACCAAAGCGGACGGTCGGCGACGTCGCTATAGATGCGCGTCCAGCCATGCGCCTGCCATCCCCAGGCGACGATCCCCGCCGGTACGCCGTAGATGAATGCCGAGAGGAGCGACCAGCCGACTTCGCGCCCCATCTGCCCTTCGAGGCCGCGATACAGGCCGGGCTGGCGGATGCGCGTCGCCAGCGCGAAGCCGCCGCTTGCCAGAAGATAGCGCACGGCGACGATGGCGCTCATCGCCAGCGCGGACAGGAGGATGGCTGCGACCATGGAGGTCCTATAGCCCGGCTTTACCCAGGAACCAACCCGCACGGAACCAAAGGCGCGTTTCTACGTTCTGGGCCGCGCCTGACGGTAGCTGCCGAGCTGGCGCACCCATTTGGTATGGAATTCCAGTTCGGCGAGCGCACGATCCACCGCCGGGTCGCCCGGCATCCCTTCGATATCGCAAAAGAATTCCGTCGCGGCAAAGCTCGCGCCGCGCTGGTAGCTTTCCAGCTTGGTCATATTGACCCCGTTGGTCGCAAAGCCGCCCATCGCCTTGTAGAGCGCGGCGGGAATATTCTTCACCTCGAACAGGAAGGTCGTCATGACCGGGCCGATATCGGGCGCGGGCATCCGGGGTTCTTGCGCCAGGACGAGGAAGCGCGTCATATTGTCGTCGCTGTCCTCGATATTTTCCGAGATGAGGTGGAGGCCGTAGAGTTCGGCGGCCAGATAGGGCGCGATGGCCCCTTCCCCCACGATCCGGCGTTCGGCCACCAACGCAGCCGCGCCTGCTGTATCGGCATAGGCGACCGGCTGGATGCCGCGTTCGCGCAGATAATGACGGCATTGGCCCAGCGCCTGCGGATGGCTGAGCGCGCTGGAGATGAGGCCGTCGTCGGGAGCCATCAGGCAGTGACGGATGCGCAGGAAATATTCGTCGATGATCGACAGGCCCGATTCGGGCAGCAGGAAGTGCATGTCGGCGACGCGGCCATGCAGGCTGTTTTCGATCGGGATGATCGCGCGCGCCGCCTGGCCCGAACGCACGGCGTCGATCGCATCCTCGAACGCGAAGCAGGGCAAGGGCACGCAATCGGGCGCATAATCGAGCGCCGCGAGATGCGAATTAGCACCCGGCGCACCCTGATAGGCGACGGCGCGGGCCGGGTCGGCGGCGGCCCTGCGCGCGAGGTCGGCGACGATGGCGCGGGCGGGAGCGGGGTAGTTATCCATGGGCGAGTGCCGCTTAGAGTCTCGTCCCCCACCGCGCAAGCATTTGGGTTCAACCCGGCTTGCGCGCTCGCCTGTCCGCCTTTATGGCATCCGGGCAACAGGGGGCACGACCGAAAGCCGCCATCTATTGGGTAAGGGAAGTCAGGCGAGATGGGCGATCGTTTCAATACCGTGGCGGGCTGGGCTTTATTTGCGGGCATTATCGCCCTCGGCGGTGCGATCGTCAGTTCCAAATATTTCGATAGCCATCGTCCTGAAAAGATGGGCTACGCCATCGAGGGCGTGGAGGCGGAAGGCGCAGGCGCGGCCAGCGGCCCCGGCCTCAACACGCTGCTTGCCAGCGCCGATGTCGCGGCGGGCGAAAAGGTCTTCGCCAAGTGTGCCGCATGCCACACCGTCAACCAGGGCGGCGCCAACGGCATCGGCCCCAATCTCTATGCCACGGTCGGCGAAGGGATCGGCCAGGGCAAGGGCGGCTTCGCCTTCTCCGACGCGCTCAAGAGCAAGGGCGGCAACTGGACCTTCGAAAATCTCGACCACTGGCTGACCAGCCCGCGCGAATTCGCGCCGGGGACCAAGATGACCTTCGCGGGCCTTGGCAACCCCAAGGATCGCGCGAACCTGATCGCGTGGCTGAACACGCAGGGGTCCAACCTGCCGCTGCCCGCCGCCGACGCCGCCCCCGCCGAAGCGAGCGCGACCGCCGAGGGCGCTGCCGCCAACGCGACCAACGCCTCCGAAAGCGTCAAGGGCGCTGCCCCCGCCAACGCGGCGCCTGCGGGCGGCCCGGCCACCGCGCCCACCGGCAAGTAAGGGGAACCAAGCGCCCGTCCGGATCGGAAACCCGGCGGGCGATGTGTCGAAGCGGCGTGACGCCGCAGCGCGGCGCAGGGCTTCCGACGCATTCGCTGCCGCCGCCGCGACTGCCCGATTCCGTCAGGAGTGCGCGACCGGGATCAGCGGCAGGACAGGCTGTTGCCCGCCTTGCTCCATGACGCCCGGCAAGTGCGCAGGGGCCGGGAGGATGTCAGGCGCAGCGGCGCGATGCCGCCATAGCCGCACTCGACCGTCAGGGCACGACCCGCGCGATAGATGCCCGCCACGTCCCATCGTTGCGTCAGGACGCCGCCCGTCCGGTGGCTGCTGTCGGGCGCCAGGATGGCCTTGTCCTCCACCGGACCGTCATAGACCGCGACCGCATCGAGCGTCCGCCCCCGATGACGCGCGGGGCAGGCCAGAGGCGTCGCCGCTTGCGCCATCGCTGCTGCCATCACGATCCATCCGATCATCGCCCTTCCCCCTTTGCCTGACCGCCGCTTTCCCTCTATCAGACAGGCCATCCCGCCGTCCATCGTCGCAAGGACCAGTGTAGCCCATGACCCCCGAGCATCTTCTCGTCTCCAGCTGCGCGCCCATGCTGCGCAGCCTTTCGACCTGGCTGGACAAGGCGGGGGCGGCGGGCGGCGACGCGCTGCTTTCCGCCCGGCTCGCGCCCGACATGTTCCCGTTGGCGACGCAGGTCCGCTTCGCCTGCGTCCAGCCGCGCGAGGGGATGCACCGGCTGGCGGGAGAGGAATTTTCCCCCGACCTGATCGCCCTGCTGGACGAGGCGCGCGACGGGGGCGACCGGCCCGGCACCCTGGACGATGCCCGCGCCCGGATCGCCGAGACGCTGGCGCTGATCGACGGCTTTGCGGGCAAGGCCGGGGCCGATCCCGAAAGGCCCATCGCCCATGCGCTGCCCATCGGCACGACCTTCGACCTCACCGCCACGCAATATGTGCGCGACTGGGTGCTGGCGCAGTTCTATTTTCACGTCATGACGACCTACGCGATCCTGCGGGCCAACGGCGTGCCGCTGGGCAAGGGCGATTATGTCGCGCATCTGCTGCCTTTCCTTCGGCCCGCACCCGCCGCGACGGCCTGACGCGGGGCATCTTCCCCCGCGCCCCGAATCCCGATAAAGGCCGCCGATGACTCCGACGCCCGCGCCCATCAGCCGCTCGCTCTTCTTCTTTTCGATCTTCTACGGCGGCATGGTCTGCATCGCAGGGGTGCTGGGGAACAAGCAGGTCGCGCTGGGGCCGCTCGCTGGGCTGGGGCCGATGGTGGGGCTGGGACCGCTGGCGGTGGAAGCGGGCATCTTTGCCTTCCTGCTGCTGGTGACGATTTCCAGCGCGGTCGCCGAACTGCACGGGCGCGCGGTCGCGACCCGGCTGGTGCAGATCGGCTTCCTGCCGCTGATCGCGTCGATCCTGCTGTCCATCGTCGTGCTGGCGGCGCCGGCGGCGGGCGACATGGACCCCAAGCGGGCCGAAGCCTTTGCCATGATGATGGGGGGCACGCCGCGCATCTGGGCGGGCGGGATCGTCGCCTACGGCATTTCGCAGACGCTCAACGTCACGCTGTTCGCCGCGTTGAAGGGGCGCGAGGGCAGCCGGTTGCTGTGGCTGCGAGCGGCGCTGGCGAGCATGCTGTCGCAGATCGTGGACACGCTGCTGTTCGTCAGCATCGCCTTCTACGGCGTCTTTCCCATCGGCGAACTGCTGCTGGGGCAGATGCTGGCGAAGGTCGTGCTGTCCGCCCTGTTGGTGCCGCCCATCATCTATCTGCTGGTGGCGCTGGGGCGGCGGCTGGACGGGGTTAACGCGACAGCGAAGTAGACAGTCGAACGATATATGCGCATATATCCTTCGTTAGCTAACTAACGATAGGAAAGGGGCGTCGCCGCGCTTGCGGCCCCGGCGTTATGGCCGTATGCGCGCGCGCATGACCAGCAACAACGCCCCCGATCCCGCCCTGCTCGCCAAGGCCGAAGTCCTCGTCGAAGCGCTGCCCTATATGCAGCGTTATGCGGGCAGGACTTTCGTCGTCAAATATGGCGGCCACGCGATGGGAGACCCCGAAGCCGCGCGCGACTTTGCCGAGGACGTGGTGCTGATGAAAGCGGTCGGCATCAATGTCGTCGTCGTCCATGGCGGCGGGCCGCAGATCGGCGCGATGCTGAAGAAACTGGGCGTGGAATCGCAGTTCGTGGGCGGCCTGCGCGTCACCGACGCCGAAACCGCCAAGATCGCTGAAATGGTGCTGGCCGGGTCCATCAACAAGGAAATCGTAGGCTGGATCGCCGGCGCTGGCGGACGCGCGGTCGGCATTTCGGGCAAGGACGGCGGTCTTGTCGTGTGCGAAAAGGTGCTGGGCAAGCGGGAAGCCGATCCCAACAGCGGGATCGAGCGCAATGTCGACCTGGGCTTCGTGGGCGATCCGGTGTCGGTCGACCGCTCTATCCTCGACACGCTGAGCCGCGACGGCATCATCCCGGTCGTCGCGCCCGTGGGCATCGGCGCGGACGGTCACACATATAATGTCAACGCCGACACGATGGCGGGTGCCATCGCGGCGGAGTTGAAGGCGTCGCGCTTCTTCCTGCTGACCGATGTCGCAGGCGTGCTCGACAAGCAGGGCGAATTGATGACCGACCTCGACCCTGTCGCCATCGCCACGCTGGAAGGCGACGGCACGATCAGCGGCGGCATGATCCCCAAGCTGGAAACCTGCGTGCGCGCGGTGGAGGGCGGCGTCGATGCGGCGGTGATCCTGGATGGGCGGGTGCCCCATGCAATGCTGCTGGAAATCTTTACCGACAGGGGCGCGGGCACGCTGGTGCGCAAGTAGGACGCTTTTAGAGCGCCGAACGACAAGGAAAGGGGAAATCGAACCGTGCCGAACGGGCGGGACCGGGACCGGTCTTGCACGGTCAACCGGCGCTGGCTATCGTCCAGTCGGGTCGAAGCTATTTTCCCATGAAATCGCCGTTCCGGTCTTTTCCTGGGCAATATTGCTTTAGAAATAAATCCATTTCTTGAGATGATAACATGCAAGAAAAGTTCGTTCTGGCGAGGGATGCTATCGATTTTCTCGAATTGCATGCGATCGAACCGACCGAGGTTAATTTTTCCTTTGGCATGGCCGTGTGCGACGGTGTCCATCCGGACCTCAACCGCGCCATTGCCGAGGAGATCGACGGAGGCTTGCGCCTGACGGCCGATAAGGTTTCATATCTGATCGACCGATATCTGGGCGCCCCCGCCTCCGCCGCGCTCGCCAGCCGGGAAAGGGCGGTGGTCCAGCAAAGCACCCAATTGGGCGAACTGACCCACGACGCCCACGACCTGACTGTCACGCTGCGCAACGACGTGTCCACGATGGCGAGCGAAGCGGGGCAATGGCCGCAATCGGACGGCATCGTGCAGCGGCTGGACCGGGCGGAGACCGAGCTTGCGAGGCTGCGGCGCGACTTCCTGACCCTGTACGAGGAAATCAAGCAGATCCACGCGCGCGATTCGGAAGATCGCGCGGCGCGCCACGAGGAGGAGCGCGTCCAGCTGGCGCAGATCATCGACGTGGAAAAGGCCAAGGGGCGGACCTTCGTCCTGATCCTGTTTCGCGTGGACGACATGGAGGAAATCCGGCGCGCCCACGGCGATGCCGTGGTCGGCAACGTGCTCAAGGCGTTCCGTGCGAACATCGCTACCGCGTTCGACGACCAATGCACGATCGTTCCGCTCGACCAGGAATTCGCCGTGATCGTCGGCAACAAGGCGGCGTCTGTCGCGCGCGACGAAGCGGAATCGGCGGTGTCCGCCTTTGCGATGCGGCGGTTCAAGCTGCGGGGCACCGGGGAGTGGATCGGCAGGGTCACAGCGTCGGGCGGCCTGGCCGTATCGACCCACGACGACGGCGACATCCTGATCGCGGCACAGGAACGACTGTCGGCGGCGGCAATGGACGGGGGCGACCGCGTCGGCTACTGAGTGCGGGACGACGGTTCGCGTCGGCGGGCATCGGACGCCGCTTGTCGCCGGCCCTCCCCCTCGGCTAGAGCGTGACGAACGCCTTTAACGGAGAGCCTTGTGGCCTACGCGCTTTATCAGATCATCGTCATTCTGCTGGATGTCCTGTGGTGGATCATCATCATCCAGGCGATCGTAAGCTGGCTGATCGCGTTCAACGTCATCAACACCGGCAATGATTTCGTGCGCACGGTGCTGATCGCGCTCGATCGGATGACGGCGCCGATCTACAACCCGATCCGGCGCGTGCTGCCCGACCTCGGCGCGCTCGACCTGTCGCCGATGGTCGTGCTGCTCGCCATCCTCATCATCCGGCAGGCGATCCTGCCGCCGCTCTTCGGCCTGGTGTGAGTGCATGGCGGCAGGACGGGCCTGACCTGCTGCTGAACATCCGCCTGACGCCGGGATCGGCGCGCGAGGCGATAGGCGGCGCATGGCGGGATGCGAACGAGGCGCTGTGGATCGGAGCGCGCGTGCGCGCCGTGCCGGAAAAGGGCAAGGCGAACGGCGCGCTGATCGCGTTGATCGCGGACCGGCTGGATTGGCCGCGCCGCGCGATTTTGCTGGAATCGGGCGACACCAACCGTCTAAAGCGGCTGCGGATCATCGGTGGGGGCGATGGGCTCGCGCGGTTCCGTCCCCTTTTGAACGCATGGGTGCAAGCGACATGACGATCGGCAAGATCATCGACGGAAAAGCCTTCGCAGCCCGGCTGCGCGATACGGTGGCCGAAGGCGTCGCCGCCTTCGTGGCGCAGGCGGGCCGCAAGCCTGGCCTTGCGGTCGTGCTGGTGGGCGAGGACCCGGCCAGCAGCGTCTATGTCCGTTCCAAGGGCAAGATGACGGTCGCGGTCGGCATGGAAAGCTTCGAGTTCAAACGCCCCGACAGCATCGGCGAGGACGACCTGCTCGACCTGATCGAGGAACTGAACCAGGACGAGCGGGTGGACGGCATCCTCGTCCAGTTGCCGTTGCCCGCCCATATCGACGAGGCGAAGGTGATCGCCGCCATCGATCCCGCCAAGGACGTGGACGGGTTCCATGTGGTGAATGCGGGGCGGCTCGCCACCGGGCAGGAGGCGCTGGTCCCCTGCACGCCGATGGGCTGCATCATGCTGCTGAAGGACGAACTGGGCGACCTGTCGGGGCTGGAGGCGGTGATCGTCGGGCGATCCAACATCGTGGGCAAGCCCATGGCGCAGCTGCTGCTGGCGCAGAACGCCACCGTCACCGTCGCGCACAGCCGCACCCGCGACCTTGCCAGCGTGGTCCATCGCGCCGACATCGTCGTGGCGGCGGTCGGTCGGGCGGAAATGGTGAAGGGCGAATGGATCAAGCCGGGCGCGACGGTCATCGACGTCGGCATCAACCGCGTGGCCGATGGCGAGGACGGCAAGAGCCGGATCGTGGGCGACGTTGCCACCGCCGAAGCGCTGGCCCATGTCCGCGCGATCACGCCGGTGCCCGGCGGCGTGGGGCCGATGACCATCGCGGTGCTGCTGCGCAACACGCTGGTCGCCGCCCATGCCCGGGCGGGGCTGGCAAAGCCGGAGGGGTTGTGAGGCGGGCCGCGCTCCTCGCGCTGGCGGCGGGCGCGCTGGTCGCGGCGAAACCGCCGATGCGCTACCAGCCCGACCCCAGCAGCGTGATCGCGGCGGAGATCGCCTTCAACCGGCTGGCGCAGGCCAAGGGACAATGGACCGCCTTTCGCGCGACCGCCGCCGACGACGCGTTGATGTTCGTGCCGCAAAAAGTGGTGGCGCGGGACTGGCTGAAGAAACAGGCCGACCCGCCCGGATCGATCAGCCGGTCGCCCGCCATCGTCTATGTGTCGTGCAACGGCAATCTGGCGGCGAGCACGGGCAGCTGGACGCGGCCCGACGGCGCGGTCGGCTATTTCACCACCGTCTGGCGGCGCGACAAAAAGGGCGCGTGGAAATGGGTGCTGGACCATCGCGACACGCTGGAGCAGGCCCGGCCCGCGCCCGATGTGCTGACCGGCAAGGTTGCGACCTGCAAGCGCGGCGCACGCCCCGAAGGACCGCCGCCCCCCGCCCCCGGCACGAAGCGAGGCGCCATGCCGCCGCCGCCGCCCGACGAGAGCCTGTTGTGGAGCGCGGAGGTGGAGCCGGACAATGCGCGGCGCGTCACCGTGCGCATGTGGACGGGGCAGGATTATGAAACGGTGATCGACGACCGGGTGAAAGCGCCATGATCGCACTGTTCCTGTCCGCCTTCGTGACGCTGTTCGTCGTCATCGATCCGCCCGGCTGCGCGCCGATCTACGCCAGCCTGACCAACGGCGCGAGCCAGGCGCAGCGGCGCGCGATGGCGATCCGCGCGGTCGGCATCGCTGCTGCGATCCTGCTGATCTTCGCGCTTTGGGGCAAGCAGCTGCTGGGCGTGCTCGGCATCCAGCTCGACAGCTTCCGCATCGCGGGCGGCATCATGCTTTTCATCATCGCGATGGACATGGTGTTCGAAAAGCGGACCCAGCGACGCGAGGACCGGGCGCAGAAGATCGTCGACACGCCCGAGGTGGAGGATGTGTCGGTTTTCCCCATGGCGATGCCGATGATCGCGGGGCCGGGATCGATCGCGACGGTCATGCTGCTGATGTCGCGCGCCAGCGGCCTGGCCGAACGCGGCGTGGTGGTGGGCGCGGTGGTGCTGACGCTGGCGCTGATGCTGGGGGCGCTGCTGGCCGCCGGGCCGATCATGGCGCTGCTGGGCGCAAAGATCGAGGCGGTCATCACCCGGTTGCTGGGCGTGCTGCTGGCCGCGCTGGCGGCACAGTTCGTGATCGACGGGCTGAAGGCGAGCTTCTGACGGAACGGGGCGGGCGCCATGCCCCGCCCCGCCCTGCTTCGTTTCCTGTCAGCTGCGCGTATCGGCTTCGGTGACCGGCGCGATCTTGATTTCGACGCGGCGGTTGGCCGCCTTGCCCTCTTCGGTCGCGTTGGAAGCGATCGGCTGGGTTTCGCCGAACCCGCGCGTCGCAATGCGGGCCGACTGCACGCCCTGCCGCACCAGATAGTCCGCCACCGCCTGCGCGCGACGTTCCGAAAGCGTCTGGTTGTAAGCGTCGCTGCCGTCGCTGTCGGTATGGCCGTACACGTCGATATAGGTCTTGGGATATTGTGACAGCACCGACGCCACGTCGTTCAGCGTCGGCTGGAACTGCGGCTGCACGTCCGACCGGTTAAAGGCGAAGGTGATGCCCGAGGGCATCCGCAGCAGCAGATTGTCGCCGTCGCGAATCACGTCGACGCCGGTGCCCGCCGTATCTTCGCGCAGCTTGCGTTCCTGCGCATCCATGTAGGCGCCGATGCCCGCGCCCGCGACCGCGCCGATGCCCGCGCCCAGGATCTTTTCGGTGCGGTCGCGCCGCCCGCCGACCAGATCGCCCAGCAGATAACCGCCCAGCGCGCCGCCAAGGCCGCCGATCGCAGCCTTCGACACGCGGCGCTCTCCGGTGTCGGGATCGGTGGTGCAGGCGGTGGTGGCGAGCATCGCGGCAAGGCCGGCGGCGCACATCAGGCGGTGGGTGATCTTCATGATTAGGCACATCCCTTGATTCTTCGACTGCCTTCAAAAAGGCGGAGCCGGACGCTTTGTTCCACCATCGAACTGAACTGCCGCTGACTGACGGTGACGGCGATGTTGTGAAAAGGAAGAAATTGGGGTTATAGGGTTTCCCTGACCGACATGGCCACGATCCCCCCTCCCCAAGTCACGCCCTTTCCCTGGGTCGATCTCATCATCATCCTTGTGCTGGTGGCGCTGAACGGCGTCTTCGCGATGTCCGAACTGGCCGTGGTGTCGGCGCGGCGGCCCCGGCTTCAGGCGATGGAAAAGGCGGGGCGCAAGGGCGCGCGCGCCGCGCTGGCGCTGGCGGCCGATCCGGGTAAGTTCCTGTCGACCGTCCAGATCGGCATCACGCTGATCGGCATCGGCACCGGCGCCTATTCGGGCGCCAGCCTGGGCGGGCCGGTGGGCGAGCGGCTGGCGATGCTGGGCATGAGCGATCATCTGGCGCAGACGCTGGGCTTCGCACTCGTCATCGGCCTTACCACCTATGCCTCTCTGATCGTGGGCGAGCTGGTGCCCAAGCAGTTCGCGTTGCGAGCGCCCGAGCCTATCGCCAGCCTCGTCGCGTCGCCGATGATGGTGCTGGCCAAGGTCACGGCGCCCATCGTGTGGGTGCTCGATGCGTCGAGCAGCCTCATCTTCAAGCTGCTGGGGCTGGCGCGCGAATCGGAAAGCCATGTGACGGCGGAGGAACTGCACCTGATCGTCGCCGAGGCCAGCCGGTCGGGCATCATCGAGGAAAGCGAGCGCGCGATCATATCGGGCGTCGTGCGCCTGGCCGACCGCCCGGTGCGCGAGGTGATGACGCAGCGCATGGATGTCGACTGGATCGACATCGGCGCGGACGAGGAAACGATCCGCGCCAAGCTGCTGGCGACACCGCACACCCGCCTGCCGGTGGGACGCGGTTCGGTCGAGGATATTATCGGCATCGTGCAGGCGCGCGACATCATGACCGCACTGTTCCGGGGGGAAGGGTTGAATCTGAGCGCGCTGATGCGCCGGGTCGATGTCGTCCCCGACCAGGTCGATGCGATGGATACGCTGGAAGTGCTGCGCAAGTCCGACGTGCCGATGGTGATGGTGCATGACGAATATGGCCATTTCGAAGGGATCGTGACGCCCGCCGACCTTTTGTCCGCCATCGCGGGGCATTTCGCGTCGGACCGCGACGCCTACGACGAACCGGACGTGGTGGAGCGCGAGGACGGCAGCCTGCTGGTTTCGGGCCAGATGGCCATCGACAAGCTGGCCGAGCGGATCGACATCGACCTGTCGGATGACCGCGACTATGCGACGGTCGCGGGCCATGCCCTGTGGCTGCTGCGCCGCCTGCCCGAAGTCGGCGACTATGCCGAGGATCAGGGATGGCGGTTCGAGATCGTGGACATGGACGGGCGCAAGATCGACAAGCTGCTGGTGGCGGCGGTCTGAACGCGGACGAGGCGCTCGCCGCGCTGGCGGAACGGCTGCTGGCAAGGGGCGAGCCATTGGCGGTGCTGGGCATCGCGGGCGCGCAGGGAAGCGGCAAGTCGACGCTGGCGGAACGATTGCACGCACGGATGACGGCGCGGGGCGTCGCCTGCGCTCTTCTGTCCATCGACGATCTGTATCGGACCCGGGCTGAGCGGGAAGCGCTGGGCGCGCTCGTCCATCCGCTGCTGCGCACGCGCGGGGTGCCGGGTACGCATGACGTGATGCTGGGGATGCGCACCGTCGATGCGCTGGCGCGCGGCGAGGCGGTGGCGCTGCCCCGGTTCGACAAGAGCGCCGACGACCGGATGCCGCGCGCACGATGGGATATGGCGGCGGCGGGCACGCGGCTGCTGGTCCTGGAGGGCTGGTGCGTGGGCGCGCGGGCGCAGGCGGATGCGGCGCTGACACGACCGGTCAACGCGCTGGAGGCGAGCGAGGATGCCGACGGTCGCTGGCGCGCCTATGTGAATGAGGCGCTGGCGGGCGAATATCGCGCGCTGTTCGACCGGATCGACGCGCTCGCCTTCCTCGCCGCGCCCGATTTCGCGGTGGTGGAACGCTGGCGGAACGAGCAGGAGGAGACGTTGCGCGCAGCAGGCGGCGCGGGCGTGATGAGCCCGGCGCAGGTGGCGCGCTTCATCCGCCATTATGAGCGGCTGACGCGGCACATGCTGGCAGAGATGCCGGGCCGCGCGGACCTGACGATCCGTCTGCGCGCCGACCGGTCGGTCGCGGCGATCAGCCCGTTTTCGTCACCATCCGGTGCTTGAGCCCCATCGCCTGCGCCAGATTGCGCAGCCGTCGGTCGACCGCTTCGCCGTAAAGATCGGCATCGGCATCGTCGAGGCGAAGGGTGATGCGGTCATCCTCCCGCTCCAGCCGTGACAGGTCGAGCGGACCTTCGACCCCGCCGGACAGACGCTGGGCGAGGCGGATGGCGAGCCCCCAGAGCGCGGCGCGGCGCAGCAGTTCGGGCCGGGCGATGCGGTCGAGGTCTGGCGGGGACGACAGGCCGCCGCCGAAATGGCTGTGCAGCGCCTGCCCCAGCATCGCACGTTCGACCACGCTGATGCCGACCCAGTTGCTGTGCAGCGCGACTTCCACCCCGCGTTCGGCACGAAAATCGGGATTGGCGCGCCAACTGACATCGGCGAGCAGGCAGGCGGCCCGGCGGATGCGGGCCATGTCGGGCGCATCGTCCGGGAACAGCGGCGCGATCCAGCGGTCGATGCGATTGCCATGGCCGCGAAACCGGGCCTGCGCTTCCCCTTCCGCTTCCGCCGCGACCAGCAGCGGGTCCTGCGCGCGCCAGTCGGGCGGCAACGCTTCGTAAAGCAGCCCTTCGCGCAGGCCGTAGGCGGACACGACGAGGCAGCTCGACTTCAACTGCCGCACCACGACCGACAGCAGCGCCGCGGCATCGGGAAGCGTCGGCACGCGCGATCCGGTCATCGCGGGAATGAGCTTCAGCCGCGCCTTGTCGACATGACTGACGATGCGGGTGAGCTGTTCGGCCCTGGCGGCGGTCATCTCATACTGATGGACCACCGGTAGCGGGAAATGCGTGATCTGCATGTCGAAGCGGGCGAGCGCACGCCACGACCCGCCAACCATGTAGAATGGAAGGCCCGGTTCGGGCGCCCACCCCGCCTTGCCCAGCATCTTGACGACGCTGCGTTCCAGCGCGCGCGGTCCCTTGGCGCGAATCTGCGGCAGGCGAAGGACACCCAGGGGCAGCGAGATGGTCTGTTCCACCGCACTGTTGCGGATGCGCGCCAGTTCCAGACTGCCGCCGCCCAAGTCACCGACGATGCCGTCCGCCTGCGGGATGCCCGACAATACGCCCATTGCGGCGCCGATCGCTTCCTGCGCGCCCGACAGCAAGTCGACCGTGAGGCCCATCTCCCTGGCGCGGGCGATGAAGTCCGGTCCGTTGGTGGCGTCGCGCACCGCCGCCGTCGCGACGCAACGTATGTCGCCGACCTTCATCGCACGGCACAGGCGCGCGAACCGGGCCACGGCGCGCAGGCCGCGCTCCATCGCCTCCGGCTCGATGGCGCCGGTCTTCGCCAGCGACGCGCCGAGGCCCGCCATGATCTTTTCATTGAAGAGCGTAAAGGGGATGCGCGGCGGCCCGTCGTAGACGACGAGGCGCACGCTGTTCGACCCGATGTCGATGATCGCCGTGCGGGCGTGCGCCGGATCGGTCGCATGCGCCACCAGTTCGGCGGCGTCGCGCAGGCGGCGGAGCATGGAGTTCATGGGATCAGGCCCGCCCGCGCAGCCGGAGCGTGGGGACCGCTTCGTTGTCGAATGCCGCGCCGCGCCCGGACAGAGACGGGTTGGTCATGAAGTAACGGTGCAGGTTGAAGGGCTTTTCGCCCGCCTCCACGCGGCTGTAATGGCCGTGCGCGTCGAGCGTCCAGCTTTGTTCGGTGTCGATGAGGTTGGCCACCATCACCTGGTCGACGATCTGGTCATGCACGGTCGGGTTTTCCAAAGGAGCCATGAACTCGACGCGGCGGTCGAAGTTGCGCGGCATCCAGTCGGCCGAACTGATATAGACGATGGCGCCGTTGTTGGGCAGCGCCTTGCCGTTGCCGAAGATCGCGATGCGGCTATGCTCCAGAAAGCGGCCGACGACCGATTTGACCCGGATATTGTCGGACATGCCCGGAACGCCGGGACGCAGGCAGCAGATGCCGCGCACGATGAGGTCGATCTGAACCCCCGCATTGCTGGCCGCATAGAGCCGTTCGATGATCGCGGGATCGACGAGGCTGTTCATCTTGGCCCAGATGGTACCGGGCCGACCGGCGCGGGCATGGTCGATTTCCGCGTCGATGCGGGCGCACAGGGTGTTGCGCAGGTCGCGGGGCGACATCACCAGCTTTTCGAGATGCTCGGGCTCCACATAGCCGGTGATGTAGTTGAAGAGCGCGGCGGCATCGCGACCGTAGGCAGGGGCGGCGGTGAAGAAGCTGAGGTCGGTATAGATGCGGGCGGTCACCGGATGATAGTTTCCGGTGCCGAAATGGCAGTAGGTGCGGAACTGCTCGCCTTCGCGCCGGACGACCATCGACACCTTGGCATGCGTCTTCCAGTCGATGAAGCCGTAGACCACCTGGACGCCCGCGCGTTCGAGCGCGTCGGCCCAGAGCAGATTCTGTTCCTCGTCGAACCGCGCCTTCAGTTCGACCACGGCGGTGACGGACTTGCCCGCTTCGGCAGCGTCGATCAGCGCGCGGATGATCGCCGACTGCTTGCCCGCGCGGTAGAGCGTCTGCTTGATCGCCACCACATCGGGATCGGACGCCGCCTGTTTCAGGAAGGAGACGACGACATCGAACGCCTCATAAGGGTGATGGACGACGATGTCCTTCGCCCGGATCGCGGCGAAACAGTCGCTGCCATATTCGCGGATGCGTTCGGGAAAGCGCGGGACATAGGGTTCGAACTTGAGGTCGGGGCGGTCTTCCTCGACGATGCCGGACAGGTCGCCGATGCCGATGAAGCCTTCCACCTCCTCGACGATGGCGTCGTGGCCCTGGAGCATGTCCTGGAGCATGTCCTCGACCGGTTCGGGAATGCGTTCCTCGATCTCCATGCGGATCACGCGGCCCCGGCGGCGGCGCTTGATGGCGCTGCGGAAATAGCGGACGAGGTCTTCGGCCTCTTCCTCGATTTCGATGTCGCTGTCGCGGATGATGCGGAACACGCCGCTGTTGCGCACCCGGTAGCCGGGAAACAGATCGGCGGAGAAACGGCGGATCACCGCTTCCAGCGCCATGTAGCGCGCCGGATCGCCCGGCACGCGCACGAAGCGGGCGAGCGAGGGCGGGATCATCACCAGTTCGCGGATCGGCTGCTTGTCCGACAGGCGCTCCAGATCGAAGACGATCGAAAGACCCTGATTGGGGATGAAGGGAAAGGGATGCGCGGGGTCGAGCGCCTGCGGCGTCAAGATCGGAAAGATCTGGGTCAGGAAATGATTGCGCAGCCAGTCGGCGCAGTCCGCGTCCATATCCGCCGACGGGCCGATCACCTCGATCCCCACCTCCGCCAGTTCGCCATGCACCGCCGCCCAGACGCGCTGCTGCGCCGCCATGAGATGAGCGGTCGCTTCGGTGATCCCGGCCAGCTGCTGCGCGGGCGTGAGGCCGTCCGCCGAGCGCAGGTCCACGTCCTGGATCTGCTGCCCCTTGAGCCCGGCGACGCGCACGGAAAAAAATTCGTCCAGGTTCGCGCCCGAGATGGAGAGGAAGCGCAGCCGTTCGAGTAGAGGATGCGCGCGATTCATCGCCTCCTCCAAAACCCGCTGGTTGAACGCCAGCCACGACAGTTCGCGATTGAAATACCGCGCTTCTGCCGGGGCAAGGCTGGCGGAGGGATCGGCTTCGGCCACGGATTACTCGCGTTGGTGGGTGGAAGGATCGTGCGGGACTATAGGCAGAAAGCCGACGCTTTGCAGAGCCTCTTTCGCCATTGGGAGCGAAATCTTACGGCCAGATGACAGCGCGGCGCGATCCAGCAGGCGGGCGGCATCCTCGATCGCGGCATAGCTGCGCTCCACCCGGCGGAGCAGCCAGTCCGGCAAGTCGGGTGAATAGCCCGCGCCCGCGCGGTCGAGATGACGGCAGACGAGCGCGCGGGCGAGCGGCTCGTCGGGCTGGGCGATGGCGACGTGGGGCGCGGCCGCGAGGCGCGAGCGCAGATCGGGTAGCGCGACCGGCCAGCGTTCGGGCGGCAGGTCGCCCACCAGCAACAGCGGGCGGCGCGCGGTCTGGGCGTCGTTCCAGGCGTGGAAAAGGTCGCGGTCGGACCGCTCCTGAGCGTCGTCGATCACCTCCCCCTCGCTCATCGCGGCGAACAGGCGCGCGAGCGTCGAACGGCCCGAGCGGGGCGGCCCGGTCAGCACGCTGACGCCCAGCGGCCAGTCGCGCCAGCTTTCCAGATGGCGGGCGGCGATGCGGTTGGCGTCGCTGACCAGGAAATCCCCGTCCTGTCTTTCCCCATGCCAGTCGAAGGGCAGGCTGATCTGGCTCATTGCGCGGGCGCGGACGCTCTTCTGCCGATGCGCAGCGTGGTGCCGGAGGCGGAGATCTGATAGCCGCGCGCCTGCAACCCGGCGCGCAGCATGTCGGCGCTGCCTTCGAAACTGACCTGCATCACCGACGTGCCGCCTAGCGCGAGGCTGCTCGTCCCGGCGGACCGGACGCCGGGCACGGCGCGCACCGCCGCCTCCGCCGCGCCGACCGACGCGACATCGGGCGTCTCGAACTGGATGGTGAAGCCGGTGGCTGCGGACGCGCCGGGCGCGGGCACGTCCACCGCCTCGATCGGGGCGTCGGCGGCGTTTTCGATTCCGAGCGCGTCGGTATCCACCGGCTCCTCGATGATGAGCGAGGGGTCGGGGCGCAGGCGTCCGTCATTGAGCGCGCGGATATAGAGTTCGTCGATCCGCCGCGCGCCTTCGTCCAGCATCTGCGGAATGCCGCCGTCGTTGGAGGCGCGCAGCTGGAGGGTGCCGATCAGCGTGTCGTCGGGACCGTAGCGCGCGGTGAAGGTGCCGGTGACGGGACCGCCGGGATAGCTGCGTTCGAGCCGCGCGATGGGGACCACCACGTCCGCCGCACCATATTGGTCGAGCAGCACGCGCCACCACAGCCGCCCGCGCCGTCCCGTCTGCCCGGCATTGAGCAGGATCGGGTCGGCGATGGACCCGGCGACGCGGACATAGTCGATGGCGCTGTCCCCGGTGCGATAGCGCGCCCACGCCTTCTGCCATTCGTTGGTCCGCTCGTAGGAGACGGCGCTGCCGCCGTCCCACAACACCGGGATGACCAGCAGCGGCGGGGAGCGCATGACATTGCCCGATACGCCCAGCAGCGCGCCCGTGCGTGCCCGGTCGAACAGGACGCCGAGCGTCGCGACATAGCGGGTCGGGCCGACCTGCTCCGCCTCGATCTCGACGCCCGAGATCATCGATTCCAGCTGCGAATCGGACAGGGCGGGCACGCCGCCGCCGCCATGGGTGCGGGTCCAGAGCATCCGCCATGCCTGCCGCTGCGCCAGCCGCCAACCGGCATAGCGAGCGCTGGCGGCATCCTTGCCCACAACGTCGACCTTGACCCCGCGCACTTCGAAATCGCCGCCGCTGGCAATGGGGGGCACACCGCGTTCCCCCTCCATCTGGGCGACGAGCGTCGCCGCCGCCAGCCCCAGGACCACCGCGATCAGGATCTGCACCGGACGCGACAGCGCCCGCAGCAACGCGCGGGGCGACAGGCGGGCAAGGGACAAAGGGAGGGTCACGCGCGCCCTTTTGGCGGGAAACGGCGGCCCTGCCAAGCCTTCCCGTTTTTACCCGCGCCTGCGCAATGGGGCACGGATCGCTTTTTCGGGTCGCCCTGTGTTTCCATCCGGCCCGAAAATGCTTTAGGGCGCGCAATCATGAGCGACACCGAATCCTACAGCTACGCCAAGGCTGGCGTCGACATCGCCGCCGGCAACGCCCTCGTCCGGGCGATCGCCCCGCTGGCCAAGGCCACCCGCCGCCCCGGCGCGGACGCCGACCTGGGCGGCTTTGGCGGTTTCTTCGACCTGAAGGCTGCGGGATATGACGACCCGCTGCTGGTCGCGGCCAACGACGGCGTGGGTACCAAATTGAAACTCGCCATCGACCATGACCGCCACGACGGCGTCGGCATCGACCTGGTCGCGATGTGCGCGAACGACCTGATCGTGCAGGGGGCCGAGCCGCTCTTCTTCCTCGATTATTATGCCACCGGTCGCCTGGAAGGTGGCGTTGCCGAGCGCGTGATCGCGGGCATCGCGGAAGGATGCCGGCTGGCGGGCTGCGCGCTCATCGGGGGGGAAACGGCGGAAATGCCGGGCATGTATGCCGATGGCGACTATGACCTTGCGGGCTTTTGCGTCGGCGCGGTCGAACGATCCAAGGCGCTGACCGGCAACCGGGTGAAACCGGGCGACCTGCTGCTGGGCCTTGCGTCCTCGGGCGTGCATTCCAACGGCTATTCGCTGGTCCGCCGACTGGCCGCCGACAAGGGGTGGAAGCTCGACCGCCCTGCCCTGTTCGATCAGGACGTGCTGCTGATCGACGCGCTGATGGCGCCGACGAAAATCTATGTGAAGAGCCTGCTGCCGCTGGTGCGCGCGGGCATGATCGACGCGCTGGCGCACATCACGGGCGGCGGGCTGCTCGAAAATATTCCGCGCGTCCTGCCCGAAGGCAGCCATGCGGTGGTGGACGCCGACGCGTGGGAGCAGCCGCGCCTCATGGCCTTCCTCCAGGCGCAGGGCCATATCGAGCCGGAGGAGATGGCGCGCACCTTCAACTGCGGCGTCGGCATGGTGCTGGCCGTGGACGAAACCCATGTCGCCGCCGTCACCAAGGCGCTGGAGGATGCGGGCGAGACGGTCTTCACCATCGGCCGGATCGAAGCGGGCGACAAGGGCTGCACCGTGCGCGGATCGGTGGAGACGTGGAGCGCGAAGGCGGACTGGTCCGCCACGCATCTGGGGTAGGCGAACGATGGGCAAGGCCAGGGTCGGCGTCCTGATTTCGGGCCGGGGGTCGAACATGGCCGCCCTGCTCTATGCCGCCAAGGAAGACACATGCCCCTATGAGATCGTGCTGGTCGCGGCGAACGATCCGGACGCGCCGGGCCTCGCGCTTGCGGCGGCGGAAGGGATCGCGACCTTCGGCCAAAGTCACAAGGGCATGAAACGCGCCGAGTTCGATGCGATCATCGATGCGCAGCTGCGCGCGGCGGGCGCGGATTATGTGGCGCTGGCGGGATATATGCGCCTGCTCTCCCCCGCATTCGTCGCGGGGTGGGAAAACCGGATGCTCAATATCCATCCGAGCCTGCTGCCCCGCTACAAGGGACTGGATACGCACCAGCGCGCCATCGATGCGGGCGACGCCTTCGCCGGATGTTCGGTCCATATCGTGACGGCGGAGCTGGACGACGGGCCGGTGCTGGGCCAGACGCCGGTCGCAATCCTGCCGGGGGACACGGCGGAAACGCTCGCCGCGCGCACTCTGATCGCCGAACATCAGCTATATTCGCGCACGCTCGCGACATTCGTCACGCGCGAACGGCAGCCCGACTGGCTGCTGAACAAGGTACGCGCCATCGCGCTGGCGCAACCGCAGGCCGAAGAGACGCTGTCGCACGGGATGCCCTGCTTCGGCATCGCGAAGGGCAAGAAATTCGCGTGGTTCACCCGCGACCATCATGGCGACGGGATCACCGCGCTGCTGGTCAAGACCACCGCGCCCGAGGAACAGGCGAGCCTGATCGAGGCGGAGCCCGACATCTATTATCGGCCCGCCTATTTCGGCGACGACTGGATCGGCATCCGGCTGGACCGGGGCGAGAATGACTGGGAGCATCTGACCGCCCGCATTCGCGCGAGCTGGCGTCAGATCGCCCCCACGAAGCTGCTCGGCCTGATGGATATCGCCGAGCAGTTCTGAAAGATCAGCTGCATTTGGCGGTCGTGCGCCCCTTCGCCATCATCGCCTTGAGCGAGGAGGACAGCGTCGCGCCATAGACCTGCTCCAGTTCCTGATAGACCTTGCACGCGTCGGCAGGCTTTTTCAGCTGGATCAGCGCTTCGCCGAGATAGGCTAGGCTGTCGGCAGCGCGATCCCCGCGTGGGCGCTTCTGGTAATTTTCGTAGAAGGCGACCGATGCGAGGGCGGGCTTGCCATCGTCCAGATAGGCGCGGCCCAACAGGTTCTGCGCCTTGCTGGCGACCGCACCGTCGCCATATTTCTCGACCGTGGCCTTCAGCTGCGCCTGCGCTTCGGGATAGAATTTCGCGTCCCACAGGCGAAAGCCGTAGGTGTAGGCGTCATCGGCAGCATTGCCGGTGCTGGGCCGTTCGACCGACGCGACGGCGGTCTTGCGCTCTTCGCTTGCGGCAGCGGGGGCAGCGGGCTTCGTCGCGGCGGCGGGCACCGGGCGCGCGGGCGGCGGTTCTGACGCGGCGGGCGCAGGCGCGGGCGCCGGGGTCGCGGCGGCGGCGCGGGCGTCGCTCTCCGCCTTGAAGCGATTGAACGCCTCCTCCAACTGCTTGAGCTTGAAGCCGTTCTCCTCGACCTGCCCGGTCATCTGCGCGAGCTGCGATTCCAGTGCGCCCACGCGCGCGGTCAGATCCGCAATCGGCGTGCTCGCCGGGCTACCGGGCGCGACGGTGGGCGTCTGCGGCTTTGCGATCTCGGCTTCGAGCGGCTGCCCGGCGGGAAAAACCTTCCGCTGGACGGCGCGCATCTCCTTTTCGAGCCGATCGACCCGCCCTTCGACCGTGGTCTGGGCGGCGGCAGGCATGGCGAGCGTCAGCAGCACGGCTGACGTCGCAAAAAGGGCGTTACGCATGATGTTCCCCGACTTCACTCTCTCGAAACTTGAGCATAAGGGCAAAATCGTCGCGGTAAAGCGCGACGTTGCCGGGCGCGTCGAGCGATCAGGGCTGCGGCGCAGGCGCGGGCGTGGCGGATGCAGGAGCGCGGGTTGCGGCAGGCGCGGGCGTACCGGCCGCAGGCGGCGTCGCGCCTGCTGCACCGCGCGCCAGCAACGCTTCGGCATTGACGGGCACATCGGCGATGGTGCGGTCCGCCGGTCCCAGCGCAGCGATGGCCTTGCCACCCACGGTCACCGACAGCGCCTGCGGACGACCCGTCAGGATCATCGGCCCCTTGGCGGTCGCGGGCAGCGTGAAGCTTTCCCCCTTCTTCATAAGGCCGTCCTTCAGCCGCTCGCCCGCTTCGTCATAGATGCGCAGCCACACGTCGTCGACGGCGGTGAAGACCACCGGCTGGGCGGCGGGCGGCGTGGGAGCGGGCGTGCCGACCGTGCGGGCGGGCACGGGGCGGCTTTCGTCGCGGGCGATCTCCTCCCCGGTGGGCGGGGTCAGGGCCTGCGTGCGCCACACAGCGTAGCCTGCCACCAGAATCAGCACGATGGCGAGCGCCACCCAGGCGAGGCGGCGGGGGGGCACGCGAGCGGGATCGACAGGCTCGGACGCTTCGTAACGGTTCGCGCCGATGTCGCTGTTGTGGACGGCATGGCGCACATCGGCGGCGATGGCGACTTCGTCCATGTCGACGGCGCGGGCATAGGCGCGCGCGAAACCCACGGCGTAGGGGATGCCGGGCAGCGCGGCATAGTCGTCACGCTCCACCGCTTCGAGCTGGCGCTGGGCGATACGCGTGCGGGATGCGACATCCTGGATCGACAGTCCCTGCGCTTCCCGCGCGGCGCGCAGCTTCGCGCCGGGCGTCGCGGGCTGCGCCTCCGCCAGGCTGGTTGCACCGGTGTCGAATTCTGTGTCTTCCGCCATGCTGCTCCGCGACCTTTGTAGCGCTGGCCTTGTCTCATTGTGGCACGGCGCTTGTCAACGCCGGTGGCCGCGAAACTGCCGGAAATCAGCCTTGTTCGATATTGTGCGTGCCCGCCAGCCGCTCCAGCCGGGCGCGGATGTCGGTATGGCCGCTGTCGAGCCATTCGCGCATGTGCGCCTGCACTTCACTAGCGTCGATGGCGCGGATCATCGCCTTGACCGGCCCGACCGATGCGGGCGTGATCGACAGGCGGCGGATGCCGAGTCCGATGAGCGCCATCGCTTCGAGCGTGCGCCCGCCCATTTCGCCGCACACGCCCACCGGCACCTGATGCGCGGCACAGGCGCGCACCACGCGGTCGAGGAAACGCAGGATCGCGATGCTGAGCCAGTCGTACCGTTCGGCCAGCCGGGGATGCGCGCGGTCTGCGGCGAACAGGAACTGCGTCAGATCGTTGGTGCCGATCGAGAGGAAATCGATGCGCGGCAACAGCAGGTCGAGCACTTCGGCAAGCGCGGGCACTTCGAGCATCGCGCCATATTTGACCGCGATGGGCAGCTTGCGGCGCTGGCCCGCCAGCCAGTCCCGCTGCGCTTCCACCAGCGCGCGGGCCTGCTCATATTCCCAGGGTTCCGACACCATCGGGAACATGATGTTCAATACCTTGCCAGCGCTGGCTTCCAGCAGGGCGCGGGCCTGCGCTTTCATGAGGCCATCGCGGTCGAGCGCCAGGCGCAGCGCGCGCCAGCCCATCGCGGGATTATCCTCATGCTCGTCCTCGTCGCGCTGCATGTAGGGCAGCGCCTTGTCGCCGCCGATATCGACCGTGCGAAAGATGACGGGCCGGTCGCCCGCCGCGTCCAGCACGTCCTTGTAGAGGCGCTGCTGCTTTTCGCGCTGCGGCAGCGTCGCCGACACCAAGAACTGGAATTCGGTGCGGAAGAGGCCGATGCCGTCGGCGCCCACGATGTCGAGCGCCTGCGCATCCTCCCGCAAGCCCGCATTCACCATCAACTCGACGCGCTGGCCGTCGGTCGTCACCGATGGCAGGTCGCGCATCGCGGCAAATTCGGCACGGCGTTTCTGCGTTACGGTCAGCTTGTTCTCGAACGCTTCGTCCATATCGGCGCTGGGGCGGATCAGCAGCGCATTCTCGTTCACGTCCATGAGGATGAGGTCGCCCTCGCTCACCTGATGCCGCACGTCGCGCACGCGGCCCAGCACCGGCACGCCCATGGCGCGCGCGACGATGGTGACATGGGCCGTCAGCGACCCTTCCTCCAATATGACGCCCTTCAGCCTGCGGCGGTCATATTCCAGCAGTTCGGCAGGCCCCAGGTTCCGCGCGATCAGGATCGCGTCCTGCCGCAGGCCCATGGTCGCCGCCGTGCCCAGTTGCCCCGACACGATCCTGAGCAGGCGATTCGCCATATCCTCCAGATCGTGCATCCGGTCCTGGAGCAGCGGATCGTCGATCTGGCGCATCCGCATCCGCGTGCGCTGCTGCACCCGCTCGATCGCCGCCTCGGCGGTGAGGCCGCTGTCGATCGCCTCGTTGATGCGGCGGATCCAGCCTTCGTCATAGGCGAACATCTTGTAGGTTTCGAGCACCTCCTGATGCTCGCCCTCCGTGCCGAATTCCGCCGCGCCGGTCATGCGGTCGATCTGTTCGCGCATCTTGGCGAAGGCGGAGATGACGCGCGCCCGCTCCGCCTCCGTATCCTCCGCCACCGTATGTTCGACATGGATGCGCGGCTGGTGGAAGACGGCGTGGCCGCGCGCCATGCCCATCACCAGTTGCAGCCCGTGCAGCATCGTGATGCCGGTGTCGGCGACGCGCGAGTCGGACGGGCCGTCGTCGGCCAGTTCGGCGTTGGCGATCAATTCGGACAGAACCATGGCGACCGTCTGCAACGCCTCGATCTCGACTTCTTCATAGCGACGCGGCTCCACATGCTGCACGCACAGGACGCCGATGGCACGCTCGCGCCGTACGATCGGAACGCCTGCGAAACTGTGGAACATGTCCTCGCCGGTTTCGGGGCGGTAGGAAAAGTCAGGATGCGCCGCCGCTTCGTCGAGGTTCATCGTTTCGACATTGGTGGCGATAAGGCCGACCAGCCCCTCCCCCTTCCCCATGCGGGTGACGTGGACCGCCTCCTGCTTCAATCCGCGCGTGGCGAAGAGTTCGAGCAGCCCTTCGCGCACCAGATAGATGGAACAAACCTCGCTCGACAGCGATTCGCCGATAATCTCCACCACCTTGTTGAGCTTCGCCTGCGCGCTGGTGCGCGCGGCCATGACTTCCTGAAGGCGGACCAGGATCTGACGGGCGGCGGCGGCGGGCGTGCTGGGCATGGTCGTTGCGCTACCAGATTGACGGCGGGCTTACCAAGGCGATTTCAATAAGGGCATATGCATTATTCATCCATTTTGCCCTTCGGATAGTGGAAACAATCGATACAATCGTCCGACAGGATGACCGGGTGGCGCTTGGCTCCCGCGAAGAGAGGGACGACAGGACGATGGCGACCGACACCCAGACGGATTTCAGACAGGATTTGAGCGACCGCGGCTATTCCCGCCGCCAGATGGCGAAGGCCGCAGCGCTGCTGGGCGCGGCGGCCGCGACCGTCCGCATGCCCGAAGCGCAGGCGCAGCAGGCGGCGAAGGCCGTGGCGGGCGCGGTGCGGATCGGCGCGAACGAATGCTGGACCGGCCCCTTCCCCGCCGGGGTCGCCGCCGCGACCAAATTGGCGCAGGAAGGCAATCGGTACGAACCCGACGACGAACATGCCAAGCTGTTCGCCGCCGTCGCTTCGGTCGAAGGAATTCCGGCAGACCGCATCCTCGCCTGGCCCGGATCGTCCGATCCGCTGAGCCGTGTCGCGGTCGCCTACGCCTCGCCCACGCGGGGCATCGTGACGGCGGACCCCACCTACGAAGCGATCTGGCGCACGGGCGCATGGATCGGCGCGCCGGTTAAGAAAGTGCCGCTGACTAAGGATTATGCCCATGACGTGAAGGCGATGCTGGCAGCCGACCCCAATGCGGGCGTCTATTATATCTGCTCGCCCAACAACCCCACCGGCACGGTGACGCCGATCGCCGACATCGAATGGCTGGCGAACAACAAGCCCAAGGACGCGATCCTGGTCGTCGACGAAGCCTATATTCACTGGGTCGACGGCCCCAACGCGGCGAAGCTCGCCGCGACGCGCGACGACGTGTTGATCCTGCGCACCTTTTCCAAGCTGTTCGGCATGGCGGGGATGCGCCTTGGCCTTACCTTCGCGTCGCCCAAGCTGATGGAAAAGATGATGCGCTACGACGGCGGTCAGGTGACGGCGATGCTGCCGATGACCGCCGTCGCGTGCGGCACCGCTTCGGTGACGGAAGCCGCGCTCATCAAGCAGCGTCGCGACGAAATGAACGCCGCCCGCGAAAAATCGGTCAGCCACCTCAAGGCCAAGGGCATCAAGGTCATCCCCGGCAGCCAGGCCAACATGTTCATGGTCGATTGGGGCAAGCCCGCCAAGCCGATGCTGGACGCCATCCTGGCGCAGGGGGTGCAGATCGGGCGCAGCTGGCCCATCTGGCCCAATATCTCGCGCGTGTCGGTCGGGTCGATGGCGGAAATGGAAGCGTTCAACGCCGCCGTCGACAAGGTTTGGAAGGCCTGATCCTGCCGCCCCGCGCCCGAAGGCGCGGGGGAACGCTCGACCGGCCCGCGCCTCCTCCCCCGAGGCGCGGGCCGGTTTCGTATCGGCTGGCGGCCCGGACGAAAGAAAAACAGCAGACCGCCATTGCGGATATGCGCCGCCGCTTCGTTTCCCCCTGTGACAAAGCAAAACGATCGCACGCAGGACGTTTTTCGCAGACAGGGGACATCACACCATGACCATGATGCTGAACAAGGAAGCCAGGGAAGACCTGATGGATCGCGGCTATTCGCGCCGCCAGCTGGCCGAGATCACCGCGCTGGTGGGCGCAGGCGTCGCCGCCAGCGCGCTGCTGCCCGCCGCCGCCCTGGCGCAGCAACAGGCCGCGCGTGGGGTCAAGGGCGCGGTGCGGATCGGCTCCAACGAATGCTGGGCCGGCCCCTTCCCCTCGGGCGTGCAGGCTGCCGCCGAAGCCGCATCGTTCGGCAACTGGTACGATCCGGACAATTATCGCGGCGACCTCATCAAGACGGTCGCTGCCGTCGAGGGCATTCCCGAAGCGCAGGTCATGCCCTGGCCCGGTTCGGGCGGGCCGCTGGTCAGCATCGTGGCGGCCTATTGCTCGCCCACCAAGGGGCTGGTCACCGCCGACCCGACCTTCGAATCCGCCTGGCGCACCGCCGACTATGTGAAGGCCCCGGTCGTCAAGGTGCCGCAGCCCATCGGCAAGGGCCATGACGTCAAGGCCATGCTGGCCGCCAACCCGAATGCGGGCCTCTATTATATCTGCACGCCCAACAACCCGACCGGCACGATCACGCCGCTGGCCGACATCAAATGGCTGCTCGACAACAAGCCCGCCGACGCGATGCTGCTGGTCGACGAAGCCTATATCCACTTCTCCGAAGCGCCCAGCGCCGCCAGCCTGATCGGCACCCGCAAGGACATCATCGTCATGCGGACCTTTTCCAAGCTGTTCGGGATGGCGGGCGTGCGGCTCGGCCTTACCTTCGCCGATCCCGACGTGCAGAAGCGCATCATGCTGTTCGGCCCGTCGGCGGGCGGCCTCGCGATCACGGCGATGCATTGCGGCAACGCGGTCTATAAGGAAGCCGCGCTCATCAAGGCCCGCCGCAGCGAGATGATCGCCAACCGCGACGAAACCATCGCCTGGCTCACCAAAAAGGGCATCGCCGTCCAGCCGGGCAGCCAGGCCAATATGTTCATGATGGACTGGAAAAAACCAGCCAAGGACATGCAGGCCGCCATGCTCGCCACACCGGAAAAGGTTCAGATCGGGCGTAACTGGCCGATCTGGCCCACGGTATCGCGCGTGACCGTGGGTTCGGCGGACGACATGGCCAAGTTCCGCGCCGCCGTGGACAAGGTCTACAAGGCTTAGGACATTTTATCCGAAGGTCGCGAAGGAAGGGCGCTCCGGCAAGGAGCGCCCTTTTTCACGGGGCCCGCAGGCGCTTATTCGTTGCCGGACGGCAGCGGCTGGACCACCAGCTTGGGATCGCTGTTGGCAGGCAGCGTGCGGGCCACGGGCGGCGGCCCGGGCGGCACTTCGCCCGGCACGGCCTGTACCGTGGACGCGGGGGCGGACGTAGCGGCAGGCGGCGGCACCGCCTGGACCGTCGCACCGGTCGACGGGACGGGCGCAGTCGCGGGCAGGCCCATCGACGAAGGCGGCGTCGCCATGCCCGGCCGCCAGTTCGCGGGCGCTTCGCCCGGCGGCACCGGCGGGGGCGGCAGGGGTGTGGGCGACAGGCGCAGCGTCACCGTCGCCCCGAAGCGCGACTGCCATTCGGCCAGCCGCCGCAGATAATCGGCATAGGCCGCGTAGAAATCCTGGAACGGCTTTTCCAGTTCGGCCAGCCATCCGGGCGCCAGCGCCAGCATCTGCGACGCGGGGGTTGCAAGCACCTTGGCCCCCACAGCCGTCGCGACCGGGCAGAAATGCTTGATGACGGGCGGCAGCGCGAAGAAATTGTAGACCACGGTGTTGAGCCGTTCGCGCGTGCCCACCGCCGAGCGGCCATAGGCGACGGTATAGTTGCGATCGACCGCGTCGTTGGCGCTGTCGAGGATGTCGCGGTGGACCGACAGGATCTGGTTATACTGGGTCCGCGCCGCCGACCCATATTTGTCGCAGTTGAGCGCCGCGACGTTGAGCGCCATGCGCACGTGCCAGAGCGCCGTATTCGACGTGACACCGCGATTGGCGGTCAGATATTTGCCGTCCGCCCCCTTTTCCGGGATGCTCATCCCCTCGACAGCATTGTCGGGCGGGGTGGGCCGGATGGTGGGGACGACCGGCGGCGGGGGCGCGGGCGGCGGGGGCGGCGGAGGTGTCGAGCAGGCGGCAAGAACGCTGAGCGACACCAGCGTCAGGCGCGCAAGGGAACGGCGGGTCGCGAACATCAACTTCTCCGTGGGACAAGCCCCCTCATGCCGGGCAATGCCCCGCGTGGAAATGCCTGTGCGACTCGGTTCGTCGCACGGTTTCAGGCGGCTCGCCGCTCCAGCGCCTGCGCCGCTTCGTCCAGCAGCTGGGCGATGATCGCAGCGACCGGCTCTTCCTTCGTCACCATGCCGACCGACTGGCCCGCCATCAGCGATCCGCCCTCGACATCGCCGTCGATCACCGCGCGGCGCAGCGCACCCGCCCAGTAATGCTCGATCTGAAGCTGCGCCTCCATCATCTCGATGGTGCCGCTGTCGAGCAGGTTGGCCACTTCACGCTGCTTGGCGGTGAAGCTTTCCGTACCCGCATTCTTGAGCGCGCGCACGGGGATCACCGGCAGGCGCGCGTCGATCTGGACACTCGCGACGGCATCGCGGGCCGATGCGCGGAAGAACGCCTTCTTGAAGGCGGGATGCGCGATGCTTTCGGTCGCGCAGGCAAAGCGGGTGCCCAGCTGCACGCCCGCCGCGCCCATTTCGAGATAGGCGGCGATCGCCTCGCCCCGTCCGATGCCGCCTGCGACGAACACCGGCAGCTGGCCCGCCATTTCGGGCAGGATTTCCTGCGCCAGCACGCTGGTGGAGACAGGACCGATATGGCCGCCCGCTTCCATCCCCTCGACCACCAGCGCGTCGACGCCCGACCGCGCCAGCTTCTTGGCCAGGGCGAGCGCGGGTGCGAAGCAGATGAGCTTCGCGCCCTTTTCCTTGATCGCCTCGATGCTGCCCTTGGGCGGCAGGCCGCCCGCCAGCACGATATGGCCGACCGCATGCCGCGCGCACACGTCGATCAGGTCGAAAAGCTGCGGGTGCATGGTGATGAGGTTGACGCCGAAGGGCCGGTCGGTCAGCGCCTTCGTCGCCACGATCTCCGCATCCAGCAGGTCGGGCGTCATCGCCCCGCACGCGATCACGCCGAAGCCGCCTGCATTGGACATGGCCGACACGAGGTTGCGTTCGCTCACCCAGCTCATCGCCCCGCACAGGATCGCCGTTTCGGAGCCGAAGAATGCGGCACCGCGGGCCATGAGGGAGGAAAGTCTGGCGTGGGTCATGATGTCAGCCTTCGAGAATCAAAAAGCCCCTCCCGGACCGGGAAGGGCCGATGGAGGCGACGACAGCCGCCTCCCCGTCCATGTCCTTCCCCTGAAGGGGGAGAGGCGAAAAATCAAGCGGCGGGCGCGTCGAGGCCATAGGCGGTGTGGAGCACGCGCACGGCGAGTTCGGTCTCATCCTCGTCGATCAGCACGCTGACCTTGATTTCGCTGGTGGAGATCGCCTCGATGTTGATGCCGCGGTCGGCCAGCGTCTTGAACATCGTCGCGGCGACCCCGGCATGGCTGCGCATCCCGACGCCGACGACGCTGATCTTGGCGACTTCGGTATCGGTGATGATGCGGCGAAAGCCGATGCCGTCCCGGTTGGCTTCCAGGATATCGACGCTGCGGGCAAGGTCGGCGCGCGGGACGGTGAAGGTCACGTCCGTCTCCTCATTGTCCTTGCTGTCGTTCTGGATGATCATGTCGACGTTGATCGCCGCGTCCGCCAGCGGCCCGAAGATGTTGGCAACCGCGCCCGGCTTGTCGGGCACGCGGGTGACGATGATCTTCGCCTCGTTCTTGTCGTGGGCGATGCCGGTGATGAGCTGACGTTCCATCTTGGTTTCCTTGAGCTTGGCGTCCAGTTCCTCGTCGCTCACGATCAGCGTGCCGGGAAGGTCGTCCTGGGAGGGATCATCGAAGGAAGAAAGCACCTGCACGACCACGCCTTCCTTCATGGCGAGGCCGACCGAGCGGGTCTGAAGCACCTTTGCGCCCACGGACGCCAGTTCCAGCATCTCTTCATAGGTGACGAGGTCTAGCTTGCGGGCGCGGGCGACGATGCGCGGGTCGGTGGTGTAGACGCCGTCCACATCGGTATAGATGTCGCAGCGGTCGGCCTTCACCGCCGCCGCCACCGCGACCGCAGAGGTATCGGACCCGCCGCGCCCCAGCGTCGAGACGCGGCCATCCTCCATCATGCCCTGAAAGCCGGGGATGACGGCAACCTGGCCGCTGCCCATCGCGGCGATCAGCGCGTCGGTGTCGATGGTGGAGATGCGGGCCTTGGCATGGGCTTCGATCGTGCGGATCGGAAGCTGCCAGCCGAGCCAGCTGCGCGCGTCCACGCCCATCGCTTTCAGCGTCATCGCCAGAAGGCCGCTCGTCACCTGTTCGCCCGCTGCGACCACGACATCGTATTCGGCGGGGTCGTAGAGGGCGGATGCTTCCTTGCAGAAACCGACCAGCCGGTCCGTCTCCCCCGCCATGGCCGATACGACGACGGCGACTTCATGCCCCTGTTCGACGACATGGCGCACGCGGGCGGCGACGCTGCGAATCCGCTCCATCCCCGCCATGGAGGTGCCGCCGAATTTCATCACGATGCGCGCCATTTGCTTGTCGAACCACCCTGTCTGCGTGAAAGAAAATGTCCCGAAGGGGCGAAAACGGCGCTTCTTTAGCAGCCGGTGCGGATATGGCAAGCAGCCCGACCGGCGACTAGGCAGGACCGGCACAGCGGCTATAAGGGGGCATGACCGACAGCAACGCCACCATCGACCCTCGCGAAGCCGCCCATTTCGGCGAAATGGCCGCCGACTGGTGGAACCCCGATGGGTCGAGCGCGATGCTGCACAAGCTCAATCCCGTGCGTCTCGCCTATATCCGCGCTGCCATCGACGCGCACTGGCCCGGAGCCGAACGGAGCTTTCGCCCGCTGGCCGGGCGGCGCGCGCTCGATGTGGGATGCGGCGCGGGACTGCTGACCGAACCGCTTGCGCGGATGGGCGCGCAGGCGACCGGCCTAGACGCCGCGCCGGAGAATATCGCGGCGGCGCAGGCCCATGCGCAGGGACAGGGCCTTGCCATCGACTATCGCGCCACCCCGGTCGAACAAATGGAAGAGAGCGGCTTCGACCTCGTAACCTCGATGGAAGTGATCGAGCATGTGGCCGATCCCGCCGCGTTCGTCGCCGCGCTGGCGGCAAGGCTCGCGCCGGACGGGCTGATGATCCTGTCGACCCCCAACCGAACGCCGCTTTCCCGCATCGCCATGATCGCCATCGGCGAAAGCGTCGGCGGCATTCCCAAGGGCACGCACGACTGGGGCAAGTTCCTGACGCCCGACGAACTGACCGCGCTGCTGGAAGCGGCGGGTCTGGAAGTGATCGACAGCAGCGGCCTTGGCTTCGATCCGGCGCGGGGCTTCGCGCTGTCGAACAACAAGGCGATCAACTATCTGCTGACCGCCCGGCACCGCGCGACCTAGAGGAAGTCGGGTTTGGCGACGCGGATGCGACGATAGCGGGCCTCGATCAGGCTGAAGACACCGAACAACGCAAGCCCGCATGCCGTGATCGCCAGGATGGCGCTGCCCTCGGGCTGGTCGCGCAGGTGGCGCAGCGCCTCGCCCAGCCCGCCTGCCCTGTCTGCGTCGCGATGGGTGGCGGCAGAAATCAGGAACCAGCCGATGATCGCGAAGATCAGCGCGCGCGCCGCATAGCCGCACCGCCCCGCCCATCGCACATAGCGCGGAGCGGGCACGTCGCCGCCCAGATCGTCGAAGCGGGCCTTGTACGCCTTCATCCCCTGCGCCGCCGCTACGGCGAAGAAGCCTACCCCTACGAGGACGAGCATCATCGGCCCACCCGGCTGGTCGAGCAACCAGGCCGACCAGCTTTCGGCATTGCGATCGCCGGGACTGCCGCTTTGGGCCTCGCTCTGCCGCAGCGCGAGGCGACCGGCGGCAACCGCCAGCAGGACATGCGCGATGCCGCTGATCGCATAGCCCGCCCGCTCGAACCGGCCCTTCATCGTGCGGCTGCGTCCTTCGGGATCGGTGATCGCTTCGGTCAGCCGCCAGACCGCATAGCCGGCAAAGCCCAGCGCACACACCGCCATCAGGACATGGCCCAGCGGCGCGTTGGCGAGCGTGCCGAGCGCGCCCTGATTGTCCGTCATCTCGCCGCCGTGGCGCGCGACATCCAGCGCGAACCAGCCCACGAGCATGTAGACCAGCCCCCGCGCCGCAAATCCGATCCGCGCGCAGGCCGTCATCCGGCGATTATAATTCATGACCATCCTCCCTGTCGGACACGCCAATGCCTCAAGGGGACGGTACGTTCCCTGTGGCAGTCGGACGGCGCCGGGGAGAGGCACCGTGCGACGCCACAGCGGACGGTCAGGCCACCGCTTCCGCCCTGGAGACGATGGCGCGGGCTTCTTCGACATGCATGGTTTCGATCATGCGGCCTTCGAACCGTTCGGCGCCGTCGGTCGCCGCTTCGATCAGGCGGCGGGCATCGGCCACGGCCTGCGCGTCGGGGCCGAAAATCTGGTTGGCGACGGGAATCTGCCCCGGATGGATCAGCGTCTTGCCGTCGAAACCCAGCGCATGGCCTTGCGCGCATTCGATTTCCAGCCCGGTTTCGTCGTCCAGCCGGTTGAAGACGCCGTCGAACACCGCAATGCCCGCCGCCCGCGCGGCCAGCACCACCGCCTGCATCGCGTGCGAAAGCCCGGCGCGGTCGGCAGACGGCGGGATGCCGAGGTCGCGGCGCAGGTCGTTATTGCCCATGAAAAGGCCCGCGCAGCCTTCCTGCGCCGCGATGGCCGGCGCCGCCAGCACGCCGCGCGCGCTTTCGATCATGGCGATGACGGGCTTTTGCGTCACGCCGAACACATCCTTCACCTGCCGCGCGCTTTCCACCTTGGGCAGGACGACATAATGGGCCGCGCCGCCCTTGATCGCGACCATCTCCGCCCCGTGGCTGGGCGTGTCCTCGGCATTGATGCGCACGGCGGCCAGACGCCTGCCGAAACCCTGCGTCAACGCCTCGACCGCGCCGTCGAGCGCGGCCTGCTTGGCATGGGCGGGCACCGCATCCTCCAGATCCAGAATCACCATGTCGCAGGGTAGATCCCGCGCTTTGGCGATAGCGCGCGGGTTGGACGCGGGCAGGAACAGCAGCGAACGGGCGTGGCGCAGCAACATGGCATGTCTCCCATAAAACCGGTGTCGCCTGCCTAATGCCGCGTTCGCAATGCGCCAGCCCTTTTCGCACCGGGCCATAATATGCCAAGGGATGCGTCTGTCCTTTCAAGGAGCCAAACCCCATGCCGACCAGCCGCCGCGACTTCCTGATTGCGGGTTCCTCCGCCCTTGCCCTGACCGCCCTGCCCGCGCGCGCGGCGCAGGGGGCGGATGCCCATGCCGAAGCGATGCTGGCCGACATGGCCGAAGCGATGATGGCCGACGCACCCGAAAGCGCGAGCGGACTGGGCGTCGACACAGGCCCGCGCGCCGCGCTCCGCTCGCGCCTCGGCGACAGGTCGCCCGCCGGGCAGGCGCGCATCGCCGCGCATGTGAAGGCGAGGCTGGCGAAGCTGCGCGCGCTCGACCGTGCCGCGCTGTCGCCATCGACCCGCACCGACGTGGACGTGGTGCTGGCCGCGCACGAACTGGCCGACCGGGGCTTTGCCTTCCCCTTCGGCGACATGGCGATGATGAACAGCAACTGGTCCTATCGCAACAGCCCCTATGCGGTCGCGCAGAACACCGGCAGCTTTGTCGAGACGCCCGATTTCCTCGACAGCAACCACCCGATCAAGAACGCCGCCGACGCCGACGCCTATCTCGCGCGGCTCAGCGCCTATGCCGCCAATCTTGCCGGAGAAACCGAGCGGTTGCGCCATGACGCGGGGATCGGCGTGGTCGCGCCCGCCTTCCTGCTCGACAAGACGCTGAACCAGATGACGAGCGTGCAGGGCCAGCCCGTCGACCAGTGGGTGCCGGTCGCATCGATCGCCCGCCGCACGAAGGACATGGGCGGCGACTATGCGGGCAAGGCCGCCGCCATCGCGCGGGACAGCATCGCCCCCGCGCTCGGCGCGCAGATCGCCGAACTCCGCCGCCAGCGTGCCACCGCGACGATGGATGCGGGGGTGTGGAAGCTGCCGCAGGGCGAGGATTATTACGCCTGGGCCCTTCAGGCGGGCACGACGACGCGCATGTCGCCGGAGGAGGTGCACCGGCTCGGGCTCGAACAGCTTGCCGTGCTTCAGGGCCAGATGGACGGCCTGCTCAAGGGGCTGGGCATGACCAAGGGCACGGTGGGCGAGCGCATGACCGCGATGGGCAAGGACCCGCGCTACCTCTTCCCCAATGACGACAAGGGCCGGGCGCAGATCCTTTCCTATATCGACGGTCGGCTGGCCGACATCCGCACTCGCCTGCCCCGCGCATTCGCGACGCTGGTGCCCGCCAAGCTCATCGTCAAGCGCGTACCGGTGGAGATCGAGGCGGGCGCGCCGGGGGCCTATGCCGGAGCGGGCACGATCGACGGCTCGGTGCCTGGCAACTACTATATCAACCTGCGCGATACCGGCATCTGGCCGCGCTATGCGTTGCCCACGCTCTGCTATCATGAGGGGATACCGGGCCATATCTGGCAGGGCGAATATACCTACAAACTGCCGCTTATCCGGTCGCTCCTTGCCTTCAACGCCTATTCCGAAGGCTGGGCGCTCTATGCCGAGCAACTGGGCGACGAACTGGGCGCGTATGAGGGCGACCCGGCGGGGCGGCTGGGTTATCTCCAGTCGATCGCCTATCGCTGCTGCCGGCTGGTGGTGGACACAGGGCTTCACGCCAAGCGCTGGACGCGCGACCATGCGATCCAGTGGTTCGCGAGCACCAACGGCTCCACGGTCGAGGATGTGCAGGGCGAAGTTGACCGCTACTGCGCCTGGCCGGGGCAGGCGTGCGGATACAAAGTCGGCCATGGAGAAATCAACCGTCTGCGGACGGTGGCGCAGCAGGCGCTGGGCGACCGCTTCGATTTCCGCCTGTTCAATGACATGGTGGTAAAGGGGGGCGGCGTGCCGATGACGGTGCTGGCGGGGAATGTGGACGCATGGGTGAAGGGGCGGCGGGGGGCCTGACGAGCGCATGTCTTGCCTTTTGCCGCATCCCGTGCATTCTGAAGCGGCGGCGGAGGCCAGACCGACGCCGATCCGATAGCCGGACGAAGCGGAAACAGCGATGCGCATCAATTGGCTTGCCGTGACGAGCGCGACGATCATCCTCGCCGCCCCATGCGCCCATGCGCAGGATTCGGCCCCATCGCCGGACGGGCGCGATACGGTCGCCATCGTGTCCGTAGGCAAGGGCGACGACAATGGGTCGGGCGCGCAGGCGCTTGTCCTGCGCTCGCGGGATCATGGCGAACGTCGCCTGCTCCTGTCGCGCTGGAATGCCGATTATGGCCGTAATCTGGCCAACCTGTCTCACCCCTTGTTCTCGCCCGACGGTGGCGCGATCTACTTCAGCAGCGCCGACGCCTCGCCCAGTTCGGCTTATGTCCATCGGTTCGATCTCAAGACCGATGCCGTAACGCCGGTCGGCCCCGGGTCGGTGCTGCGGGTGATGCGGACCGGCCCGTACAAGGGCGACCTGCTGGTGCAGACGCATCGTTACCGGTACCGTCCCGAAGGCGGTTCCTATAACCCGGTGTTCCTCACCCGTCCGTCGGGCCGGCGAGTCGCGATGATTCCGGGCAGCGACCGGGACGATGGCGAAATCGCCGTCGATCCGTGGCTTTTGCAAAAGAAGTGGCGGGCCTGGTAAGCGGCGAACGGTAACCTGAAACGGAAAAGAGCCGGAAGGATCGCTCCCCGGCTCCTTTACGATATCCATGTCGGCAGCGTTCAGCCGACGAATGCCCGCTCGATCACGAACTGCCCCGGCGCGGCGTTCGATCCTTCGGTGAAACCCGCGCCTTCGAAATAGGCGCCGAACTGCTTGATCATCTCCATGCTGCCGCACATCATGATCCGGTCGGTTTCGGGGTCGAACGTCGCCGCGCCCGGAATGCCATCGAACAACGCGCCGCTCTCGACCAGCTTGTCGATGCGCTGCGTGTGCCCGTCGAACGGTTCGCGGGTCACGGTCGAGACATAGTGGAATTGCGCGGGCGCCTGTTCCGACACCAGCGGATCGTCGGCCCACTTCGCCTCCAGTTCGTCACGGAAGGCAAGGTCGGACACACGGCGGACCGAATGGACGATCACCACCTGCTCGTAATATTCGTAGACATCGGGATCGCGCGACAGGCTGAGGAACGGAGCAAGGCCCGTGCCGGTCGACAGCATGATGAGCCGCTTGCCCGGCAGAAGCGCGTCGGTGACGAGCGTGCCGGTCGGCTTGCGGCCAAGGTAGATCTGGTCGCCCGGCTGGATAAGCTGAAGCCTGGAGGTCAGCGGGCCGTCCTGCACCTTGATCGACAGGAACTCGATCTCCTCGTCCCAGCTCGGGCTGGCGACCGAATAGGCGCGCAGCAGCGGCTTGCCGTTGTCGCCGGGCAGGCCGATCATCACGAACTCGCCGGAACGGAAGCGGAAGCTTGCCGGGCGAGTGATGCGGAAGCTGAAGAGATGCTCGTTCCAGTGCCTGACCGACAGCACGGTCTCCACGGAAAGTGCGCCGGTCGGTTCCAATGCCGGCTTTTCGGTCGTCACGTCGGTCAACTCTTCGTCCTCGTGCTGTAGCGGCCCCTTGGCAGTCGGCCAGTTGCGGATCGTTCGCAATAATGGCGATGTTCGCGGATTGGCCCTTCCGCCCTGCGAAGGCAAGGCCAAAAAAACTTGGGGCCACTAAACCGCCCGCTCTAGGTTGTCGGTCGGCTCAGCCGAACAGCCCCTTGGCAAGGCCGCCCAGTTCATTCAGCGGATTGCCGTCGCCATCGCGGTCGAACAGGCCGCCCAGTTGGCCGAGGAAACCCTCCGGCCCGGTCAGGTTGCTGAGCAGACCCTGAAGCGCGTCGGCCGACACGCCATGTTCCGCCGCCACCTCGGCCAGTGCCGCAACGCCGGTTTCGCCCGACCCGATCTTTGCCGCGATCTCGCTCATCAGGGCCTGCATCTGCGCAGGTTCCAGCCCGACCTGCGCCGCCACCGCCTCAAGGCCGCCCATCTTGCCGATCAGATCGTCGAACACGCCCATCACTCCATTTCAAACCATCGGAAAACCGAAGATAGCAGCCCGATGGCGCCAAAGCAAAAGGGGCCGGAAGGCATGACGCCCCCGGCCCCTTCGTTGACGCTCCGTCCAGGATCAGGCGGCGGCGACCAGCGCCGCGCTGCGGACGCCGTCGTCCACATGATCCTCGAACTGGGAGAAATTGTCGACGAACGCCTTCACCAGCGTGGCGGCGGTCGCATCGTAGGCGTCCTTGTCCGCCCACATCGCGCGCGGATCGAGGATGGTCGAGTCGACGCCATTCACCGCCACCGGCACTTCGAAGCCGAAATTGGGGTCGGTGCGGAATTGCGCGCTGTTGAGGCTGCCGTCGAGCGCGGCATTGAGCAGCGCGCGCGTCACCTTGATCGGCATACGCTTGATCCCCGGCATCGTCGCCTTGCCGCCCGCCCAGCCGGTGTTGACCAGCCAGCAGGTGACGCCGCCCTTGTTGATCCGCTCCTTGAGCAGGTTCCCGTAGACGCTGGGGTGGCGCGGCATGAACGGCGCGCCGAAACAGGTCGAGAAGGTCGCGGTCGGCTCTGTCACGCCGATCTCGGTCCCCGCGACGCGCGCGGTGTAGCCCGAGAGGAAGTGATACATCGCCTGCTCGGGCGTCAGCCGCGCGATCGGCGGCAGCACGCCATAGGCGTCGGCGGTGAGGAAGATGATGTTCTTGGGCACCGGACCCAGATTCTTTTCCGACGTGTTCGGGATGAAGTCGATCGGATAGGAACCGCGGCTGTTTTCCGCGAGGCTGTTGTCGTCGAGGTCGATGACGCGCGTCTCTTCGTCCATCACGACATTTTCGAGCACCGTGCCGAACCGCTTCGTCGTGGCGAAGATCTCCGGCTCTGCCTCGGCCGACAGGTTGATCATCTTGGCGTAGCAGCCGCCTTCGAAATTGAAGACCGCCGTGTCCGACCAGCCATGCTCGTCATCCCCGATCAGCGTGCGGCTGGCGTCAGCCGACAACGTCGTCTTGCCGGTGCCGGACAGGCCGAAGAACACCGCCGTGTCGCCGTTCGAACCGATATTGGCCGAACAGTGCATCGGCATCACGCCCTTGACCGGCAGCAGATAGTTGAGGATGCCGAACACCGACTTCTTCATCTCACCGGCATAGGCGGTGCCGCCGATCAGGATCAGCTTTTCGGTGAAGTTGACCGCGATCACGGTTTCGCTGCGGCAACCGTGGCGGGCCGGATCGGCGCGGAAGCTCGGCAGGTCGACGATCGTATATTCGGGCGCGAAGCCTGCCAGTTCCTGCGCCGTCGGACGGACCAGCAACGTGCGGATGAACAGGTTGTGCCACGCAAATTCATTGATGACGCGCACGTTGACGCGATGTTCGGGCTGCGATCCGCCGAACAGGTCGGCGACATAGAGCGTGTCCTTTTCGCCCAGCGCCTTGAAGAAATCCTCCTTGAGCGCGGCGAAATGAGCCGGCGTCATGGGAACGTTGGTGTTGCCCCACCAGACGGTGCCTTCGGTTTCGGCGTCGCGGACGATGAACTTGTCCTTCGCGCTGCGACCGGTATGCTTGCCGGTCTTGACGACCAGCGGGCCGTCCTTCGATAGCTGGCCCTCGCCATTGCGAACGGCTGCTTCGACGAGCGGCGCGGTGCCGAGGTTCCAATGCTGGGTGGCATGAGTGGCGATGCCCTGGTCCGCCAGGGTGATTGAGGATTTGGCCTGCACGCCGTAGCTCCTATATGTTGATGTCGGCGCCTTGTTCGAAAGGACAGCCGATCCGCCCATTGAGCGCCGCTTACCGCAGCGTCTTCATTCGCAGACGATTTCCGGCATAGGCCGTTGCGCCCGAACCGTCAAATGCCGCCACGGCGCGGCCTGTGCCGAAATCGTGCGTGGCGGCGGACGGCTGTGTCCGCCGCGCGCCTCCGACCCTTTCTTGCGGGCGCGCGCCGCATGCGTTAACGCTCCCGTTCGCCCTATCCGATCAGCTGGGACCCTGCATGACCGCGACCATCGCCCTGGTGGATGACGACAAGAATATCCTGACCTCCGTTTCCATCGCGCTTCAGGCGGAAGGGTTCCTGACGCGCGTCTATTCCGATCCCGAAAGCGCGCTCAAGGCCCTGCTGGACAATCCGGCCGACCTCGCCGTGTTCGATATCAAGATGCCGCGCATGGACGGGCTCGAGTTGCTGCGCCGATTGCGCGAGCGGAGCCAGATGCCGGTCATTTTCCTGACGTCCAAGGCGGACGAGCTGGACGAGGCGCTGGGCCTTGCCATGGGCGCGGACGACTATATCGCAAAACCCTTTTCGCAACGGCTGCTGATCGCCCGCATCCGCGCCATCCTGCGCCGGTCCGAAGTGCGCGCCATGCCCGAAACCCCGGACGAGCCGGTCGCCGAGCCGATCCTGCGTGGGCGGCTGGAAATGGACCCGGCACGGCACCGGGTGAAATGGAACGGCAGGGACGTGACCCTGACCGTCACCGAATTCCTGATCCTCGAAACGCTGGCGGCGCGCCCCGGCGTGGTCAAGAACCGCAATCAGTTGATGGACGCGGCCTATCAGGACGACGTCTATGTCGACGATCGCACCATCGACAGCCATATCAAGCGGCTGCGCCGCAAATTCCGCGAGGTAGATCCAGATTTCAACGCAATCGACACCCTCTATGGCGCCGGCTACCGATTCTCGGAGGAATGACGACGTGCCGCTGGCGGTGCGCTGGTCCGGGCGGTTGAGCCTGACCCCGCGCATTCTGGCGGTCAACGTTTTCGCGCTGGCGCTGCTGGCCGGCGGCTTCTTCTATCTCGACAGCTACCGCACGCGCATCGTCGACGCGCGGCTCGAACAGTCGATGCGCGAATTGAAGCTGCTCGCGCTCGGCCTCCAGGCCGCGCCCGCCGCCCGCGACGACGCGCTGATCGCCGCTTATGCGCGCCAGACGCTCGACCGGGTGCGCCGCTACGGGCCGGACGGGCAGCTGGTCGCCGACAGCTTTGCCATGGCCGCCCCGCGCTACGAACTCGTCTCGCCCGAAAGCGAGGAGTGGAAACGGCATGTCGCGCGCTTCCTCGACAAGGTGGTGGACAGCGTAGTGGACGCCGACCGCCCGCCGGACTTTCGCGAACCCGCGATCGACCGGGCGGAGGCATGGCCCGAACTCATGCTGGCGCGCAAGACCGGCCACCCCCAGTCGATGAACCGCTACGCGCCCGACCGCACCTTCATGATCTCCGCCGCCGTGGCGCTGCCCGACGGCACCATGTTGCTCGCGACCGAGAATGCGCGCGACATCACCCGCATCGTGCGCGCGGAGCGGCTGCGGCTGGGCATGGTACTTGCCGTCGCGATGCTGGCTTCGGTGCTGCTGTCGCTCTTCCTCGCGCGCACCATCGTCCAGCCGCTTCAGCGCCTTGCCCGCGCCGCCGTCAGGGTGCGCCTGGGCCGCGCGCGCGAGGTGATGGTGCCGCGCCTGCCAGAACGGCGCGACGAGATCGGGATGCTGGCCCGCGCGCTGTCGGACATGAGCCAGGCGCTGCGTCAGCGGATCGACGCGACCGACGCCTTCGCCGCCGATGTGAGCCATGAGTTGAAGAACCCCATCGCATCGCTTCGCTCGGCCCTCGACGCGCTGGAGCGGGTGGACCGGCCCGACCTGCGCACGCAACTGATGGCGATCGCGCAGGACGATGTGCGGCGGCTCGACCGGCTCGTCACCGACATCGCCGAAGCGTCCCGCGTGGACGCAGAATTGTCGCGCACCCGCTTCGAACCCATCGACCTTGGCGTCCTCATCGAACGCATGGTGATTGCGCGGGAAGCGCGCGGGGTGCCGCGCGGCGTGCGCCTCGCCTTCGCGCGCCCGCGCAAGGATCTGGCGGTGGTGCCCGGCGACGAAGGGCGGCTGATCCGCGTGCTCGACAACCTCATCGACAATGCGGTGTCCTTCTCGCCCGAGGGCGGCCTCGTCCGCATCGTCGCCACGGTCGCGGACGGCCAGGTGCTCGTCAGCGTCGAGGACGAAGGACCCGGCGTCCCCGAATCCGAGCGCGAACATATTTTTCGCCGATTCCACAGCGTCCGCCCCGAAGGCGAGGTGTTTGGCAAGCATTCGGGCCTTGGCCTTGCCATCGCCCGTTCGATCGTGGAGGGACATCAGGGCACGATTGCCATCGGCGACCGCGAGGACGCGCAGAAAGGCGCGCGCTTCGTCGTGCGCCTGCCCATGGCGATGGCGCGCGATCCCGGCATCGTGTCGGAATAGAAGCGCGCGGGCGAAGGGCATCGGGCATTTGCTTCGTCCGCCCGAGGGACTACAAGCAAGGCGGGGGACACAAGGCCGGACCATGGCGCGCGCATTATCGTCTGAAACGCTTCACGCGACCAGCGTGGCCATAGGGGGCCGCGCCGTGCTGTTGTCCGGCCCCAGCGGCAGCGGCAAGTCCGACCTTGCGCTGCGCCTCATCGACCGCGGCGGCATTCTGGTCAGCGACGATTACACGCTGGTGAAGCGGGTCGACGGGCGCCTGGTCGCCACCGCCCCTGCCACCATCGCGGGACAGATGGAGGTACGCGGGATCGGCATCGTCGATCTGCCCAGCGTGGGCGAAGCGCCCGTCGCGCTGCTCGTCGACCTGTTCGACCGGGTGGAGCGCATGCCGCTCGACCCGCTGCTGCGCATCGTCGCGGGGATGCAGGTGCCCGTCATCAAGATCGCTCCGTTCGAGGCATCGGCCCCGATCAAGGTCGAACTCGCGCTCAGCAAGATAGGCCTTAGATGAACCAGCCCAAGACCATCCTGCTGCTGTCGGGCCTGTCGGGCGCGGGCAAGACGACCGCGCTCAAGACGCTGGAGGACATGGGCTGGGAAGTGGTGGACAATCTGCCGCTCGTCCTGCTCGACCGGCTGCTCGACACGCCTCTGCCCGAAGGTCATGCCGGCGAGGATGCGCGCCCGCTGGCGCTCGGCATCGATGCGCGCACCCGCGGTTTCGATGCCGCCGCCATCGTTCAGCGGATCAAGGCGCTGCGCGAACGGCACGATCACGCCGTCGAAACGCTCTTCCTCGATTGCGCGGGCAGCGAGCTGGAACGGCGCTTCGCCGAAACCCGGCGACGCCATCCGCTGGCGCTCGACCGCCCCGCCGCCGACGGCATCGCGCGCGAACGGGAACTGACCGAACCGCTGCGTCGCTGGGCGGGGCAGGTGATCGACACGACCGGATATACGACCAACGCCCTGCAACAGGAAATCCGCGCCCGCTTTTCCCGCGATGGGCTGTCGGACCCGGTGCTGACCATCCTGTCGTTCGGCTTTTCGCGCGGAGTGCCGCGCAACGCGGACCTGATGTTCGACATGCGCTTCCTGCGTAATCCGCACTGGATCGACGCGCTGCGGCCGAGGACCGGCCTCGACCCCGAAGTGGCCGCCTATATCCAGGAAGACCCGGCTTACGAGGACGCGGTGCGCCGGATCGAGGAACTGCTCGCGATCCTGCTGCCCCGCTATGCGGAGGGCGGCAAGACATACGTCACGGTCGCCTTCGGCTGCACGGGCGGCAAGCACCGCTCCGTCCACGTCGCCGCGCGCGTCGCGAAATACTTGCAAGCGGCGGGCTTTTCGCCCACCCTTCTGCACCGCAATATTGAATCGGCGACCCAGGAAGTTCTGGAGAAGCGCCGACCGGGAGGCCCGAAAGCATCATCATGACACAATTGGGCCGCAGAATCAGATGATCGGACTCGTACTCGTCACCCACGGATCGCTCGCGACGGAATTCGTCGTCGCCATGGAGCATGTCGTGGGACCACAACAGCAGATCGCGACGATCTGCATCGGGCCGGAAGACGACATGGAGCTGCGCCGCGCCGACATCGCGTCGGCTGTCGCCCGCGTCAACGACGGGTCGGGCGTCATCCTGCTGACCGACCTGTTCGGGGGCACCCCTTCCAACCTTGCCATATCGCTGCTCAAGGCAGGTGAGATCGAAGTGATCGCGGGTATCAACCTGCCGATGCTCATTCGCCTGGAAAGTGCGCGCAAGGTCATGGACGTGCGCGCCGCCGTCGCCGCCGCACGGGAAGCGGGTCAGAAATATATCAGCGTCGCGTCGGAATTATTGGGTAGCACTGCATGAACGAAGTCAGCCGGGATGTCCTGATCAGCAACAAGCGCGGCCTCCACGCGCGGGCCAGCGCCAAGTTCGTGACGATGGCGAGCGGCCTGCCCGCCGACATCACCGTCAGCAAGGACGGCAATCATGTCACCGGCACGTCGATCATGGGCCTTATGATGCTCGGCGCGGCGATGGGCGACCATATCACGATCAAGGCGACCGGCCCGGATGCGGAGGATTCGCTCGGCAAGCTCGTCACCCTGGTCGAAGACAAGTTCGGCGAGGAATAGGGCGCAGCCGGCGTCCTATCCGCTGCCGACCTCACCCACCCGCCGCATCTGGGTGAAGATGTCCCAGGTCGCGATGAAAAGCGCGGCGATCACCGGCCCGATGACGATGCCGTTGAAGCCGAACAGCTCTATCCCGCCCAGCGTGGTGATGAGCACGACATAGTCGGGAATGCGCGTTTCCCGGCCCACCAGGATCGGGCGCAGCAGATTGTCGACCGACCCGATGATCAGCGCGCCGCAGCCGATCACCACCGCGCCCTGCCACACCGCGCCCGTCGCCATCAGGTAGAGCGCGACCGGTGCCCACACGATCGCCGCACCCACGGCAGGCAGCAGCGAAAAAATTCCCATCAGCACGCCCCACAGCAGCGCGCCGGGGATGTCGAGCAGCCAGAACACGACACCGCCGATGAAACCCTGGACGATGGCGACGACGACGCTGCCCTTGACCGTCGCGCGGATGACGATGACGAACTGGCGCAACAGCGCCTCGCGCTGGTGCGGGCGCAGCGGCGCGGCTTCGGCAAACCGCTTCGAAAGGCGGTCGCCGTCGCGCAGCAGGAAGAAGGCGAGGTAGAGCATCACGCCCAGCGCGATGACGAAGCTGAACGCCCCCTGCCCGATCAGCAGCGCCTGCCCCGCGAGCGAGCGGATGCTGCTGGTAAGGCCGCGCGTCACGGTGATCCGCGCGGCGTCGAAATTGTTGAAGCCGAAACGGCGCAGGATCGAATGCGCCCAATCGGGCATCGCGCTGACCATCTGGGTGAACATGCGCTCGAAATTGATCTGGCCCGACTGGATCATGCCGTAAAAATGCGCCGCTTCCTGTACCAGCGCGACGGCAAGGAAGATCGACGGCACGATGACGATGGCAATGATCGCGGCCAGCGTGATGAGCGCGGCGCTGTTGCGATGGGTGGGCATGGCCTTGATCAGCCGCTGGTTCACCGGCCAGAACAGGATGGCGACGATCACGCCCCACAGCACGGCCGCGAAGAAGGGTTCCAGCACGGCGGCGAAGGCGATGGACACCAGCGCCACGAGCGTCAGGAAGAAGCCATCCTCGATACGATAGGATTGCCGGTCAGTCATTCCACCCCCGTAAGAAATTTCAGCGCCCAAATCCATGGGGACACGGTCCTGTTCCATCCCCCCTGTCATTTTGTCCGCGTCGCCGCTAGACAAGCCGCCTCTTCGTCCTGGAGCATAGACCAACGTGGCGCGCGAAATTACCGGCTTTTCCAACCCGCTGGTCAAGCGCGTACGATCCTTGCGCGAAAAGAAATATCGCAAAGCCGAAGGGCTGTTCCTGGCCGAAGGGCTGCGCATCCTGACCGAAGCGCGCGAAGAAGGCGTGCTGCCCGAAATGCTGTTCCACGCAGGCTCCACCCATCCGCTCGCCATCGACCTCATCGCCGCGATGGAGGCGGCTGGGGGCGAGCAGGCGGGCTATGACATTATCGAAACCACCCCCGACATCCTGTCCAAGATCAGCGGGAAGGACAATCCGCAGGCGGTGGTCGGCGTCTATCGCGACCGGCTGACCCCGCTGGCCGATCTGGACCGGGGGCGGGCCGATATCTGGATCGTCGCCCAGTCGCTGCGCGATCCCGGCAATCTTGGCACCATCTTGCGGACCGGCGACGCGGTCGGCGCGGGCGGCCTCATCCTGATCGACGATTGCGTCGATCCCTTCTCGGTCGAATCGGTGCGCGCCAGCATGGGCGCGCTCTTCACCCAGTCGATCACGCAGGCGCGCTGGGACGAGTTCCTGCCCTGGCTGCGCGGCGGCCCGGGCCAGTTGATCGGCACCAGCCTCAAGGCCACGCACGATTATCAGGAGCCGCGCTACGCCAGCCCCGCCTTCCTCCTCGTCGGGAACGAGGCGCAGGGACTGCCGCCCGAATATGAGGCGCAATGCGACCTGCTGGTCAAGATGCCGATGCGGGGCAAGGCCGACAGCCTGAACGCCGCGGTCGCGACGGCGGTCATGGCCTATGAACTGCTGAACCAGAAAAGAAGGACGTGACGATGGCCGGGAGGCGGACAAGCGGCATGGGCGAAATGTGGCGGCACAGGCGCGTGCTGGCGGCCAGCCTCATCGGTACGGCGGTCGAATTCTACGATTTCTATATCTACGCCACCGCCGCCAGCCTCATCTTTCCGGCACTGTTTTTCCCCGCCTCCTCCCCGACGGCGCAGCTGATGGCATCCTATGGCAGTCTGGCGCTCGCATTCTTCGCGCGGCCGCTGGGTGCGGCCATATTCGGCCATTATGGCGACCGGGTGGGACGCAAGGCGACGCTCGTCACTTCGCTGATGCTGATGGGCGGCTGCACGCTGCTGATCGGGTTCCTGCCGACGCACGTACAGATCGGCTGGTGGGCGCCGCTGATCCTGTGCCTGTTGCGCTTTGGGCAGGGGCTGGGGCTTGGCGGCGAATGGGGCGGCGCGGCGCTGCTCGCGGTGGAGAACGCCCCGCCCGGCTGGCGCGCGCGTTTCGGGATGTTCCCGCAGCTGGGCGCGCCTGTGGGCTTCATCGCGGCGAACGGCCTTTTCCTGATCCTGGGCACGATGCTGTCGGACGCAGAATTCTACGCCTGGGGCTGGCGCTTGCCGTTCCTGGGCAGCGCGGTGCTGGTGTTCCTTGGCCTGTGGGTGCGGTTGAAACTGACCGAAACGCCGGAGTTCGCCGCCGCAAAGGCGCATGCGCCGCCGCCCGCCGTGCCGCTCGCAACGCTGCTGTCCTCGCATCTGGGCGCAGCGATCGCAGGCACATTCGCCTGCGCCGCCTGCTTTGCCGTCTATTATATCGCGACTGCCTTCGCGCTCGGCTATGGCACGACGACGCTGAAGATCGACCGCAGCATTTTCCTGTCGCTCCAACTGGGTGCAATCCTGTTCATGGCAGGGAGCATCGTCGTCGCGGGCTGGTGGGCCGACCGGTCCAGCCCCACCCGCGTGCTGGCTTGGGGATGCGCAGGCACCATCGCCATGGGGATCGCCTTCGGCCCCATGATCGGCACCGGCGCGCTTCTGCCGATCTTCCTGATCCTCAGCCTCGCGTTGTTCCTTATGGGATTCGTCTACGGCCCTCTTGGCGCCTATCTGCCTGCGCTGTTCCCGATCCAGCTACGCTATACCGGCGCGTCCTTCGCCTTCAACCTCGGCGGTATCATCGGCGGCGCGCTTGCGCCCATCGTCGCGACCTGGCTGATCGCCGCCCAGGGCGTCGCGCTGGTGGGCCTCTACATGTCGGTTGCCGCTGCGATCAGCCTGGGCGGGCTGTGGTGGACCAGCCGGGCCGCGTGACGCCGAACGGGCGGCGAAACGCTCGCCGCCCGCCCCCTCTCATCGCGTGCCGAAGTCAGAAGGTCACGTTGATCCGCGCATAATAATAGCCGCCGTTGATGCCGAAGGGCGAAAAGAGCGGATATTTGCTGGTCGAATAGCCCCGTTCGTTGTTCGCCAGTTCCGCGTCGCGGATCAGCGCCTTCGACCGCTGCGTCGGATATTTGTTGAACAGGTTGTTCGCCCCGATGGTGAGCTTGAGCGGGGTCGCCACCTGATAGCTCAGCTCAAGGTCGGTGAGAAAAGCGGACTTGACCGGCACCTTGATAAGGTTGCCCGCATCCGGTCCCAGCCGCGCCGTTTCGAACGCATAGACCTCGGAATAATAGCTCTCTCGCAGGTTGGCCGAGAATTTGCCCAGCGACCAGAAAGCGTTGAGCGTGCCCCGGAAGCGTGGCGTGCTATGCTCCAGCTCGACCACGCTGCCCGTGTCGATGAGGGCGGTGAGATCGGGATTGACGCTGCTGGAATAGAGCGCCGACGGCAGCGCGTTGATGCTCAGGACCTTGTTCTGGTTGTAGTTCGCCGTGTAGGTGAGGTCGAGCTTGCCCATGTCGCCGAGGTTTGCGGTGTAATTGGCGACAAGGTCGATGCCGCGCGTGCGCATCTTCACGCCGTTGACGAAGCTCTGCACCGAAATGCCGCCATCGGTGTTCCGGTCGACGCCATTGTCGGCGTAGATCACATAGCCCGGAATGGCGTTCGCCTGCGCCAGCGACGTGATGGCCGAACTGCCGCCCAGCGCCGCGTTGACCGCCGCCAGCACGGGCAATTGATTGTAGATGGAATAGAGGTCGGCATTGTAGGGCAGACACGCGCTCGCGTTCGACCCGGCATAACCCTGCGGGCAACGATTGCCGGTAAAGCCCGAAAAGCTGGAGGAGGTCATGATCCGGTTGCGGATCGTGATCTGGTAGGCGTCGACCGTCAGCGTGAAATTGGGGGCGGGGTTGAACACCGCGCCCAGCGAATAGTTGGTCGATTTTTCCGGGCCGAGCCCCCCGAAACCCAGCGCCTGCGCCGCGGAAGAGGCCGGCGGCAGCACGCCGCCGATGAAGCCCGGCCCCACATTCAGGCCCGAATAGCCTCCTTCCGCCAGCGTCGGCGCGCGGAAGCCGGTGCTGACCGTACCGCGCAGCGCGAATTCGGGCGAGAAATCGTAGCGGCTGGTCAGCTTGAACACGGTCGTGTCGCCAAAGTCGCTGTAATGTTCGTGCCGCACCGCGCCGTCGACCAGCCAGGCTTCGACCGGCTTGAAGCTGACATCGAGATATTGCGAGAAATTCCGGCGCTTGTAGGTGCCCGCGTCATTGGGCGAATAGCCGAAGAAGGACTGCGCCCCGCCGCCATAATAGGATGCCGGGTCGCCCGCGCGGATGCCGTAGCTTTCGCGGCGATATTCAAGCCCCGCCGCAAGGTTGAGCGGTTCGGCGAAGCCCACGTCGAACTGGTGCGTCAGGTCGAGCGTGTTGGTCCATTGCGTGTTGAAAAAGTCGCCGTTGTGAAAGGTCGTGGGCGTAAAGCCCGTGTCGCGATAAAGCTGTGCGTTGGCCGAATGGTAGACATAGACCTCGACCAGATCCTTGCCGTAGGTCGATGCAAGGTCGAAGGTCGTTTCGCCCACCGTCCCCTTGAACCCGCCGGTGAAGCTGTAATCGGTTTCGTCGATCCGCTCCTGCGGCTGGAAACCGCCAGAATAGAAGGGAACGCCCGCCTTGCTCACCACCACCAGCGGCGAGCGGGTATTTTCGTACGCCGCCGCCTTTTTGTGGCCATAGCTGCCGAAGCTGTAGAGCTCATATTCGCCGAACTCGTATCCGGCGTTGTAGCTGACCACCGTCTGGTCGATCTGCGGATCGCCGACGATGCGGTTGGTGTAAGGATAGCCGGGCAGCTTGGTGATGTCGGGGAAGCGCGTTGCGAGCGTCAACGATTGCGGGTTCACGTCGCCCCGGAAACTGAAGCCCTTGTGCTTCTTTTGCGCCGCGATGTTGAGATAGGCGCCCTCGAAGGGGGCAAGGCCGATATTGCCGCCGATGGCGTAGGTCTTGCCGCCCTGGTCGTAATAGCGCCCGCCCGTCGCGTTGATCGTCCCGCCGTGGTCGGCGCGCTTCTGGATGAAGTTGATGACGCCCGCGATCGCATCGGTGCCATATTGCGCCGCCGCGCCGTCCTGGAGCACTTCGACACGCTCGACCGATTCGGGCAGGATGAAGCTGATGTCGGGGGCCGCGCTGCCGCCATATGGGCCGCCTGCGACCGACACGTTGGCGGTGCCGTGACGGCGCTTGCCGTTGACGAGGATCAGCGTGTGGTTGGGCGACAGCCCGCGCAGCTTCATCTGGAGCGTGTGTGCCTGAAGATCCGAACCGAAGGACTGCGCCTGGATCGAGGGGAGTTGCTGCGCCAGGCTTTGCAGCAGGTCGGGCGATCCGGTACGCTGGATCGCGTCGGCGCCCAGCAACTGGATCGGTGCCGGGCTGTCCGCCGCCTTCATGCCGGTCAGGCGCGTGCCGGTGATGATGATCGCGGCCCCGCCTTCGTCCGCCGCTGCGCCCTGCGGCGCGCCATCCTGAGCATATGCCGTGGTGCAAGCCGCGATCGCCACACTGAGCGCCGCTGTGGAAACCATAGTCCTGACGTTCATGAACAGCCCCCTATTCGTGTCGGAAGGGCCTCTCCTCCATGCTATCGCTGGCTCAATGGCTCCGGATGCTCTTTCAACCCATCGGCATTTTTGGAAACATTCAGCAACAATGGGAAACGGAGCGTGCCGGTAAATCCACCATGCGGCGAATGGCCCTTTGTTTCATTTTCGAGACGCTGACGCAGGACAATGGCCGATTCGCTCTCAAACATCTGAAATGCATAGAAAAAGGCGGCACCCAAGGGGCACCGCCTGTTTCCATTTTGCAACTGTCAAGCGATAGAGGAAGCGATCCTCCCCGCGATCAACCTTCGCGGTTGTCGCGACGCTCGGCAATACGCGCCCGCTTGCCGGTGCGGCCGCGCAGATAGTAGAGCTTGGCGCGACGCACGACGCCGCGGCGGACCACGGTGATGCTGTCGATGTTGGGCGAATAGAGCGGGAAAACGCGCTCCACGCCTTCGCCGAACGAAATCTTGCGCACGGTGAAGTTCGAACCCATGCCCTTGTTCGAGCGGGCGATGCACACGCCTTCATAGTTCTGAACGCGGCTGCGGTCGCCTTCGACGACCTTCACGCCCACGCGCAGCGTGTCGCCGGGGCGGAATTCGGGGATGTCCCTGCCGAGGGCGGCGATGTTTTCCGCTTCGATCTGCTGGATGATGTTCATGTAACGTCAGTCCTCAACTTTTCGCTGCGCACCAGAGGGCGGCTGGTCCCGAACGCCGATGTGACGTTCCCAAAGGTCCGGCCGCCTTAGCCGTGTATCGTCCTCCGCCCTTTGCTTCCGCCAGGCGGCGATCTTCGCATGATCCCCCGATCGCAACACTTCAGGGATCGTGCGCCCCTCCCATTCCACCGGGCGGGTATAGTGCGGATATTCGAGCAACCCCGTTTCGAAGGATTCCTCGACTCCGCTGGAAGCCGCGCCCATTACACCGGGAAGCAGCCGCACGCAAGCATCGAGCAGCAGCAGCGCCGCCATCTCTCCGCCCGACAGGACGATGTCGCCCATGCTGACCTGCTCGATCGGGCGGCCTTCGAAAATTCGCTCGTCGAACCCTTCGAACCGGCCGCACAGGATCGTCGCCCCCGGCCCCGCCGCAAGAGCGCGCACGCGGCTCTGCGTGATCGGGCGACCGCGCGGCGTCATCGCCAGCACGGGAAGGTCGGGGCGCTGCTCCAGCGCATGATCGACCGCCCTCGCCAGCACGTCGGCGCGCAGCACCATGCCCGCACCCCCGCCCGCGGGCGTGTCGTCCACGGTGCGGTGCCGGTCGGCCGCGAAATCGCGAATCTGGATGGGATCGCACGCCCATTTCCCCTCGCCGAGCGCCCGCCCCGCCAGCGACACGCCAAGGGGGCCGGGAAACATCTCAGGGTAGAGGGTCAGGATCTGCGCGGTAAAGTTCATCCGCGCCGCGCCCGCAGCCGCGCCGCCGACCAGCCGCCGCCCATGCACAACAGTCCGCAGACCAGCAGCGACAGACCGATCATGCGCAGCATGTCGGAAAGGGGCCGCTCGGGGTGCATGAGGGCCGGGACCAGCACCAGCAGAGGAATGGGCAGCAGCAATGCCAGAGCCGCCGTCAGCTTGCCCGCTACCGGCCAGCGCACGGCATGAAGCCGCCAGCCCACCACCAGCATGAAGATGAGATAGACGATCGTGACGATGCGCGCCATCGCCCGGCCGATCAGACCGCGAAGGCGGCGTCGATGGTCGCCCCGCCCTCGCCCAGCGTCACGACATGCATGGGCGCCATGAAGCGCTTGCCCGGCTTGCCGTCGGCATCGGGCCGTTGCACCTCGACGATGTCGCCCGCGCCGAAATTCTCGACCGCGACGATCTCCCCCAGCGCCTCGCCTTCGCTCGACGTGCAGGGCAGGCCGATGAGGTCGGCATGATAATATTCGCCCTCGCCCAGCGGCGGAAGCGCGGATCGGGGCACGGTGAGTTCCGTGCCGCGCAGGGCTTCGGCGGCATTGCGATCGCCGATCCCGGCGAAGCGCGCCACCGCGCCCTGGGATCCGGGCCGCACCGACTTCAACGCCAGCGCGCGCCCGCCCGCGTCGAAGCTGTCATAGGTCTTGAGGCTTTCAACCCCATCGCCGAACAGCTTCAGACGGACTTCGCCCGTCACTCCATGCGCACCGATGATGACGGCCAAAGTGACGGGCTTGTCGTTCAAGGGGTTCAGCCCTCGGCCTGCTCGGCGGTTGCTTCCTCGGCGGGAGCAGCTTCCTCGGCAGGCGCTTCAGCCGGAGCGTTCGCGGCTTCCTCGGCAGCCTTGCGGGCTTCCTCGGCCTCGGCCAGCTTGGTGGCGCGGTCTTCGGCGCGATCCTTGGCCTTCTGGCCCGGTTCGGCCTTCTTGGGGTTGTTGCGCGCCTTGCGCTCCTTCACGCCGGCAGCGTCGAGGAAACGGGCGACGCGGTCGGTCGGCTGCGCGCCGGCTTCGACCCAGTGCTTCGCGCGCTCGGTGTCGAGCACCACGCGCTTCTCGTCGCCCTTGGGCAGCTGCGGGTTGTAGCTGCCGATGCGCTCGATGAACTTGCCGTCACGCGGCGCGCGGCTGTCGGCCACGACGATGCGGTAATAGGGGCGCTTCTTGGAGCCGCCGCGCGACAGACGGATGGAGGTTGCCATGGAGTTTCTTGCCTTTCTTCTGACTGGTTCGATGTGTTCGAAAACTGGAATTATTTCTTCATGAAATTCTGAAAGCCCGGCGGCAGCTTGGGCATGGCGCCGCCCAGCCCGCCGAGGCCGGAAAGATCGGGCGGGGTGCCGCCTTCGGGACCGCCGAGCCCACCGAGGCCGCCCATGCCCCCGCCGCCGAACATCTTGGCAAGGCCCTTCAATCCGCCCATCTTGCGGATCTTCTTCATCGCCGTTTCCATTTCCTGATGCATTTTCAGGAGCTTGTTCACGTCCTGCACGGTGCGGCCCGCGCCCTTGGCGATGCGGATCTTGCGCTTGGCATTGATAAGAGCGGGCTTTTCCCGCTCCTTGGGCGTCATCGATCCGATCATTGCGTCGAGGTGGATCAACGTCTTGTCGTTCGCGCCGCTCGCAGCCATCGCCGCCTGCGCCTTCTTGAGGCCGGGCAGCATTCCCGCAAGCGCGCCGAGGCCGCCCATGCGACGCATCTGGTTGAGCTGCATGCGCAGGTCGTTCATGTCGAACTGACCCTTCGCCATTTTCTTGGCGAGCTTGTCGGCTTCCTCGGCGTCGATCGTCTCGGCGGCGCGCTCGACCAGGCTGACGACATCGCCCATGCCAAGAATGCGCTGCGCCACGCGCGCGGGGTGGAAGGGTTCGAGCGCATCGAGCTTTTCGCCCGTGCCCGCGAACTTGATCGGGCGTCCCGTCACCGCGCGCATCGAAAGCGCCGCACCGCCGCGCGCGTCGCCGTCCATGCGGGTCAGCACCACGCCGGTCAGCGGCACCTGGCTTGTGAAGCTGGTCGCGACATTGACCGCGTCCTGCCCGGTCAGCGAGTCGACGACGAGCAGGATTTCGGCAGGATCGGTCACATCGGCCACCGCCTTCATCTCGTCCATCAGCGCCTGGTCGACGTGCAGGCGACCCGCGGTGTCCAGCATCACCACGTCGAAGCCCTGGAGCTTCGCCGCCTGCAACGCGCGCTTTGCGATATCGACCGGCTGCTGGCCCGGAACGATCGGCAGCGTCGCCACGTCGGTCTGCGTGCCGAGAACCGCAAGCTGCTCCTGCGCGGCGGGGCGCTGCACGTCGAGCGACGCCATCAGCACCTTCTTGCGCTCTTTTTCCTTCAGGCGCTTGGCGATCTTGGCGGTGGAGGTCGTCTTGCCCGACCCCTGCAGGCCCACCATCATGATGACGGCGGGCGGCGTCACGTCGATCAGCAGGTCGCTGCTTTCCGACCCCAGCGTTTCGGTGAGCGTGTCGGACACGATCTTGACGACCATCTGCCCGGGCGTGACGGAGCGCAGGACGTCGCTGCCCACCGCGCGTTCGGTCGCCTGATCGACGAACTGGCGCACCACCGGCAGCGCCACGTCCGCTTCGAGCAGCGCGATCCGCACTTCGCGCATCGCGGCGCGGACATCGTCCTCCGTGAGCGCACCGCGCCCCCGCAGCTTGTCGAAGACCCCGCCTAGGCGATCGCTGAGCGAATCGAACATCACCACCTCAAAATCCGGGGTCTTGCGACCCCATCGAAACCGTCGCATCCCCAAACGACAAAATCGCCGGCGGGCGAAACCTCGCCGGCCAGCGTCCATCCGATGCCCCACCTGGGCGTCCTGGAGTCGTCAGGATCAGGCGGCGAACCGCCCGATGCAGGAAGCGCCCTTAGGATAAAGCGCGCGAAAGCGCAAGGGACGACTGCCGCGCGGTCACTGCACGTCGATGTCTATGACGATGCGGCGCACTCGCCCTTCCGACGTGGCGTTGAACAGCGTGACTTTGTCATGGCCGTGAAATCCCGCATCGGCCGTGTAAAAGGCCTGCTTGCCCGGCACTCTCCTGCTGTTGCACACCGTACGGGGATTGGGCGGCAGGAAGTTGGGAAAGACCGGATCGTCCGACAGCGTGACCTTGCCGTGGCGGGGCTCATCCGCGATGCGCGTATCCATGGTGCCCGCGACCGTGCAGTCGGGATTGACCAGCGTCCCGGCCCACAGCCTTATCCGTTCCCTCGCCATCGCCGCCTTGGAAATGTGAACCGTGCCATAGCCCTTGGTGCTGTCGGCCGGGACCTTGCGCACCATATAGGTTTGGGCCGAAGCCGCGCCGGGGAGCATCATGACAGAGGCGGCAAGCAACAAGGCACGATGGGGGATTGGCATCGCTCGAATCCTTTTGGAATGGAAGGCCCCTGTGCGGTCAGGGTGCCATTCCCACCGGGCTATGCAAGGCGGGAATGGGAAGGTTGCCGATTTGTAATCCGCCGCCGCGATTCGAAAGTCGCGAACGCGCCGTTGGGGGCGCCGCGTTGCGCGTCGCGGGGGCGCTGCGGCAACAAAACGGTCATCGCCCTGCCCGCCCCGGCAACAAGCGGCCTGCCCCGCCCCCGACGCTTGCGCCCCTGCGCCATTTGCGTCAGCACGGCATGGAAAAGCAACAGAGGGGAGCCTTCACGATCATGAGCTGGACACGCCGCAAGCCGATGGATGCGATGGTGCCGCAGGACAGCGGGCACCAGCTCGCCCGCACCCTGTCGTGGCCGCATCTCCTGGCGCTGGGCGTGGGGGCGATCGTGGGGACGGGCATCCTGACGCTGATCGGCGTGGGCGCGGATCGGGCCGGGCCTGCGGTCCTCCTCTCCTTCGCCATCGCGGGCGCGATCTGCGCCTGCGCGGCGCTCGCCTATGCGGAATTGTCCACCATGATGCCAGCGGCGGGCAGCGCCTACAGCTACAGCTATGTCGTGTTGGGCGAAGGGATCGCCTGGATCGTCGGCTGGTCGCTCATCCTCGAATACAGCCTCGTCGTTTCGACCGTGGCGGTGGGCTGGTCGGGCTATGCCGGGCCGCTGCTGACCCCGCTCGGCTTTCCGTCCGCGCTGACGCAGGGGCCTGAACTCGGCGGCCTCATCAACTTGCCCGCCATCTTCATCATCGCCGTGGTCGCGGGCCTGCTGACGGTCGGCACGCGCGAAAGCGCGCGGCTCAACACGATCCTCGTCCTCATCAAGATCGTGACGCTCAGCCTGTTCGTCGCCTATGCCCTCCCCGCCTTCGACGCCGCGAACCTGAAGCCGTTCATGCCCTTCGGCTTTGCCAAGCATATGGGACCGGACGGGGTCGAGCGCGGCGTCATGGCGGCCGCTGCCATCATCTTCTTCGCCTTCTACGGCTTCGACGCTATCTCGACCGCGGCGGAGGAAGCGAAGAACCCGGACCGCGACCTTGCCATCGGCATCGTCGGGTCGCTGATCGCATGCACGTTGATCTACGTCCTCGTCGCCGCCGCAGCCATCGGCGCGATGCCCTTCACCCGCTTTGCCGACAGCCCCGAGCCGCTCGCGCTCATCCTGCGCGAAATGGGCGAAGGGAACATCGCCCGCATCGTCGCCATCGCCGCCGTCATCGCGCTTCCTACCGTGCTGCTGGGCTTCCTCTATGGCCAGAGCCGCATTTTCCTGGTCATGGCGCGCGACGGCTTCCTGCCTCAAAGCCTCGCCCGCATATCGAAGCGCGGCACGCCCGCGCGCATCACCCTCGTCACCGCCATCCTCGTCGCGATCATCGCGGGTTTCCTTCCCATCGACGAGATCGCGGCGCTGGCGAATGCCGGGACGCTCATCGCCTTCACGGCCGTGGGCCTGTGCCTCCTCGTCCTGCGCAGGCGCGCGCCGGACCTGCGCCGCCCGTTCCGCACGCCTGCCGCCTGGGCGGTGGGTATCGGCGCGGTCGCGGGCTGCGCCTATCTGTTCGTCAGCCTGCCGGTGAAGACGATCCTCGCCTGCTTCGCCTGGAATGCCGTGGGGCTGATCGTCTATTTCCTTTACGGGCAGAAGCGGGCGACAGCGGGCCGGTAGGCGCGACTCGCCTTTTGCCTCCATCCGCCCTACATGCGCGCCCATCATGGGACGCTTTTCCAAAATGCATGGCCTCGGCAACGATTTCGTCGTGATCGACGCGCGCGCCGCGCCGCTCGACATGCCCGAAGCGCGTGCCCGCGCCATCGCCGATCGTCATACGGGGATCGGCTGCGACCAGTTGATCGTCATCGGCGAAGCCGCCGACGCCGACGTGTCGATGCGCATCTTCAACGCCGACGGCAGCGAAGTGGAGGCGTGCGGAAACGCAACCCGGTGCGTGCCGCTGTTCGTCGGGCGCGATGTCGCCATTCGGACGCGGGCGGGCCTGCTCCATGCGCGGCTGATCGACGGCGGGGCCAGCGTCGACATGGGCGAGCCGCACTTCGAATGGGATGCGATCCCGCTCGCCTGGGCCATGGATACGCTTACCATGCCGGCAAGCTGGGAAGACCTGCCACCCCCCGCCGCCGTCAATGTCGGCAATCCGCATGTCGTCTTCTTCGTCGACGATCTCGACACGCTCGCCGTCGACCGGCTCGGACCGCTGATCGAGCATGACCCGCTGTTTCCAGCACGGGTCAACGTCAACTTCGCGCAGATCGCGGGTGACCGGCACATCCGCCTGATCGTGTGGGAACGCGGCGCGGGCCTCACCCGCGCCTGCGGCACCGGCGCCTGCGCCACCGCCGTCGCCGCGATCCGGCGAAAGCGAGCGACCGGCCCCGTCACCGTCACCCTGCCCGGCGGCGACCTCGTCATCGACTGGCAGCCGGGCGGTTCGATCCGCATGACCGGTCCTGCCACCCATGTGTTCGACGGCGAGGCGGACTGGGCGCACTTCTGATGGGCGGGCCGCAGATCATCACCATGGGCTGCCGCCTCAACATCGCGGAGAGCGAGGCGATCCGCGACATGACGCGGGACCAGGACGATCTTGTCGTCGTCAACAGCTGCGCCGTCACGGCGGAGGCCGTGCGCCAGACCCGGCAGGCGATCCGCCGCGCCCGGCGCGAACGGCCCGACGCCCGCATCCTCGTCACCGGCTGTGCGGCGCAGACGCAGCCCGACAGCTTCGCTAGGATGGCGGAAGTGGACGCCGTCATCGGCAACCGGGAAAAGATGGAGGCCGCCAGCTTCCTCCCCGCGCCCGGCAAGGTCCGCGTCGCCGACATCATGGCCGTGCGCGACACCGCGCCGCACATGGCGAGCGCCTTTGCCGATCACGCCCGCGCCTTTCTGGAGGTGCAGAACGGATGCGACCATCGCTGCACCTTCTGCGTCATTCCCTATGGGCGGGGGAACAGCCGCTCGGTCCCTGCGGGCGCAGTGATCGACAAGGCGATGCAACTGGTGGACGCGGGCTATCGCGAGATCGTGCTGACCGGGGTCGATGTCACGAGCTATGGCCCCGACCTTCCGGGCAGCCCGTCGCTCGGCCTGCTGGTGGAACGCATCCTGAAAGCGGTGCCGGGCCTGCCGCGCCTGCGCCTTTCCTCCATCGACAGCGTGGAGATCGACGAGCGCCTGTTCGACATTCTCGCCCACGAACCGCGCATGATGCCGCATGTGCACCTGTCGCTTCAGGCGGGCGACGACATGATCCTCAAGCGGATGAAGCGCCGCCACAGCCGCAGGGACGCGGTGCGTATCGTCGATCGCCTGCGCGCCGCGCGCCCCGGCATCAGCATCGGCGCGGACATCATCGCCGGTTTCCCGACCGAAGACGAAGCGATGTTCGCCAACAGCCTGGCTCTTATCGACGACTGCGCGATCGTGCACGGCCACATCTTTCCCTACTCCCCGCGCGAAGGGACGCCCGCCGCCCGAATGCCTCAGGTGGACCGTGCGACGGTCAAGGCCCGCGCCGCTCGCCTGCGCGCCGCCTGCGCCACCCACCGCGACGCCTGGCTCGCCAGCCTCGTCGGTACGCGGCAGAGCGTGCTGGTGGAACGCAGCGGTCTGTCGGGCCACGCCGAAAATTTCGCTCCCGTCCGCTTCGGTAGGACGCAACCGCCCGCCACCGTCGTGGCGGCGACGATCACGGGGCTTGAGAAAGGCGTCCTGTTGGCGCAGGAGGCGGCGACATGACCGACAATAGTGGCAGCAGCTGGCGCGACCGTCTCTTCGGGGGCCTCAGGCGCACATCCGACCGGCTCGGCGAGAATCTGTCCGGCCTTTTCAAGGCCGCGCTCGACGACCGGACCCTCGACGAGATCGAGGAAGCGCTCATCATGACCGACCTTGGCCCGGCCATGGCCGCGCGCGTGCGCGACCGGTTGGCGGTGGGCCGCTACAACCGCGAGATCACCGAGGAATATCTGCGCGAAATCATCGCGGAGGAGATCGAGAAAGTGCTGGCCCCGGTCGCCAAGCCGCTGGAGATCGAGGCATTCCCCCGCCCGCAGGTGATTTTGGTCATCGGCGTCAACGGATCGGGCAAGACCACCACCATCGCCAAGCTCGCCAA
>NZ_QFOA01000173.1 GCF_003248505.1 Sphingobium sp.
CCCCCGCTCGGGCTACGCCCTCCCGGCGCTCGCCAACACCCGGATCAAGTGGCCTGGTTTTGCTCCGCCCAATGGACGACTTTTACGCCGCCGTTGACATCGAACTAGCTGCCCGCATCGTTGGAACGCGCAGCGCGTTCGATGGTGAACGCATTGACAAAATTTCGCGCGACCTGTCGCTCTATCTGCGGCAGGCCGGTCCCGACTATGCGAAGGATCGTGCCGCATCCGCGTGGCTTGACCATGATGCCTGGGGCCAGGATGACCGCCTATGGTGACGCTGTCTAGACGCGCAAGTGCCCGTCCCATCGATCCACGTCTGCGCTGGCTCGTCCTCGCTCCACACCCCGACGACGAGACTTTGGGCGCTGGCGCGATCATTGCGCAGGCAGCGGAAAAGGGGAGGCTGGCAGGTGTCGCCTATCTTACCAATGGAAGCGCCTCGCACGACCTTGGGCCTGATAGGCGTGCAGACCTCGTTGTCACGAGGAAGCGGGAAGCGAGCGCGGCCCTACGGCGTCTCACTGGTCGGCTGGCACCGCGGCCGATCCATCTCGATTGGAATGATGCCAGGCCGGAGAGATCGGGTTCGGCGCTCTTCGATAGCAGTCGCCGAAGACTGGGTGCTCTCATTGCGCGACGCGGAGTGACAGCGATTGCCGTGACCGCGTTGAACGAACCCCACTGCGATCACCGGGCGGCCGCCGAGCTAGCCTACCTGTGCGCATCGGATGCCGGCCACCATGTGTCGGTATTTGAGTATCTCGTCTGGTCGGAAAAACCATCAACGGGAATGGCATCCTACGTGACTGCTGAGATGCGGATCGGCGTGCGGCGTCAGGCCCTTGCAAAGCACCGTAGCCAGCTCACCGGACTGATGGGAGACGGCTTTCGCCTACCCCGCGAGCGCCTCTCTATGCCTTCGCGCGACATGCTCTTCCGGAGGCTGAAGCGGTGATGGGGCAGCAGAGAGAGACGATCGTCCCAGCTTATTTCGAGCGGATGTTCCAGAACGATCCTGATCCGTGGAACCTGGCGACCAGTCCGTATGAAGCTGAGAAGTTCAGGGCCACGATAGCAGCTCTGGGAGACTGCCACTTCCGCTCGGGTTTCGAGGTCGGATTGAACTGATGCGGTGGATGCCTCCCTTCATCGGGCATCGTATGATGCTCAATAGCGCCATGGCGGCGCATGAAGGAGGAGCATATGGCGAATGCACACA
>NZ_QFOA01000091.1 GCF_003248505.1 Sphingobium sp.
CCCGCAGCACCCGTGCGTAGGGTCCATTACAAAACGGCCTCGCGCCGTGCGTCCCGCCTTACGCAGCGCGCTCGCGCTGCGCAGCCTCGTACCGGCAGGGGCGGGGCACCCTTGCTGCAGTTGCGCGGTGGTGCGTGGCGAGGAGGTTTGAGGGATGGCGTTCATGGGTGGGATCTCCCCGAAAGCAAAAAAAGGGACCGGGCATCAGGCCCGGTCCCGGGGTATGTGATCAGCCCTGCTGGGCGACCAACGCGTGCGCTTCCAGGATGAGCATGGCCGCCTCGTCGTCACCGCCCTGTGCCCGGATGATCCGATACGCATTGGAGCAGGCGGCCATGCGGGCGAGCTCCGAAGCCCGGTTCCATTCCGCCTCGTATTCCTCGTCGCACTCGCCGGTAATCACGAAGTCGCCGGTCTCGTAATCGGTGTAACCATAGTACTGGCCCGCGTAGGAATTAGCCCGTTTGAGGTGGCGCTCGATCCGGCGAATGAGAGCGAACCCCATCGCCTGCGCAGAGAAATAGTGCGGTTCATGGGTTTCGACGAAGCGGTCGTAGTCGGGTTCGATGGTGAGCATGTAAGCCTCCTCATGGGGGTGTCCGCGGACGACAGGCACTGCGGACCGATGGATGGGATGGGATGTGGTCGGTGACGGACCGGCTGGAGCATTCAGGCGCGAAGCCCCGCCGGTTCCGCAGGAAGCGGCAATCCCCGCTTGCGCCGGTCCGCCGATGTGGCACAGTCGCAAGCGACGGGCAGGCCATCGGGGAAGGACGATGGACATGCCGAAGATGACGGAAAGGGATCGGCTCGCCGATCTGGAAGCGCGTCAGCGCAAGATGAACGATGAACTGAAAAACGCGCGCCGTGCGCTGCGGGGCAGATATGCCGCGATGATCGCGGAGATGCCGGTCGAGAAGCTCACGGAAAGGGAATTCCGCGAGCTTCTCACACTGGCGATCCGGGTCGGTGGCGGCGCGGCGCTGACGGCGATTAAAGGACTGCCGGCAGCGATCTGATCACGCGCTGGACATCACCAGGTTCCGGCAGGGATGCGCCTCGAGAAAGCTGTCCCTGTCGGAATCCGATCTCAGGGTGATGAACCGCGCTTCGGGCCCGAACCAGATCATGATGAAGCGCCGCTGCGCCGCCAACCGGTGGATATTCGCAAGGCTGCCCCGGCTGCGACCATCCCAGATCACGAGACCGAGGGCGGCATCGCGCGCCATCGCCGCATCCTTCGCGGCATGGAAGGCGGCGGTGCCCTTTCGCCCGGAAGTAGGAATGCGCCGGACAGGCCAGTCGCCCAGATTATGACGCGGTTCCTCTCCGGAACAGTAGACCCTGACAGCAGCGATCTCGCGATCGGAAAGATGGCGCTGGACCAGGCGATCCACGCCGCGCGCGTCCCCGATCAGGATGGGAAGCGCACGGTACAGGATACCATCGATGCGTTCGATGACGGGCTCGGGAAGCGCGGTAATGGACAGCGACCCGGAAACGAAAACGGCCGAATTAGAAAGGTGCAAATGCTCGGACATGGCTTTAATCTCCTCGAATGAGCCACCCCTCTCTGCCCTCCTCTCCTCGGGTGGCAGGACGCGGCCTCGCCCCTCAGCCAACCCCGCCCAGACCGCACCCGAAGGGTGTCCCTGCGACGAGCACGGCGAAGCCGCGCGCAGGAGGCCGGGACCGCCTGGCGGTCCCGCATCGCGCCCGCGACGGACCCGCCTGCGGGTCCCTGAGCGGGGGCGAGAGCTACGCTTGATAAAAGGAAATGAGGACCGGCCCGGCGAACCGGACCGATCCTCTGGCGGAACCTCACTGCGCCTCCCATCCCTGATCGCTGAGCCTGACGAACCGCGCCGGGATACGCTTCTCCTTCACGAGGCGCGCGAGGTGAGACTGCAGGCCCGACCCTTCGCAGACCAGCGCCTCGACGGGGCGCAGTCCGACCATCTGCTCGTTCCGGACGAACCCCGCCCTCTTCCCCAGCTTCGCGCTGAGGCGGAACGTGATGAGCTTCACCTTACGCGAGGCGGCCCACGCAGCGGCCATCGCGTCGCATCCCTTATCCTGTGCGGTCGTCGCCAGCACCATCGCCGGGTTCCGGTATTTCGCGTCGTCGAGTTTCGCCCAGATCAGGCGGTCGTCAAACCAGCAGTCCGCGCCGCCGGAGAAGATCACGATGGGCCCTCGCGGGTTATGCGCGTCGGTGCGGCGCTGGCGGCGGGCGGCAAGGAAATCGGTGGCCGCGATGACCGAGGCGGTGCGCTTACTCGAGACCAGCGACCCCTTCGGTGCCGACCACGGCCGTCCGGTTTCGGTGTGGAAGACGTCGGCGGCATGGTCGCGCATGCACCGCAGCGCGTCGGTGGCTTCGTCGAGGAATTCGAGTTCGCCCTGTGCCTGCTCGAGTTCGACACCGTGAATTTCGCTGCCGTCGGCGCGCCGCAGCAGGTCCTGGACGTCGCGCGTCGCCTTATCGGCCTGCCCCTGCCACTGGTCGGCGACGTGATGGAAACTGTTCACGATGCCCCATGCGAGGCGCTCGGCGGCAGGCTGCAGCCGCGTGTCGCGCAGCAGGTCGAAGAGGGTCGTGACGATCAGCTCGACGGCAAGCTGGGCTTCGCGCGGATCGGGCATGTCGGTCGCCATCTCCTCCTCGCCGCGCCCGATGCGGACCCCGTCGAGATCGGAGGAGAAGGCGGCGTGGAAGTCGTCGGTGGTGCCCGCCATCGTCTCCTGCGCGATGAATTCGGCGATGTCGGAGAACGGGCGGATGCTGCGGTGGATCTTCGTCATGGGAACCTCCTGTAGAAACGAAAGAGGTTCCCCCCTGGGCACGGGCTCCGAGCGGCGGGGTCAAGGATCGCGGAACGCGACCGGCGCAGCCGGCGATGGGGGTCACGATTTTTCCGGGCGGCCACATTGCCCGAATGGAAGCATGACGCCCGACCCGCCCGGAAAAATGGTGGGGCCCCGTCGTCCTTGAGGCCGGCGCGGTCCCGTGCCACCATTGGAATTCTTGAGAGAGAGAAGAGGCTTTGCGAATCTGGGGCTCGATGCTCCTGATTCGCAACGGGTGCCTCCAGGCGCTTACCTCTCAATGGAGCGCCCGCGACCTCGCGACCCTGCACGCCCCTTGCGCAAAAAAGGGGGACGGCGCGGCGCGCCGTCCCCGAAAAATACGCTGAGACTTCGGTGTCAGGCTACCCGGCGAACGCGGCCCCGCGGAAGCGCGGTGATCTTCTCGGCGGGTGCCTGATCGGCCTTTCGGAAGGCATGGATCGGAACCCCGACCTTTCGCAGCGCCTGATAGAGGTTCGCCTGAATGCCCGAGCCCTCGCCCAGCACGGCTTCGACCGGTTTCAGTTCGACCAGCTTGCGATTACGGGCAAAGGGCGCGCCGCGCCCCGCGCCCATCAGCGAGTAGGTGACGAGCTGGACGTCGCGGCTCCCCGCCCACGAGGCCACGATCGCATCGAAGCCCTTACGCTGCGCGGTGGTCACCAGCGTCATGTGCGGGATCCGCGCGAGGATCGCGTCGAGCCGGTCCCACAGGATCTGCCAGTCATGCCATTCGGCATGGCCCGAGGCGACGACGATCGGGCCACGCGGGCGGTATCGCTCGCGCTCGGCGAGTTCGCGGGCGCGCAGGAAGTCCTGTATCGCGACCTGCGTGGCGGTAGCGACCTTCGAGACCCGCGAACCGCGCGCAGGCGACCAGGGACGGCCCGAAAGCACGCGGAAGGTGTCGGCCGCATAGTCGCGCATGCACTCGACCGCTTCGCGCTGTTCGGACAGCGACTGGCACAGCAGCTGCTTCTCCTCGAGCTCGGTGTTAAACACCTCGGAAAGGTCGGAGCGGCGCATCATGTCGCGCAGTTCGTCGGCCAGCAGGTCTTCCTGCCGCTCGAGCTTTCCCGCGACGAAATGGAAGCTGTTCACCATGCCCCATGCGATCTCGGGGGCGAGCGCATCGAGGCGGGTGTCGGTCAGCAGGTCGAAGATGGTGGCGATAACCCCGGCGCAATCGGCCTGTGCGTGGAGCGGCTCGGGCATGTCGTGTTCGCCCGGTTCATCCCCCGGGCTGATGATCGAGAGGGGGATGGGATCGCCGAAAGCGCGCTGGAATTCCGGGGTCGCGGTCACTTCGGCGAACAGCGCGGGCAGATCAGCGAAGCGGCTGATGCTGCGCGAATCGTCGTGGCTCATGGAACTTCTCCCTGTCAGGGGGGCAAAAGGAAAAGGGCCGCGAACGCGAGGGTAGCGTCGCGGCCCTGCATGGGTATCGTGCCGGGTTAGTGCCTGCTCGCCCTAGCGGGCGCGGCGAATGCCGCGCGCGTCAGGACGGTATCGACGATCCCGGCCGCATGCGGCGCGAGCGGCGTATTCTCGAGCAGGTCGTAGATGGCGGCGATGATCTCGCCGCAGGTGATACCCGCCGGGATTTTCGGCACGGGAGACGCGCCCTCGACATGCCGCGCGAGCAGGTCGCGGATCGAGGGGCTGGCCATGATCGCCGCGGAGAGCGCGGCAAGGTCGGTCAACGGGGCGGAAGAATGCAATGAAGAGCGGCGCATGGGATGTCTCCTCATGGGCGAAAAAGAAAGAGGCCGGAGAAGCCTGACGCCTCCCCGGCCCGATGGGACTGATCAGCGCCTGATCAGAACGGGTCTTCCTCCTCGAACGAGGTGTCCGAACCCGACCGTTCGCCGCCGGCACCCACGGTGCTGTCACCGAAGCCGCCCTGATCGCCCGGGCCGCGATCGTCGTACCGGCCGCTGCTCGCGCCCATGCCGCCACCGAAATCGGAGCGCATGGTGTCGCGGCGCCAGGCGACCATGTAGCCGCCATGGTCGGCCGGGAAGAGCGCGATCGGCAGCGGCTCGGGCAGGCTGGGGTCGTCGATGTTCCCGGCGAGGAACACATCCCCCTGCTTCGACACGGCCTCCCACAGCGCGCCGATCTGGACGTAGCGGCGGGCGATGTTAAGCGCGAGGATCTCGTAGACCGGAGCCTTCGGATTATCGCTCACGACCTTGCGCAGCCCGACACTGGGCAGATCGATGGTGCGGGTGGCGATCGAGCCCTTCAGACGGCCGTTCCGATTAAAGATTTCACCGATGTTCATCGTCTTTACCTTTCGAATGTCGCTCGAAACCATTCTCGGCGACACCCTCACCGGCCCTTCTCTCCTCTCTATCCCGCGCTCGCCTCCCGCGCCGCCCGCCCGCGGCGAGGCGCTCCGCCTCCACCAGCGCGACGCCGCCGCGGTCCACGCGCAACGCCCCCGCCGCCCGCAACTCCGCGCGACACCGCGGCACGATCAGGGGCAGAGGCGCGGCGCGAGGGATGATGAAGGTGGATTGGGGCGCGAGGCCGGGGGCGCGGCGGTAGCCGCGCGGGTGCTACGCTGGCGAGAGTCGCCGTAGCGAGGGGCGGCGGCGTGAACCGGCGGTCATCGCAGACACTGCGGGAGCGGCGTGGTCGGCGGCACCGGCAGGTGCGGTCCCGGTATCGGGAGCGAACGGGGGATAGTGGCGGGCCGCGCGGCGGAACGGTTGGCCACCAGCGAAATGCCGCTGGCTTGGTCCCCCATTATCCCCAGCGTGGCCTCAAGATAGGGCCGACTAGCGAGCGACCAGTTGTCGCCTACGCCTTCAGACAAGAAATCCTGCGATTAAATGCAACGGGTTGTGTCTCCATAGCTGGCTATCGCAAGGCCGCTACTCGTCAGAATCGGACGGAGGTTATGAAGGCATATTGGCCTGAGAAATCCTTCATTTCGGGTTTCCATCCCCGTAGCGATCGGTACGTTCGACAGGAACCAGAGGAAGGTGCCGGATGAGCAGAGTTGTTATTGCCATGCTTCTTATTCTGGCGCCCTCGATTGTGTCATCGCGCCCCATGTCGGTGGACGACGTACTCGGGATGGAACGTTTGGATCGGGCCCAGCTATCCCCCGATGGAATGCTTCTCGCCGCCGTTGTCCTTCGGCCGGCGAGAGATGAGGAAATATATGGCCGAGCAGCATATGAAATTGATCCATCTCGCGCAGATATATGGCTCATCGATCGCAGCACCGGCGTACGCCGAAATTTGACAGAAGGACACGCCGAGGCTGCCGGATCCTGGTGTGCGACGTGGTCCCCCGATGGGCAGCGCCTGGCGTTTCTGTCTACGCGCCCGGAAGGTACTGAGCCCAAAGGCGGCAATAATGTCAGGCTATACATGTGGGATCGGACGACCGATCGGGTCCACAGACTTAGTGACCAGGCGATCGTAACACAAACCAGGTACGGCAGCGGCGTCAACAGGCTTGATTTCGCGGGTCCGGGGTCGAATTCGCCGAATGTCTGTACGATTGGTGATGAGAATGCCCCGTTCGTTTGGCTTGACGGAAGTCGACTGCTAGCCGCGATGCTCCCGTCGGGCAGCATTTCGAGCCTCCTCGAAGCCACAGAGCGCTTCTATCGTCATGTATCAATGACCCGGGACAAAGTGCGCGAGGGCCAGGAAGCCGTGGTCAGTGCCTCTGCGAGTGGTGCAGAGCGCACGACAGTGGGCTCGGATCAGGAAGCGATCCTTACCATCGTGAACGTAGAGACGGGCACGTCCACAGATTTGGCGCATGTGCCGGCATATCCCTTCAAGGGGAGCCTTGCCGTCCGCGTCTCTCCAAGAGGTGACCGGGCTGCCGTTATGGCAACCACCGGTGTGCTTGCGCCTGCCAAAGATGCATCCTTTCCCAGAAATGACGGCGAATGGCTGGTTCAGAAAAAATTGGGTCTGGTCGATCTTCATAGACCGAAAGCCATCGAGTGGATGAAACTACCAGATGAAGCGGCACTACCATTGCTGCTGGTCGGCTGGGCAGGAGATGCCGGAGACACCTTTACTTTCGCGGCTCGCCCGAAACTGGAAAGCCAAGCCGTCCAATATTTTGCGGCCAATACTGTCACGGGCGTCATCAGACCTGAGACAGATCGTAAAAAGGACATCATGTCATCCCGGCCCGCTGGACTTCCGGAGAAGGCCCAACTGATTGGCCGCGATGCTAAAGGAATCGTATGGAGCGAGCAGACGGCCCAAGGCTTATTCGTTCGCGCATCCGCGCGAAATGGAAAAGCTGTCACTCTGCTTGAGCTTAATCGCCACCTAGCCGCAGTGGAGACCGGGCGTACGTTCGAATTTGATTACCTAAGCGGACACGGTGAGCCTCTGAAGGCGGCCGTTCTGCTGCCTCCAGGATATAAGGGCGGCAGGGTACCCGTGATAACATGGGGATACGCGGTAGCGACTGTTCCAAGCTGGTCAGACTACTCGCTGGATCTGTATATGCCGGGCATCTACAATCTCCATCTCTACGCCGCTCAGGGGTTCGCCATTCTGCTCCCGTCGATCCCATTAAAGCGGGATGGCAAGCAAGATCCGCTCACGGAGCTTGCGCTGGATGTTGATCCCGCAGTGGACCGATTGGTCGAACTTGGCATTGCGGACCGGACACGGGTCGGTTTCATGGGCCAAAGTTTCGGCGGCTATACAGCTTTAGGATTGGCTACGCAGTCCCATCGCTTCAATGCTATTGTGGCCATTGCCCCTATATCCGATTTGAGGGCCTACTATGGGGCATTTGATCCGACGGCTCGCGGGTACGATCTCGACGAACAAGATAAATCAGACAATGTGGTAATTGCTGAACTGACTTCGCCGGCGGCACAAGGGCCTCCATATGCGAAGGGAGAGTTTTACCAGCGTAACTCCCCCTTGAGTTTCGTCGATCAAGTGAACGCGCCAGTATTGCTAATCCACGGAGACCTGGACATCCGCGGCACAACATACCAATCGGAGGCATTTTATACGGGCCTATGGCGCCAAGGAAAGACTGCTCGCATCCTGCGGTACGGGGGCGAAAATCACTCGTTAGCGGGTTCCCCCGCAACCGTCCGAAGCGTGGTCAGCGAGATCTGCGAATGGTTTCACAAATATCTTTCACCAGGCAGCGCTCGATGATCGGCTCGTCTTGAAGCAAAGTATTGCGCATGCTGATCGCGCGTTCATCAAATGCTGGGGCCAGTGGACGGTCACTTTTATACAGGTGAGGCAATCAGGCGGCGAGCTTATCGACACCTTCATTGAAGCGATCGATCCATTCGCGCATATGCGGTCGCCGTTCCACGGGAATGGCCGCAGCGACACGCTGGAAATCAATGAGATCGACGGGTGCGCCTGCGACGATGGCGTCGATCTCGTCGGGATCAAGAAGCCCTCGCTGCCGGATGAACATGGTCATGGAGCCGGGACGGGCTTTTGTCGCCCGACGCCACAATCCCTCGACATTGCGCAGGCGTGGCGCGGCCCGCGCCTCAACCAACACGATCAATCGAAGCACCCAGCGCGGCAATTGCGCGACTTCCTCGGAACGCATATGCGCACAGATGACGCAACTCGATTTCGGGGGAACCGGCAAGCCTTCAGCCTCAATCCGCCTGATGCAGGCGTCGCGGTCCCAATGCCATTCGTGCAGAAGCGGATAAAGATAGTCGTATCGGGCATCCACGATGCCTTCGCGGTTCGCATAACGCCGGCTGTCGGCAGGTGAAGCGTCATACCCGATCAGCTTGACAACCTTACCGCCAACCTGCCATATATTATTTGCAAGTTGCCATTTTGACACCCAAAGGTCTTGAGGCTGTATCTTCCATTTGACCGAACAAGATTTTCTACCAAATGAGGCAGATGGCAAAGTCGAGTTCGTCAGGCAATTCTCCAATATTGTAAAGTACGGCGGCCAATGCTTGAATTTCTTCGGCTCGTATCGAACAATATGGTGCGATATGCCTCGATCGTCCATCCATTTCTCAAAAATCGGAAGGTAGGCGTAGCTCTGGGGCTTTTCGGCGCCAGTATCCGCAGTCAATACGGCATCCAGCCTTCGTCCCCTCGCCACCCATTCGATAATCATGGCGGTGCTGTTTACGCCCATGCCCCAGGCGGCCACAACTGGGTGGTTGGCAGATGGCATCGTCATGCGACCATCGCCAGCCAGCGGTCGGGCCAGGCCGGCGGCCGCATCGTAACCCTGAACGCCTGCAGCGGCGCGACGCCGTGCACGACATAGTGCGGCACACCGGTCGCACGCCGCAGTTGCTGGGCCGTCCTCAGCGCATGATCGAAGCCGGAGAGTTGCCGCCGCAGAGACGACAGGCTGCTGGGCGGGACAGGCGTGGACATGAAACCTCCGGGAAAGAAGCGGCGCCCGTGATCAGGCAGCGATCGGAAGATCGACACCGGCCGGAACAGCGGTATCGAGCGCCAGCAGGCTGTGGAGCGTGACAGGTGGTCTATTGGCCCGCCGCGTCTTAGGGCCTCGCGTGGGACGCGCCGGATCGTTGAACCGGCAGCCGAGGCGCGTGGCATGCTTGCCGATGACGGCGGGATCGCGGGCAAGGGCCTGCGCGACATCGACCATCGAGACGCCATATGTCCAGGCGTTACGGATCGCCCTGTCTTCGTCGGCGCTGAACGCGCGCATGAACCCGTGGACCAGCCCCATGTGGTTCGCATGATAGAGAACGGCGCGCACGCCGCGGCCAAGCGCTTCGGCGATCTGGCGGGTCGGAACCTTGCCATAGTCCGCGCGTAATCGCGCTTCTTCCTCGGCCGTCCAGACCGGTCCCTGCCGAAATCCGTCCCGGCGGACATGCGAGCCCCTGAGACCAAGCGCCTCGGCCCGCCAGCGGATCGAGTGAGGTGTGCGGCCAAGCCGCTCGCGCAGCGGCGTCAGGCTCGCGCCCGTCGCGTAAGCATGACGCAGAAGCGCGTCTTCCTCGGCGATCCACGGGCGGCCCCAGCCCCTGCCATAGCCCAGCTTACGCAGGCGCTGAACGAGGCTGCGACTGTTCCGGGCCGGGAAGCCTTCGGCCACCAGAACCTCGGCGATGGCGACATAACGTGCGCCGGTTGCCGCGAGTTCTAGAGCGGTTTTCGACCGTTCTGAATCGGTCTGGGATTCCCTTCGGACGCGATTTCTGATTCAGAATCCGTGCTGGTGAAGGAGGCCGGCATGGATGGTTGCGCACTCGGCTGTTGGCAGCGGTGGACAGTGGATCGAGTTGCCGTGCTGCGGCGGCCCGGTTCGGTGTTGCACCATCAACGGCGGTCCGTTGGCGGGCACAGCAGCGCGAGACGGGTGACATAGCCCCAAAGCCGCGCGGCGGGGATATGCGCTCGCGGCGGGTGGAAGAGCGGGCAGCGGACATTCTGGCCATTTGGGAGGAGCGCAGGGACATCACCCTCGAAGAACTACGTCTGGCGCTTGCGGACAAGGGAATGGGCGTTTCCGTGGCCGGGCTACATCGCTTTTTTGTTCGCCGTGGCCTGACGCGCAAAAAAAGACAGGCCATGCGATAGAGCAAGATCGACCAGACGTCCTGAAACAGCGTCAGGACTGGTTCGAGGGTCAACTCGATCTCGAACCGGAGCGCCTGGTCTTCATCGACGAAACCTGGACCGCGACCAATATGACCCGCAGCCACGGACGTTGCCCGAAAGGCGAGCGACTGCGGATGGGCTTCCCGCACGGCCACCGCAAAACCACCACTCTCGTCGCTGGCCTGCGCATGACTGGCATGGTCGCGCCCATGGTGCTCGATGGACCGATTAACGGTGACTGGTTCGAAGCCTACGTCGCTCAGGTCCTCGTCCCGGAACTGCGGCCCGGCGACGTCGTCATCATGGACAACCTGTCGAGCCACAAGCGCGCATCGGTGCAGGTGCTCATCGAGGCTGCAGGCGCAACCCTGCGCTTTCTCCCGCCCTACAGCCCAGACTTCAACCCGATCGAGAAAGCGTTCTCCCGCCTGAAGGCCATGCTCCGTAAAGCGGGCGAGCGAACGGTCAGCGGCCTGTGGAGCTTGATCGGCAAACTCGTCGATATCTTCCAGCCTCAGGAATGCGCCAACTACTTCAGATCGTGCGGCTATGAACCAGAATGATCGAAAACTGCTCTAG
>NZ_QFOA01000092.1 GCF_003248505.1 Sphingobium sp.
CGCGACCGAGCAGCTTCTATCCCACAACTGGCAGGCGGCGCCCCTGCCCGCGCTGGCGGAAAATGCGCTGGGCCACTTCACCCTCTACGCGGAGCGGCTTCGCCTCCACGGCCCCACGGTCACGATCGGCCCCAGGGCGGCGATGACGTTGACCCTCGCCTTTCACGAGCTGGCGACGAACGCGATCAAATATGGGTCCCTGTCCAATGAGGCGGGCACGATCGAGCTGACATGGAAGGTGCTGGATTCGGGCACCGAAGCCGAGCTTTGGATGCAATGGGCCGAACGGGGTGGCCCGCCAGTCGTCAGGCCCGAGCGGCGGGGCTTTGGGTCGCGGCTGATATGCACGGCCGTGAGCCGCAGCTTGCGCGGCCGTGCCGAGATGGAGTTTCCCGCCTCGGGCGTCGTGTGGACCTTGCTCGCTCCTCTGGCTGCGGTCGAGCTATGATCGAATGCGGATATGGGATACCCCGACGCTAAGCCTTGGGTTCATCGCGCATGCCTGTCTCTCCGGCCCACGCTCCTTGCTCGATCGGGTCCCTCTCGCCACTTTGATCGTCTCTTTTGTCAGGGTCCTGAAATCCGGAGCACGTCTGTATGTCCAAACCGCTTTCCCCCGAAACAATGGCTTTGGTAAAAGCTACGGCGCCTGCGCTCCAGCAGCACGGCGTGGAGATTACCACGCGCATGTATCAGCGCCTGTTCGTCGATCCGGAGATCAAGGCGCTGTTTGACATGGCCGCGCACGAATCCGGCGCGCAGCCCAAGCGGCTCGCGGCGGCGATCCTCGCCTTTGCGCAGAATGTGGACAAGCTCGACGTGCTGAAACCCGCGATCGAGCGCATCGCCGCGCGCCATGTCGAGACCCATATCAAGCCCGAACATTATCCTGCAGTCGCCAACGCGCTGCTGCCGGCGATCCGCGACATATTGGGCGAGGCGGCAACCGATGAGATTCTGAACGCCTGGGGCGAAGCCTACTGGTTCCTGGCCGATATCCTTATCAACCGTGAGGCGCAGCTCTACCGGACTGAGGCGGCATGATCGCCGCATCGGGCCGCTCCTCCCGCTAGGACACTGACTCCTCAGCGCCCGCCAGCCCCATCACGGCGGTAAGGCACCGGCCTTCATTGGCCGAATGGACAGGCACAAGAGAGACGAACTCATCGCCATTCACTCCTGAACACCGTTAGCGAGCTTGACGAGCACCTTCTCAAGATCGGCAATGGCCTGATGATCTTCGATCGACCAACCCTCACCTTTTGGCCGTTTCGGCCCCTTTTGTAATCGACCGATGATTGAGGCGGCCTCGTAGACCTCCTGCACGCCGCCATGGCCGCCCAGATCAAGCCGGTGCGCGATTGTCGTGAGCCGATCCACGAAGTTCGTGCGGGCCGCCGGCCCGCTCTGGTGCGCAAGAGCGGCAGGCCCTGCCTTCAGAGCCGTGGCGAGAACATCCAATGCATCATTATATGGGGTATCTGGCATGATAGCTGTCCTTCTTTGCTTTGCCGATCCCCTCGTGAGTGACTCATGGTCTCCGGCTATTGCTGTTGAAGACCATTACTGGATTGCGGCCGCACGGTTGCATTTGTTTTAGGCAAAGCCACGTTCCCGAGCCCAAGCAATGGCTGCGGCGCGCCGATTGACACCGATCTTTCCGTAGATGCCGGCAACGTGGTTTCGCACCGTGTTTCCCGAAAGCGACAAATGCTTCGCGATCACCTTGTCGTCCAGGCCCTCGCAGATAAGCCCCAGCACCTCACGCTCACGAGGCGTCAGGTCGGCGGTCTCAGTGGCGGTTTCGGCGCGCGGATTACGCAGGGTTGCGAGCTTGTCCATCACGGTCCGGCTAAACCAGCTTGCATCCTTCATCACCGCTTCGATCGCGTCGGCCAGCTCCAGCTCGCTTTTCCGCCGCGCCGTGATATCTTGATAAAGCCATAGCGTGCAGCGGTCGCCCCTGATCTCCATGCGCTCGGCCGAGAGGAGGCAGTCGACCGGTTGCCCGTCTGCATCGATCAGCCGGACGTCGCGGTTGCGCACGCCCCCGCTTCGATCCAGCTCCTGCTGCACCTCCTCACGCTGCGCCGGATCGGCCCAAAGCTCGGGATCGCCGGCGGCTCTGCCGATCGAGCCGGCCGAGCTGCGACCAGTGAGGCGAACGAACGCGTCGTTCACGTCCATTGTGCGGTGGCTGTCGGGCGAAGTCAGCACCATCGCCACGGGCGCCATCTCAAACAGGGTATGAAAGTGTGTCTCGCTCGATCGAAGCGCCCGTTCGGCTTTCCGGCGGGGCTCCAGATCGGCGAAGGTAAACAGCATGCACTTGTCGTCGCCGACTTCGATCGGCTGACCGGCGATGATGACGAGCTTGGTATTGCCGTCCGGCAGCGGCAGCTCCGCTTCCATCTGCGGGATCGTCCGGCCTTCCGCAAGGCACTGCCTGGCATAGTCCTTTCGCTCGGCACCGTTGAGAATGTCGAGATCGTAGAGGCTGTTCCCTTGGACCACCTGACGGGGGTAGCCGGTCATTTCGAGAAAGCCGCGATTTGCCCGGCTATACCGTTGATCCGATAGCCGCATGATGAGCGCCGGCGCGGGATTGGCCTGGAACATGGCCTCGAACCGCGCCTCCGCTTCATACTGCTCGGAAACGTCCTGAATCACGAGCGCCAGACAGTCCGGCTCTTCGTCGTCCCCGGTCATCACGACGTCGCGCACCCGATGGGTCCAACGACGTTCATCGCTGCCGGCGGCACTCACCTCCACCACCAGGTCCGGGAAGCTCTCGCCCGCCAACATGCGGATGACAGGATATTCGCGGTTGGCGAGCCGGTGCCCGTTGCGGAACCGGAGCGCGAACCGCTGCGCATAGGTGTCGGCGTTGCCACCGAGCCCTTCGAGCTTGTTGACGCCGTGCATCGCCAGCGCAGCATCATTGGCCCAGATGATCGTTCCGGCCAGGTCGATCAGGATGACGCCGGCCGTCATGCCGCCAATCAATTGTTCGAGGTGGGTCAACGTGTCGCGTGCGAGAACACGGGAGAGCGGATTGGCCATGCCGGTAGAGCGCCGCGCCATAGGATGATGTTCCTCGCAGATAATGAACGGCTCGGCGAGAACTACTGCACCGGTAGTAGCAAACTACCAGCTCGATCAACCCGGAAAGAGTTAGCTCCGGGGCACTTTAAAGGTTCGGCGGCGTTAGGTGGCAAAGCTGAAGGACAGGCATGCCCGACGACATTCGCCTACCGATCATTGAGGAGGAGGCGCACGTTACCAAACGTGCGACCGACGTCGAGCATGTCACCGTCCGCACCGTGCCCGAGCAGGAGCAGGTCGTTGTTCGTGACGAGGTTCGGCGCGAGCACGTCGAGATCAGGCGCGTAGCGGTCGAACGCGAGGTCGATCGAGCCCCCGCTGTCCGTGAGGAGAACGGCGTCACCATCATTCCCGTGATCGAGGAGCGATTGGTTGTCGAGAAGCGGCTTTTCCTCGTCGAGGAGGTCCACATTTTCCGGTCGGCGCAGGCGGAGGCGGTCGAGCTGCCGACCACGCTCAGGCGCACCCGCATCGAGGTCGACCGCACCGATCTCACCAAAACCCAGGAGGATGTTCATGGCAGGACCTAACGATGACAGGCCGGAGGGCGCACCGAGTCACATCCATATCGAGAAGAACAAGGGCTTCAACTGGCTCCCTTGGTTGCTGCTTGCGCTCGGGATTCTGGCGTTGCTGTTCGCTCTGAGCCGCTGCAACCGTGAGGACACCGCTGCCGTCGCTCCCGCTCCTACGGCCGCCCCGACCGAGGTTGTCGCGTCGACCCCGAACGCCGGCTCCGCTGACGCGCTGGTCGGCACGTCCGGTCTCGGCACCTATCTGGCCGGCACGGAGCCGCTTCCCCGCACCTTCACCTTCGAGAAGCTCAACTTCGACACCGCCAAGAGCAATATCCGACCCGCCGATGCTGCCGAGGTGAACGAGGTGGCCGCGACCCTCAAGCAGTATCCGAACGCCCGAATCCGCATCGCCGGCTACGCCGACGCGCGCGGCACCGATGCAGCCAACATGGCGCTCGGCAAGGCCCGAGCCGATAGCGTCAAGTCGGCGCTCGTCGCGCAAGGCATCAACGCCGGCCGCATCGAGACTGTCTCAGGCGGCGAGACCGATCCAGTCGACACCAACGCTACCGCTGGCGGTCGCTTTGAGAACCGCCGCACCGAACTCGTCGTGACGGCGAGGTAAGCCGCCAAATCCCGTCTCAATCGCAGGAGTAAGATCATGTCCAGCACCATCACCGCTCTGTTCGACAGCCGCGCCGACGCCGAGGCAGCCAAAGACCGGCTCAAGAGCGCGCGGATCGACGCCGACCACATCCATATCCACGACAAGTCGAGCGCCGGTTACAAGGAGACCGGCTACTCGACCCATGAGGACCGCGGCTTCTGGGACTCGATCAAGAACGCGTTCGTGCCCGATGAAGACCGCCACACCTATGAGGAAGGCGTGCGCCGCGGCGGTGCGCTGCTGACCGCCGACGTCGATGACGATTGCGTCGACGAGGCGGTGCGCGTGCTCGAAGAGGCCAACTCGATCGACATCGACGACCGTTCGAGCCAGTGGCGTTCGTCGGGCTGGGATTATCCGGGCACCGGCGCCGCTGCCGGTGCGACCGGGGCCGCTCTCGGCAGCTTCGACCGTCGCGAGACCGCCGGCCGCACGGCCGAACAGGAAGAGGTGATCCCGATCGTCGAGGAGCAACTGGTCGTCGGCAAGCGCGACGTCAGCCGCGGCGGGGTGCGCGTGCGCTCCTATGTGACTGAAACGCCGGTTCACGAGCAAATCCGCCTCCGCAACGAGCGGGTCAACGTCGAGCGGCGCTCGGTCGATCAGCCGCTTTCCGCGGCCGATACCGACGCCTTCCGCGAGCGGACGGTCGACATGACCGCGACCGGCGAGGAAGCGGTGGTCGGCAAGACCGCCCGTGTCGTCGAGGAGGTCGTGGTCTCCAAGACGGCCGAGGAGCATGTCGAGGAAGTCGACGACACCGTGCGCCGTACCGACGTCGAGGTCGACCGCGACACCGACGTCGAGACCCGCGGCTCGACCTTCCGCGACACCGACAAGCGTATCTAGTCGGTGGAGCCCGGCGCAGGTGAGAGCCTGTGCCGGGCTCACATGCTTTGCCAACAGGGAGACGGCGATGAACCCGAACTATGTGACAGCGGACGGCATGGTCGCCGGCACCCGCAACTTCGGCGACACCGCCGTTCTTTACCTACAGGAGTGGGGGCCGCGCGTTCTTGCCGCGGCCGTCATCCTCCTGATCGGCTACCTTTTGGCGAGGGCCGCCAAGTGGGGCGTCGCCGCGCTGGTCAACAAGACGCCGCTGGCGCGTCACGCGCACCGGCAGTCCGGTATTCCCGAGACGGGCCGCAACCCCAAGAGCGTCGGTGCCCAGGTCGGTGATGCGGCCTTCTGGATCGTGATCCTGATCGCGCTCGTGCTTGCCGCTCAGCCGCTTGGCCTGGCCGCTGCCACCAGCCCGGTCGGCCGAATGCTCAACCAGTTCGGCGCCGCCATCCCCAACATCATCGGCGCAGGGCTGATCTTCTTCGTCGGCTACATCGTCGCCAGCGTCGCCAAGAAGGCGGTGGAGGCGGTGCTGACAGCCGCCCGCACCGAGCAGCTCGCCGAACGCGCCGGGATGGCCAAGGCCGATCCCACGACGCTGCCGCGGATGGTCGGCGGGATCGTCTTCGCGCTCATCATTATCCCGGTCGCGATCGCCGCGCTCGATCAGCTCAACATCCGCGCAATCTCCGATCCGGCGACCGCGATGCTCCGCATCATCCTCGACAGCATCCCGCACGTTGTCGCAGCCGCGATCATTCTCGCGCTCGCCTATGTGATCGGCCGGTTCGCGTCGCAACTCCTCAGCCAATTCCTGAGCGGCACCGGCTTCGATCGCACGATCAGCGCGCTCGGCGTGTTCCCCTCAAGCACGACGCCGGCGGCCGGGGTTCCGTCAACTTCCGCAGGGGCCTCCGCGACGCCAGCGCTAGTGCCATCCAAGCTGCTGGGTAACGCCGTGTTCGTCGCCATCATCATCTTCGGCCTGATGGAGGCGTTCCGGCAACTCAACTTCGCCTACGGCTCGCGCATGATGGCGGAGATCCTGACCCTGCTCGGCTCGGTCGTTTTCGGTGCCGTCATCATCGCCGCAGCCATCGCCATCGCAAAGCTGGTGTCGACGGTCGTGCGCGCGGGCGGCGGGGCCAATGCCGAGCTGACCGCGAAGATCGTGCACGTTGCGATTATCGTGCTCGGCACCGCCATCGGCCTGCGCTTCATGGGTCTCGCCGACGACATTATCAATCTCGCCTTCGGCCTGATCCTGGGTGCCATCGCTGTCGCTTTCGCGCTCGCCTTCGGTCTCGGCGGACGGGATGCCGCTGCTAAGCTCGTTCAGCGTCTCAGCGGCTCGGCCGCAACACCCCATCCGCCGATCGCGCCGCAGTCGAGCACCACCCTCCGTCCGGGCAGTTCGACGCCGAGCGAGGAACCGCAGTCATGAGACGAGGGCTACGCCTCCAGCTCGTCGGGCTGGCACTGATCGCGTTCGTGGGGGCCTGTGACGGCCCCCGCGAGGATGCCGGCGAGCAGGCCGACGCCAACGCAGGTGTCGTATCGAGCGAGGATACGATCGAGAAAGGGCCGGCGGAGCGGACGGGGGAAGCCCAGGATCGTGCCGCTGACAGTCTGAACGAGGCGATCGAAGCACGTGCGGACGCCGCCGAGGACCAGGCGGACGCCGTTCGCAGCGAAGCCGATCAGCGGGCGGATGCCTTGGAAGAAGAAGTCCGCAGGGTTCGCGCGACTGCCGAGAAGAAGGCGGATGCGACGGAAGATCGTGCTGACGCAATTCGGCAGCGACAGTAACAAAGGCCCGCAAGAGGTCTCGCGTAATGAACTGGGAGCCAGGCTGTGTTCGGTCCCTGTCTGCTCATTCCGCCAGGCTGATGCGACATCCATCTGAAGCGCTCGGAACGCGCTACTGCCTGGAGAGCGGCGCAGGTGCCCAGCTTTTCATCGCCTGAACCCTATATCCTCTGGCTGACAGGTGCCGGAGTCCTGATCGCCCTCGTAGCATGGCTGCCGCTTGCGTTGAAACGATTGCCGCTGTCGCTGCCGATCATCTGTATCGGGATCGGAGCCGTGGTCTTCTCGTTGCCGGCTGTGTCGCTGCGGCCTTTGCCGATGTCTTACGCCGACATCACCGAGCGCTTCACCGAGTTCATCGTTATCATCGCGCTGATGGGCGCAGGCCTGAAGCTGGATCGCGTATTCAGCTGGCGCCGATGGAATGTGACCTGGCGGCTGCTTGCGGTCACGATGCCCCTCAGCATCGCGGCGATCACGGCGATCGGAGGCTGGGGCTTGGGCCTGTCATGGATCGCGGCGCTTCTGCTTGGGGCTTGCCTCGCTCCCACTGATCCCGTGCTCGCGTCAGACGTGCAGGTCGGTCCTCCCAAGACCGGAGAGGAAGATGAGGTGCGCTTCGGTTTAACGTCAGAAGCGGGCCTGAACGACGGTTTTGCCTTTCCGTTCGTCAACCTCGCTATCGCGCTGGGCATTTCGGCGAGCACCGGAGAGCCTTGGGCGCGCGAATGGGTGTTCCATAGTGTGTTGTGGGAAATCGGCGTGGGTGTCGTCGGCGGTTGGTTGATCGGCCGCCTGTTCGGCTGGCTGACCTTTCACGTGCCAGCGGAAACCAAGCTGGCTCAGACCGGGGATGGCCTGATCGCCATTGCCGCGACTTTCGTCTCCTACGGCGTGACCGAGCTGCTCAACTGCTACGGCTTTCTGGCTGTCTTCATCACCGCATTGACGCTTCGCCGCTCGCATCGCGATCATGAGTTCAACCGCGAGATGCACGACATCACCGAACAGGTGGAGCGCATCGGCATGATGGTGCTCCTGATCCTGTTCGGTGGTGCGCTGGTCAGTGGGCTCCTTCAACCGATTGGTTGGGTAGATGTACTGGCCGCTGCGATCATTATCCTCGTCGTGCGGCCCGTTACCGGCCTGATAGGGCTTGCCGGTTTGCGGGCAGACCTCTCCGAGAAGATGACCCTTGCCTTCTTTGGCATCCGCGGTGTCGGCTCCTTCTATTACCTGGCTTATGCGCTGAACCACGTTGAGCTTGCCGGAGGCGAGCGGCTGTGGGCCATCGTAGGATTGGTGGCGCTGTTTTCCATCCTCCTCCACGGGCTGACCGTCACGCCGGCTATGCGTCTCCTAGACAAGCTACAGGGACGCGATCCGGATGCCGACCTGCCGCCGCCAGGATTGAAAGGCCCTGCGGCGGATACAGAGCGAGCTTAGGTTGCTGGTGTCATAACCGGTCGGTTTTGGCACCAGCGCGGCAAGCGCGCGGCCAGCGGGGCGCATCCTAGGCGTTCCTAAAGCGAAGCCAATTTGCTTGCATGTCGTATTACATCGCAATATCAGAACATACGGTGTACGCCGGAGAGGCATATGGCAGACGATATGGTGGTGACGGTGCGGGTGCCGAAGAAGCTCGTACAGCGGGCACGGCAGGTGGCCGATAGTCGTGACGAGACAATGAGTCAGGTCATCCGGCGTGGTTTGCGCGGCTATGTGGGTCGCGCGTCAAAATCGATTGAAAATGAGGACGCAGCTTAATGTCAGAGCCCAAGCGCAAGGCGTCCAAGAAGTCACCGGCCTATGGTCCGGCAGGCATGGATCTGTTGAATGTCGCTGGTGGTGGTGGCTTCAGAACGGTGCTGGCAGATCCGCCGTGGCAGTTTCAAAACCGCACCGGGAAGGTGGCGCCCGAGCATCGTCGTCTCAACCGCTACGGAACGATGACACTGGATGAGATATGTGCGCTGCCGGTCGAGGAATGCGTCGCGGCGACTGCCCACCTCTATCTATGGGTTCCCAATGCGCTGCTTCCAGATGGCTTGCGTGTGCTACGCGAATGGGGATTCGAGTATAAGTCCAACATCGTCTGGCGGAAGATCCGCAAGGATGGCGGCTCCGATGGCAGGGGCGTCGGTTTCTATTTCCGCAATGTCACCGAGCTGATCCTGTTCGGCGTACGAGGCAAGAACGCCCGTACTCTTGATCCTGGTCGGACGCAGGTGAACTACCTTGAGAGTCGTAAGCGCGAGCACAGCCGCAAGCCTGATGAGCAGTATCGACTGATCGAGGAATGCAGCCCTGGACCTTTCCTAGAGATGTTCTCGCGCGGAACGCGCCCTGACTGGACAGTGTGGGGCAACCAAGCCGACGAGGAGTATGCCCCGTCTTGGCCGACGTATGCACACCATTCTAGGGCTGGGATGCCGGTGGCGGCAGAGTAGGTTCGGAAAGGATCTCCTGCTCCTCCTCGCCTTCCGCGATGGCGCCAACGTCCAGGTGTTCGTCAAAAGTGACGATTGCGCTGGGCAGGCCGATGAGGAGGAGCGGACAGGGATTCCCGACGCCGCGATGCACACGGTCTTCCAGTTTCCGCCAGTGAGTGGTGGCCGCACCATACTTGTCCTGAACGAAGCTTTGCGGCCAAGCCTCGGCAAAGGGCACCGATCCGCCACGCATCCGGCGCGTCACATCGGCACGTTGCCGCGGCGTCGGGGTCAATCCCAGAGCATTGAGGTCATCAGCGGAGGCAAGGTTGCGCTCGGCGGCAAATCGGCGGACCAGTTGTACCATGTCGTTCTGTAGGCTTGCGCCCCGCGTGACGATCACCCCGACGCTGATCGCACCTTCGGCATGAAGGCGTTTGAAGTTTTCTAGATCGCGGTCGAAAAATGGATCCTTGTTGTTCCATTCGATTTCGAGCGCGATCACCCGCCCGTCCGGGAAGGTCCGGACGTGATCGACCTCGTGCG
>NZ_QFOA01000093.1 GCF_003248505.1 Sphingobium sp.
CAATTCCCCCCTGGGCGTCCCCACCGGACCGAATCGCGTCGCGTCTTCGGACGGTCTGGATCCCAAACGAGACGGCTTTGTCTGTCTCGCTGGCCGTTCGCAAATGGGACGGCTTCGGTCGTCAGTAACCCACCTCGAGCGTTATCACCGTCAAGCGCCCCCCAACTCGACCCACCAATGTCACATTCCCTCCGGGAAAGTCTGGGCCGTTCATCGCCATGATAGCGCTAGTTAACATCTCTACGGTGAACAGGGGTTGGAAGGTCTTGGTATACGGCGCAGTGACGAGCGTGGTTCGATCCCGCTCATCCGCCCAGGCGCCATAGCCCCAAGCGCTTCCGACAAACTTCAGAGGGCTGCCGGGTGGCGGCGAGGATGGAGCCTCCTCATCGGTTTGTCGGTGACCACATCCGACTTTGCGCACTCGACCGTTTGAAAGCGTGCCGCCCGTGTAATCAGCTTGAAGCGAGTAACACTGCCCGTCATTGAACGAGAGTGTGACTGGCAGGAAGCCCGGAGACCATGCGGAAACTACATGCCGCTTCTGTGTTTCTGCGATCTCGAACGCGCCGACGACTTTGACGTGCCCCGTCGAGGAACCGCGCTTGTAGTCGGGATCGACATGGAACAGCGGTGACAAGGTCGTATCAGGAATGCGGGTCAGGGTAGGCACATCCGGGTCGGTCGGTGCGGCAACTCCGGGCTTTACTCCGTTGCCGCTGTATCCGGCAGGAGGAACAAATTGAGCGTGCGCGGCAACGGCAGGAGCCGCCGATAGAACAGCCATGCTCATCCGAAGAACCGTGACCTTACTCATCCTGCGCCTCCTTCTTCTTTGGGAAACATAGCCGATCACGGTGATGACGACGAGCCAACGATTCAAGAGCAACGGTCCCATTTCACCATCCTGATGTGACGGTATCGCAGAGCCTTAGGGTGTCATTCCGCCCTCAACCGTACCCGGCCACCACCGCGGCATTTTCAACAGCCCCGCTCCACTTTCCACGATGCCCTTGAGCAGGAAGGCTAGCCAAAGCCGAATTATGATAGCCGATTGGGCGCAACCGTGATATATTCGACTGAAAGGAGTCGGTCATGGGTCGTGTCGAAAATATCCAACTCAACGTCCGCTCGGCTTTTGCGCGCGATCGGGTTCATGCGCTTTCGAGACTCACAGGCATGACGGCTAGCGAAGTGATCGAGGATGCGCTGCGCGGTTATGTCCCGCCAGGTGTTCCTGCCAATACCGGCAAACTGGTGCGGCGCGGCGCTCTGCTAGTTCGTCCATCGGGCGATAAGCCGGTGAGCCTCGAAAGCGCCAATGAGGCTCTTGATCGCAGCCGTGAGCATGACATTGACGATTGACGCGCTGGTCGACAGCAATGTGATTATAGCAGCGCTGGCAGGCGATCATGAGCATCATGTTTCGTCCGCCGACCTGTTCGATGCTGGCCGAGGTCCCATGCTGGGCGTTGCCGCACACAGCTATGCCGAAGCCTATAGCACCCTAACCCGTCGCGGCACGCACGCGCCTTTCCGGTTCACGGCAGAGGAGGCCTGGGCGGCGCTGGAGAGTTTGAGAGCCGTCACTCAGTTGATCGGCCTTACGCCATCGCAGACGTTCGACACGGTGCGCAGCTACGCCGCCGATGGCGGGATCGGGCCGCGCCTCTATGATCGGATGATCGGAGAAACGGCGGTGGCAAATGGAATCCCGGCGATCGTGACCTGGAACATCGGTCATATGCGCGCCCTGTTTCCGACGCTCAATGTCCGCACGCCCCGCGATTTCTTAAAAGCGGCGTGATGCAGGCGCGTCTGGCAATTCGAGCGTTTCTTTAACGTTAGCCGGGTATCGTCCAATTCAGACTATCTTGCAGGGGAAATGGGATTATCACAGCTGCAGATTCGGTGGCGCGGGCAATGTCTGCCCGCACAGCGGGCGTGGTTCGGGCCTGAGGATGTATCTGCACCATCACGAAACCTCATCAACAAAAGCAGCAAAGCGCCATGTGTGATCCGCAATAGCGCTGCTTACCATGTCCCAATGAAGTGTCGCAACCAGACAGCCAGTTGAAAATCAATTTGAGGCCTCTGCACCGGCAGGCGATACCATCGCGCGGGCAGCGAAATCATCAAAATTTTCCGCAATCCATCGCACATAATCGGGACTACGCTGCGGCACGGCAGATAGGGGGAACGGCTTATCGACCCTCTGCCGCGAAGCCAGGTCGCAGCGCATTCATAACCATGAATTTCAGAAAGCATGATGACCGTGGTCTGTCAACGGTAACGCCGGCGACCGACGCGACAGCGCGTCATGCTCTCTGCCTAGCAAGCCTGACCCGGCCAAGCCAAGAAGAAGGGGCGGGCACCGCAGCCCGCCCCTATTGTCGTCAAAGCTTCCAGCCGCCGCCCGCCACAATCACCTCTCCGGTAATATAGTCCGCTTCTGGCAGGCAAAGCAGATAGACGGCACCGGCCGCTTCCTCCGGCGTACCGGCACGGCCCAGCGGAATGCCCTTTTCCATGGCTTCCAATATTTCGTCGCTGACCCCAGCTTTGATGTCACGGCCTTTGACGCTGATGGTAGAACTGCCAGCTTCGCCCGCCGTCATGCGGGTCATGATCGCACCGAATGCCACGGCGTTGACCGTCACATTATAGCGGCCCCATTCCTTCATCACCGTTTTGGTGAGGCCGACGATGCCCGCCTTGCCCGCCGCATAGCCCGACTGACCGGCATTGCCACCCAGACCCGCAACGGACGATATATTGATGACCGTCCGGCGTTTAGCCCGACCGTGTTCCGCTATCTCCTGTTTCGCTGCAGCGGCAATAACCGGCTGGGCGGCACGCAAAATGCGGAATGGCGCGGTAAGATGCACGTCGAGCATAGCCATCCATTGCTCGTCGCTGGTATTTTGAAGGACGGAATCCCAGGCGTAGCCCGCATTGTTCACGATGATGTCGATCGTGCCGAAACCCGCTATGGCCGATGCCACGAATTTTTCGCCAAAATCGGCATCCGTCACATCGCCCACGCACACTATAGCGCGGACGCCCAGGCTTTCGATTTCTCTCGCAGTCGCCCGCGCCACATCCTCGTCCAGATCGTTTACCACGACATGGGCACCGGAGCTCGCGAGTTTCAGCGCAATAGCCTTGCCAATGCCGCGCCCTGAGCCAGACACCAAGGCAACCTTGCCATCCAAAATTTTCACGTTATGCGTCCCGTTCTTTCCTAAAGCCACCGATGCAGGCCTCGCCGCCATCGATGACGATGCTGTTCCTTTCAGGCACGCTGGCCCGAAACGATATGACCTCGCCCCTACGCCAGATTTCCGTGCGAACCGTTTCGCCTGGCCAGACCGGCGCCGTAAATCGCACGCGCATGTCGGTCATTAAAGTCGGATCTCCATTACAGCATAGATGGGTGAGCGCGCGACCGACCAGCCCCATAGTGGCAAGACCATGCAAAATCGGCTGATCGAAACCAGCCGCCTGGGCCGTGCCTCTATCGACATGCAGGGGGTTGCGATCGCCCGTCAGGCGATAAAGCATTGCCTGATTAATCGCTGTGGGAAGATCGAGATAGGTATCTGCCGGCCCATCCGGCATGACGACCGGCGCAGGACCTTCAAGGTCCCGTCCTCCCCCGAAACCACCCGCGCCGCGCAGGACCCAAACTTCCTCCATCTCCGCGATAGGCAGGTCCGTCGGCGTGGTGATCACCCGCTTTGCCCGCACCAGCGCAGGCTTGCCTGCTCCCTTGTCCGCAAGACCGATGATCTCGATCCGACCGTTGACCAGTTGCCCCAGTTCAAGCGGTCGAAACAGTTTCAGCGTTTGCTCGCCATGCAGGATTCGCGGCCAATCCCAGCCAAGTTCCGGTGCCATGGGCCAGAATCCCGGTGTCCCCAGCACCAGAGCCATGGTCGGCAGGACCACCTGATCGCGTTCGAAAATCAAATTTTGCTCGTTGATCGCGCCCAAGCCTGCGCCGACACCCAGCGCATAGAGGATCGCGCCACGCGGGTCGCAGACATCCTGTGCTTCCGGCACCCGAAAGCCCCGCAATTTTGCGACATCGAGCATTTGAATCATTCCCCGGTCCAAGGGTCAGGACAGCTTGCGCTCATCCAGACCCAATCCCCGACCGATGATTTCGCGCATGATTTCGGACGTTCCCGCGAAAATGCGGCTGATGCGCGCATCGGTGTACATGCGGCTGATGCGATATTCCTCCATATAACCCGCGCCGCCATGGAGCTGTACGCATTCGTCCATCACCCGGCCTTCCAACTCACTGGTCAGAAGTTTGGCGGCCGACGCATCTTCGGCGGTCAGTTCGCCCGCATTGAGCAGCATCACACATTGATCGACATAGGTCTGAAGCGCATCCAGTTCAGCACGCATCGACGCCATCTTGAAGCGAGTGTTCTGGAACGCCCCGATCGGCTTCCCGAACGCCTTGCGCTCCTTCACATAGTCGAGCGTGATATCGAACGCGGTCTGGGCCGTGGCCATGAAGCCGATGCCCGCGACCAGCCGCTCCTGCGCCAGGAAGCGCGCCAGATATTTGAAACCCTGGCTCGGATCGCCGAGCACATTGGCCTTGGGCACCTTCACGTCATTGAAAAACAGTTCGGCGGTGTCCTGCGCCTTCAGCCCCATCTTCGCCAGCTTGCGCCCACGCTCGAAGCCTTCCATGCCGCGCTCGACAACCATCAGTCCCAGGCCGTGGCGGCTATTGGGATCGGTCCGCGCCGCCACGACGATCAGATCGCCAAGAATGCCGTTGGAAATATAGGTTTTTGCGCCGTTCAACAGCCAATGGTCACCCTTGTCCACGGCGCTGGTGCGCATGCCCGCCAGATCGCTGCCGGTGGACGGTTCGGTCATCGCGACGGCAAGGATTTTCTCGCCGCTGACGATGCCGGGCATCCAGCGGTCCTTCTGCTCGTCATTACCCAGCTTGGCGATATAGGGGGCGACCAGATCATTATGCAGGTTGATGTAGAAGCCTACATCGCCGTGACGCATATTCTCTTCGATGATGATCTGCTCGAAGCGGAAATCATCGATCCCCGCTCCACCATATTTTTCGTCTGCCCAGGTGCACAGCAGTCCTTGTTCACCAGCCTTTAGGTACAGCTCCCTGTCGACCATTCCCTGCTCGCGAAAACGTTCGGCGTGAGCGCCTACCTCCGTCGTCATGAACTTGACGACGGAGTCGCGGAACTGCTCATGTTCTTGCTCGAATATCAGGCGCTTCATGCCGGCATCGGCTCCTTGACCGTGGTTTCGCTCGCAGGCGCGTAGAAATCTTCCCCCTTGGCGGCCTTTTCGCGCAGCCATGCCGAGGGCAGGAAGCGGGGACCGTAAAGTTGGGCAAGCCGGTCGGATTCTTCAACGAACGTCTTGATCCCGATCGTGTCGATGTAGCTGATCGTGCCGCCGGTCCATGCCGGGAAACCCCAACCGTAGATTGCGCCCAGATCGGCGTCCTGGGGGGTTTCGAGCACATTCTCTTCCAGGCAGCGAGCGGTTTCCATCGCCTGCGCATAAAGATAGCGCTTCTTAAGCTCCTCGATATCCCATCCCTGCTTGACCGGGAAGTGATCGGCAAGGCCCTTCCAAAGATGCTTCTTGCCACCTTCGGGATAGTCATAGAACGCCCCACCCGCCTTGCGGCTGGACCGACCGATCTCGTCCTTCATACGGCGCATGACGGCCGTGCCGGCAGGCGGAGTATATTTGTCGCCCTCCTCGGCAATCGCCTGGTCCACGATCTTGAGCGGCAGGTCGAGGGTCAGTTCGTCCAGCAGCGCCAGCGGCCCGACCGGCATGCCCACGGCCTTGGCGGCATTTTCGATCACCGCAGGGGGCACGCCCTCCGCCAACATCGCCGCGCCTTCGTGGATCAGCATCTGGAACACGCGGCTGGTGTAGAAGCCGCGGCTGTCGTTGACGACGATCGGTGTCTTGCGCAACTGGGCGATGAAGTCGAGCCCCTTGGCCAGCGTCGCCTTGCTGGTCTGCTTGCCCATGATGACTTCGACCAGACCCATGCGATCGACCGGGGAGAAAAAGTGCAGACCGATGAACTGGTCCGGACTCCGCGAGGCTTGGGCCAGCTGCGAGATAGGCAGGGTGGATGTGTTGGAGGCAAAAATCGCCTCGGCGGGCAGCACGGCTTCGGCCTTGCGCGTAATTTCGGCCTTGATGGCCGTATCCTCGAAAACCGCTTCGACCACCATGTCACAGCCACTGAGCAGCGCGAAATCGTCGGTCGGCGTGATGCGGGCCAGAACGGCGTCGGCCTTGTCCTGCGTCAGCTTGCCCTTTTCGATCAGCTTGCCCAGCACCTTGGCAGAATAGTCCTTGCCCTTCTGCGCCGTCGGGACGTCGCGATCGATCAGGACGACCTCGATACCCGCATTGGCGGACACGAACGCGATGCCAGCGCCCATCATGCCAGCGCCCAGCACACCGATCTTTTTGGCTTCGAACTTGGGGAAGCCTTCGGGACGGCGCGCGCCCTTTTCGGCCGCCTGCTTGGAAATGAAAGTGGTACGGATGATGTTGCGAGCGACCGGATCGGTCAGCAGCTTGGCGAAATATTTGCCTTCGACTGCCAGCGCCTTGTCGAAGGGCAGCTGCATGCCGTGGAACACCGAGTTCAGGATAGCGGCGGGTGCCGGCTGGTTATAACCGACCTTCGCGAGACCGCCCGTATACATCATGTAGGCGGCCGAATCCTCGGGCACGGTCATGCCCTTCTTCTGCGGCGGCGTCCAACCCTTGACGTCCCAGGGCTTGGCCGGATCGGGGCTAGTGGCAAGCCATGCCTTCGCCGCGTCGACCAGCTTGTCCGCCGGGACGACCTCATCCACAATCTTGAGCTTGAGCGCTTCCTGCGGCCCGACCGAACGGCCCGAGAGCAGCAGGTCAAGGGCCGTCTTCACGCCCGCGATGATGCCCAGCCGCACCGTGCCGCCCGATCCGGGAAGCAGGCCCACATTGACTTCGGGCAGGCCGACCTGCGCCTTTGCGTCATCCACCAGGATGCGGCGGTGGCAGGCCAGCGCCAGTTCGAACCCGCCGCCCAGCGCCAGTCCGTTGATCGCCGCAACCCACGGCTTGCCCGATTGCTCGATGGCGCGGTGCATGTCGGTTGCGCGCTTTGCAAAGGCATAGGCTTCCTGCGGCGTCAGCGTGCCGAAGCCGTTCACCAGCTGCTTCAGGTCTGCACCGGCCATGAACGTTTTCTTGCCGGACGTCAGGATGACGCCCTTGATGCCATCGTCCCCGGCGATGTCCTTGGTCGCCGTTTCCATGTCGGCGATGAAAGCGTCGTTGACGACGTTCATCGAGCCTTCGGCATCGAGGGTCAGGATCGCAAAGCCGTCCTGTGCCTTTTCCAGTCGCATAGTCTTCATGGGATGTCCCGCTCTAAAGTTCGTGTGCGCGCTCAGACGCGCTCGATGATGGCAGCCGTGCCCAGCCCGTTGGCGGCGCACAGGGTGATAAGGCCGGTTTCCGCGTCCCGGCGCTCCAGCTCGTCCAGCACAGTGCCCAGAAGCATCGCGCCCGTCGCACCCAGCGGATGGCCCATGGCGATCGCGCCGCCATTGACGTTGATCTTGTCGTCGGGAATGTCCAGTTCCTGCTGGAAGCGCATCACCACGCTGGCGAAAGCTTCGTTCAGCTCCCAAAGATCGATGTCCTTCTCGGTCATGCCGCCCGCCTTGATCGCCTTGCGGGACACCGCTGCGGGCGCCGTCAGCATGATCATCGGCTCCGACCCGATATTGGCATAGGAACGAATCCGACCGCGCGGCTTGAGCCCGGCCTTTTCCCCAAATTCCTTCGACCCGACCAGGACCAGCCCAGCGCCATCGACGATGCCCGAACTATTGCCGCCATGGTGGACATAGTTCAGCTCTTCGATTTCAGGATATTTGGCCTTGGCCACCGCTTCGAAGCCTGCCTTGCCGAACCCTTCGAAGGCGGGCTTGAGCTTGGCTAGGCTTTCGACCGTGGTGCCGGGCCGCATATGCTCGTCATGGTCGAGCAACACGTCGCCCAAAACATCCTTGATCGGTACGATGGCGTTCTTGAAATAGCCATTTTCCCAGGCATGGGCAGCCTTGCGCTGGCTCTCGACGGCAAAATTGTCGACATCCTCCCGCGAGAAGCCGTCGAGCGTCGCGATCAGGTCTGCGCCGATGCCCTGCGGCGCGTAATAATTGCTGTAGGCGACTGACGGATCAGACGTCCATGCACCCGAATCATAGCCCATGACCGTACGGCTCATTGACTCGACTCCGCCGCCGATGCCAGCCTGGATCATGCCAGAGTGCACCTGCGCCGCGATCAGGCTGACCGCGTCCAGGCCGGTGGCGCAGAAACGATGGATCTGCTGGCCACCTACGGTCTGGGCATAGCCGGCCTGCAGAACCGCCGCCCGCGCAAGCACGCCACCCTGTTCGCCGACAGGCTGAGCCATGCCGATAATCACATCGTCGAGCAGCGCCGTGTCGAGATCATTGCGGCTGCGCAGAGCCTTGAGCAGTTGCGTCGCCATTTCGACAGAGGTGACCTCGTGCAGCGCGCCGTCGGGGCGCCCCTTGCCACGCGGCGTCCGGACATGATCGTAGACATAGGCTTCCATCGTGAATTCCCGACCAGTGATACAAAAATCGTTGTGCTCGCTCTTGGTGCTGCAAGGACAAGCCGCACCTATCCAACGAAAGGCGCAGACCACGGCGTTGGCTGCAATTTGATCGGCACCGATAGCTGACCGACATATTTAGGAGCGGACATCCGTGGTCACACAAGGCGAAGATTGCGCCCCATTCCGTATCTCTGCAACTACTTTGGGCGATCTGCTCCTCAAAGGATGGGACAAGTCGCCCACGAAGGAAGCGTTGGTATTCCCGGGTGAGCGCAAAACATATGACGAAGTCGTGCGAAGCGTCATGGACCGCGCGCGCGGCTTGAAAGCGCTAGGCATAGGAAGAGGCGACCATGTCGGCATCCTGCTGCCGTCCAGCATCGAATTTGTCGAGACGCTGTTTGCCATTGCCATGTGCGGCGCCGTTTCGGTGCTGATGAACGCCCGGTACAAGGCGCCAGAAATGGCGTATGTGGCGCAAAATGCCGATCTTGCGGCGATCATCACCAATGACATGGTCACCGAACATGTCGATTTCGGTCGACGGCTGGTGGAGGCCTTCCCCGGCCTGCCCAAAGCCTCTGACGCTTGCGCGCTCGCGCTGGACGGCGCGCCCCTGCTCAAGCGCATCATCATGCTGGGCGGTCGCTCCATGCCCGGTTTCGTCGATCAGGCGACCTTCGACACTGCCGCGCAGCGCGTAGGGGACGCGGAGGTTCATGCGTCCCGGTTGACTGTCCGGGTCCGCGACACCGCGATGATCTTATACACCTCCGGGACTTCGGCCAACCCGAAGGGTTGCCTGCTCAGTCACGAGGCCGTGACCCGGGAGGCGTCGAACCTCGCCAACTATCGCTGGTCTTTCCAGCCGGACGAGCGCGCCTGGTCGCCGCTGCCGCTGTTCCATATTGCCGCGATGCTTTGCATGCTGGGCGCGATGGATGTGGGCGGCACGTTCATAGGCCAGCCGCATTTCGACGCCGGAGAGAGCCTGCGGCAGATCGAGGATGAGCGGGTAACGATGATGTTCCTGCCCTTCGTCACCTTCCACCAGGCCATGATCACCCATCCCGACTGGGACAAGACCGACATGTCGTCGGTGCGCCTGCAAAATCGCTGCTTCGCCTTCATGCCGGAGCGGGTGGGCCAGGCCTACAGGGAG
>NZ_QFOA01000174.1 GCF_003248505.1 Sphingobium sp.
ATGGGTTAGAATTCAGTTCGTCGCGCCAGACCGGAAGGTGTAGAGTTTCCTTCAGACGCATTGGAAGGACCGGGCCTGACAGCTGGACTTCTTTCGCTCTTAGCGCCGCCGCCGAGATCAATTCGGGGAGAGCGCTCTTTGCATTTCTCAAAGGTGGCCCAGCTGCGGCGCTGTCACTTTACAGTGATCCGACCAATTCAATCACTACGCCTGAAACCGCTATCCGGAGGGTCGGATGAGGTCATACGGCAACCCCAGGCTGTTATGCACTGCCGTCATCGGTATGGCATTGTACACCACCCCCACACTTTCGAAGTCTTCTGACGAGGGGGACTTGCGAATCTCCGCCTGTATTCGGCAAGCCTCGCTTGGTCAGCCCTGGCTCGAGAAAACGCTTTGGGGATTGCGCGATCAGGAAGCGGGCTGGATCGGCGCTGAGGTTCGTAACATCAATGGCTCTTACGATCTTGGTCCCTTGCAGATCAACAGTTGGTGGATACCTCGCATCGCTGCGCTTGTTGGGCGTGCACCTGTTCAGGTTCGACATTGGCTGCGTTTTGATCCCTGCTTCAATGCGGAGGCTGCAAGGTGGATATTCTTGTCTGCCTTGCGCTCTACCGGTAATTACTGGAAGGCAATTGGCGTCTATCACAGCCCGACGACGTGGCGGCAGATACGCTATCGTAGTTCGGTAGCTCGGCATATACGGACGAGATATGGAGACGCTGCCTTTCGCCCGTGATAGACAGGACGTAACTTGATTTACCAGATCTAGCGTACAGTGTATTTCGTCAGTGCAATATGCTTTTGCCTTCAGATGCGCCGCGAAGTCGATCCCCAGGTCGCTGTGTGGATGAACGATGATACGTAACATTGCTAAGATAAATCCCCTCACCGTGGCGAACTGACTCGCTGGCCGTGGAATTATCTAGAGACTATTCTTGTTTCGACTGGGATGAATATCTCGTATGTCGAAAAATAAATGCGAGAATATGCTAATATTTACAAGAAAACGTAAATGACAATTATTTGATTATATCAAATATCCAAGTAAGTTCTAGTTCGTGCACGCGATAATTGCAGTTATCACATAAGCGGATTTGACCGTTCTTTATAAGGTGGGCTACAAGCGCGGCTGAGGAGCGAGGCGCGTCGTGAGCACCGAAACCGCCCGGGAAGGGC
>NZ_QFOA01000175.1 GCF_003248505.1 Sphingobium sp.
GCACATATTCGCTGCTCGTGCCATAGCCCCGCCCTGACACCTGCTGATCCACGAAGGACTTGAGCGCTTCCGGCAGGGAGATGTTCATCGTACTCATGAAAGAATGATGAGGTATTTGGCAAAAATTGGCAAGGTCTAGAAATTTTGATTTGACGGCGGTCAGCTTGCCATCGAACCACATGATGCGTATAATCGCATCACTTGAACCAAGAGAATTTATGGCAATCCAACCCAACAGCATTGAGGCGTTGCTCGGCGTAAGGGCCGGGATTCATGCTTCCCGTCTGTCGTTGCCGACATCCATCGAAAGCGGTCTGCCCGTCGCCGCGCTCGATCGCCTGGCCGACAAGGTGGCGCCGGGCGACGCACGCTTCAAGTTTCGGCTCATTCCCAAGGCCACGCTCGAGCGGCGGCGCAAGTCCGCGTCCAAGCGCCTGACGAGTGAGGAGGGGGACCGGCTTGCCCGGCTCGCCAAGGTGTTCAGCTTCGCGCTCGACATCTATCGGGAGCCGGAGCGGGCGCGCGAATTTCTGGGTCGCGCGCATCCGATGCTCGACGGAAAGGCGCCGCTCGACGTCGCGCTGGCGACCAGTCCGGGCGCGGACCTCGTCATCAACCTTCTGGGTCGCGCCGCTTATGGCGGGGGCGTGTGAAGGGCGGGCGAACCGACCGGGTATTGACGGCTTACCGCATCGGCGATCCTGACGGTATTCATCCGATCTATGACAGCGAAGGCGCGCGGCTCTATCCCGGACGGTGGAATACGCCGCTCAGCCCCGTCATCTATACGTCCGAACATTATTCGACCGCCATGCTGGAAAAGCTGGTGCATGCCAGCAGCGTGCTGCCGCCCAACCAGCATTATATCCGCATCACCATTCCCAACGGCACCCGCTACGAGATTTTCCAGACCGCCGCACATCCGGGCTGGGACGGGAAGGACGAGGGACTGTGCAAGGCGTTCGGCCAGGCCTGGTATGAAGAGCAGCGCAGCGCCATCCTGATCGTGCCGTCGATCCCGGCGCGGGTGGAGCGCAACATCCTCATCAATCCGCAGCATCCCGATGCGGCAGCCATCGCGTACGACCTGCCGGAGCCAATCTGGTGGGACGAACGTCTTTATGGATAAGATAGATCAACAGATACGACATCCGTTCCGTCTTTCAAAACGCCATCGA
>NZ_QFOA01000094.1 GCF_003248505.1 Sphingobium sp.
CCAGCATCGCGAAAAGGGAAAAAGTGGACGACTTTTACGCCGCCCGCAGCAGCACTTCGCCGCCGCTACCGTGGTCTAATTTTGCACCGCCGTTCTCAAATTCGATCGAACGAAAGAACGTATTGCTTGCAGCTTGATATTGAGACCGGATTTTGGATTTCGGCCGCCTGACCCGCAGGCCTTCCGGATTGCGGACCGCGAAGCGCACGCGCCAGAGGTCGAGCAGCTCCTCAAAGCAACGTTGGCCCGGCGTTCGCAGATAGACGTCAGGAAGCGAAAGCACCCACAGTAGACAGTCGTCCGCCCCGAAGGACTGATTGCGTTCGATGCGACTGCCTAGCCGCACACGCAGATTGAGCGGCAGCTCCATCTCGTAATTGTGTAGCGGCGCTTTCGTAATCGGTTCATCGCTGTCTTCACCGTAGAGGCAGGACAGGGCGAGCAGCTTCGACGCGTAGGACGCGAACAAGTAGTCCTCTCCATGTATCGCAAGGAGTCGCCGGACTTCCCCGAAAATCGAGGGGGCCTCTTCTCTGGCGTCATCTACCAGCAGGCGCTGCTCGAGGCCGTAGAAGAATACGAAGACGTAGCCGATAGGGATGGTGGAATCTGTTCGGCCACCTTCCAGCCAGTCGAGGTAGGTCCAGCGCGCACGCGGGTCGAAACGGTCGTAGCTCTGCCAGTATGTGAGGGTGTCGCCCGAGCGATCACCTCGGGGATCGATCGGAAGCGTGGGATCGATCCGGCTCTTGTCACGGGCGGGGTCATGTCGGGCAGGAGTGCCATAGTAGACCATGTCGACAGTGACGTTCCGTGTGCCCACCATAACTGAAGTCGCCTTTTCGACCCAGCAGGCGGCGGCGCGTTGTCCCTTCGATGTGGTGGGAGCTGGCGGTGAAGGTCGAACGGGAACTACGGCAACCGCCGGCGCTGCCGGCTTGGTCATCCGTCTGGCGTAGTCGGCTGCCTGCTCAAGCGTCGAGAACGAGTATCCACCAAATAGGTATCGGCCGTTGGCGCTCAGGCTGATGCCTGGCGGCGCACTGTCGAAGTTCGTCGATGATGTGGCCGCAACCGCTGGGGTGGTCACTTTAGCATGCGGAGTTGAGGTCGGCTCATCGGCCACTGAAGCCGGGACGCCAGACATCATCTCGCCGAATCGGCGCGCGACTCTAGAGAGCCAACCTTCTGACTGGGCCATCACTCTTCCCCCCGATGAGTCGATACTGTCCCAAAGTTATGCGGATTGCCAGAGCCTTACTTCTTCCAAAAATGGGCAAACTGATCTGAATCAGTCGATGTTAGGCATAGAATAATAGATGCGAATATAGCAGCATGATGCGTCGAGCCGCCCGAGCGTGGGAATCACGGGAGGTTCTCGGCGATTGGGGGAATGAGCGAAATGACGTTGTTCGGAATTCCGGTGATACCGGTGTTTGTGTTTTTGGTTCTCGTTGCTCTGGCGATCGCATTCTTCCGGTATTTCTTCATTCCCGCGAATCGGCTCGACGCCAACCTCAAGCTGATCATCGCGAACGTGGAGGCTGCGCGGGCAAAGGGTCTGAACGACCTCTCTAGTTGCTTCGAACCAGACCGTGCGATCGCGGCCATCTTCAACGAGTATCGGGAGACGCTCCACGTCCAGAAGGACTTGGACGTCCAGACTGGAGAGATGGTTGAGCGCGCTATCCGCTCGACGGTGCCAGCAGAGATGTTCCTTTCGCCACATGCCGTAGTGGACAACCGCGTCCATGCTGAATTCTTCAAGCATCTTCCCGGCATTTTTACCGGCATCGGCATCATCGGGACCTTCACCGGTCTTTTAACCGGATTGAACTCCTTCCAGATCTCGGATGACTCTGGAGTGGTTCGGAACAGCCTGACCGCTCTCCTGCACGGCGTCAGCGAGGCCTTCATCGTCTCGGCCATCGCGATCATTTTCGCGATGATCACCACCGGCCTCGAGAAGTTCCGGCTGAATAGCCTCTACCGCAAGGTGACGCAGCTCGCCCACGAGATAGACGCGACCTATGAGGCAGGAGCGGGCGAGGAGTATCTGGCGCGCCTTGTTAGCTCCTCGGAGGATGCAGCTAGCCAGACCAAGATCCTGAAGGACGCTCTTGTAGCTGACCTGAGGGAAATTCTCACAGAACTCGCGGACCGCCAGATTAATGCGACAGTGCAGCGCTCTAACGAGCTGGGCACCACCATTGCCGGCGCCCTAACTGAAGCGCTCAAGGGGCCATTGGACCAGATCGCCGGCGCGGTCGGCCAAGTAAGCCAAGATCAGTCGTCTGCGGTGACAAAGCTCCTGACGGACGTGCTCGCCAGCTTCAGCGACCGCTTGGAGAACATGTTCGGCACCCAGCTGTCGGGCATCGGCGACATGCAACAGCGCACGATCGACGCGATGCAGACGGCGGTCTCGAAGCTCCAGGACCTGACTGACAACGTGGAAGCGGCCGGAACGCGGGCTTCCGACACAATGTCGACAAAGCTCCTTGAGGTCGTCCAAGCCGTGGAGGCAAAGCAGGCAGCGATGTCGGAGGAGCTCCGCACCGTTATCGACGAGATCCGATCGTCGACGGGCGAGATGCAGGAGGCGACCCAGACACGCGTTCAGGGCATGTTGACTGCCCTTGGCGAAGGCATGGCACAGGCCATCTCGGCCATCGAGAAGCAAGCGGCGGACCGCTCGAGGCTGCAGGCGGAAGAGGACGGCAGGCGCGCCGACGCGGCAGCTGGCCATGTCGGGCAGATGCGTGAATCCGTCGGCGCGATCTCGTCCAATGTGGATGGCCTAGTGGAGGCGATCCGAGAGATGACGGCGGGCGTCCAAACCGCGACGCGAGATGCGTTCGTCCGGCTCAACGGCGGCGCTGACACGCTCCTTGCCGCCGCTAATAAGCTAGAGAACTCAGGTCGCGAAGTCGTCGGGGGCTTTGACAGGATCGCCAACGTCACGACGGGCCTATCCGAGGCGGCAGGCAGCGTCGCCGGGGCGGCACGGGGGCTCGATTCCGTCATTTCGGACTACCGGTCTGCGCGCGATGCCGTCACGACCATGGTCCAGGATCTGCGCGCAACGGTGGAGAATGCGTCCCGAGAGGCAAGCCTCACGGCGGATGTCCTCGGCCGGATCGAGGGCGCCACGCAGAAGCTGGTCGCGGCGCAAACCGAGGCGGACGGCTTCCTTGATGAGGTTGCTGACGTCATCGGCCAGTCGCATGAGAAGTTCTCGGAAGGTATGCGCGGTGTCGTCGTGGAGGCGAACCGCGAGTTTCACACCCAGCTTTCGCGCGCCACCGGCATGCTTAAAGAGGCGATCCAAGAGCTGGAGGCCTCGCTCCCGTCCACTGGTCGGCAGGCGGCGTGATCTGAATGTTCCAGCGGGTAACAATGGGGAACCGGGGCCGTGAGGAGGGGGAGAAGCCCTTCTGGATCTCGTTTGCCGATCTCATGACCGCCCTGATGGTATTGTTCCTGCTTGTGATGAGCGTGGCGCTCCTGGCAGTCACCCGCACGATCTCGGAGCGCGAGCAGCTCGAGGCCGAGAGACAGGCAGAGATCGTCAAGCTCCTCGACCGCATCGACAAGGCTGCGAAGAAGCAGGGAATCCGCGTTGATAGGAACCGGGCCGTTATCGACTTCGGCGACCGCGCCCGCTTCGACTCGGCAAGTAACGCGCTGAGTCCGGAGCAGGAGCAACTCCTGCGGTCCTTCGTCCCCGAGGTCCTCGCGATCGCACGAGACAAGGGTGGGCAACGTTGGCTGAAGCGGATCGTAGTCGAGGGCTTCACCGATCGGAGGGGCAGCTACCTCTACAACCTGAACCTCAGCCTCCAGCGCAGCCAGCGGGTTCTTTGCGCTCTCATGGCTCGACCGCAAGCAGGCGAGCGGCCGATGGATCGGCGTGAACTTGAGGAGATACGGCGGTTATTCCTCGTCGGGGGCTATTCCTCCAACTCGGCGAAGGCGTCGCTGGACGCAAGTCGACGCATCGAGCTTCGTCTGGAGTTCTTCGGGGTAGACGAGCCTGCAGCTGCAGCGGTAGACGCGTTTGAAGGCGAGTTCGGCACATGCACCCTCTGAGCCCGAGGATGGCCAGACTGCAGCAGCGGCTGACCGATGTCGGTGCTGCGGCCTTCAGGGACATGCCAGAACCGGACCTCCGCGCTCTGAAGGGGCACGTGCAGTCACTCCAGGCTATGCTCAGCGGAGCTGGTGCGGGCGCCGGCGCGTCGAACGACCGTATCCAGACGGAGCTTGTCAGGTTTCGCGAGACGGGGAGGCTCCATGATGTCCGGTCCGCCCGCCTAGTAAGTTGGGGCACCCGCCTCCGGTCGGTGGGGCAACCCGCCCTGATCGAGGACGGTGAGCGGTTCGATCCGCTGCTGAGCGAGATAGACTCATTCAGATCGATGCCTCGCCCATACAGACGATGCTGGCGTGGGCTCCTCGACGGCTATGTAAACTACGACCCTAGCAGTGCACGGGGGGCTGGCGATCGGAACTGGCGGGTGCTCAGGGAATATCTAAATGACAACCTCCCGCAGCTGGAGCGCTCCGGGCAGGCGCCCGACTGGCTGGCCGCGATAGACGACCATGCGAACCTTCTCACGCAAGACCCGTGCACTCGCTACGGCGCCGAGATCCTGACCGGCGAGGGGGATCCGCTTGAGGTCCTTCGCCGCGATCTTTCCGTTGGCGATACGTCTTGGATCGGACAGCGGATATTCGAGGCGCAGATCGACGCCGCGGTGAGGTTTGATGACCGTAGGTTCCGTGATGTTCTCCCACGCGTCATCGGGCTAATCGAAGAGCACGACGTGCTCGCCAACGAAGGTCTGTCCCGCGTGCTTGATCGCTACGCCGAATGCGCATCGATTGAGGTCGATCCAGCGCTGTGTGAGACATCCGTCAGCCGGTGGGGAAATCCGTGGCTTGAGCGGAACGACACGCTTTGGACGTTGGTCCGTCCGGACACGAGGAGGATGGTGTCCTCATGGCACAAGCTGCGGCTGATCGAGGACTTTTTCAACCTGCTCTCTGCCGACGGGATCAACGACCAGCGACGCATCAATTTCTGGAAGCGCTACGTCGATCAGATCAGCGACATGCACTTCGCGCTTGGCGACGCTGCCGATCGCGATCCGCGCCCGAGCTTCAAGGCGCTCCGGCAGATGATGAAGGGACGTAAGCTGACCCTTACGAGCGGGGGCGCATCAAGCAACAACGCCTTTATCATGCGCATCGCCGGCCACGTCTATGTGGAGTTCGGAGAGGAGGGCAACGCGATGTTTGCCTTCGATGCGGCGAAGCTACCATTCGATCTGTCGAAGTTGCAGGTGGCTGGCAATAAGACGGCGCTGAAACACCCTAGCTACGTCGCGCGCATCGTCCACAACAACGGCGTAGGCGAGCGGTGGGAGCGTAAGGCCGACCGCCTCATCGCTTCCCTCTCATCCGCAAGAGGTGCCCCCCAGGTTAGTCACACTACGCCGTCTTACGGCACACGTCCCTCCGCACCGCCACAGCCCCATGCGATGTCTTCCAAGTCAGCATCACCACTTTCAAACGTCCGCGGCGATGCTGACCTCTTCGCCTTCCTCGCTAAGCACGGGATCGAGACCGCCGATTCCCGTAACAAAGGAGGCTCGCTATGGGCCTACGCCCCGCGTTCCGGTCCCGCCTCGAACGAACTCACCCGTAGGAATTTCGCCTGGGCGGAGCGCCGTGGCGCCTGGTATCTCCGCTCATGATATGGGGAAGGAAGAAGGCGAAGCCGGAAGTCCGGGCGGTGGTGACGCCGTCTCCCGTCGTCGAGGATAGTGGCATATTCCTCCCTGGTGGTGGTGACCCGACGCCTGGCTCGAAGGCTGCAGCAGCCCTCCTAGAACAGCTGGCCGACGAGGGGCTCGCAGAACGGGTCGATGGTGGTCATAGCCTACCGTGGGCGCAGCTGTTCGTTCTCCTGGAGGACGAGGAGGCCGCGAAGGAGCTCGAGATACTGCGTCTTCCACCGCCCACCCGGGCGGTTCCCAAGATCGTGAGCCGAAATTCGCTGACGGACCGCGATTTCTCTGTCGCGATAGACGGTTGGTTCGACGTTGACCGCCGACCGATATCCGGTGCCAAGCTAAAGGGCGGTGCGCTCGATGCGGACGGAGGCTTCCAACTTGTCTCTCCTGAGGTTTGGAACCTGATCAACCGCATCCGGCGGTTCGCCCGTCGTCCAGAGGAAGAGCGCAACGAAGCTGACCAGCGTCGCGCTTGGGGAGAAATCCGTCAGCTGGCGGTTGGAACTGGCGCCTCGTTGGATGACTTTCTCTACCGGACGGTTGTGCTCACCCCGGACCGACTGCAGATGGCGCTTCGTCGTTCGGAAGGATTGGGGCTGGTAGAGGTCGAGCCGTGGTTCGAGGGCGCACCTGCCGACTGGCTCGAAGCGTTCGACAGATCAGGTCAGGTGCGTGACCGATACGACCTGCCTACGCCGGATGGAATCATCCAGGTGATGATTTCGCCGGAGGTTGGGACCGTTCTGCGCGAGGTCAAGCGCATGCCTGGTCGTCGCGTTGCCGGCGAGCGTGCCGAGGCTTTTCTCCTTAACCCGATCGCAGCGCTCGGACCGGACGCGGCCGCAGTCGTCGACGAGGACCAGTTCGAAGAGGCGAAGCAGCAGGCGGGCATCGTGTTCGAGCGGTTTGCCGCCGTGACACCGGAGACCCATGGTGAGGGTGCCCTGGGTCTGCTCATCACGAGTGGGGCAGGAGAGGCGATCGAGACACGCGAGGTCATGCTTGAGGAAGCCGACGTGATCGAGTTCGTCGAGGGCGTCGAGCGGAACCTTGACCGTGGCCTCCAGCTGTTTGCTTGGGACGAGTATGAGTTCGAGCTCGACGGCGACAGCAGGCTGCATTGCGAAGCCCTTCGTCGGGCGCTCGGCCGTCGTGAGGACGGTGTCATCACGCATGGTCAGGTCTATGACCTCTCTGGCTACTCGGAGCGCGTCGAAGGCATCGGACAGGAGAAGTCCTTCTACTCCCCGCACATCGCCAAACGGGACGACGGAGACGGTTGGTTTCCCGAAAACCTTGTTCCGATGATTGGATGGACCGATCCGGAAACAGACCAACCTTGCATCCTGCCGCTGACAGACGAACTGTCGGAAGAGTTGCGCGTGGGGCTGGAGAGCGCAAAGGTAACCGGAGCAACGTCGGTTCCTCTGACTGGGTGCCCGACGCCCATCCCCGTCCGTGAAGCTGAGGCCATCGTATCCACCTTCGGTAAGGTGAGGGACCAGGCTGCGAAGGGGACGTTCAAGCCAGAAGTTCCTGCGCGCCGCGGGAAGAAGCCCACGCTGATCCTCAAAAGCAACATCGGGCAGGTGGACTACAGGGAGGAGAGGCTTGCGGCGCTGGCAGAAAAGCCGGCGCCAGCTAGGCTGCCAACAAGTCTCCGTCCCGGCGTGGCGCTCAAGCACCACCAGCTTGAAGGGTTGGCTTGGATGCAGCACCTCCTCGCGCTGGCACCGGATAGGTGCCGGGGAGCCTTGCTGGCCGACGACATGGGACTTGGGAAGACTCTTCAGATACTCAGCTTGGTGGCGCGGGCACGAGAGGAGGATCCCGAGTCCCCGCCCGCGTTGGTGGTTGCGCCTCTTTCTCTTCTCGAAAATTGGAAGGAGGAGGCGGAGAAGTTCCTCGAGCCTGGGACGCTGAAGATCCTGACGGCCTATGGCGAGGGTCTTGCTGGTCTGCGGGTAGATAGGGCTTCGGTTGATGAGCAGCTCCGCCGTGAGGGTCTGGTGCGGTTCCTCCGCCCGGATTGGCTTGGCGATGCCGACCTCGTCCTCACCACCTACGAGACGCTCCGCGACCTTGAATTCTCGTTTGCGCGTGAGAAGTGGTCGGTGATGGTCTGCGACGAAGCACAGAAGATCAAGAACCCTAACGCTGCGATGACCCGTGCGGCCAAGAAGCAGCAGGCGAAGTTCCGTATCGCCTGCACCGGGACGCCCGTGGAAAACAGCTTGGTCGACCTATGGTGCCTGTTCGACTTCGTGCAGCCGGGCCTGCTTGGCGCGCTGAACGAATTCGGCGCAACATACCGTCGTCCGATTGAGGCAAAGAGCGACGACGACAGGGCGAAGGTTGAGGAACTGCGGGGGGTCATCACGCCCCAGCTGCTCCGACGCATGAAGGCGGATGTTGCTACCGACCTGAAGGCGAAGGTCGTGGACGAGCCTAGCCGTAGTCTCGATATGAGCCCGTTCCAGCGCGGCCTCTACGTCAGCGCCATCGATGCGTTCAGGCGGGCGGGAGCAGCGCCCGGGAGCCATCTGGCTCTCCTTCATAAGCTGAGGCTTTTGTGCTCGGACCCTGACGAGAGCGTAGGGAGCGCCTACGATCCGGTGGAAAGCTATCGGGCACGGTCTCCGAAGCTCGATTGGCTGATCGACGTTCTCGAGGCCATCCGTAATCGAGAAGAGAAGGTCATCATCTTCTGCGAGTTCAAGGCGATCCAGCGTCTGATCAAGCATTACGTGCAAGAGGCCTTCGGCATCCCCGTCAAGATCATCAATGGCGACACAACCGCATTGGCGAGCGCCGTCGACAGCCGGCAGAAGATGATACGGTCCTTCCAGGAACAGCCTGGATTTGGCGCAATCGTCCTCTCTCCTGTGGCCGTAGGGTTCGGCGTGAACATGCAGGCGGCGAACCACGTCATCCACTTCACACGGACCTGGAATCCCGCGAAGGAGGATCAGGCAACCGACCGGGCATATCGGATCGGCCAGACGAAGGACGTCTTCGTCTACTATCCGACCGTCGCCGCAGGCGACTTCAAGACGTTTGACGTGAAGCTCGACGAGCTTCTGGAGCGGAAGCGTTCGCTAGCGAGCGACATGCTCAATGGCAGCGGCGAAATTGGGCTTCGCGACTTCGACGTCGACGAGTTGCGGCCCGTCGATTAGGCGGCCGGTCGAGCCTGTGGACTCATTGAGGGGACGATCCGCACGCGCGGTTCACTCAAGATCGGCGGCAGTGATTAGGATGGGTGGCTCGCCACCTAGCCTCTTCACGAATTCGCGGCGGGCAATGCGGTGGATGTCCGTTTCGAACTCCACGAAAGTCTCGAGCGCGGTCTCCGAATCGATGCCATCCAGCTCGGGATTGAGCATCTCGCAAAGTGCGTCAGCGGTTATAAGGAACGGGACCTCGCCGAGGTCGGTCATGCCGAGGAAGCCGACGCTTTCTCGCTCGGACACCCATTCGTAGTTCCCCATCTCGAACTGGACACTGGTTTTCGTCATCGCCTCAATGCTCCGCCAGAGGGCAGCCTGTGGCCACAATACGACATTACTCTGCATAGTGGAACGGAGTGGAAGATCTCTTGTTCTCTCTCATCCACTATGCAGGAGAGAACATGAACTTGCAGCGCACGGGTGCAGGCACGGAGACGGACAGAGGTGCGCCGGCAGCGGGATCGGTCCGTAACTCTCCGCCTTTCCCGAGCCGCAGCCGATGAACCTGACTTCGACAGCATTCAGTATCGCCGCTCGCGCTCACGAGGGCAACATCGTCTATCTGTCCGTCGTCAGAACATTCGGCACAACTCGCGGCGTAGATTAGCGGAGTGCGGACCTCGTCAGGGGGTTGATGTTAGGCGGCGAACTTGCGGTGC
>NZ_QFOA01000176.1 GCF_003248505.1 Sphingobium sp.
GAGCTTTTCCGTCACCATCGCGGCAGATGCGATGATCGCCTCGGGCATGGGAATATTTTCCAGGGCAAGCGTATAATGCTCACCCACCAGAAAGTCAGAAAAACCCGCCTTGTCGCATATCTGCGCCAGTTCGATGGACCAGTCGAAGATCTGCTTCGGCGTCCGCTGAGGCTGGTTGTAGGGGGTGCGGAACAATCCGCACTTCATCACGCATCTCTCCTGTGCCGGGGGCCTGACGCGCATGGAAAGCAGACGTCAGGGCAGGGTTACTGGCAGCCTTTCACAGCAGCTCTCGTCGTTACCGGACACAAATGACCGCTTATTAAGCGATTCGTCAACATCAATGTTGATGATTTATTTTTTCCGCGCGGCCGTGGGTGGCTGCAGCCCTTCCATGACGAGGCGCAGGGCGCGATCGAATTCGCGATCGCGATCGTCCTGATCCCATTCCGTCGCGCCGGCCGCCAGCATCATGGTGAGGCGGTGAACTTCGGTGATAGCGAAGTCGGATCGAATGAGGCCGGCACGCTGGGCGCGTGCGATCGGAACGGAGCAGACCCCCTCCATGCGAGCGCGCAGCACGGCGATTGCCTGGCGACCTTCGGCGCCATGCTGGATGGCTACTGCGTTGGCCAACGCTGCGTAATCGGTACGGCTCTCGCACATCTTCCTGACCATCAGGAGAAAGGTGTCGGGCCGGTCGTGATGTTCGTCCGCTATTGCTGCGACATCCTCGATGCGACGTTCCATAACCGCAAGAGCGAGCGCGTATCGATCGGCAAAATTCCGGTAGAGCGTAGTACGGCCGACGGAAGCCTCCGCAGCGATCGCATCAAGCGCCACGGCATATCCGTGCCTTGCGAATATCGTCGCCGCCGCCGCGATAATCCGCTCACGCCGATCTTTGGCATCTCTGCGCACACCCAATTCCATTCGTCTTATCCGGACAATATTGTCCGTAACCGTTCCAGTTGTTTCTAACCAGCCTAATCGAAAAGGGTTTGGCGGTCGAAAATCCCTTCTGGCGTTTGCTGGCACGATGTCTGGATCGGAAGAGAGCCGCGACGGCCTAGCGGTCGCCAGTCTCGAGGGACCGATGTACATTGGTCATAAAAGCCTTGATCCGGAGAAGGCCAAAGAAATCGAGCATCAGTGGCAGAGCTATCT
>NZ_QFOA01000177.1 GCF_003248505.1 Sphingobium sp.
CTCAATTACGCTGCAATGGCGAGTGCTTCGTTATCGTTGGCACTTGTGAGTTTTGCACAGTTTAACGGCTTACACGGGCCGGGTAAAAGCATCGCCTTTCAACACACGTCGATCCTAGTTCGGCCCCGTCATATTCCCCGCCGTAAGCGAGGAAGGTGGTGGAGCCGCCGGGTACTGCCCCCGGGTCCGCTGCGCCTATTGTACGACACGATTTATCACCATAGCCGGGCGAACCCGGCGATCCTCATATGGCCCCGCCCGCGCCCTTTGACAAGCCGTCACGCATTCTTGGCGGAGCCACCCGCGAAGGCGCGCGTTTCGAATGCCATGTCCCGGCTCAAGGTCTTCCGTACATCGATCGGCTTTCACGACGCCTATGTCGCCGCGCCGTCCCGAAAGGCAGCGCTGAAGGCATGGGGCACCGGCACAGACCTGTTTGCGCGCGGCGCGGCAGAGCAAGTGACAGAAGAAGCCGCGATGACAGAGCCGCTCGCGCATCCCGGCAAGGTCTTCAAACGATCGCGAGGCAGCGCCGAGGACCATCTTGCCGCAGCCGCGCCCATAGCCAAAAACGGCAGGGCGCGGCCATCGCCTCGCGCAAAGGCCAAGGCGATTCCCCGCCCCAGCCGCGAATCCCTCTCCCGCGCGGAGGAGGAACGCGATGCGTGTCGCCAGAGCCTCGACGCCGAAATCGCTGCGCTGGAAAAGGAACGAGCAAGTCTCGACCGCAGCATCGCACGGCAGCGGGCTACCGCCCGGCGCACCGTCGAAACGCTGGAAAGGGCGGTGAAAAAGGAACGGGACACTTATGACAAGGCGATGGAAAAATGGCGAAGCGCATGAACCTGCCGTCGCCACCCTTCCCCCGCCGCTTCCTGCGCGCTAAAGCACCGAGCCATGATCCTCGTCATCGACAATTATGACAGCTTTACCTGGAACCTTGTCCATTATCTCATGGAATTGGGGGCCAAGGTCGAAGTGGTGCGCAACGATGCCATTTCCGCAGGTCAGGCGCTGTCGACCGGGGCCAAGGCATTCCTTTTGTCGCCCGGCCCCTGCACGCCCAACGAAGCAGGCGTCAGCCTCGATCTCGTCGCGGCCTGCGCCGACGCGGGCGCACCGCTGCTGGGCGTATGCCTCGGCCATCAGGCGATAGGCCAGCATTT
>NZ_QFOA01000013.1 GCF_003248505.1 Sphingobium sp.
CGCCCTGATTCACGCTGTTCTCGGCTATGCCTTCGTCACCGGTCTTGGCATGAAATATGTCAAAAAGGCGGCGGAACAGCTGAACGTGATCGACGTGAAAGAGGAGCCGCCGCCACCCGACGAGGAGCCGCCGCCGCCGCCGCCAGACCAGCCGGTCGAGCCGCCGCCGGTCGTCGCGCCCCCGCCGATCGTCCAGACCCCGGCCCCAGCGCCGCCGATCCAGACGGTTCGGACCCCGCCGCCGGTATTCAACCCGGTTCCGGTCGCGGCACCGCCGCCCCCGCCGCCCGCTCCGCCGCCGCCGCCTCAGGCAGCGACGCGCGCCGCTCCGCGCGGTTCGCCGGGCAGCTGGGTCAGCGATGCCGACTATCCGAGCCGCGCGCAGCGCGAAGAACGCTCGGGCACGGCAGGGTTCCGCCTGGAAATCGGTGCCGACGGGCGTGTCACCAACTGCACCATCACCTCGTCGACCGGTCATCCCGACCTCGACGAAGCGACCTGCCGTCTCCTGCCGAAGCGTGCGCGCTTCAAGCCGGCGGTCGGGAGCGATGGGCAGCCGATGGCGGACACCTATAATGGCCGCATCACCTGGCGCCTGCCGGAATAATCAAAATCGGGAGGGCGCGCCGGACGGCCGGCCCCTCCCTCGCTGGATCTCATTGAGAGGGAAGTCTTGAACATGTTGATGTATCTCGCAGCTGCGGCTCCGAAGCCGGAAAACCCCTATGGTCTGATGGAAGCCCTGGAACAGGGCGGCGCCATCGCCTGGACCGTGTTCATCATCCTGTGCGCCATGTCGGTCGGCACCTTCTACATCCTGTTCACCAAGCTGATCGAACAGCAGAAGGTCATCAGCCAGGGCAAGAAGGTCCGCGCGACTTTCTGGCGCGCCGGTTCGCTGCGCGAAGCGTCGGCCAAGCTCGAAAAGAACTCGGCCTACAAGCAGATCGTCGACGACGGCATCAAGGCTCAGGAAGAGCATGGCAAGCTGAAGGATCCGGTCGAAGCGCATGACTGGCTGCACGGTTCGCTCGCCCGTTCGGAAGCCGCGATCAACTCGTCGCTCAACGGCGGCCTCGCGTTCCTCGCGACCGTGGGTTCGACCTCGCCGTTCATCGGTCTGTTCGGTACGGTTATCGGCATCTATCGCGCGCTCATCAAGATCGGCGCTGCCGGTCAGGCGTCGATCGACGCGGTTGCCGGCCCGGTCGGTGAAGCTCTCATCATGACCGCTCTGGGTCTGGCCGTCGCCGTTCCCGCGGTGCTCGCCTACAACTTCCTGCAGCGCCGCAACAAGTCGATCTCGGAACAGCTCAACGGTTTCACCGTCGATCTCCTGGCCTATCTGGTTTCGGACGGCGCCGTGAAGCCAACCGTCGCAGCCGCCCCGGTCACTTCGACCGCCAAGCCTGCCGCTGCACCGACCAAGGCCTGATCGGTCTTTTGAAGACGCCGGCGTAGGGCCGGGCGGCGGCTGCGACCGCCCGGCCCCTCCGCCGACCATGGCTCTCCGCCGCTCCTGTGTGACGGGGCGCCATCGACACCAAGGTTAGGATAGTATCAATGGCAATGAGTGTTGGCTCCGACGGCGGTGAAGACAAGCCGTTGTCCGACATCAACACGACGCCGCTCGTCGACGTCATGCTGGTGTTGCTCATCATCTTTCTCATCGCGGTCCCGGTCGTCGTCCAGACGGTCGACCTGCAGCTTCCCAAGGTAGCGTTCGAGCCGACCACGACGAAGCCGGAAAATGTGTCCCTTTCGGTCACCACCGGTTCCGATGGCAGCTGCGCGGTATTCTGGGGCATGACCCCGGTCAATTCGAGCGAACTGCTCGACCGTGCGGTCAAGAAGCTCGAAGCAGATATCAAGAAAGCGGGCGGCGTCGAGAATCTGACGCCGGAGGATCTGCCCGAAGTGCATATCCGCGGCGACATCAACACGCCCTATCGGTGCATCGGCGGTACCATCTATACGATGCAACGCGCCGGTTTCCCGAAGGTGGGCTTCATCTCCGAGCCGGAACCCGGTTCGGGCACCGTCCGCCTTTGATCCGGCGCGCATAAGGAGTATCCGCAATGGCTATGAGTGCCGGCCGCGATGACGGCGAACCGATGATGGAAATGAACACGACGCCGTTGATCGACGTCATGCTCGTTCTCCTCATCATGTTCATCATCACCATCCCGATCCAGACCCATGCGGTAAAGATCGACCTGCCGCAGAACGCGCCGCCCACGGACAGCGTGATCGACCCGGTCAAGAACAAGGTCGCGATCGACGCCGGTGGCATCATCACCTGGAACGGTTCGCCGATCGACCTGCTGACCCTGCGTCAGTATCTGCAGCAGTCGCTGCGCCTGCCGGTCGAGCCCGAGCTTCAGTTCCAGCCCAACGCCGCGACGCGCTACGTCGTCGTCGACGAGGTGCTTGCGGAGATCAAGCGTGCGGGCGTCACCAAGCTGGGTTTCGTTGGCAACGAACAATATGGCAACTTCTGATCACTGACGGCTCCGCTGCCCAACGCAGGACTTCCCGGATTGCGGGCATGAGGCGGGGCGGATCAGGCAGAAGCATGAAGAGGGTCGCTTTTTGCGGCCCTCTTTTTTTGCGTGTTCTCCAAACGCATACGGACCGGCTGCACAAGGCGGGCGGTTGGATGGGCCCCGCCGTCTTATCCCGATGGATGCGCGGATTTAACCTTTCGCTAACCCTGATGTGCGACGGTCACTCTTCTTGCGGCACCTGATGCAGGCTAAAGGCGTGGAACCTCAAACCGACGACCATCGAAATGCCCGAGCGTCGGAACGACGCGCGGTGCAGATTCCGGTCAAGGTCCGTCGCCCCGGCGAGACATGGCACAGCAGCCGCATCGCCGACCTATCGGTCAGCGGCTTTCGCCTCCAGAGCTTCATGAAGCTGCCCCAAGGCACGGACCTGTGGATCATGCTGCCGGGCTTCGAGGGGCGCCGCGCACGCGTGACGTGGAGCCATGCTCACGAATCCGGCTGCGCGTTCGAACGTCCCCTACACCCAGCGATCCTCGATCACATCGTGAAGCTCAATCAGCTGGTTTGATGGCGGCAGGGGGGTATCGCGATACCCCGGGGATGGCGGCAATGACGGCGGGTCGGGTTCCTGCTGCCCGACCATCGGTTTTTCCCGCGATCCCGGTTATGCCACAGGCGAGGCAGCGGCACGTTTCGCGGTGCGGAGTCTGCGGGGGCGGCAATGTCGCAGGCCGCAGATGGACGACGACCTAAACATTTGACGGCAAACGGGATGCGCCGGGTAGCGCGATGCCCTAACCCTGCGTCGCGTCCTGGAATTGGAGGCTGGCGAGGCGGGCGTAGAGGCCGCCTTGGGCGACAAGCGCGGCATGGTCGCCCTGTTCGACGATGCGGCCCCCATCCATGACGAGGATGCGGTCGGCGGCGCGGACGGTGGCGAGGCGGTGGGCGATCACGATGGTCGTGCGGTCGCGCATCAGACGGCCCAGCGCATCCTGCACCAACCGTTCGGATTCCGCGTCGAGGGCGGATGTCGCTTCGTCCAGCAGCAGGATCGGCGCATCGCGCAGCAGGGCGCGGGCGATGGCGATGCGCTGGCGTTGCCCGCCCGACAGACGCGCGCCGTTTTCGCCGAGGAAGGTGTCGAGCCCCTGCGGCAGCGCGCGGAGGAACGCTTCGGCATTGGCGGCGCGCGCGGCATCCCAAATCTGCTCGTCGCTCGCATCCCATCGGCCGTAGCGCAGATTGTCGCGGGCCGACGCGGCGAAAACCACGCTGTCCTGCGGCACCATCGCCATCGTCGCGCGGATGGCGGCGGGATCGGCCTGCGGGAGGGGCACGTCGTTCAGCAGCACGCGCCCGCTGTCGGGATCGTAGAAGCGCAGGGCGAGCTGGATCAGGGTCGATTTGCCCGCGCCCGAAGGGCCGACCACCGCGACCGTTTCGCCGGGGGCGACGGCAAAGGATATGCCGTGGAGCGCAGCCTGATCGGGGCGAGTGGGATAGTGGAAACATACGTCCTCGAACGCCAGTCGGGCGCTTCCGTCGGGGGCGTCGATCGCAAGGGGCATAGCGGGCGGGGCGATATCGGGCCGGGCCGACATGAGTTCGTCGAGGCGGCTCGCCGCACCGGCACCGCGCAGCAGGTCGCCCCAGCTTTCGGACAGCGATCCGAACGCGCCCGCGACCAGCCCGCCGGTGATGACGAAGGCGGCGATGCTGCCACCCGAGAGGCGCCCTGCCGCGACATCGAGCGCGCCCTGCCACATGACCGCCGTGATCGATCCGAAGACGAGCGCGATGACCACGCCGGTCATCACCGCGCGCAGGCGGATACGCGCCCGCGCGGTGCTAAACCCCGCATCGACCGTCGCATCGAACCGTGCGGATTCGCGGGCCTCCTGGCCGAACGCCTGGACAATCTTCATCGCGCCCAACACTTCGGACGTGACGCTGCCAACATCGGCGAGACGGTCCTGGCTGGTGCGCGACAAGCCTCTGACGCGGCGACCGAGCCCGATCAGCACGATGAGGATGACCGGGATGCCGAGCAGCAGCATCGCAGCGAGCTTGGGCGCGAGGACGAAGAGATAGGCGAGGCCGCCGACCCCGGTGACGAGGTTGCGCAGCGCGACGGACACGGTCGAGCCCACGACCTGTTCGACAACGGCCGTGTCGGCGGTCATGCGCGAGGCGATTTCGGATGGGCGGTTCTCCTCGAAGAAGCGAGGTGCCTGACGCAGCAGATTGGCCTGCGTCGCGCTGCGAATGTCGGCGACGACGCGTTCGCCCAGCCAGGAGACGAAGTAGAAACGCAACGCACTGGCGATCGCGAGCACGATGACGATCATCAGCAGATATTCGAACCAGCGGCTGATGTCGCCGCCGCCCATGAAACCGCGGTCGATGACAAGGCGAAAGCCGCTGGGGATACCGAGCGTGGCGGCGGACGACACGATCAGCGCGGCGAGCGCGGCGGCAATGCGTCCGGGATAGGCGCGCGCGAACCGCCACAGCATGGCGAGGCTGCCGAGCGCGGGGCGCGGCGTCGCGGGGGGCGGGGTGGTCGGATCGTCCTGCATGACGCGGCGCTTAGCAGGGCGGGGACGCACCCTCAATGCCGCCGGGGCGGCAAGGGATCATGCGTCGGGCGCGACCGCGTTGGCCCAGCGCATCACCTGCCCCGCATCGCCATGACCTGTGAGGGCGTAGGCCATGTCGCCCCGTTCCCAATAGGCGATGGTTTCGCCCGCGCGGCGCGCCATCAGCGGCTGCGTTTCCGCCGCAGTTTCGGCGCGGTCGGCGAAAAGCGAGAGGCGGTCGCCCTGCGGCGTCACGACGCTCATCGCGACGGCGGGGCTGCCCGACGAGGGGACGAGTTGCACGTCGGTGACGCGCCAGCCCGCAGGCAGGGTGGGGAGCAGAATGCCCGCCGACCGTGCGATTTCCTCCCGGTCCAGCCGGGTGCTTTCGACCTGCGAAGGCATCGCCTGCCGCAGCAATCCCGCGCGGCGGGAGGCGGCGGCTTCATCGAGGAAGCTGCTGGCCTGCGCCGCCTGCGGAAATTCGCCCAGTTCGCCGCGCGCGATCCACCCGGTGGCGACAAGCGCAGCAATGGCGGCGGCGCGGCCCATGTGCCGCCACACCCGGCCATCGTGATTGTCGTTGGCGACCGGCAGGCGCGTGTCGCGCGCGCGACCGACCAGCGTGCCCTTCGTCCCGTCCTTGACTAGGCGGAAGTCGATGTGCGGCCAGCGCTGTCGCCAGCGCCGCGCGACGAGGCGCTCGCCGGGGCGGGCGGCGTCATCGAGCAGCACGACGGCACCGGGCGACAGGCGCGCGAACAGGCTGTCCGCCGCTCCGCGCACCAGCGGATGGACGCTCCATGGCGGGCCGTCGATGATAAGGAGGTCGATGCGGTCGGGAAGATGGTCGACCGCATACCAGCGCCCCGGCCAGTCGGCGCTTTCGTGCGTCAGCGGGGCGTGGCGGATGTCGACGTCGAGCGCGTGGTCGGCGAGCCACTGGCGCGTCGCGTCGACGAAGCCGCCATGCTGGTCGAAGCTGTGCAGCCGTCCCCCGCCATGGAGTTGCAGCGCGCGCGCCGCCACCAGCGAGGACGCGCCCGCACCCAGTTCCACCACATGGGCGGGCCGCAGCCGGGCGATTTCGCGGACGATATGACGCAGGAACCCGACATCGGCCTTCCAGCTGCCCAGATGCGGCAGGGCGTCGTGGGCGAGGCCGAGTTCGTCGAGCAGGGCGCGCTTGTCGGCGGGCCGCCCGCCCGACAAGCTGGCGAGCAGCCAGGGCCAGCCGATCGCGCCGAAGCCGATCCGCCATGCCATGTCGGACATGCGGCGGCGCAGGTGAGTGCGGGCGGCGTCATCCTCTTCCAATGGGAGGAAACGGGTCAGCTCGCGCGATGTCACGGGGAAGGATGCTCCTGCTGGCGGATGGGATCGGACCCGTGCATATGGCAATGGACCGTGCCGTCAATCGAATAGGACAGGGAAGGCCGATGATCCGTCTCATTTCAGCGACCGTGGAACGCTGGCCTGTGAAGGGCGCTTTCGTCATCAGCCGGGGGGCCAAGCGCCATGTCGACGTGGTGGTGTGCACCGTGGGCGACGGGGTGCGCGAAGGGCGCGGCGAGGGCACCGCGATCTATTATGAGGGCGAAACCGCCGAAGGATGCGTCGAGGCGATCCGTGCCTATCGCGGGCCGATGGAACGCGAGGCGCTGCTGACGCAGATGCCGCGCGGGGCGGCGCGCAACGCGCTCGATTGCGCGCTGTGGGATTTGGAGGCGAAGCGGGCGGGCGCGCCTGTGTGGCAGCTCGCCGGGCTGGACCGGCCAGTGCCTCTGCCGACCGCCTTCACCATCAGCCTGGGCGATCCGGCCACCATGGAGGCGGATGCGCGGGCGGCGGCGGGGCGTGGTTTTCACCTGCTCAAATGCAAGCTGACGGGCGAGGGCGACCGCGCGCGGATCGCGGCGGTGCGCGAAGGTGCGCCGGACGTGCGGCTGATCGTCGATGCCAATGAAAGCTGGCACGAGCGGGATATCGCGGCGGAGGCGGCGGCGCTAGCTGCGCTGGGCGTCGAGATGGTCGAGCAGCCGGTGATCCACGGATGCGAAACGCGCCTGTCCGGCGTTGCGTCGCCGGTTCCGCTATGCGCGGACGAAAGTTGCCACACGCGCGCCGACCTCGACCGGCTGGCCGACTTCGATGCGGTGAACGTCAAGCTCGACAAGGCGGGCGGGCTTACGGAGGCGTTGGCATTGTGCCGGGACGCGCGGGCGCGGGGATTCCGCGTCATGGTGGGATGTATGCTGGGCACTTCGCTCGGCATCGCGCCCGCAGCGCTGGTGGCGCAGGGGGCGGACTGGATCGATCTCGACGGCGCGCTGCTACTGGCGGAGGACCGGGCTGGCGGGCTGGTAGTGGAGGACGGAATGTTGCTGCCCGGAGCGCCGTGGGGCGGGGGGCGGTAGGCGAAATCAGTAGGCGAGCGTCAGTCCTGCGGAATAATAGCCGGGGCCGGCATTGGCCTTGGCCCGCAGCAACGGGAGCAGGGGCAGCGCGACGGTCGCATAGGGGCGCGTTTTGTCGCCGCTGAAACGCACGCCCGCGCCGACTGTGGCGGAAAGCGGGATGGTGTAGGCCGCCTCGACCCGGCCATATAGTTTCGCGTCGCCATCGGCGAGGAAGACGCCCGCGCCCGGCGTCAGGCTGAAACCCGCCAGTCCGAGGCGATAGCCCGCGCCGATTTCCGTGCCCCAATGACCGTCCGCGCGCCCATAATTGACCTCCGCGCCCAGCCCTTCGGCATGGGCGACGGCGGGGGAAAGGGCGCAGAACGCGGCGGCAAGGGCGAGGGATAGGCGGCTCATATGTCGAGCGCTAAAGCGCTGGACGCGATGTGCAATCCCTGCTGGGACGAAGGGACTCGCGCTTGCGGCGAGCCGTCATTCCGGTGCGGGAACGGTTCGCACCGGCATGACTTCGGCATAGGGCATGATCATTCGCCCGTCCGGCGCGGCCGTGAAGGTGGTCTGCGTAGGATAGGCGAATTCGATCCCACGATCGTTGAAATGGCGCAGGATGCCCAGTCCGATGCGATGGCGAACCAAGTAGATTTCGTCCCAACTGGGGAGATAGACATCGAATTCCACCTCGAAGTCGAGGCTGGACGCGCCGAAGCCGATGAAACCCGAGCGCACGAACACGCCGCCGGCCTCGGTTATGACTGCCTTGAGGATGTCGGGGATCTGTTCTGCCGTTTCGGGCGGGGTTTGGTAGATGACGCCGATGGCGAATTTGACGCGGCGGTGGTCGAGCGTCTGGAAGCTGGTGATTTCCTTCTGGAGCAGGTTGGCGTTGGATATGACCTTGCGCTCGCCCGTGACCGCACGCAACCGGGTCGATTTAAGGCCGATCCGCTCCACCGTCGCGGTCGTCTGATCGTAGTTGATCGTCTCGCCCCGGCGGAACGGCTTGTCGAAGATGATCGACAGCGCGGCGAACAGGTCGGAGAAGATGCCCTGCGCAGCGAGACCGATCGCGATGCCGCCGATGCCGAGGCCCGCGACGAGGCCGGTAACGTTGACGCCCAGATTGTCGAGCACGACGATGGTCGCAATGGCGAACAAGGCGAAGGTGACGAGCACGCGAATGAGGCCCATCGCATTGGCGAGCGTTTCGCCGCCGCCATCCTCCGCGAGCGTCTTTCGTTCGATGAGGCCGAGAATGATCTCCCGCCCCCAGATCGCGCCCTGGAACACGGTCGCGATGGTGAAGAAGAAGGCGACGGTGCGGAACAGGCTTTCGGGCGCGTCGGCATAGCCCACCACCAGCCGCGCGGCGACCATGATGCGGAAGAAATGTCCCGTCTTCGCCGCTGCCCGGCCGATGACGTTGGCGTAGCTCAAGGGATCGCCACGCGTGCCGCGCCAACGCTTGCCTGCGCTCTTGAGCGCGGAAAGAGCGAGGTAGATGAGGATGCCTGCGCCGAACGCGATCAGGATCGAGAGATAATGAACCTGGAACCACGTGACGGTGGAATGCCACATCTCGCCCAGATCGGGAGCGGGAAGGTCGAGATCGATGGGGGGCGTATCTGTCTTCTTGGCTGGCATGATATCCTGTCGGTCCGGTGGATCACGCCGCCTTGAGAAGCGGAGCGCAATCGGCAATGTCGTCGAGGAACGCGATCAGGCCGCGTTCCTCGCGCGAGAGATAGCGCGTCCGGCGCGGCAAGCGAAGCCCTGCGCGCCATTCATCCTGTCCTTCGCGGCAAAGCGCGATGAGAGCGGGGTGAACATAGCTTTTGCGGCTGATCGCGGGCGTGTTGCCGAGCGCGCGGGCGACCGGGTCCAGCAGTTCTTTCAGCGAGACATGGCCCGCCGCCAATGTTTCGAAGGCAATGGTGGTGGCGCCGAAGGTGCGGAAATGCTTGGCCGTGAAAGGGCCGCCCATGGCGTCCGCCAGATAGGCGTTCACGTCGTTGGAGGTAATGGGACGGGCATCGCCGTCCTCGTCCAGATATTGGAAGAGATGCTGGCCGGGCAGATCCTGCACCTGCCGCACGAAGCGGAGAAGGCGGGCATCGGTGATTCGCTGTTCCTGCTCCTTGCCCGACTTGGCGCGGAAGCGTAGCGTCAGCGACTTGCCGTTGAGGTCGACATGGCGACGGCGCAGCGTGGTCGCGCCGAAGCTTTTGTTGGTGGTGGCATAATGTTCGTTGCCGACGCGCAGCTTTGCCAGATCGAGCAGGCGCACGACCGCAGCGACGGTGCGGTCCTTGCGCAGTCCGCGCCTGGACAGATCGGCTTCGAGGCGGGCGCGCAATTTGGGCAGGGCGCGACCGAATTCGGGGCAGCCGGCATATTTCTCCGCCTCGCGCGCGGCGCGGAAATCGGGGTGGTAGCGATATTGGCGGCGGCCCCGGTCGTCGTAGCCCACTGCCTGGATATGGCCCCAGGGTGACGGGCAGAACCAGCAGTCGCGATAGGCGGGCGGCAGGGCGATGCGGTTCAACCGGTCGATTTCGTCCCGGTCGGCGATCCGATCGCCGCCCGCGTCATAATAGGCCCAGCCGCGTTTCAGGGCGCGGCGCGTGATGCCGGGTGTGCTGTGATCGGCGTGGGTGACGCTCTCTTGGGGCATGTTCGTCCTTCTCATGCCCGAAAACCCGCCGTTCATCGCTTCGTTCCGCAACCCTTGGGGCGGCGGGCCGTTGAGCGTGCTCCCGCATAACCAGGAGACCCCCCATGCCGTCCATCCAAGAAAGCCGCATCCTGATCGTCGCGACCGACGGGTTCGAGCAGTCGGAACTGTTCGATCCGCGCCAGACCCTGATCGAGGCGGGTGCCAAGGTAACGCTCGCCTCGCCCGGCACCGATCCCATCCAGGGCATGAAGCATGACGAGAAGGGCGACACGATAACGCCCGACATCACGCTCGATCAGGTGAAGATCGAGGAATATGACGGGCTGCTGCTACCCGGCGGCGTCGCCAACCCCGATACGCTGCGCACCAACGACAAGGCGGTGGAGATCGTCCGCAACTTCACCCTGTCGGGCAAGCCCGTGGCCGCGATCTGCCACGGTCCTTGGTTGCTTGTGGAAGCCGATGTTGTCGACGGCAAGACCGTCACGTCCTGGCCGTCGGTGCGCACCGACCTTGCTAACGCGGGCGCGAGCGTGGTCGACAAGGAAGTCGTGGTCGACGGCAACCTCATCACCAGCCGCAATCCCGACGATATCCCTGCCTTCACCGAGGCCTTCAAGACAGCCGTTGAGCAAGTCGCCACGGCGGACGCCTGAAGACCAAGCTGTCGCCGCCGTCCGGTCGCCGCCATGGCACCGGGCGGCGGCGCAGCGTCGACAGATGCGCCAGCGCGAGGAGCACGCCGACGACGCAGAGCGGCGCAAGGCGCGGCAGAAGCGCAGGCGCCAGTGCCAGGGCGATACCGGTGAGCGCCAGCGCCGCGAGCGTGGCCGACAGGGCGCTCGCCTCTCCATCGGGGCCGCGCAGCCAGAAGAGGCAGGCGGCCACCCCGGTCACGAAGGCGAGGGCGTAAAGGGCCGTTTCGAGCGATATGATCGCGCAGGATGCGATGAGCAGAATCAGGACGAGCGCGATCCTTGGGCGCGACAGGCGCGCCATCGCATGGGTGCAGATCGAGTAGAGCAGCAGTTCCGCCATCGTGGCCGCAAGCAGGATCGATCCCGCGCGCGTACCCTGGCCGCCAGCCAGTGCCGCGAGCGCAGCCATGGCCCATGGAAGAACGTGCCGGGGCGCCATGCGAATATGGCTGATCCACGACGATGCGCCCCGCAGCGTGAAGCGCCGGTCGGCGAGGCGAAGGTGGAAACCCCCGGCCATGAATAGTGCCATGGTCGCCATGCGCGCCATGGCAGGCGTGAGCAACGGTGCCGCAAGCAGCAGGACGAGCGCCAACCCGTGCGCGATGCGAAGGAGGAGGGGCTGACGACTCATGCGGGCAGCCTCTGCCGTGCGACCAGCGCAGCCTGAAGATCGCGCCGGGCCGCGTCCTTGGCGCGGCGGGTGACATAAGTGTCCAGCCCGATCTGGAGCGCCAGCATCATGAAGACGAACGGCTGGTAGGCGATGCCCACGAACAGCGATCCGACCATGTAGACCACATGCCCCTGCTGAAGCGCGAGGGCGAAGGGCGCGATCCACGCATCCTGCGGGCCGTCGCGCGTGCGGTATCGGCGGCGGATCGCTTCGGTACGAATGAAGCAGATCCCATGCAGGAGCGCCCAGATCGCGAAGCCGAAATAGCCCTGTTCGCCCAGCATTTCGAAATAGGCGCTGTGATAGGCGCGCCCACGGTCGGTGACGAGGCGGCTTTCCACGCGCGTGCCAGCGCCGTCGCTCACGGTTTCCTGCGTGTGGTAGGTAAAGCTGTTGGCGAGATAATTGTCGAAGCCGCCGCCGCCCGGATGCGTCTTCACATAATCGAGCGTCCACATCCACACCGCCACGCGGGTGGAGGCGCTTTCGTCGCCCTGGTGATTTTCGATCGTCTTCATCCGGTCGGTGAAGCTGGCCGGGAGGAACGGGATGGCGGCGATGCCCGCGAAGGCGATGAGGGGGGCGTAGACGAATTTCCGCTTCGAATGCATCAGCATCATGCCCGCAAGCAGGATGAGGCAGACAAGGCCGGTGCGCGCTTCGGTGCCGATCGGCATCAACATGCAGGCGAGGCACAGGCACCAGGCGAAGAGCTTCACCCGCCAGTCGGGCGGGAATATGGTGCCGTGACGCGTGAACCAGAGGATGAGCGGGATGAGCGAGATGGCGACGCACGAAATGATGCTGCCTTCGTAAAGGCCGCTATTGTTTTCCACCATGAGGTTCAGCACGCCGTAGCCGCCGCCCGACAGCGCGGTCTTCATGCCGCCGTTGATGATGATCGTGCTGGCGCACAGGATCATGAACAGCGCAAGCGCCTCGATCCGCAACCGGGTGCGCAGGACGAGAGGGAGGAACACGCCCGCGACGATCGCCTTCCACACCCAGTTCCATTTTGAGAGCGCCTCGACCGGGAAATCGGCGGTCATTGTGGTGTAGCCGCACCAGGCGACGAGCAGTAGCATGAGGCCCTTCCGCACGGAAAAGCGGCAATTTTTCTTATCGTCCACCGCCAGCCATGCGCCGACCATCAGCGCGAAGGCGATGGCGGAAATGGGGATGGCGTTCAGCAGGAAATAGGACAAACGTTGGGGCGAGACGATGTCGATATAAGCGTAGAGCGCGACCAGCAGGAACGGGCGCTTCAACCCCATGAGGCCGAAGAGGCCAAGGAAAGCGAGGAAGAAAAGGTCACGCATCGGTGGGAACCTCTCCCCGCCCGTCCGAGTCGCCAGGCGCGGGGTCGCGGTCGAGATCGGCGCGCGACAGCAGCCGCCAGGCGGCAAGCAGGATCGCCCCGTGGCTCACCAGCAGGGAAAGCATGTCGATCATGGGAGGGGGGAATGTCCGGTCTGCACGGTCCTTTCCCTAACGAGACAGAGTTTATGGGCCGTTAAACCTTTTGCGGCAGACCATGCGGGCTATGACTCGCATTCTCCATGTGCTGGACCACAGCCTGCCGCTGCACAGCGGCTACACCTTTCGGACGAGGGCGATCCTGCGTGCGCAGGCCGCACGAGGATGGGAGGTGCGCGGCATCACCGGACATCGCCATAGCGCGCAGGGGCCGCTGGTGGAGGAGGTCGACGGCCTGATCTTTCACCGCACGCCCGGCGTCGCGGCGGCGGGCAATCCGCTGATTCGGGAATGGCGCGACATCGCCGCCCATGCCGACGCCATCGACGCGCTGGTCAGGAAATGGCGACCCGACGTGATCCACGCGCATTCGCCCGTGCTCAACGCCATGGCGGCGCAGAAGGTGGCGAAACGCCACGGCCTGCCGATGATCTACGAAATCCGCGCCTTTTGGGAAGATGCGGCGGTCGGCAACGGCACGAGCGTAGAGGGCAGTCCGCGTTACTGGCTGACACGGCAACTCGAAACCCACGCCGTGCGACAGGCGGACGCGGTCGCCGTGATCTGCGAGGGGCTTCGCGGCGACCTGATCGCGCGCGGCATCGACGCGGGCAGGATCATCGTGTCGCCCAACGGGGTCGACATGGAGCAGTTCGGAACGCCGGTGGCCCGCGATCCGGCTCTGACCGCGAAGCTGGGGCTGGAGGATGCCGACGTGGTCGGCTTCATCGGCAGCTTCTACGATTATGAAGGGCTCGACGACCTGATCGCCGCGATGCCGCGACTCGTGCGCGCCCGGCCCAGCGCGAAGCTGCTGCTGGTGGGTGGCGGGCCGCGCGAGGCGGCGCTGCGCGATCAGGCGACGGCATCGCCCTTCGCCGACCGCATCCGCTTTGTCGGGCGCGTGCCGCATGATGCGGTCGAACATTATTATGCACAGATCGACGTGCTGGCCTATCCTCGAAAGGCGATGCGCCTCACCGATCTGGTGACGCCGCTCAAGCCGCTGGAAGCCATGGCGCAGGGGCGGCTGGTCGCAGCGTCGAGCGTCGGCGGCCATCGCGAACTGATCGAGGATGGCGTCACCGGCACGCTGTTTCCGCCCGACGATCCCGCCGGGATCGCACAGGCGCTGGCCGGGCTTTTCGCGCAGCGCCAACGCTGGGACGAACGGCGCGCGGTCGCCCGCGCTTTTGTCGAGGCGGAGCGCAACTGGGCCGCCAACATTCTGCGTTACGAACCGGTTTACGAACGCCTGCTCACCCGCCCCGCCGACGCGCGGGCGGCGGCTTGAAGGGGGGCGGGGGGCATCATGCGGCACGCGCGCATGGCCGGGACGATGGCGGTGCTGGGGGCCGCCGCGGCCGCGCTGGCGGTGCTGTGGCTGCCTGTCGGTTTGATCGAGACGGTCGTGGCGTCGAGCGGCCTCAGCGAAGCGGTGCCCGCTGCGGCGCCGCCGCTGGGACGGACCGCGCGGCTCGTGCTGGCGGCCTTCGCCGGGCTGATGACCGCAGGAATCATGGGTTTGGCGGCGCGCGCACCGGACGGCGCGCGCGAGGATAGTGAAGAGCAGGCGCGCGACGATCGCGCGCGAGGAGCAAAGAGCATGGGTTTTGCCTTTTCCAGACTGACCGCGCTGGCCAGGGGCCGCGCCGCCCCTGTCGACGTGTCGCCCGCCCCGGCGCTACGCCGGGCCGACGCGCATCCCGACGCGCCGCCGCGCCCGCCGATCTTTGCGAGCAAGGATTTCGACGGGCTCGACATCTTCAACCGCACGCCGCGCAGCGAGCTTCCTGCGATCGCAGAGGCACCGGCGCCGTTCGCAGCGCCCGCCGAACCGACCTTCCTGCGCGCCGCCGCGCCGGTCTTCGCGCAGGAAGAAGCGATGACCGACCATGTGTGGGATGAGGAACCCGAGCCGCTGTGGGACGAGCCGGTCGATTTCGCGCCCGGCCCGGCTGGCGTGCAGCCGCCGATGGCCCCGCTGCCCCTGCGCGGGTCCACACAGGGCCTTTCGATCGGCGAACTGACCGAACGGCTGGAGCGCGGCCTGGCACTGCGCACCCGCGCGACCGTGCCACCCGTGGCGCGCGGCGGCGTGATTGCCGACATGCCGGTCGCGCAAGCGGTGCCGGTGCGCGATCATGTCGCTCGCGATACCGACGCGGCGCTGCGCGAGGCGTTGGGCACGCTGCGGTCGATGGCGGGTCGCCGCTAGGCCCGCGATCACCAGTCCGCGATGGTGAGCGCGGACAGTTCCACCCACGGGGAATCCGCGTCCTGCCCGCTCGCGTCGACCTGGATGTCGGCGACGAAGTGGCCGGGGAGGCGAAATTCGACCGAATCGAGGCCGTCGGGAAAGGCGTCCGCCCGCTCGGCCGCACGTTCACCGCGAAAGCGGATGCGGATAACGTGACGGCGGCCTTCGAACAGGGCGCTGGCCCACGGACGACTCGTCGCACGCTCGATTTCGGAGGCGCGGCCCGCCCGCACGATCAGATACGCCAGCAGGCGGGGCAGCGGATCGGGCTTACGTGCGCCGTTCGCTTTGTTTCGGACCAGATTCGCTGCACGCGATTGCGGAAGAACCCTTGTCATTGGCCGTGGCTCCTGCGATAAGTGTTCATGAAATGTTCTATGCTCCGCGATACCCGTGCGCCCGGTTCGCGCCCCAGCCGCAGGTCGAAGACCAGCCGCGGATCGCGCGCGCAATCGCGACCGAACCGCGTCGGTGGCATGCGGAATTCCTGCAAAAACTTCTCTATCTTTATCAGCAACATCGACTGTCCGTCCCCCAGTACCGCGACTCATGCCCCGCGATTCGATAGGCATATTCCTATCTCTAACCCAATCTCCTACTTGTCTAGGAAAATTCCTATCATTATGGACCGAATATGGATGAATCTCAGCATGCCCGCATCGCGCTCGATCGGCTGATCGCCGAGCGGGGGGACAATTATGCCGATCTTTCCCGCCTGATCGGACGCAATCCCGCCTATATCCAACAGTTCATCAAGCGAGGGACCCCCCGCAAGCTGGACGAGGACGACCGCCGCGTGCTGGCGCGCTATTTCGGCGTGGCCGAGGAAATGCTGGGCGCGGCGACGCGCGATCCCGCGCGACCCGCGATCCGGCCCAAGGGGCTGCCGACGGTCGTGGCGGTGCCCCGGCTGGCGTTGGGCGCGTCTGCGGGGGTGGGGTCGCTCGACGATGACGAGCGCGCGGCGGGCGCGCTGGCGTTCGACGCAGGCTGGCTGCGCCATATGGGCGTGCGACCCCAGCGCGTGTCGATCATTCGCGTCGACGGCGAATCGATGGCACCGACGCTCAACGATGGGGACGACATCATGGTGGATCATGACGACGCCGCCGACCGGCTTCGCGACGGCATCTATGTGCTGCGACTCGACGGCGTGCTGATGGTGAAGCGGGTGGCGATGGGACCGCTGCGCGGGCGGTTCAGCGTGCTGAGCGACAACGCCCATTATCCCGATTGGGCGGATATCGACCCGGCGCTGGTGGATATCGTCGGTCGCGTGGTCTGGACCGGGCGGCGGTTGCACTAGGGCGCGGGGATGCGCATCTGTGTCGCCGCACAGGGAGACATGACCGATGAACGACAATGGCGCGGTAATCGCAAAGGCGATGGAATGGCAGGGCGCGCCGATGGCGCTGGCGACGGTGGTATCGACCTGGGGATCGGCCCCGCGCCCGCGCGGCAGCCATATGATCGTCCATGCCGATGGCCGGTTCGAGGGCAGCATATCGGGCGGCTGCGTGGAAAACGACGTTCTGCAACGCGCGGGCGAGGTGATCGCCGGGCGGGGCGCACACGTCCAGACCTATGGCGTGGCCGATGGCGACGCGTGGGAAGCAGGGTTGCCGTGCGGCGGAGAGATCGCGGTGTTGGTGCAGCCGGTGGACGCAAGCGGTTTCGATCCCGCGCTTTTTGCCCGCATCGCGCAGGATCAGGCGCGCGGGCGTGCCTTGACGCTGGCAACCGATCTCAACATCGGCGTAACGCGCGAGCGGGCGGGGGAGGGGGACTTCCTCAACCGCTACGATCCGCCCCGGCGGCTGCTGATCGTGGGAGCGGTACAGATCGCGCAGAGCCTGGTGCCGCTGGCGCAGGCAATCGGCGTGACGCCGGTGGTGATCGACCCGCGCGGTCGGTTTCTGACGCAGGAGCGGTTTCCCGGCGTCGAACTGGACGACCGCTGGCCGGACGAGGCGGTGGCGGCACGCTGCCCGGGCGAATCGACGGCGGTGGTGACTTTGAGCCACGACATCAAAATCGACGATCCCGCATTGGCCGAGGCGTTGCGCGGGACGACGGGCTATATCGCGGCGCTGGGATCGCGCAGGAGCCATGCGGCGCGGCTGGAGCGCTTGGGCGCGATGGGCTTTTCGACCGAGGAGATGAGGCGGATCGACGGCCCGGCGGGGCTCGACATCAAGGCGGTCGGCGCTGCCGAGATCGCCTTGTCGATCGCGGCGGGCATGATCGCGGGCTTCAATGCTGTTGGATAAGGGCTGCGGGGCGGTGCCCCCCGCCGCAAGGGAGGGGCGGGGGGCATATCCTTCACGCTGTCGGGCACCAAGGACAAGGCGCGCCTAGCAGAGCGATGCGAAACAGCAATACCTAAAATGGGGTAAATGCCAATTATTCGGGCGTAAAATTTCTACTTTTTGTAATTTTATTGCAACATCAGCAGCATCGACCGCCGCTTTTCCCGCCATAGCGCGCCTGCTGGCGATCGCGAAAGAAGGTTGTACGGTCCATCGGCACGCGATCGGGATGATGCGCTGCCATGTGGCGCAAATAGGCATCGTAGTCGGGCATGCCAACCATCAATCGCGCCGTCGCGCGCAGGCGGTGGAACAGGCCGCTCACGCCGTCGCCCCGGCGGCCTGAGCCCCGATCTCGCGTGTCATGGGTGCGCCTTCGCGTCGGGCCGCAAGGCAGGTACGGACGGTGAAGCCGAGCAGCGACAGGACGACGAGGAGGAAGATCGCGACCAGCGCGGCATCGACCCGGTCGTTGAAGATAATGGCATTCATTTCCGCCACGGATTTGGCGGGCGCGAGCAGTTCGCCCGCCCTCGCTGCGTTCGAAAACCGGTCGGCATGGGCGAGGAAGCCGACCTTGGGATCGGTGGAAAAAAGCTTCAGCCACCCGGCGGACAGGGTGCAGATCAGCAGCCAGGCCGCTGGCACCGTCGTCACGAAGGCGAAGCGGTCGCGCTTCATGCGGAAGAGGACGGCGGTGCCCAGCATCAGCGCGATGGCGGCCAGCATCTGGTTGGAGATGCCGAACACCGGCCAGAGCGTGTTCACCCCGCCCAGCGGATCGGTCACCCCCTGGTACAGGAAGAAACCCCACGCCGTCACAGTCAGGCCGGTGGCAACGAATCCCGGCCATTGCCGTGTGCTGTCCTTGAAGCTCGGCACGGCGAGGGCAATCAAGTCCTGCAACATGAAGCGTCCGGCGCGCGTCCCCGCATCGACGGCGGTGAGGATGAAGAGCGCCTCGAACAGGATCGCGAAATGATACCAGAAGGCCTTCATCGCGGGGCCGCCGGCGACGTGACTGAAAATTTCGGCCATCGCCACCGCCAGCGTGGGCGCGCCGCCCGCACGGGAGATGATCGTATGCTCGCCCACATCCCGGGCGGTCTGTGCGATGAGATCGGGTGAGATCGGAAAGCCCATCGCGGTGACCGCTGCTGCCGCGCTGGCGGGGTCTGTGCCGATCAGCGCGGCGGGGCTGTTCATCGTGAAATAGATGCCGGGGTCGAGGATCGAAGCGCCGACCAGCGCCATGATCGCCACGAACGCTTCCATCAGCATCGCGCCATAGCCGATCATCGGTGCGTCCGCTTCGCTGGCGATCAGCTTGGGCGTGGTGCCGCTGGCAATGAGGGCGTGGAAGCCCGACACCGCTCCGCACGCGATGGTGATGAAGAGGAAGGGGAAAAGGCCGCCCGACCAGACCGGGCCGTCGCCGCCGACGAACTGGGTCACAGCGTGCATCTTCAAGGGCGGGGCCATGATGACAATGCCGATGGCAAGTGCGGCAATCGCTCCGATCTTGAGAAAGGTCGAGAGATAGTCGCGCGGCGCAAGCAACAGCCAGACCGGCAGGACGGACGCGACCGCGCCGTAGCCGATCAATATCCAGCATAACTGCACCGGGGTGAAGGTAAAGGCAGGACCCCAGACGGGCGAGTCCGCGATCGCCTGCCCATAGACGATGGCGGCGATCAGCCCAACGAGGCCCAGCACCGATACTTCGCCGATCCGCCCCGGCCTGATCCAGCGCGTATAGGCTCCCATCGCCATGGCGAGCGGCACTGTGGCGGCGACGGTGAACATGCCCCACGGGCTTTCCGCCAGCGCCTTGACCACGATCAGCGCCAGCACGGCGAGGATGATGACCATGATCATGAAAGCGCCGAACAGCGCGATGGTGCCTGCCGCCTGGCCCATTTCCATGCGGATGAGTTCGCCCAGCGACTTGCCGTCGCGGCGCATGGAGATGAACAGGACCATGAAATCCTGCACTGCGCCCGCCAGCACCACGCCCGCGATGATCCAGAGCGTGCCGGGAAGATAACCCATCTGCGCGGCGAGCACCGGTCCCACCAGGGGGCCTGCGCCCGCGATTGCCGCGAAATGATGCCCGAACAGAACGCTTCGGTCGGTCGCGACATAGTCTAGCCCGTCTGCGCGCCGGATTGCAGGGGTGGGTCGCGCGGGGTCGAGACGCATGACGTGGCGTGCGATGAACAGGGCGTAATAGCGATAGGCAACGAGGAAGCAGCTGACCGCGGCGACCACGATCCAAAGCGCGTTGACCGTTTCGCCGCGAGAGACCGCCACGACGCTCAGCGCAACGGCCCCCAGGATGGCGGTCAGGATCCAGGGAATGTGCCGGGTCACGCGGGAGCCTCGCTCTAACAGGGTGGGGATGGGCCGCACCCTAGGCATCCGTCCTCGGAAGGCAAGCGGCGGATCGCCCGGCCTCTCGTTCCTCATGCGCATTGCGTGTCGGGGGCGTCGCGCCCTGTCGGTGCGGTCGGTCGTTTTGACAATGACCGTCTCGCGGTCCATGGCCATGCCGGTCGCGGCGCTTCGGCAAGGAGAAGCGCTGCGGGGCGGGTCGCCGGATGGCGGTGCGCCATATCGATGTCGGAACAATTGGGCTGCCCCCATGCGCCACTGCATCGGCGCGGCGGCCGACAGGCAAGGGAGCGCGCGATGGCGGGTCGGCGAAGCATGGACTGGAAGGCGCGCGGCGCGCTCATGATGGCGCTGGTGCCGCTCGCTTCCTGCGTGGGACCGGGTGCGGAGCGGCCCGCGCCGCGGCCCGTCGCTCACACCGCGCACCAACCCCAGCGTCCCGCGCCTGCGCCGGTGCGGCCTGTCGCGCCGGTCGAGTGGCAGGATCGCCCTGTCATGCCAGGCGAGTGGAGCTATCGCGCGCAGCCGGGCGGATCGGAAGCGGCATTCGGCATCGGTGGACGCATCAGCTTGCGCTGCGACCGGGCGACGCGACGCGTGGCCTTGGGCGGAATCGGCGCGGTGACGGGCGGCGTTACGGTGCGTACCAGCTATGGTGCGGCGTCCTGGCCTGCGGTGGCGGGCGAAGCGCCCGGTCAATGGGTCGCAGTGCGCGCGGCATCCGACCCGGTGCTGGACCAGATCGCCTACAGCCGGGGTAAGATCGCAGTCGAAGTGCCCGGCCAGCCGACCTTGATCGCGCCTGCCTGGGCCGAACTTGCCCGCGTCGTCGAGGATTGCCGGGGATAATTTGCCGTCTGCCAAACGGGGACGGGCAAGTATGATTCCAAAAAAGAAAATTACAAGGCTTGATCGCACCGCGCGTCTGATTCAAACTCCCTCCTGTGGCCGAACAAAGGCGCAGAGCCGGCGACGGCCACGCGGGCTTCAACATAGCGAAAGGAGGTGATCCGATGTCTCATGGTTCAGCAATGGGGTCGGTCAAGTCCATTCGGGGAATGCGCCGCTGAGCGACGCAACAGCGTCGGCCCCCTTCATGCAGATTGAGCGACCTGCGCGCCATTATACAGGCCGTCGCTCGACGCATGGCGGGTTAGCGCGATTATCATTCCCTCTGGGCGGCACTTCCGGCCGCTGACCATGTCAATGATGGGCCGTCGGAGCGCGCGATCGTGCGTGCGTCCGGCGGCCCCTCTCATTTTTTTTGGGCTATCGCTCGATACCCTTGGCCTTGCCCCATGCGCGGGCGGCGGTATAGCCGAGATAGCCGGTGCCGAAGAGCGCATAAAGCGGTTCGGGCAGTGCATTGAGATAGGCGCGCATGCCGTCGGTGATCGCGGCGGCGAGGGCGGGCCGTATGCCGGCGATAAGGCCCATCGGGATCGACCAGAGCAGCAGCGCATACATGAGATACAGGAAGGCCGGGCGCGCGCGGGCGGCCCAGATATCGGCGGGCCCGTCTTCGAGGGGGAAGGTCATGCTAACCGATCCGGTTCGCGAGCCAGCCGTAGAGGAAGGCTTCGTTGGCGGGCCGCTGTTCGGCGAGATGGATATAGCGTTCGCCCTGCAGCGATTCGAGAGCTTTTAGCAGCACCTTGTCGCCCGCCGGTCCGCGCAGCATGCGGAAGGCGCGCAGTGCACCGAGCGTGCGCGCGCCGATGACACGATCCACCTTCAGGTCGGGATAATCCTTCTGGTTTCGGTTGAGCGCATTCAAGGCCCGTTGCAGGAAGCCGATGGCGGCGGCGGCGCCCATGTTGACAGCAGTGTCGAAAAGTTCCGCGGCGATTATCCAACTGCTTTCCGCCACGAAGCCAAGGCCCGGCTGGTCCCAATAGAGCCTGCGGTAGATGGCGGCGGCGATCCTGCGCGGCAGGGTGCGCATGTCGCCATAATAGCTATTCTCGCGCGCCACGGCCAAGGTGATGCCCATGTTGGTCGGACCGCCGCGATCGGCGGGATGGTGGATGTAGCCGCCTTCGCGCGCGATCACCTCGTCTATCAGGTCTTCGATGTTCATGCCGTGCCTTTCGAATAGGGAGACGCAATAATTATCCGATATGGTTCGCTGTAGGACAGCGGAATAATCCTTTGCCGTGTCGCTTCCTTCGTCGCATCTCAGTCGTTAGGGGGAATGGGAACAGCACAGGAAGGTTTTGCGCCATGGACATCGACATTCCCCATTCGCTCGGCCGCGACGAGGCGAAGCGCCGGGTCGAGGCAGGCCTGCCGAAACTGGAGAAGCATATTCCAAGTGGCGGCACCGTCAGCGCGATGTGGCCAGAACCCTACAGGCTGGACATGCGTATCGACGTGATGGGCCAGTCCATTCCGACGACCTTGTGGGTCGAGGACGCGCATATCCGGGCCTCGGTATCGGTGCCGATGATGCTCAAGATGATGTCCGGCCCGATTTCCGACTTCATTCGGGGCAGCGCGCAGAAGATGTTGGCGGCACCCGCTGCCTGAGGGGCAGGCGGCCGCACGCTGCGGAGAAGGAAAACGGGCATGGCAGGGCAGATCAGAGTGGGTATCGGCGGGTGGGTGTACGAACCGTGGCGCGGTATCTTCTACCCCCAAGGGCTGCGGCAGAAGGATGAGCTGGCCTATGTCGGGCAGCAGCTGACCGCCACCGAGATCAACGCCACCTATTATAGCAGCCAGAAGCCCGCGACCTTCGCAGGATGGGCGAAGGCTGTGCCGGACGGGTTCCGCTTCGCGGTCAAGGCGTCGCGTTATTGCACCAATCGAAAGCTGCTGGCGGAGGCGGGCGAGTCCGTCGCGAAATTTACCGGGCAGGGGATCGCGGAACTGGGCGACCGGCTGGGACCGATCCTGTGGCAGTTCATGCCGACGAAGCGGTTCGACCCTGACGACTTCGGCGCTTTCCTGACGCTATTGCCCGGCAGTGTCGATGGCGTGCCGCTGCGCCACGCGCTTGAAGTGCGACACGAAAGTTTCGTCGACCCCGCCTTCGTCCGGATGGTAAGGGAGGCCGGTGCGGCAATCGTCTATGCCGACCATGACGACTATCCCGCTATCGAGGGCGACGATGTCGGCTTTTCCTATATGCGGCTGATGCGCACGCAGTCGGACGAGCCGACCGGTTATCCGCCCGAGGCCATTGCCAGTTGGGCGAGGCGGGCCGCGCGGCTCGCGGAGGCAGGCGATAGCTACGCCTTTTTCATCGGCGGAGCCAAGGAGCGCAACCCGGCGGCCGCCCGGGCGACGATCGTGGCATTGGAGTGACACTCTGTTGCATTTGATGCAATTGGAAAGCCGGTCTTTGCGATTGTTACAATGATATGACGGGCGTAGGGCGTGCCTGCCGCTCAGGTCGAGCGGTCTTTTCATAAATATGGAGTCTATCATGCGTCAGATGTTTCAGGGCGCGGTTCTTGCCGCCGCCGTCGGCACGCAGTTGCTGACCTTTTATTCGGTGCTCTATGCCTGATCGTGGATCGCCCACGATCTCGATCCTGTCTAAGCGGGATGCAAAAAGGCCGCTCCTGGTTTGACCGGGGCGGCCTTTTTACTTTCCCCTATCTTTTGCCAGGGTTCGTTAGACTGTCTGGGCCATCACCCCTCGGCCAGCCATCCGGCGAGCAGATAGGCCACAACTCCGACCGGACCCAGCGCGCAGAGCGTGAGCAGGACGACCGCAACACGGATCAACGTCACATCGATGTGCGTGCGGTTGGCAAGGCCTGAACACACGCCCATGATCTTGCCATGGCGACGGTCGAGGGTGAAACTGTTGTTCATGGGAATCGGACCTTTTGGCTGGAGGGGAGAGGGGCGATCAGGCGACCGGAACGACGGGGACCGCGGCGCCGACGAACAGGCCGGCAAAGATAACGGCGCCCAGAAGGGCGAAGGCGGCGTTGTGGATCTTGACGATGGACATGATGGATACTCCCTGATGTGCGGGCCGGATCGTCGGCCCTTGATGCAAAAGACGTTGCAGAAGGCGTGCCAGTTTTGATTTCACCCGGAAAATCGCGGCCTTTCGACGCTTGGTATCCATACGAAGGTGTAATTTTTCCGCGTCCTTGGGCAAATCTCCTGAGTTTTGGGAAAAATCCCGCATGACGATGCTGTTGTTTGTCTACGGCACGTTGCGACCGGGTTCTGGCTGGCCGATGGCGCGGCGGTTGGCTGCCGAAGCACGATATTTGGGGCCCGCGCGGGCGTCGGGCAGGCTCTATGCTGTCGCAAATTATCCCGGCTTCCTGCCCGGCGAGGAAGGCGAGGTGATCGGCGACCTCTTCGCGTTGCGCGACACGGCCACGCTCGACTGGCTGGATACCTATGAAGAGTGCACGGCGCGCCATCCGCTGCCGCACGAATATCGCCGCGATACGCTATGGGTGGCGGGAAGCGAAGGGGCGTGCCGGGCATGGACCTATCTCTATGCGCTTCCGGTTGGGGGGCTCATCCCGATCGAGGGCGGCGACTTCCTCGCTTGCGCGCGGCCCGGTGGTGACTAGTCTGCGCGCAGGGGATGCGTTGGAACAGGAGTGCCGCGATGACGAACGACCGCGACGAAACGCCGCTATCGACCGAGCGACTGCCCGAGGATGAGAACTGGGTTGGCAGCACGGGCCTGGTGCGCCGCCACGTGCTGACCGGAGGTGCGTTCGCGGCCGGATTCGCGGTCGCAGCCCGCCCGATCGCGAGCAGTGCGGTCCAGACGCCGGGCGAGGGGCTAAAGGAAGAAACGGTGTCGATCCAGGCGAGCGATGGCTTTGCCATGCCTGCCTTCGTCGCTCGCCCGGCATCGGGCAAGCCCGCACCGGTGATCGTTGTCGTGCATGAGGTTTTCGGCGTGCACGAATGGATCCGCGACATCTGCCGCCGCTTCGCGCGCGCAGGCTACTATGCGGTCGCGCCCGACCTGTTCGCCCGCCATGGCGACGCAACGAAGATCGCAGACATCAAGCGACTGGTCGGTACCATCGTTTCCAAAGCGCCCGACGCGCAAGTGCTGGGCGATATCGATACGACCTATGCCTGGGCCGGGAGCCATGGCGGTGACGGGAAGCGGCGCGGCATCACGGGATTTTGCTGGGGCGGGCGCATCGTGTGGCTCTATGCCGCGCACGGTGCGGCGCTGAAGGCCGGGGTCGCTTTTTACGGGCGGCTGGTCAGCGAGAAGACGGCACTCCAGCCGTTGAGCGCAATCGAGGAAGTGGCGAAACTCAAGGCACCGGTGCTGGGCCAATATGGCGCGCTCGACAAGGGCATTCCGCTCGCCGATGTGGAGGCGATGCGCGCCGCGCTCCAGAAGGCGGGTAAATCGCCGCCGGATGCGATCACGGTGTATGACGGGGCGGACCATGGCTTCATGGCGGATTACCGCCCGAGCTATAAGGAAGCGGCATCGAAACAGGCGTGGGCCGCAACGCTCGGCTGGTTCGACCGATATGTGAAGGGATGATGCAGATCGTGCCCGCTCGCCCGATGCGGGCGAGCGGGCAGACGGTCATTTGTTCTTCATCGCCTCGACGGCGGCAAGGGTGCTCTTTACATGACCGGAATAGTTCATCTCGCTGTGGACGAAGGCCACCCGGCCCGACGGCGCGATGACGTAGGAGGTGCGGTCGGTCATACCGGGGCGCATCTTCAGCGCGACGTCATAGCTCGATACGATGTTGGGCCCGGCGGACGCGACCGCGAACTTGCCTGCGCATTCCTTGGTCGAAAACGCGACGAGATCGTCGACGGGGTCGCCCGACATGCCGATGACGGTCGCGCCCGCTGCCTTGAACTTGTCGATATTCTCGGCGAACTCGCGCGCTTCGGCGGAGCAGCCGGGGGTGAAGGCCTTGGGGAAGAAGTAAAGGACGACCGGGCCGCGCTTGAGCTGATGAGACAAAGTGAGCGTGAAGGTCTTGCCCGCCTGTGCGCCGCGCGTGGTGAAATCGGGGGCCTTCGCGCCGACGGCAAGCGCGGCCATCGCGCCGGTGGAGCCGAGCAGCGTAGCAGCGACGGCAAGGGGAAGGGACAGGCGCTTGATCGACATCGGGCGTCTCCATGGGGAAGGAACAGGGGGCTGTGATGATCCTTAAAGCAGCGCCGCGCAAGCGGTCAGAAACGCAGGCGGCGCGACGCAGGACGGAACCTGGCGCGAAGCGCGGGGGTTGGCCGGGGATGAAGCCTCTGCTCCCCCTTTGCGCGCTCATGGCACTGGCCGCTTGCAACCGGGTCTCGGACGAGGGCGGCAACCAGCCCGATGTGGTGGCGAACATCGTCGAGAACGCCGTGCCGGAAGCCGGCGAGGCAGACGCGCCTGCCAATGCCGTCGAACAGGCGGCGAACAGGGGCGAGGCCGAAGCGCCCTCGCCCGAAGGGGCTGTTCCGCAGGCATTGCGGGGGAATTGGACCGGCGTGTCGGATCGTTGCGGCGATCGGGCCGCGGCGTTGGAACTGGCCATCGGACCCGATAGCCTGATCTTCCACGAAAGCGTCGGCACGGTGGAAGCGGTGGCCACGGGCGCGGATGGCGCGATCCGTGTAACGGCGGCGTTTACCGGCGAGGGCGAAAGCTGGACCCGGACGTTGACGCTAAGGCTTTCCGCCGACGGCAGGACGCTCACCATCGTCAACGACGGGGCCGCCACGACGCGCAAGCGCTGTTGAGCCGGGGCCGGTTCCGCTTTCGCCCGGCGGCGCGCGCCGCTACAGCCGCGCGATGATCGGCCGCCTTACCCTCAGCGATTTTCGCAACCATGCGGATGCGCTGATCGTCCCGGACGAGGCATTCGTGCTGCTGACCGGCGACAATGGCGCGGGCAAGACCAATATTCTGGAAGCGGTTTCGCTGCTGGCGCCGGGGCGGGGGCTGCGCGGGGCGGCGCTGTCAGCCATGACGCGGCAGGAGGGGCCGGGCGGTTTCGGCATCGCTGCGGATGTGGACGGGGTGGTACTGGGCACCGGTGTGATGGCGTCCGCGCCCGAGCGGCGGCAGGTGCGGATCGGGGGCGTCGCCTCATCCGCCAACGCGCTTGCCGATCATTTGTCGATCGTGTGGCTGACGCCCGCGATGGATCGGCTGTTTCTCGACAGTCCGGGCGGGCGGCGGCGATTCCTCGACCGGCTGACGCTGGCGCTGCATCCCGGCCATGCGGTGCACAGCGCCCGCTACGAGGCCGCGATGCGCGCGCGCAATCGCCTGATCGGCGACCTTCGAACCGCAGACCCGCTCTGGCTGGACGCGCTGGAGGCGCAAATGGCGGACCATGGCGCGGCGCTGAGCGAGGCGCGCGCCGACCTCGTCACCCGGCTGAACGCGCAGCTGGTGCGTCAGCCCGACGCGCCCTTCGCCCGACCGTTCCTGGCCCTTGCGGGCGAGGCGGAGAACGACGAGCCGATGCGCGCGCGGCTGGCGCGCGAGCGGCGGCGCGATGCGGCTGCGGGGCGGACGCTCACCGGCCCCCATCGCCATGACCTGTCGGTGATCCATGTGGCGAAGGATCAGCCCGCGGCGCTCTGTTCGACCGGCGAGCAGAAAGCGCTGCTGTTGTCGATCCTGCTTGCCCATGCGGCGCTCGTCGCGGCCGAGCGGGGACAGCCGCCTGTCCTGCTGCTCGACGAAGTGGCGGCGCACCTCGACCCGTCGCGTCGGGCGGCGCTGTTCGACCGATTGCGCCTCAGCGGCGGGCAAGTATGGATGACCGGTACGGAACCCAGCCTTTTCAGCGAATTGGCTCGCGCGACGCGGTTGACGGTGACGGCAGGACAAATTTTCCGTTCCGCAACATAACGCAGCGGCGAAACGATTCGTCGCCTGCCGCTTGTTCATCTGCCAGCCATCTGTCCTAACGCCGCCATCGGGGTTGAAAATCCAAGTTCAAGTCGGGGTATCGCTTTCCTATGTCAGCCGGTTTTCGCGCGTTTTTCGCGGCGTCCATGCTTGTGCTTTCGACATGGGCATCGGTCCCCGCACTCGCCGGAACGCTCCAGTGCGTACCGTTCGCCCGCGAGCAATCCGGCATCGACCTGCACGGCAATGCAAACACTTGGTGGGGGCAGGCGCAGGGCCGGTACGACCGGGGTCATGAGCCGCAAGTCGGCGCCGTCCTGTCCTTTGCGTCAAGCCGTTCCATGCCGGTGGGGCATGTCGCGATGGTGAGTAAGGTCGTCAATGCCCGCGAAGTGCTGCTGACGCACGCCAACTGGTCCTACCGCGGCGGCGTGGAGCGCAATGTGCGCGCGATCGACGTGTCGCCCAATAACGACTGGACCGATGTGCGTGTATGGTACGCCCCGATCGGAGACCTTGGCCTGCGGTCGAACCGCGCCAATGGGTTCATCTACGCTCATGCACCCAAGCCGGTCGAGGCAGCGCCCGTGCTGATCGCCGCCGCCGATACGAGCGGCCCTGCTATCCACGCCGCTTTCTGAGCGTTTAACCATTCGCCAAGGTTCCCGCGCCTAAGGTCGTCCTCGGTGGGGCGATTCTTCAGGGTTCGCGGGATCGCATAATGATAGGAAAATTACGCGCGGTGGCGGCGGGAGCGCTGCTGTCGGGCTTGATGATGACGCCTGCGTTGGCCACAGTGCTGCAATGCGTGCCCTATGCGCGCGCGGTGTCGGGTGTCGAGATACGCGGCGACGCGCTGACTTGGTGGCAACAGGCGGACGGTCTTTACCGGCGCGGCCATACGCCCCGGAAGGGTGCGGTGCTGGCGTTCAAGCCTTACGGTCCGATGGTGCTGGGTCATGTTGCGGTGGTGAGCAAGGTGCTCGACGATCGCCATGTGCTGATCCGCCACGCCAACTGGTCGGTGCCCGGCGCGATCGAAGAGGATGTCTTGGCGCTCGATGTTTCGGATGAGGGCGATTGGAGCGCAGTCCGCGTGTGGCATAGCCCGACCGCGCAGATGGGCGCACGGGTGAACCCGACCTTCGGCTTCATCTACCCCGCCAAGGCCAGGTTGCACGATTTCACGCCCGACGCCGCGCTGGGCGATTATGTTCGTCTGGCGAAAGCGGGGGACGACGCCTGGAAATCGGCGCCCGCCATTCTGCGCGACGATGTACGCGTCACGATGGAAAAGACCGCAAGGTCCAAGCGCAAGTCGCAGCCGAGGCTGGAAGCCGATCCGTCGGTGGTCAACTTCGCCGACGCTGCACCGACGCAACGTTCGCTGTCCGCGATCATCGCGGACGTGAAGCGGGAATCGGCGATGAACTGAAAAAAAAGGGGCGCGGTGCAGCGCCCCTTCCCGTTCTATTCGGTGTCGACGGGCTTTTCCTCGGCACCTTCGGCCGGGTTTTCATACCAGGCTTCGACCTCGCCGGTCAGCTTGATCGTCAGAGGATTGCCCTTGCGGTCGCGTGTCTTGCCAGCGGCGACGCGAATCCAGCCTTCCGATATGCAATATTCCTCCACATCCTTGCGTTCCCGCCCCTTGAAGCGGATGCCGATGCCGCGCTGAAGCACGTCCATGTCGAAATGGGGGCTTTTGGGGTTCGTCGAAAGATGATCGGGGGGCGTGTCGCTCATGAAGCCATTCCTGCAAAAAGTCGTGCGCCGCGCCTAGCGTCCGCCCGGTGCCGGCGTCAACCGCCGCGCCGTTCGTCGACATCGCAAAAGATGCGCCGGATCGCGCCGGTGGAGAGCCAGCCCTCGAACCGGCTTTGCGCATCGGCAAGGCCGGTGAAAGGGTAGGCCACCGGGCGGTCGTCCACCGCCCTCGACGCGGCGGTCAGGCGGGCGATGGCATCGGGCGCGGTGGTGAGGATGCGCCCGCGCCGGTCGGTGGACGCGCTGTTGACGCCGACGACATACCCGTCCTCCGCAAGGACCGGGCCGCCGCTGATGCCCGACAGGGTGCCGTCGCCTTCGGGGAGGCGGCCCTGTTCGGCCCAGGCGAGGACCGGTTCGGTGACATCGCTGCGCCCGCGGCGCGCCTGCGCCGTCCCGATGAGTTCGGATACGACCAGCGTCGGCTCGCCTTCCGGAAAGCCCATGTGGAAGCCAGGCGTTCCGGGGAGCGGCACACGGCGGGACAGGGGCAACGCCTGCGGGCTGGCGAGCGTGTCTGGTAGCAGAGCCGCATCGGCCTCCCGGCTTTCGATGAGGCGGGAGACGGGGCGGGCGAAACGGCCCTGCTCCAGGCCGACGCGACTGCATCCATGCGTCACATGCTCCGCCGTCAGCCACACGCCGTCCCGGTCCACAGCGAAAGCCGTACCCATCGAGTCGGACGGAGCGTCGCGATCCGCGATGACGAACTGTTCGTCGCCCCATTGCGGCATCGGGCGGCGCGGCGAGCGTGGATCGTAATGCTCGACCTGAAGCGGGGGGATCGCCGCGTCCTGCCCGAACCACGCAACAAGCAGCAGGCCTGCAAGCGCGAAAGGAAGGCAGCCGCATCCGCCGCGCGCCATCGGCTCAGCCCGATATGGCGGCGGCGGTGAGGCAGGCGATCGCCACCTTCATCATCGCCAGGAAAATGGCCGCCGACCGTTCATCCGCCTCGATCCGCGCCGACAGGGTGCCAAGCACGAAGTCGACCATCCGGAACGCGATGAGTTGCAGCAGCAGCGTGACGCTGCCCCAGATCACGATGTCCCAGACGTTGATCGATCCGGCAAGGCAGAAGGCGAGCGGAACCGCCAACCCGACTGCCGCACCGCCCAGTGAGATCGCCGCAGCTTCGTTGCCGCCCCGGATCAGCGTGAACTCGTCATGCGGGGTGATCCAGAGATAGATGGCGAGCGCCGCCAGCCACACCAGCGTCGCGCTGGCCAGATGCAGAAGAAGGACGGGGAGGCCCGACAGCAGGCTGTGGACGACAGGCATGGGATCGGTCATGGGGCGTCCAATGCCGGGACCCGCCCGATAGTTCAATCGGGCGGGTTGATTTCAATCAATATGGGTCAGCGGCAGATGCGAACGCGCATGTCGCGATGCCGGTAGCGGTCGTAGCGCCACTCGGTCCAGCAGCGCTGCCGGTAGGCATAGCGGGGTCCGCGCCAACCCCGGTCGTGCCGCCAGTGCCGCCGGTCGTCCCAGCGGCGATGATCGCGCCGCCCGTCCCATCGTGCCTCGCGCCCGTCGCGCCAGCCGCTACCGTGATATTGCGCCTGCGCCGGGACCGCAGCCGCGCCGAGCCCTGTGACGGCCAAGGCCAGAGCCGCTGCGCCTTTCCAGAAAATAGCCATGTCTTCTCTCCTCTAGGCCCGCCCGAGCGGAGCGGAGCATGGAGGGAAGAATGGCGCGACCCGGCTTAACCGTCTGGGAACGCAGCCGTCAGCGCGCGTTCAGCCAGTCAGCGTCCGCGCAGGGCCTCCTCGCCGTCGCGCATATAGTCGCGGGTGAGGGGAAGGGCCCGGCGGTCGCGGACATATTGCACCTGATAATTGACCATGCTGCCATGTTCGAACACCGTCGCCGCTCCGGCGAGATAGAAGGTCCAGAGGCGGAAGAAGCGTTCGTCGTACAAGGCGACGATCTCCGCCTTGTGCGCCATCGTTCGCTTGTACCATTCGCGGATGGTGAGGCCGTAATGGACTCGCAGCACTTCCACGTCGGTCACCATGAGACGCGTGCCTTCACTGCCCTGGATCATTTCGGACAGGGCGGGGATGTAGCCGCCGGGGAAGATATATTTCTGGGTGAAGGCGTCGGTGATGCCCGGCCCGTCCACCCGCCCAATGGTGTGGATCAGCATCACGCCGTCAGGGGTGAGCAATTCGCGGCATTTATTGTAGAAGGTGCGATAATGCGCGGTGCCGACATGTTCGAACATGCCGACCGAAACGATGCGGTCGAACGGCCCGTTCATATCGCGATAGTCGATCAGTTCGAAGCGGACATGGTCGGCGACACCTGCATCGGCGGCCCGTTGCCGCGCGACCTTGAGCTGTTCCTCCGAAAGCGTGATGCCGGTTACGTCGACGCCGCAGGTGCGGTGGAGATAGAGCGCCATGCCGCCCCAGCCGCAGCCGATGTCCAGCACTTTCATGCCGGGTTTCAGATGCAGCTTGGCGGCGATATGCGCCTTCTTATCCTCCTGCGCCTGTTCGAGACTGATGCCCGCTTCGTTGTCGGCGTCGGGATAATAAGCGCAGCTATATTGCCGGTCGCGGTCGAGGAAGAGAGCGTAAAGCGCGCCCGACAGGTCGTAATGATGGGCGACATTCGCCTTCGACCGGCCTTTGTGATTGAGGCGCCAGAATTTCTGGCGCGCGCTCTTGAGGCCGCGGGTCAGGACGCTCCTCGCATCGATCGAGCGGCCTTCCTCCCATGGATTGTTGGCGCGGATCATGGACACGAACTCCATGATGCCGCCGCCCTCTATCCCGATGCGCCCGTCGATCCAGGCTTCGGCCATGCCGAGGCGCGGGTCCCTGACGATATCGAAAGGCACGCGCCTGTCCTTGAAGCGAAGGGCGAGGTCAGGGAAATCGGGGTGGGGTTGGCCCACCGTCGTACTGGACCCGTCTGCGTAAAAAACCCGAACCTGGCCGCGTGTCACCAGGCGCTTCAGCACGCGTTCAAACAACTTCATTCGCTTCCTTTGTCATGGGTGCGGACGTGGGTCAAATAACAGGATCAGATGCCGGCATACCAGTCGTAGCCTGCATGATCCTCCCAATATCCACCCTTGCCGCCGGCGACCCCGTCCAGCGACCGGACCGCTTCGATCCGCATCAGATATTTGGCCTGCTTGTAGCCCAGCTGCCGCTCCACCCGCAGGCGCAGCGGCGCGCCGTTGGCGACCGAGAGCGGACGGTCGTTGAGCGCGAAGGCGAGGATCGTCTGGGGGTGGAAGGCGTCGACAAGGTCGATGCTTTCATAATAAGCGCTGCCATTGCCCATCGTGTCGGCGCAGTGGAAGACGATATAGCGCGCATCCGACCGCAGGCCGGCGCCGTCGAGGATCGTCTTCAACGGCACGCCGCGCCATAGCCCGATCGCGCTCCACCCCTCGACGCAGTCGTGCCGGGTGATCTGTTCGCGGTGGGGCAGCGCGCGCAACTGAGACAGCGAAAGCGACAGCTGACGCGTCACCCGCCCGTCGATCCGCAGGCGCCAATCTGCAAAGTCGCTCCGCCAAAGCGCCTTATATTCCTGCGTATTGGGATTGGCGGTGCCGTTGGCGCGGAAGATGGGGGAGATCTGATCCGGGCGGAATTCGGGGGCGAGGGCGTCCCGCGCCATAAGGCCGCGCTGCGCCCATTTGTGAAAATTCTCGGCGGAAAAGAGTGCCTTGCGGAAGCTTTCGTCCCGCGCGAGGCGGTCGCAGCTGCCAAGAGTGGCGGCGGCCCCGAGCAGGAGCGTGCGGCGAGACAGGATCATGGGCGGTCCGCCCCCAAAACGCCGCCGCGCCCGGCGATCATCGCGCGCATCTGGCCGACCGGGCCGGACAGCAGTACCATGACGATGTGGACGAGGAAGAAGGCGACCAGCGCGAAGGCGGCGATGAAGTGGATCGAGCGCGCCGATTGTCGCCCGCCGAACAGGTCGATGAGCCAGGGCATCGCCGCGTTCATCCCCGGCGACATGGTAAGGCCGGTCGCGATGACGAGCGGTAGGGCAAGGAAGATGACACCGATATAGCTCGCCTTCTGGAGCACGCCGTACCGGTGCGCGGCCTCCCCGCGCGGGAAGCGCAGGCGCGCATGATCGACGATGTCCCGCCAGACGTTGCGGGGCGCGACATCGGCCCGAGTGAGGACGAGGTCGCGCTGGATATGGCGATTGCCCAGGCTCCACAGCATGTAGGCGAGCAGCGCGAAGGCGAAGATCGGGGCGGCAGCGAGATGCCAGTGGCGCGAGAGCGCGAGGCTGTAATGGGCTGGCAGTGTGATCCAGCCTGGGAAGCGATCCAGTTCCAGCCAGGCACGTTCGAAATTCGCCCCATATTGCCCCCAATAGAGGCGGGGATGGGCATTGAAGATGCCGAGGCCGCTGGTGAAGAGGGTGTAGAGCAACAACGCGTTGAACCAGTGCCAGAGACGCGTCGACAGGCGGTGCCGGACCGGAGGGTGGGAGTGGGGAAGGGCGCGCTGCATGACCGCGATCCTACCGGATTTCGCCGTCCGATCCAGCTTCAAGCGCGATGGGAAGCGATGTCACAGTTTTGCAACACAGGGGCATAAACTTTGGGAAAGTTAACCAGTGCCCCTTTGCAACTCATTTTTACGACCCTAGATGACCGCCTGTGATCGGGACGCAGATCACTAAACTTGAAAGGGCGTAAAGCCTGCAAGGTTAAAACAAAGACGGCACGGCTTTTGTCGGAGATCGACTTTGCGTCGAACCTGAACGACTGATGAATATTTCATCTTGGTCGTTCACATCATATCGAGGACTTTATGAAGACTGTGATTTTCGCAGCGATTGCTGCTGCCACCGCCATTTCCGCTCCTGCCGTCGCCCAGGATGCAGCGCCCTTCACCGGGCCGCGCGCGGGCGTGACGCTGGGCTGGGACAAGGCGCAGGGCGAAGAGGGCTTCGCCTATGGCGTGACTGCGGGCTACGATCTGGCGCTTGCGCCGCGCATCACCGTGGGTCCGGAAGTATCGCTGAGCGATTCCACCATCGACGGCGCGGGCCTCGACGCCAGCCGCGAGCTCGCAGCGTCGCTCCGCGCGGGCTATGTCGTGACGCCGCAGGTGCTGGCGTTCGCCAAGGTGGGCTATACCAGCGCCCGCATCGAAGGCGTCAGCGGCGGCCATACCTCGCTGGAAGGCGTGCGCTATGGCGGCGGTCTGGAATATGCGGTGACGCCCAACACCTATATTTCGGCGGAATATCAGCGCAGCGAATATGAAGACGATTTCGGCGGTCGCGACGCGGCGATCGTCGGCGTGGGCTTCCGCTTCTGATCCCTTCGCGGATTTAGGAAAAAAGAAAGGGCGGTCCATTGCGACCGCCCTTTTTCGCAGGGATGAAAGGGACGACAGGGCCGATCCTGCCGTCCGCGATTATCCCAGCGCCGCCTGCTTTTCCTCCGCGAGGCGGCGCAGGTCGGCCTTGCTCTTCTTCTCGCTCGCAGATTTGAGCTGCCCGCATGCCGCCATGATGTCGCGCCCGCGGGGGGTGCGCACGGGGGCCGAAATGCCGCCTTCGAACACGATGTCGGAAAAGCGCCTGATCCGTTCGGGCGTCGAACATTTATAGTCGGTGCCCGGCCATGGATTGAAGGGGATGAGGTTGACCTTCGCGGGCAATTGATAGTGGCGCAGCAGGCGGACGAGCTCGCGCGCATCCTCGTCGCTGTCGTTCTTGTCCTTGATCATCACATATTCGAACGTGATGCGTCGCGCGTTGTTGGCTCCGGGATAGGCGGCGCAGGCGGCCAGCAATTCCTCGATCCCGAACTTGCGATTGAGCGGCACCAGCTCGTCGCGCACATCCTTGCGCACGCCGTGCAGCGATACGGCAAGGTTGACGCCGATCTCTTCGCCCGCGCGCGCCATCATCGGAATGACGCCCGACGTGGACAGCGTGATGCGCCGTTTCGACAGGGCAAGGCCATCGCCGTCCATCACGACTTTGAGCGCATCGCGCACATGGTCGAAATTGTAGAGCGGCTCCCCCATGCCCATCATGACGATGTTGGTCAGCATCCGCCCATCGGCGCTGTATTGCGGCGTGTCGTCGGCTTCGTCGTCATTGGCCGACGCCATGTTGCCGCGCGGCCATTCGCCCAGCGCGTCGCGGGCCAGCATCACCTGCCCCACAATCTCACCGGGGGTGAGGTTGCGCACGAGGCGCATCGTGCCGGTGTGGCAGAAGCTGCAGTTGAGGGTACATCCGACCTGGCTGGAAACGCAGAGCGTGCCCCGATCCGCGTCGGGGATGAACACCATCTCGTAATCCTGCCCGTCGTCGGAACGGAGCAGCCATTTGCGGGTGCCGTCGCTCGACACCTGCGCCTCCACCACCTGGGGGCGGCCCACGACGAAACGCTCCGCCATCCAGCCGCGCATGGGCTTTGCCAGATCGGTCATCGCCTCGAAATCGGTGACGCCGCGATGATAGAGCCAGTGGAAGACCTGCTTGGAGCGCAGCTTTGCCGCCTTGATGTCCAGCCCGGCTTCCTCGAACAGCGCTTTGATCTGCGGGCGCGACAGGCCCATCAGGTCCATGCGGCCATCGTCGCGCGGGGTGACGGCGCGCGGCACGGGCACAGGGTCGATAGCGCCGGGGATCGGCATCAGGGGACTGGCGGATGTTTGCATGGCCGCGCTCATAGCCGATTTTTGGGGCGAATGTAAGGCGTGCGGGCGTTCAGCGCAGCCGCGCGCACCCCAGGGCGGCGGCGTCGATCGCGGTGGCCGCGCCCCGGAGGGCGTAGGAATCGGCAAAACCGCGCCCGTCCGCGCCGACCGACGCGACGCTCATCCCCGTGGCAGACCGGATGGCGGCGATCACCTGCGCGTCGGCGCGGGCATCGGCGGCCCAGGCGTCCATCTGCCCCGCCACCAGCGTGAAGCGGCGTTCCCCGACCTTGAGCAGCACCGGCGCGTCGGGGCGGCGCGGGCGGCTGAGGCGGAAATGGATTTGCCCGCGTATCTTTTGCCGGGGCCAGGTGCCGACCGCCGCGAAGCCGTGCGCGCTGCGGCCCGGGGGCAGCACGGGCTGGGCAATGGCGTAGCAGCGCGGGCCGGCGGGATCGCGAAATGCGCCCCAACGCTCGAAAATGCCGAGCGAATCGCGCGCCCGTGCGGGCTGGGCCGCGAGCAGCAAGGGCAGGAGGAGGGCGGCGGCGCAGCGCATCCCGGTGGCAAAGCGCATGCGTTACGCTTTTGCAACCCTTGGTCTGCCAGGAGGGCTCACCGCAAAAGCCGACAGCGCCCGCTTGCAGGGGGCGCAACAGCGGTTATGAAGAAGCATCCATCATTGTCGCCGGGATTCGACCGGATCGCGGCCATGCACAAAAGAAACGGACAGAACAGGGACATGAAGGCCACCATCGAACGCGCAACGCTCCTCAAGAGCCTGAGCCACGTCCAGTCGGTGGTCGAACGGCGGAACACCATCCCCATCCTGTCGAACGTGCTGATCGAAGCATCGGCAGACGGTGCGATCCGCCTGATGGCGACCGATCTCGACCTTCAGGTCGTGGAAAGCGTGGCGGCGCAGGTCGAACAGCCCGGCGCGACCACCATTTCCGCCCACACCCTTTTCGACATCGCGCGCAAGCTGCCCGAAGGCAGCCAGGTGTCGTTGCAGGCGGCGGAAGGCAAGATGCTGATCCAGGCGGGGCGCGCGCGCTTCAACCTGTCGACGCTGCCGCGTGACGATTTCCCGGTGATCGCCGAAGGCGACCTCCCCACGCGCTTCGAGCTGCCGGCCGAAACGCTCAAGCAGATCATCGACAAGACGCGCTTTGCGATCTCGACCGAAGAGACGCGCTATTATCTGAACGGCATCTACTTCCATGTGTCGGAAGAGGCCGAGCCGGTGCTGAAGGCTGCGGCCACCGACGGCCATCGCCTCGCTCGCGTGACGGTGGCGCGGCCCGACGGCGCGGAAGGGATGCCGGGCATCATCGTGCCGCGCAAGTGCATCGGCGAACTGCGCAAGCTGCTCGACGAAGTGGACGGATCGGTGCAGGTCAGCCTGTCTGCAAGCAAGATCCGCTTCGATCTGGGCAGCGCGGTGCTCACCAGCAAGCTGATCGACGGCACCTTCCCAGACTATAGCCGGGTCATCCCGACCGCGAACGACAAGCTGCTCAAGATCGATCCGCGCAGCTTCGAGGACGGCGTCGACCGCGTCGCCACCATCGCCACGGAAAAGACCCGCGCGGTCAAGATGACGCTCGACAAGGATCGCATCACCCTGTCGGTCACCAGCCCCGAAAACGGCACGGCAGCGGAGGAAGTGCCCGGTGCTTTCCAGGGCGAGGGTTTCGATATCGGCTTCAACGCGCGCTACCTGCTCGACATTTTGGGCCAGATCGACAGCGACCTCGTCGAACTGCATCTGGCCGATGCCGCGGCGCCCACGCTGATCCGCGAAAATGACGAGAGTCCCGCGCTTTATGTGCTGATGCCGATGCGCGTCTGAACATGCGGGTCGTTCCCGCAAGGTAAGGCAATAGCAAGGAGTTGGCGCTACCTCTCGCGCCATGGCCTTCCCGCGTACGACACGTTCCGATACACCCCTGAGACCGGTCACCGTGATGGTGGCGCTGGGACTTGCGGAGAGCGGGACCGAAGTGTCGGCGTCCTGGATTTCCGGCGCTTTTCTGCACATCGCACGGCTATGGCCGCTGATGCTGCTCGCCAAATTGTGCGTTGTGCTGCTGCTCGGCCTGACGCCGCTGTCGGGCGGCCCGGCCTTCCACGCGGTGCTGGCCGTGATGGTGGTCGTCGACGTGGCGCTGATGGCGGTTCCGCGCGCCGCCCGCTTCCGCGCGCTGCGCCCGCATGTCCAGAACTGGCTGATGCTGCCGACGCTGTTCCTGTCGGGCCTGAGCTTCAGCATCTGGCTGAGCCAGCCCAGCCCGATGGCGCATAGCGGCCTGTTCCTGGCGGCGGTGCCGGAACTGACCGTCGCGTTGCTGGCCGTCTGCATCTTTGGCGACCGCAGGCTGCTGGGCATCAGCTATTTCCTGGGGGCTTTGCTGGTGTCGGTCGTGCGTAGCGCCAGCCTGGGGCAGATCGCGGCTCTCCTGTGCTGCACGATCATCATGCTGGTCGCGACTTTGCGGCAGGCGGTCGTGGATCGGGCCGCCGCGATCGAGCGGCACCGGCAGGATTTGCGCGCCCAGCGGTCCGACCGTCTGTTGCAGGAACATGAGCGGACGGGGCGCGGCTGGTTCTGGGAAACCGATCGGTCGGGCTGCCTCACCTATATCTCCGAAACACTCGCCCGCACGCTGGACCTGACGGCCGACGCGCTGATCGGCCGGGCGATCACCGATATCGTCCGCCCGGGCGACCGCAAGCAGGGCGACGGGGAGCGCACGATGGGCTTTCACCTGTCGGCGCGCACGGGCTTTGCCGACATTCCCGTTCTGGCCGCGATGGTGAAGGGCGAGGAACGGTGGTGGTCGATATCGGGCCAGCCGGTGTTCAACGAATATGGCCAGTTCCACGGGTTCCGCGGATCGGGCACCGACCTTACCGAGATGCGGCGCAGCCAGGCGGAGGTGACGCGGCTCGCCCAGTTCGATTCGCTGACCGGCCTTGCCAACCGCATCCAGATGCTCCGGTCGCTGGAGCAGGCGGTCGCCGAACGCCATGGGAAACCGGGCGCATGCACGCTGATGATGCTGGACCTCGACCGGTTCAAGAGCGTCAACGATACGCTGGGACATCCCGCAGGCGACGCGCTGTTGCGGCAGGTGAGCCAGCGCTTGCAGCGGGTGGTGGGCGAAAAGGGGCTCGTCGGACGGCAGGGTGGCGACGAGTTCAAGATCCTTCTGCCGGGCAGGCACGATCGCACCGCCGCTGCTCATCTGGCGCAGGCGATCATCAGCGCGGTGTCGGAACCCTACCGCATCGAAGGCACGGTGGTCGTCATCGGTGTATCGGTCGGCATATCGAGTTGCCCGCACGACGGCGTGACCGCCGACGCATTGATCCGCAACGCGGACCTGGCTCTCTACGCCGCGAAGGGCGACGGGCGTGGCGTGCATCGTTTCTATTCGTCCGAGATGCATGCCGATGCGGAAGACCGGCGGCAGCTGGAGCAGGATCTGCGCCGCGCGCTGGTCGAGGACGGGCTGCATGTCGCCTACCAGCCGGTCGTATCGTCGACCACGGAGCGGATCACGGGTTATGAAGCGCTGCTGCGCTGGACGCATCCGGTGCGAGGCGCGATTTCGCCGACGGTTTTCGTTCCCATTGCCGAGGATACGGGCCTCATCGCCCAGATCGGCGACTGGGTGCTGCGCACCGCTTGCCGCGACGCGGCGCAATGGCCCGACGGCATCCGCGTCGCCGTTAACGTCTCGCCCACGCAGTTCGCCAATCCGGCCTTTCCTTCTACCGTCATCAGCGCGCTTGCCGCGGCACAGTTGGCGCCAGAGCGGCTGGAGCTGGAAATCACCGAAAGCGTGTTCCTAAACGACGATGACGGCACCGATACGATGTTCGCCCGGTTGAAATCCATCGGCGTGCGGCTGGCGCTCGACGATTTCGGCACCGGTTATTCTTCGCTCGGCTACTTGAAGAAAGCGCCGTTCGACAAGATCAAGATCGACCAGAGCTTCGTGCGCGGGGCGGCGATGAAGGGGAGCCGCAACAGTGCGATCATCAAGGCCATCGTTAGCCTTGCCGAAGCGCTGGGCATGGACACCACAGCCGAAGGCGCGGAAACGCAGGATGAGCTGGACCTTATCCGCCAGCTGGGTTGCAGCCATATCCAGGGCTATATCTACGGTCGCCCGATGATGGCTTTGGACGTTCTTGCGGCACAGGAACATGCAGGCGTGGTCGCTTCGCCCAATGGGTTCAAGTCGAGCCGCCCCGATCGTAAAAAGATGCTTCGCACGGTGTCGATCCACCATGAAGGCCATGTCTATAGCGGGCGCATCCGCAACATTTCGGCCTCCGGCGCCCTGATCGAGGGATTGTGGAACGTGCCGGATGCCACGCTACTCGCGATCGAGATCGGCGAAGGCCAGTTCGTCAACGCGACGGCGCGCTGGTCGAAGGACGGACGAACCGGGGTCGAGTTCGCCGCGCCCATCGACCTTGCCATGTTGCGCAGCGCGCAGCGCGCAATGGCGGGCTGACCTCCCGCTGGATCGTTGCGCTAGCGCCGTGCGCCCGCGAAGTTCGGGAAAAAGAGCTTGCGGAAGCTGATCGATATCGTGCGACCTTCCGGATCGAGATAACCCGGCTGATAGCGCAGCGGAGTAAGGCCGGTCGCATCGGTCACCGTGCGCCGCTGGTTGAACAGGTTGTCGATGCCTATCGATATCCGCGCGCCGCGCAGAAACGGCACCTGCTTCATCAGCGCGGGCATTTGCGTGAAGTTGGCGAACAGGCGCAGGTTGGCGGTAGCGAGGCTGCCGAAGTCGAGCCGCGACGCGCCGCCCAGCGCACCGTCGACATGGGTGCCGCTTTCCCAGTCGACGCCGAGCCGCGCGCCCAGACCGTTGTTGGTGTAGCCGATGCGCGCCTGAAGCTCGTGACGGGGTTGGCCGCCCGACGATCCGGTCGCGTCGCCGTCCAGCAGGTTGAGCGGTGCGACGCCCGGCGCGATCAGGATCGATTCGGTGAAATGCCAGGTGTGGTAGAGGCTGAAGCTGAGGCGTCCGCCACCGCCGCCGCCGCGCCCGCCGCCAAAGCCGCCCGGACCGCCGAAGCCGCCCGGACCGCCGAAGCCGCCGCCCGGTCGCCCACCGCCCGATCCATCCGGTCCGCGCGGCCCCGGGCCGGCGGCATTTCCGCCGCCCGGTGGAGGCGGGGGCGGCGTTGCGCCGTCCGGCGTCCCGCCTTGCGGCCGCCCGCGGGAGAAGGCGGCGCGGATATCGTCCAGCTCCTTGGGCCGGTCTTCGGGCTTTGCGCCTGCGGCGCGCCAGGCTTCGACGACTTTCTGGATATGCGATTTCAACGGAATCGACAGGTCGAAGCCCCAGCGTAGCTGTTCGCTCTGCGCGCGCAGGAAATTGAGCGGGCGCGCGTCGATCTGAAGCAGGGTGCCGTCCGCGTCGCGCAGAAAACGTTGCGGGAATGCCGCCTCCAGCGCCGGGGTGGGGGTGGGGAAGGCGGCGATGGGGTTGCGCGTGCGGCTGTTGAGATAAGTGGCGGTGAGCGTGAGATTGGGCTTTTCGAACGGCTTGATCGTGGCACTGAGGCGAAACTGGTCGCGCACGCTTTCCGACAGGGCCGCGTTGCCACCCGACAGTTGCGTGACGAAGGCGCTTTGCCCGGTGCGATAGTCGAAGACGGTGACGCCGGGCGTGGCGATCAGCGGATCGGTGATCTGCGATCCGGTGGGGGCGGCGCGGTCCTGATTTGCCGACGCCAGAATCTGGATGGCCCCGACCGGCTGCCAGCGCAGGCCATAGCCCAGCGTCGAAAGCGTGCCAAAGTCCGAATAATGCTGCGCCGCTGCATTCAGGTTGACGCCGATATCGCCCACCGCGCCCAGCACGCCCCTCGACCGGCTGGTGAGCGGCAGGTCGACGCTGATCTGGCCGCTGCCGATCTCCCGGCTATAGTCGTTGCCGCTTTCGATCCCGCCGCGCACCGAACGGCTTTCAAAGCCGTTGGCCGATGCGCCGACCCGGATCGAAGTCGTAACTTTGCCCGCAGGCAGGGTGAAGGGCGATCCGCTGACGAGGAAATCGCCCTGCAAAGCCTGGCTTTTCGCACGGGCGGTGTCGGCGAGGCGCGTTCCCAGCAGCGCCGGGGGCAAGTCGCCATAGGGATTGAGCGCCGCGTCACCGGCGTCGAGCGCCGCCTGCACGCCCCCCGATGCGAAACCGCGATCGGTGCGGGTGCGGGTGATCGACAGGTCGCCATTGCCGGTGAAGGACCACATCCACCCTCGACCGAACTGGCCGTTCAGCGTCAGCCCGACATGCCCGGTCGTGCCCCGGATGCCCTGGCCGAGCGCACCGCCCTGTTCCAGATAGCGATAGAGCGTTACCGGCGCGGCGAAGGGGGAGAAGGGATTGCCGGCGGGCAGGGTCAGGGCGGTGGTCGGCAGGCCCTGAAGCGAATCGCTGTCGGACAATTCGATGCGTCCGTTGATCGTCGCCGATACGCCGCCCAGCGCGCGTGCCAGCGTGGCGTTGGCCGAGATATTCTCGGTCGCGGGGCTGAGCGTGCGATAGTCTGTGATGTCGCTGACCGCCGCCGCGTTCGCACCGGGCAGGAAGCTGGCAAGCGTGGGCATGGCGCTTGTGGCGCCGGCGGGGACGGCGGCGATAGTGACAGGTTGCCCTGCAAGAGCGGACAAGGCGGGATCGATGGCCGCCCCGCGCATGGTGGAGGCGATGTTGCCGCCCAGCGCGAAGGGGCGGGCGGGCGCGGTGGGGACGATCCCACGTTCGCTTTCTAGAAGGTTCGCGGCGCGGCTATATTCGAGGTTGAGGGTGAAGCGGTTGTCGCCCCGGATGCGCAGGATTCCGCCCTGCGCCTGTCCGCTTTCGCGCCCGCCCTGTGTCGTGGTGCCGCCTTCCAACTCGGCGGTTTCAGCACGGAAACGCTGGCGCAGTACGACGTTCAGCACCTTTTGCGTGGGCGCGTAGCCGTATGAGAGCGCCACCTGTTCGGGCAGGATGTCGATGCGCGCGACCGCTTCGGACGGGATGTCGCGGATTTCGGCGAAGCTGGATATGCGCTTGCCGTTGAGGAGGATGATCGGCGTGCCGTTGGTCTGGGGCGAAAGCTCGCTGACGATATCGGCGATGGAGGTGACGCCGAGCGCGCGGATGTCGGCGGAGGAGAGTTGCTGTTCGGGTTGCACGTCGCCGATCACCGCGCCGCGCTGCGGCTGTCCGGTTACGACGATCTCGTCTTCCTCCACCGGCTGGGGCGCGGCCGCGGGGCTACGGGGCTGCTCCTGCGCCATAAGGGCGCGGGGCGCGACGCCCAGGAGGAAAGGCAGCATCATTATGGTCGCGGATCGGCGCAAGGAAACCCCCCAAAGGTCTTGAACATACCCCTCTCCCTTAACCGCGACTTGTCGCAGGATGTTGGCAGGGCGGACAGCGATTTGTCGCAATCTGTATCAACGGGGCTGAACCGCGCGGCGAAGGGATGCTACAAGTCGGGAATGCGCACGCTTTATCCCCCGATCGACCCTTATGCCAGCGGCCATCTCGACGTTGGCGACGGCCACAGCATCTATTGGGAGCGCGTCGGCACGCCGGGCGCGAAGCCCGCCGTTTTTCTGCATGGCGGACCGGGGGGCGGCATTTCGCCCGATCATCGGCGTCTGTTCGATCCGGCGCGGTATGACGTGCTGCTGTTCGACCAGAGGGCATGCGGTCGATCGACCCCGCATGCGAGCCTGGAGGCGAACACCACCTGGCATCTGGTCGCCGACATCGAACGGCTGCGGGCGATGGCGGGCGTGGACGCATGGCTGGTGTTCGGCGGCAGCTGGGGATCGACGCTGGCGCTTGCCTATGCGCAGGCGCATGTCGAGAGGGTCACCGAACTGGTGCTGCGCGGCATCTTCACCATCCGCAAGAGCGAAATCGACTGGTATTATCAGGAGGGCGCGAGCCGCATCTATCCCGACAAATGGGAACGGTTCGTCGCGCCCATTCCGCCGGGAGAGCGTGGCGATCTGGTCGCGGCGTATCGCCATATCCTGACCGGTGCGGATCGCGCGGCGCAGGTCGCGGCGGCGCGGGCGTGGAGCGTGTGGGAGGGGGAGACGGTGCGCCTGCTGCCCGACCCGGCGCTTTCCGCAAGCCATGATGCGGACGATTTCGCACTGGCCTTCGCGCGGATCGAGAATCATTATTTCACGCATGGTGGCTGGATGGAGGATGGGCAGTTGCTGCGGGAAGCGGGGCGACTGGCACGGGTGCCGGGCGTCATCGTGCAGGGCCGTTACGACATGGCCTGCCCCGCCGAAACCGCATGGGCGCTCCATCGCGCCTGGCCGCAGGCGCGGTTCGAGATGATCGAGGGGGCAGGCCATGCCTTCAACGAGCCGGGCATATTGGACGCGCTGATCCGGGCGACGGACGCGTTTGCCGCCTAGCGGGCCTCAGATCGGCGGGTTTCGGGGCCGAGCGCGGGGTCGAGGTCGCGCGGACGGGTGAAGCTGACGAGCGTCGCGCCATTCTCGCTCGCCTCCGCCCACCGGTCGATGGCAAGATCGAGTACGACAAGGCTTGCGGTCGGAAACTTGACTTCCACATCCTCGCGCAGCTTGTTGTCGGCGTTTTCGGGCACGAGGTCGAGGATCAGGTCCTCGAACCCTGGATTATGCCCGGCCATCAGGACGCTTTGCGCGCTGTCGGGCAGATCCCGCACCACGTCCATCAGCGTCGAGGAGGATGCAAGATAGATGCGCCGGTCCCAATGGGGTTCGAGCGCTTCGCCCAGGCTCGCGAGAAAGGTATCGAGCGTCTGCACTACGCGCACGGCAGGCGACGCGACGAGCCTGTCGAAATGCATCCCCCTGCGCGCGGCGTGATCGCCCATCAGGCGGGCCGCTTTTTCGCCGCGCCGGTTCAAAGGGCGGTCGAAGTCCCGCGCGACGGGATCGTCCCAGTCCGACTTTGCGTGGCGCAACAGGGTCAGGCGCTTCAACTCACTCTCCGTTACGGCAGGCCGGATTCGCTTCCCTGATGCCCCAAAGCGGACGGTGCGCCAAGCGATTGATCGCGCAGCGGACCGCTGACCGCGATGATCGCCTCGTCCAGCGTCAGGCGGCGGACCGGCGTTCCGGGCGGAAAGGCGGTGAGCAGGCGGCTGGGCATCGCGGCGGACAGGATGACGAACTGGCCCCGGTCCTCGGCGCGGCGGATGAGGCGGCCGAACGCCTGAGCGAGCCGCGCCCGGATGAGGCGGTCGTCATAGGCATTGCCCCCACCCGCGAGTCGCCGCGCCGCGTGCAGCACGGTGGGCTTCGACCACGGCACGCCTTCCATCACCACGAGGCGAAGGGAATGGCCGGGCACGTCCACCCCGTCGCGCAGCGCATCGGTGCCGAGCAGCGAGGCGCGCGGATCGTCGCGAAAGATATCGACGAGCGTGCCGGTATCCATCGGATCGACATGTTGGGCGTAGAGCGGCAATCCGGCGCGCGCCAGCCGGTCGGCGATGCGGGCATGGACGGCGCGCAGTCGCCGGATGGCGGTGAACAGGCCGAGCGTTCCGCCGCCCGCCGCTTCGATGAGCCGGGCATAGGCGCCCGACAGAGCGGCGATGTCGCCCCGCTTGATGTCGGTCACGATCAACACTTCGGCGCGGTCGGGATAGTCGAAGGGGCTTGCCGCTTCGAACCGCTCCGCGCCGTGGGGCAGGTGGACAGCGCCGCTGCGCGCGGCGGCATTGTCCCATTCGCCCCCGCCTTTCAGCGTCGCGGATGTGACGATCACGCCCTGCGCCGGCTTCAGCACCGTTTCGGCGAGCGGACGCGTGGGGTCGAGCCAGTGACGATGGATGCCGATGTCATACTCACGTCCCTCGACCCGGTCGACGGTCATCCAGTCGACGAAATCGGGATCCGCCGGACCGCCGATCCGGGCGAGGAGCGCCAGCCACGCGGCGATCAGGTCGCGCCGCCAGCCCAGCGAGGCGACCGCCCCTTCGATCCGGGCGCGGGCCGGGCCGTCGAGCCAGTCGGGCGCATCCTCGATCACCGCTTCCAGCCTGCGGGCGAGGCGGACGAGCGGTTTGATGAGCGCGTCGAGTGCGAGCGCGGCGTCGTGCGCGGCCTCCACCAGTGCGCCGTCGGGTTCGGCGAGTTCGGTTTCGAGGCCATAGCCAGCGTCCGCCTCCCCGCTATCGGCGGCGCGGGCGTAGACGGTGCCGCGCACGGCGCAAAGCAGCGCTTCCAGCGGACCGAAGGGTTCGCCCGCTACCACACGTTTCAGCCAATCGTCGGCGGGCAGCGCCTGCGCGGCATCAATGGCGGCGCGGATCGCCTGACCGCCTTCCTCGTCATAGCTCGCCATGTCGGAAAGCCGCGCACCCAGACCCCGTCGGCGGCCGCGCGATCCGTTTTCCGGTCCCATGATCCAGCGGCGCAGCTCAATCGCCTCCTGCCCGGACAGTGCCACGGAAAAGGTCGAATCGGCCGCATCGAACAGGTGATGCCCTTCGTCGAAGATGATGCGCTGGGGCCGCTGCCCGGTTTCCCGCCCGCGGGCTGCGTTGATCATGACCAGGGCGTGATTGGCGATGACGATATCGGCGTCCGCGCTCGCCCGCGCCGACCGCTCGATGAAGCATTTGCGATAGTGGGGGCAGCCGGCATAGATGCATTCGCCGCGCCGGTCCGTGAGCGCGGTCGACCCGTTGCGGCGGAAAAGCGTCGGCAGCCAGCCGGGCAGGTCGCCGCCCACCATGTCGCCATCCTTGCTGAACGCCGCCCAGCGCGCCACCAGTTGCGCCAGGATCGCGGCCCGCCCGGTAAAGCCGCCTTGCAGCGCGTCTTCCAGGTTCAGCAGGCAGAGATAATTTTCCCGCCCCTTGCGTACGACGACCCGCCGCGCGGCGAGAGCGGGATCGGGAAAGAGGCGGAGCGATTCGCGGTCGAGCTGGCGTTGCAGCGCCTTGGTATAGGTGGAAACCCAGACGGTGCCCTGCGCCTCCCCCGCCCATAGCGAAGCGGGCGCGAGATAGCCCAGCGTCTTGCCGATACCGGTGCCCGCTTCGGCAAGCAGCATGTTGGGTTGGTCGCGATGGCTGCGCGGGCGGAAGGCGGTGGACGCGGCGGCGGCATAGGCGCGCTGCCCCGGGCGCGGTTCGGCCCGCGCGCCGGTCAGCGCGTCGAGCCGGGCGAGCACATCGTCTTCGTTCAGGCTGACGGTGCGGGGGGCGGGGCGGGGCTGCCCCTCCTCCCATTCGGGGAGCTTGGAAAACAACCAGCGTTCCGCCTCGCGCGGGCGGGCGATGCGCGGCGCGACCAGCGGCGACCATGACCACCGCAGGCGATGGAGCGAATGGGCGGCGGTCCATGCGCCCTCACGCTCGGCCCAGTCGGGGGTCTCCAGCCGGTCGAGCATCGCGGTGGCAGCCTGCTGAAGCAGCGCGGGAATATCCGATTCGGCGGCGGGCACAGGCAGGCCCAGCGCCTGTGCCAGCCCCTTGGGCGTGGGCACCAGAAAGCGGGCGGGGTGCAGGAAGGCCCAAAGTTCGAGCAGGTCGAGGCCATTGAGTTCGGGATATCCCAGGCGTTGCCCGGTGAGCGGCGCGTTCAGCAACAGCACCGGGGTTTCGGCGGCGCGGGCAATCGCCTGCCCCTTCGCTAGCCCCTGGGTATGGCCGCCTTCGCGCAACCAGATGCCGCCATGGCTGGCGTGAAGGGCGGGCAGGGCAGATGGATCGATCACATCGCCGATCTAGGCGAGGCGGAACAAAAGGAAAACCGCAAAAGGCGACAGGTCAATTGATCCGGCGGCCAAATCCACCCATGGGCGGGGATGTCAACGGGCGAGGCTGCATAGGCTGTGCCGTGCGGCTTGGCGCGCGCGCGGCTTCCAGATGGTCGAACAGGGGGCCGTCGCTCAGCAGGAACGGGAAGCGGATGCCCATGCGGTCCTGTTCCGACCATTGCACGGTGCCGAACACAGTGTAGCCATCGACGTCGATCTGGCATTGCGAGCGCGGCGGCAGCGAGCAGCCGACGATCTGCGCGCCGCCCTCCGTCAGGTCGACGATCGTGCCTTCCAGGCTGTCCAGCACCGTCGTCACCACGACGGGGATGTCTACGGCGACCCGCTCGCGGCTCCGCTTGACTTGCATATCGCCTCCTATCGCGAGCGATTATCAAAGACCAAAGTTAAGAATGTTTAAATTCGGAGCCGAAACTAACGCGCTTTCAAGGCTGCGAACACCGTTTTCTTTATCGGCGCAAAAAGCTACGGGGATGGCGCTATGACATTATCCGATATGCTCCGCACCGCTGCTACCGCGTCCAAGGCCTGGCCCTACGAGGAAGCGCGCAAGCTTTTGAAGCGCTATCCCAACGGCGCGCCGGACAAGGGGCATATCCTGTTCGAAACGGGCTATGGCCCGTCGGGCCTGCCGCATATCGGCACGTTCAACGAAGTGCTGCGCACGACGATGGTGCGCAACGCCTATCACGCGCTGTCGGACATCCCGACGCGGCTGGTGGCGTTCAGCGACGACATGGACGGGCTGCGCAAGGTGCCCGATAACGTCCCCAACCAGGCGATGCTGGCGCAGCATCTGGGCAAGCCGCTGACCCAGGTGCCCGATCCGTTCGGGAAGTTCGAGAGTTTCGCCCATCACAACAATGCGATGCTGCGCGAATTCCTCGACCGGTTCGGGTTCGAATATGAATTCGTGTCGGCCACCGAACGCTATCGGGCGGGGGCGTTCGACGACGCGCTGCGGCAGGTGCTGCGGCGCTATCAGGCGATCATGGACATCATGCTGCCCACGCTGCGCAAGGAACGGCAGGCGACCTATTCCCCTATTCTGCCGATCAGTTCCAGGAGCGGCATCGTCCTTCAGGTGCCGGTGGAGGTGATCGACGCGCAGGCGGGGATCGTGCGGTTCGAGGATGACGGGGACATCGTCGAGCAGTCGATCCTGTCGGGTGGCGCAAAGCTGCAATGGAAGGTCGACTGGGCGATGCGATGGTATGCGCTGGGCGTCGATTATGAAATGGCGGGCAAGGATCTCATCGATTCCGTCACCCAGTCGTCCAAAATCTGCAAGGCGCTGGGCGGGCGTCCGCCCGAAGGGTTCAACTACGAAATGTTCCTCGACGAGAAGGGCGAGAAGATTTCGAAGTCCAAGGGCAACGGCCTCAGCCTCGAACAATGGCTGACCTACGGTCCGCAGGAGAGCCTCGCCTTCTACGCCTATCGCGAGCCCAAGAAGGCGAAGCAACTGCACATGGGCGTCATCCCGCGCGCGGTGGACGAATATTGGCAGTTCCGCGCCAATTACCCTCGCCAGGCGATCGAGCAGCAGCTGGGCAACCCGGTGCATCACATCCACGACGGCCACCTGCCGCAGGGTGAGTTGCCGGTGACGTTCGGGCTGCTCCTGAATCTGGTCGGCGTGATGGGCGACGCCAGCCGCGATCAGGTGTGGAGCTATCTTCAGAATTATGTGCCGGGCGCGAGCGCCGAAACCTACCCCGAACTCGACGCGCTGATCGGTCACGCGCTCGCCTATCATCGCGATTTCGTCGCGCCGACGCTCAAGCGCCGCGCGCCCGAGGCGAACGAGGCGGCGGCGCTCCGGCAGCTGGACACGGAACTGGCGGCATTGCCGCAGGATGCGTCGGCGGAGGATATCCAGAATATCGTCTACGCCATCGGCAAGGACGAAGCGTTCGGCTTTGCCGAATTGCGGGACTGGTTCAAGGCGCTCTACCAGACCCTGCTCGGCGCCGATCAGGGACCGCGCATGGGGAGTTTCATCGCGCTCTACGGTGTCGAGAACAGCCGGAAGCTGATCGCGCAGGCGCTGGCGTCCTGACGTGATGCGGGAGGAACCATTCGCCAGGTGGAACGTTCGCGAATCGGTCCACCCCCCCTTTCGGACTGGTGGCGCGCTGTAGAGCGTGCGTCATCGGCCGCGCCCGCCCGGAAACGGGCGGCGCGGCCAAGGCGGGGATAGCAAAACGGCCCGGTGCGTCACCGCTCCGGGCCGTTTTCTTTGGGAAATTTACCAGAAAAAGCCACGATTGACTTCGAGAACGCGACCGTTGCGGACGTTCACCAGCAGCACGTCGTTATAGTGGCGGACCCAGCGCAGGTCGCGGCCCGGCGCGCGCAGGCGATAGCGATAGGGGTCGCTGATATAATAGCGCGGCGCATAATAATTGGGGCGAAGCGTCGCGCCGACGTTCCACTGATTGTAGCGGAACGGCGCGTTCCAGCGACCGGCGCGATAGACGTCGCGATGGTCGCGGCGATAGTCGCGCCAGTCGTCGCGCGCTTCGCGACGGGCCTCGCGCACGTCCTGCCGGGCTTCGCGCACGTCGCGGCGGTCACCATAGCGCTCCGCCTGGCGCAAGTCGCGCTGCTCCTCGCGCAGGCGCTGCTCGCTGCGGCGGGCTTCGCCATAGGACTGGGCGGAAGCGACACTGGGGACCGCTGTGGCGGCCAGCAGGCCGACGACGATCATTTTACGCATGCTAGGCATATCTGTTCTCCCATTCTGTGCGACGCCGATGGAGACATCTGCGTCAACGAAGACCGATATGCCGCATCCAGACTGAACGTTCCGGGAATGGCACCGTCAGCCTCCAGTCATTTATGTCGCAAAGTGTAACCGGATGGGACGGTCAGCCCCAGGGGCGCTCGCGAAACCATTTGGTGACGACATATTTGGTGCCGCGCTCCACCGGTCGGGCGGCGTGCAGGCTGAAGCGGTTGGGCGCGCCGTCGCGGGCCATGTTGTTCCATAGCAGGATCATGCCCTCGACCGGGGGGATCATGAATTCGCACTGGGGGAAATGCGTTTCGCCCCCCGCCTCGACCGGGGAGAGGTAGATCATCGCGGTCCATGTGCGCTGACCGCCGGTGCGGCGCATCGCCTGCCAGTAATCCGCATGGGCGGGGAAATAGTCGCAATGGACGCGATATTCCTGACCTTGGGTATAGCGTTGTCCCTGAAGCGTTTCGCCATGGCTGGCGGGCAGGCCGGTGAGCGCGCAGATGCGATGGGTAACTGCCTCCACCAGCGGGTTCCATGGCGACAGGTTGCCGCTGTGGCTGGTGCGATAATCGGCATTGGCGCTGCCGGAAAACAGCGTCGAGGGGCGGGCGCTGGCGTCGATCAGCGTGCGCATTTCCGCGCATTCCTCCGCCGACAGGAAATTCTGCCGCCCGTAGATTTCAAGGTCCGGCGCATCGATGCGGCTGACCATGGGGTTGCGGTCGAGCTTGCGGCGCACGCTGTCGCCGAAAGCCGCGCGCGCGGGCGAGGCGATGCCGCCATCGTCGATCGGTTCCGTCATGATGCGCCTCCTGCCACAAGGGGGGCGTGCATGAAAAGGCCCCGGCGCGTCACCGCACCGGGGCCAGTGGTTCCTGAAGGCCAGTTCAGGAAGCGGCAATCACCAGAAGAAATTGTGGATCGCGTCGACCACATAGCCGTCGCGCACGTCGACGAGCAGCGCATCGTCATAATAGCGTATCCAGCGCAATGTGCCGTAGGCGGGCGGCAGGCGGTAGCTGTAGGGATCGTCGAGCCAGTAGCTGTTCCCGTACAGCATGCTGTTGAGATAGATGCCTATCGAGAAACGCTGATAGCCATAGCCCCAGCCGCTCGGCGCATAATAGCGGCCGATGCGGTAGCGGTCGCCGTAGCGGGCGCGATAGCCCTGCCAGTCATAGCGACGATCCTGACGCCAGCCATTGTCCCAACGGCGCTGGTCGCTCCACCGCGCGCGGTCGTCGAGGCGATGGCTCCAATCGCGGTCGCGCCCGTTCCACCCGCCGTTATTCCAAGCGCCATTGTTCCAGTTGCCGCCATTCCAGCCGCGCCGGTTGTCGCGCCAGTCGTTGCGGCGCTCCCCACGCCAGTCGCGGCGGTCGTCCCGTCGATCGTTTCGCCAGTCCGGCTGCGGCGGGCGCTGCGCGCCGGTCCAGTCGCGGGGCGGAGCGATCGGACGGTCGCGAAGGCCGTTGTCGAAGGGGCGGGGGCCGCCGCGCTGCCAGCCCGCGGGCCCAGGTTGCCCGGCGGGGCGTTCGGTCCGCTCGGGATTGCGGCCCTGCCAGTTCGCGCCGGGATCGGGCCGATGCAAGCCCTGGCCGACGGCGTCGCCGCGCGGCCCCCTTTCGAATCGTGGACCCCGCTCGCCGCCACCGGGGCGTTCGCCGCGTGGCTGTTCGTGCTGCGCAAGGGCGGGTGTGATGCCGCCCAGAACGGAGGCGGTCATCATTCCCGCCAAGATCATCTTCCTCAGCATCGTCTTTCATCCTCGGCCGGGGGCACGCTGCCACCGATAGAAGCCTTTTATAAGCCCCGCCATGTCGAGACGCTGAACCCGTTCGTCAGCGATGCGAAAGAAATGGAGCGTCCCATTTACTTTGGACAACGAACGCGACACAAGCCAACTCTATGTCGCATCATCGTTCGCCATGGGCTTTTCCGCCAGGAAAGCTGATGCAGATCAAGGATTTTTGCGGTAGCTGCTTGTAGGAACGATGTGTGAACGCTGCCTCTACTGTCGGCCATGTCCGTATGGCCCTGCGCGATGCCACGATGGCAGACCATCGCAGGGTCGATACCATCTACGCTGATTTCTCGCTCGATACGCGCGAAGCCTATCGTGCCTTCCTGACGGCCCATGCCCGTGTGCTGGCACCGCTGGAAGCCGCTGTCGCGCCCGCGCAACCGCGTCAGCCGCTGTTGGCGCAGGACCTGGCTGCGCTGGGAGCCGCGCTTCCCGCGCCCCTGCCGCAACCCGATGCGCGCAGCGACGGGGCGTTGTGGGGCATCCGCTATGCGCTGGAGGGATCGCGCCTGGGCGGGGCGATGCTGGCGCGGCAAGTGGGGGACGGATTGCCGCGTGCCTATCTGTCCGCCGCCCACGACAAAGGCGAATGGGTAGCCTTCCAGCGCGCGCTCGACAGCGCGGCGACGGAAGGCGGCGAAGGCTGGCTGGAGGACGCCGTGCAGGGCGCTCGGGCCGCCTTCGCCCTGTTCGCGCAAGCCGGCGAGGCGGAACGGACGGCCATCCGTGCCTGAACGCAACGGCGCGCCCCCGACCGAGCCGGTCGACCTCACCCACTGCGACCGCGAGCCCATCCACGTGCTGGGCATGGTGCAGCCCTTCGGTTTCCTGGTGGCGCTGACCGCCGACTGGCTCGTCGCGCGGGTATCGGCGAACAGCGCCGAATTCATAGGCCTTTCACCCGACGATATGCTGGGCCAGCCGATCGTGGGGATGCTGTCCCCCGAGGCGATCCATACGCTGCGCAACCGCATCACCCTGTTGCGTGGCCCCGATTCGGTGGAGCGGATCTTTTCGCTCGCGCTGATCGAGGGCGGCGCGGTGTTCGACGTGGCGGTGCATTTTGCGGGGCCTCTGGTGGTGATCGAGGCGGAGCCCGCCAGCCATGACGAGATGGAGGCGAGCAGCACCGTGCGATCCATGGTCGCGCGGCTGGGGCAAGTCGAAGGCATCTCCGCCTTCCTGCGCGACGGTGCGCGGCAGGTGCGGGCGCTCACCGGGTTCGACCGGGTGATGGTCTACAGGTTTGCGGGCACAGGCGATGGCGAAGTGGTGGCCGAAGCCTTGCGCCCGGGGATCGAAAGCTTCTTCGGGCTGCATTACCCCGCGTCCGACATCCCCGCGCAGGCGCGTGCGCTCTACCTTCGCAACATTTTTCGGATCATCGCCGATGTCGATGCGACGCCCGTGCCGGTGGTGCCGCAGCTCGACCCGTTCGGCTCGGCGCTCGACATGTCGCTATGCCTGACGCGCGCGGTATCGCCGATCCACATCGAATATCTGCGCAACATGGGCGTCGGGGCTTCGCTTTCCATCTCCATCGTCGTCGAAGGGCGGCTCTGGGGCCTGTTCGCCTGCCATCATTATGGCCCGCGCCTGCCGACTTTTGCACAGCGAAGCGCGGCGGAGCTGTTCGGCCAGATCTTTTCCATGATGCTGGAGAGCCGCGAGCGGGCCGAAACGGCAGCGTATGAAGGCCGGTCGCGGCAGGTGGCGGACCGGCTGCTGGCGGCGGTGGCGCAGGACCATGACCTGCTGACCAACGCGCGCTGGATGGGCGACATCATTTTCGACACGATTCCGGCCGACGGCGTGGGCGTCTATATCGACGGGCAGATGACGCTGTCGGGACTGACCCCGGACGAGCCCGCCTTCGCCGCGATCGTCGCGATGCTGAACCGCGCCGCGGCGGGGCAGGTCTATACGACCGACCGCCTGACCGACGCGATTCCCGAGGCGGCGGGCTATGCCGACCGTACCGCAGGGCTGCTCGCCATTCCGCTGTCCCGGCGGCCCCGCGACTATGTGGTGCTGTTCCGGGCCGAACAACTGCGGTCGGTGCGCTGGGCGGGCAATCAGGAAAAGGCGATCGAATACGGCCCCAACGGCCCGCGCCTGACACCGCGCAAGAGTTTCGAAGCCTGGTCGCAGATCGTGCAGGGCACGGCCAAACCCTTTACCCCCGCCGAATTGCGCGTCGCCGAAGCGCTGCGCACCGCGTTGCTGGAGGTGGTGTTGCGGCTGTCCGACTCGGCGGACGCGGAACGACAGCGCGCGCAGGAAAAGCAGGAACTGCTGATCGCCGAACTCAATCACCGGGTGCGCAACATCCTGTCGCTGATCCGGGGGCTCGTATCCCAGACGAAGGACAGCGCGCTTTCGGTCGAGGATTTCATCGGCACGCTGGAAAGCCGTATCCACGCGCTCGCCCGCGCGCATGACCAGATCACGGCGGACCGGTGGAGCCCGGCGCGGCTCTACGATCTGATCGAGGTGGAGGCGGGCGCCTATCTGGGTGTCCGGCGCGACCGGGTGCGTCTGACCGGACCCAATGTGCTGCTGACGCCCGGATGCTTCACGGTGCTGGCGTTGGTGATCCACGAGATGCTGACCAATGCGGCCAAATATGGCGCTTTGTCGGATAGCGGAACCGTCAGCATCGAATGGCGGGTGGACGAGGATGGCAGCCTGCTGATCGACTGGATCGAAAGCGGCGGCCCTGCGGTGGTCGCGCCTACGCGGCGCGGTTTCGGGTCGACGGTGGTCGAACGATCCATTCCTTACGATCTGGGCGGCCATGCCGAAATCCATTATCGGCTGGCGGGGATCGAAGCGCATTTCTGCATTCCGTCGCGCCATGTCGTATCGGTGCTGCCCGACCTGATGGAGGGCGAACGTCCCAAGCCGGTTGCGGCGGTGCCGCCCGGCCTGCTCAAGGGGCGGTCCGTGCTGCTGGTCGAGGATAATATGATCATTGCGATGGATGGCGAGGATGCTTTGCGCGATCTGGGCGCCGAAGTGCTGACAGCATCCAACGTCGCGCGGGCGCGGGATGCGATCGAGGGCGGGACGGTGGACATCGCGGTCCTCGATTTCAACCTGGGGTCGGAAAGCAGCCTGCCGGTCGCGGACCTGCTGACCGAACGGGGCATCCCGTTTCTGTTCGCTACAGGCTATGGCGACGGCCTCGACCTGCCGGCGCGGTTCACGACAGTGACGCTGGTGAAAAAGCCCTATTCCGGCGCTACGCTGGCGCAGGCGCTCGCTCCGATGGTGCAGCCGGGCTGACGGCAGTTCGGCTGGCGGACCCCATCACCGCTTGGGCGGAGGCGTGGGGCGACCGAGGGCGGGAACCGTGCGGGCGGCCTCTTCCGGCGCGATGCCGGGGGGCGGCGCGGCGGCAACCCGTTCCTCGCCGCGCATGATGCGGCCCGCCCGCTGGATCGCGCCACGCAGGCGGGGATAGATGCCGCACCGGCAGATGTTGGTGATGGCAGCGTCGATCTGCTCATCCGAAGGGTTGCTGGTCCGGCGTAGTAGAACGGATGCCGCCATGATGACACCGGGGACGCAATAGCCGCATTGCGACACATTGTCGGCCGCGAACGCCTGTTGCAGCGGATGGCCGCGATCGGGCGAAAGCGCTTCGATCGTGGTGACGAAGCGGCCCTCGGTCTTGCCGATGGTGACCTGGCAGGAGCGGATCGCTTCGCCGTCGATATCGACCGTGCACGCGCCGCAATCGCCGGTACCGCAGCCATATTTGGTCCCGGTGAGGTTGGACGCGTCGCGCAGCGCCCAGAGCAGCGGTGTGTCCGGATCCATGCGATATTGCACGGGGCGGTCGTTGACGGTGAAACGGGTCATGGCGTCCCCGCCTCCTCTTCCTCCGCCTGATGGTAGAGCACTTCGTTGCGGATGTGGATGGTGCGCGAGGCGAGGCGGATTTCCTGGATGAAGGTCGCGAAGGCGACTGCCTGAAGCACCATGGCCAGGCTGAAGAGAATCGCGACCGGCGTGCCCAGATGCGCACCGAACAGGTTGCCGGCGAAGAGCAGGATGACGACGAGGCAGACCGCGCAGGCAGAGGATACAGACAGGAAGATCGCGCCGTTGACCACGCTCATCCGCCGGTCGAGCACGCGGATTTCGGCGACCATGCGATCATGTTCCTTGCCGCGCGTGGTCAGCACCAGCGGTTCGACCGCACGGGCGCGGTCGATCACGCGCGCGAGGCGGCTGACGCACACGTTGAGGAACGCGCCGATGCCCGCGAGCAGGAACACCGGCGCAAGGGCGAGCTGGATGGTCTGCGCCACCTGGCTGACCTGGGGCAGGGGGATCATCATGCGGCGTCTGTCATCGCTCGCGGTTTTCCTTCATCGCGCGTCTCGCAACGGGCGGGTCAGGCCGCGCCTTTGGACGAAGGCGTATTGATGCCCATCGACTTGAGATATTGCTTGATGTTGCGCGCGGCCTGCCGCAGCCGCTGCTCATTCTCGACCATGGCGATGCGCACGAAACCTTCGCCATCCTCGCCGTAGCCGACGCCCGGCGCAACCGCGACCTTGGCGTGGGTGAGAAGTTGCTTGGAAAATTCTAGGCTGCCCATGTCCTTGAGCGCGGGTGGCAGCGGCGCCCAGCAGAACATCGATGCGCGTGCGGGCGGAATGTCCCACCCCGCGCGCGCGAAGCTTTCGACCAGCACGTCGCGGCGCTTATGATAGAGTTGCCTGTTCTTTTCGACGATATCCTGCGGGCCGTTCAGCGCGGCGCACGCGGCTGCCTGAATCGGGGTGAACGCGCCATAATCGAGATAGGATTTGACCCGTGTCATCGCCGCGATGAGCTTGCGGTTGCCCACGGCAAACCCCATGCGCCACCCCGCCATCGAATAAGTCTTGCTGAGCGAGGTGAATTCGATCGCCACATCCTTTGCGCCGGGCACCTGAAGGATGGAGGGCGTGGGATTGCCGTCATAATAAAGTTCGGAATAGGCCAAGTCGCTCAGTACCCAGACCCTGTTCTCCTTCGCCCACGCGACCAGCCGTTCATAGAAAGCGAGGTCGACCGTTTCGGCGGTCGGATTGGACGGATAGTTGACGACCAGGATCGACGGGCGCGGCACGGTGAAGGCCATGGCGCGGTCGAGCGAGCGGAAATAATTTTCGTCCGGCGTCGTGGGCACCGAACGGATCGTCGCGCCCGCGATGATGAAGCCGAAGGTGTGGATGGGATAGCTGGGATTGGGGGCCAGCACCACGTCGCCCGGTTCGGTGATCGCGGTCGCGAGGCTGGCGAGCCCCTCTTTCGATCCCATGGTGACAACCACTTCGGTATCGGGATCGATGTCCACGCCGAAACGGCGACCGTAATAGTTGGCCTGCGCCTTGCGCAGACCAGGGATGCCGCGCGATTGCGAATAGCCGTGCGCGCTCGGCTTTTGCGCGACTTCGATCAGTTTCGCGATCACGTGATCGGGCGGCGGCAGGTCGGGATTGCCCATGCCAAGGTCGATGATGTCCTCTCCCGCCGCACGGGCGGCCGCGCGCATCGCATTGACTTCGGCGATGACATAGGGCGGCAGACGCTTCATGCGATAGAATTCTTCGGACATTATAGGGGCTTTCCTCGAAGCTCTCGGTAAGGAATAGTGCGTACCGCGCCGTGGGCGCGTCACATTCCGGCTATAACCCGCCGGTGGGGGACGCGCCAGCGAAAGCGGCGCGCGTGCGAACGCCAGCAAAAGGAGAGTGGCCATGGAGAAGAACGACGTCATGGAGCCGCACCTGCCGACGCTGGAGGATATGCAGCAATGGACGCAGGTCATCGGCCGCGCCCAGCAATTGATACTGGAGCAGGCGGCGAACGCCACCGGCCAGAGCCCGCCCTTCGACCCGCAGGCCATCGCCCGCATCCAGAGCAGCTTCGCCGACGAGGGGATGGCGCTGTGGCGGCGTTTCCTCGATTCGGGCGGGTTGCTGCGCGAACGGGCCGAGCCTGCGCCTGCCGACAGCCCCGCCGCGCGTCGCGACCGGCGCTTTGCCGATCCCGCCTGGACCGAACATCCTTTCTACGACCTCATCCGGCAGAGCTATCTGCTGGTGTCCGACTATCTGATGCAGGTGGCCGACGCGGTCGACGGTGTGGACCCCAAACAGAAGGCGAAGCTGCGGTTTGCCACCGGCGGCATCGTTGACGCGATGGCGCCCAGCAACTTTCCGTTGATGAACCCGCAGGTCGTGCAGAAGACGATCGAGAGCGGGGGCGAAAATCTGGTCACCGGCCTCAAGCACATGTTCGCCGACATCCAGAAGGGGCAGCTGACGCATACCGATGGCACCGCGTTCGAACTGGGCCGCAACATCGCGGTGACGCCGGGCAAGGTGATTTACGAAACCCCGCTCTATCAGTTGATCCATTATGCTCCGGCGACCGACACGGTGCTGGCGACGCCGCTCGTCATCTTTCCGCCGTGGATCAACCGCTTCTATATCCTCGATCTCTCGCCTGAAAAAAGCTTCGTCAAATGGGCGGTGGACCAAGGGCTGAGCGTCTTCCTGGTGTCGTGGAAGTCGGCCGACGCATCGATGAAGGACCTCGTCTGGGACGATTATATCCTGAAAGGGCAAGTCGACGCGATCGATACGGTGCGCGGCCTGTTGGGAGTGGAGAGCGTCCACGCCATCGGATATTGCGTCGCCGGGACGACGCTCGCCGCGACGCTGGCGCTGCTGGCCGCGCGGGGCGAGGCGGGCAAGGTGGCGAGCGCGACCTTCTTCACGGCGCAAGTGGATTTCAGCGAGGCGGGCGACCTCACCCTCTTCGTCGATGACGAGCAGATGAAACTGGTGGATCAGTTGTCGTCGTCCGGCTTTCTGGACGGGCGTTATATGGCCGCGACCTTCAACCTGCTGCGCGGGCGCGACCTGATCTGGAACTATGTGGTCAACAATTATCTGTTGGGGCACGATTACCCGCCCTTCGACCTGCTCCACTGGAACGGCGATACGACCAACCTGCCTGCGCGCTGGCATCGCGATTACCTGACGCAGCTTTATCGTGACAATCTGTTGGTGCAGCCGGGCGCGATCAGCGTCGACGGTACGCCCATCGACCTGAGAAATGTCAAGACGCCCGCCTATGTCCAGGCCGGACGAGAGGACCATATCGCGCCCCTGCGAAGCGTGTGGAAGCTCACCCATCATCTGGGCGGACCGGTGCGGTTCCTGCTGGCGGGATCCGGCCACATCGCCGGCGTGGTGAACCCGCCCGCCGCGATGAAATATCAATATTGGTCGTCAGAGGGCGTCCACGCCACGCTCGACGAATTTCTGGCAGCGTCGACGGAAACGAAGGGCAGCTGGTGGCCCGACTGGCGGCAATGGCTCGAAAAGCTGGATCCGCAAATGGTAAAGGTGAAGGGCGCGCGCATCCCGGGGAAGGGATCGCTCAAGGCCATCGAGGACGCGCCCGGACGCTACGTCAGACAACGCTGAGCCGCGCATTTCGTATCTTCGTTTCGATTTTGTTGCAGTGCACAAAAACATCTTGCGCGACGACCGCAAACGCTTTATTGTGCAGTGCAGCAAATCGGAGAATGGGTATGGCAGTTCCTCCCAAGGCATCTGGGCGCAGACCGCGTGATAAGAGCGGATCGCCCGCATTGTCGGCGAGCGAAGCGCTGAAAGCTGCGGAAGCGGCAATCGGCACGCCCGCAAGGCCGCCGCGTCGCCCGACGACCGCAAAGCCCGCCACGCCGGTTGCAGCCATCGCCGCCACAACGGCGGTCGATGCAGCGCCCGAACCGCAGGAGGCGCTGCCCACGCCCACGGAGCCCGTGGCTCCGACCCCGATTACAGAGAGCCTGCCGGAACAGGCCGATCCCGTTGCGACCCAGCCGCTGTCCGGCCCAGAAGGAACCAAGATTATGAACGAAGTTATCGAAAACGGTAAGAAGTTCGCGGAAGACACCAAGGCCAAGTTCGAAACCGCCTATGCCGACTTCAACCAGAAGACCAAGGCGCACGTCGAAAAGTCGACCAAGGCGATCGAGGAACTGAGCGACATCGCCAAGGGCAATGTCGAGGCTATGGTCGAATCGGGCAAGATCGCTGCCAAGGCGATGGAATCGATCGGTCAGGAAGCGGTGGACTATACCCGCAAGAGCTTCGAGAAGGCGACCGCGTCGATGAAGAGCTTCTCGACCGTCAAGACCCCGACCGAATTCTTCCAGCTTCAGTCGCAGCTCCTCTCCAGCAGCTTCGACGAATTCACCAAGGAAGCGGCGCGTCACAGCGAAGCGATGGTCAAGCTGGCCGGCGATGTCGCCCAGCCGCTGACCGAGCGCGTGACCGTCGTCACCGACAAGGTAAAGTCGCTGGCCGCCTGAAACCCTTCCTGAGCGGGGTTTGAATCGAGGGTGCGCTTCCATAGGGGAAGCGCACCCTTGTTCTTGTTTCGATAGGGGGGCGGGACGCGGCAAGCGGCGCTGCCGCCCCTTGTCATGGCGGGGCGAATTGCCATATCCTCCCTCATCATGAACATCAGCAGCACCACCGTTTCGGCCCTGACTGCCCGCATGGCAGACCGCGACTCAGATGATGAGGGCGAAGGGCCGGGCGGCCCCAGCGTCGGCATCGCCACGCGCACCCGCGCGCGGACGAAAAAGCCCTCTCTCTACAAGGTGCTGATGCTGAACGACGACTATACTCCGATGGAGTTCGTCGTGCATGTGCTTCAGAATTTCTTCCGTATGGACATGGAGGAAGCGACCCGCGTCATGCTGCATGTCCACCAGCGCGGAGTCGGGGTGTGTGGCATCTTCAGCTATGAAGTCGCCGAAACGAAGGTGAACCAAGTGATGGACTTCGCCCGCCAGAACCAGCATCCGCTCCAGTGTACGCTGGAGAAGGCATAAAAGGCGCTCGGACGGGACGACGAATAGACGCTGCCGCTCATCAAGCGGTAGACGTCGTTGCAGCCTCTCTGGCGGTCCCGAATCATTCCCACTCGATTATTGATTGAAAGCATAAATCCTTGAAATATAGCAATTAAAAATATTTCTTGCGGCGATATACCGTCATACATCCTGGAAAATTGGCCGGCTTATGAATTTATTGGGTTTTTCCGAGATGCCCCGAAAAACCGTACTTTCGGGATCTATCGTCAAGCGAGAAACACAGGAAACAATCCGATCCGATCCATGCATTCCGCCGATTTCACGACGTAGCTCTATCATCAATGCGGCCAACTATCACGCGGGTCACGTCAGTGCCTTCGAGAGAGAATATCGCCATCTGACGCTACAGCATTTCAAGTGGACGACGGTTGCCTGGCCTAGGAAATGCCGCGTCGAGCGTCGCAAGTTGGGCATCGGAAAGAACGATATCGGCGGCCGCGCGGTTCTCCCGCACATGTGCGACTGAACTCGCTTTCGGGATGGCGATGAGGCCATCGTGCCGCAACGTCCAGGAAAGTGCGACCTGCACAGGGGTTGCACCAACCTCGGCTGCAATTTTGTCGAGAGCGGGGTGCGTAGAAAGTCGTCCCTGCTCGACCGGACTATACGCCATGACAGGCACTTTGTGCTCGGCGAGCCAAGGCAAAAGGTCCAATTCGGGGCCCCGACGGACCAGATTGTAAAGGATCTGATCGGTCACGCAGCCCCCCCCGCCGGCAGCGACAAGCTCGTCCATATCATCGGTATCGAGGTTGCTGACACCCCAGTGCCGAATTTTTCCCGCCGATTTCAGCGTCTCCAATGCCTCCACTGTTTCAGTGAGCGGCACCGATCCCCGCCAGTGGAGAAGGTAGAGGTCGAGCCGATCGGTGCCGAGCCGCTTCAGGCTCGCCTCGCACGCACCAGCAAGGCGGGAGCGCGATGCATTCTGCGGATATGCCTTGCTGACGAGGAACAACTGGTCGCGAAAGCTGCCCAGCGCCTCGCATATCAGCGTTTCCGCCGCACCGTCGCCGTACATTTCGGCGGTGTCTATGAGCGTCAGGCCCAACTCGACACCGGCGCGTAGCGCGGCGATCTCATCGGATCGCCGCTCGGCACGTTCGCCCATCTTCCAGGTGCCTTGACCCATTGAAGGAACGACTTCCCCGCCTGGCAGCGTCACGCGTTTCATGTGCTTTCATCCTATCAGATGTGTTCGGCTATTCGTTCGAGCGAGGCGGATAGGTAGATCCCCGCCACGCACAAATAAATATCGATACTTGGTGTCACAACTTTCCGCGGCTGTTCAAAAATCCTGTCGAACGCTGCGGTCTCCCGGAATGGGATGATGATTTGGGCATGCGGACTTCGGTCGGAGTGGGCTTTGCTGCAGATCGACAGAGGCTTGTTGCAAGAACACCGAGGACGAGCACGCTTCGACCATCACACCGCAGCCGGCCATCGATCGAGTGCCATTTTGGCGATGGAGAGCAGTTCGTTGATCGTAGCGCCGTCGCGCGCCTGAACGGACATGCCTTCCATGACCGTATTG
>NZ_QFOA01000095.1 GCF_003248505.1 Sphingobium sp.
TGGGTCAGCGCTACGGCCAGCCTGATTACTGCCTACCGTGGGCGTCCATCGCCGACCTTACTGCAATGTTGCGGACGGCGCAGACTGTCCAGATAAGGCCACCAGCTCCTCGAAGGCGTATTTCTTCGTGCCGAAGCCGCCGGTCAGGTCGCGACCGAGCCGGGAGGCATGGCCGCTGGCGTGCCCGAGTTCGTGCAGGGCCGTGCGGTGCCAGTTGATCGGCTCGAAATAGGCCTGCGGCGGCGGCACCTGCACATAGTCGTGCGCCGGCACATAGAAGGCGCGATCGCCGCCGATGCGGAAATCGATGCCCGTCGCTTCGATCAGAGCCTCGACGCGCGGCTCGATGAGGCCAGGCGGCGGCGGTGGAGCGATGGCGGCGATGTTGTCCGGCAGGCCGTCGCATTGCGCGGCGCTGAAGACGGTGAAGCGCTTGAGGAAGGGAATCGCGGCGGCGTCCTCGCCGGTCTCGTGGGCTCGGCTCTTCTCGTCCTCCGGCGTGAAGCGGTCGGCATAGACGACGGTCGTGCCGTGCTCGCCCTTGCGGACATTGCCGCCCAGCGACAGCGCCTGGCGGAAGGTGAGCCAACTCTGGCCGGGGAAGCCGTGCTGGATCACCGCCCCCCAGAGGATGAGCACGTTGATGCCGGAATAGTGCCGTCCGGTCGCAGCGTTTCGGGGCATGGCGAGCGGCGCCTTGGCCGCGGCCGATCCCCATGGCTGGACCCAGGGCGCGCGGCCCGCCTCAAGCTCAGCGATGATCTTGTCGGTGATGTCGTCATAGAGGCTCGCCCGGCCTGAACTGGCGCGGGCGCCGTGGTTTTTCCTGAACATCGCGGTTCTCCGCGACGGGCGCCGGAGACCTCTTCTCCGGCCCTCAACCCGTCACGGGAAACCCCGTCCGCACTCTCACTCTATGGGGGGCGTTGCGGGGCAGGCTGTGCAGAAACTCTGCAACGCCTCCGCCAACAAATCGGCCCGAAGGGCCGAGCGGATCAGGCAGTCCCGATCATTTTCCGGTGCCCGAAGGCGTTCACGGCATGGAGAACGTTGAATGCTAGGATCGACAGGGCCGCTTCCGCTTTCACCGCTCTCAGTCCGCGCGTCAGGAATCTGCCGCCACCTGACATTCGTTTGATTGTGCCGAAGGGGTGCTCGACGGTGCAGCGCCTGATCCTCATTAGATCTGGTTCAGCATATATGCGGGCTTCCATTCGATCGAGGGCGGCCTGATCGAACAGGCGATGGATCGTGCGCTGGGCGCCGGGGGTGCATTGCGATTTTATGGCGCACGCCTTGCACGCGCTCGTTCGGTAGCGGATCGCTCGATTGCGTGTGTGCTTGCCCGATGGTCGGAGCGTTGCGCCGGCAGGGCAACGGATCGTGTCGCTCACGTCGTCATAGATGAACTGAGTGGGACGGAAATGTTCGCTGTTCATGGCGCCGCGCTTGATCGGCGCTGACACCATGATCGCGTCGCGCTCGCATCGGGCAACTTCCTCAGCATTTGAATAGCCGCCATCTGTCAGAACATGGAGTTTCTTGGCATCGAGCACTCCCTTGGCGCCCGTCGACATTGGATGAAGGAGGTGGCTGTCGTTTGCGTCATTGAAAACATCGTGATGGATGATGAGGCCGCTTTCCACATCGACAACGCTCTGAAGATTGTAGGAAGGCATTTTCGGAGCGCGGCCGTAGCCCATCGGTCTGGCTTCCGGCTCGCCGAAGACCAGAACCTTCTCCTCGCGCTTTTCGAGTTCGAGCTGGCGCTTGGCTAAGCGTTCCCGACGCTGCCGGAGCGCGGCAATGGCGCCCCCGAATGCTTCGCGGTGGGCCGGCTTGTCGCCGAACCCTTGCTCTACCTGCTCATCAATAGTGTCCAGTCGATCCAGATAGTAGCTGATCTCGCGCTCGGTATGCGCAAGGTCACGCGCCAGTCTCTCTGCGCCTGCAATATTTTTCGGGCTGGCAACGGCTCGCATCTTCGTGCCGTCCAGGGCGACCGTCTGACCGCCTATCAAGCCGTGGCTCCGGCAAAACTGGACGAACGCGGCGCTCGAGGCGACGATCGCCTCGGGATTGTCGTGCCGGAAGGCGGCGATCGTCCGGTAGTCCGGGGTGAGCCGCCGCAACAACCAGAGCGCCTCGAGGTCGCGATGGCAGGCGCGCTCTAGCAGGCGGGACGAGCGCACCTGATTGAGATAGCCCCATATGTAGAGGCGGAGCATGTCGGCCGGATGATAACCAGGTCTGCCGGTAGCGGCGCTGATCGCGCGGTCGAACCCGAGGTCGACCAGATCGAGGTTGGCGACGAAGGCATCGACCACGCGGACCAAAGCGTCCGGCGCTACGTAGTCATCAACGCAAGGTGGCAGGAGAGCAGCCTGCCCACGATCCATGCCTTCAATGAAGCCCATGCGCACCTCCCGCCCTCGCAACATCTCGAAGTTTAGCGGACAGCCGGATGGCCGACAGGCAATTCAGATCAGGCGTTCAGGAGTCGAGTCGAGCGGTTCCGGCATCGGGTGGTTATCGGTCACCTGAAGTTTCTGGGCAGAGCGCCTCGATAGTCGGGCATTTGGCTGCCGCGCCTCCATCACTGGCTTCGATCACGGCTGTCAGTCAGGGGCATCGAGAACACGAACTGCGTTATGGCGTCGGACGATATTACCTCCATCGTTCCGCCATGCGCCTTGGCGATCTCATTGACGATGAACAGGCCGAGCCCCAGTCCTTGTTGGCTCCGGCGCACCGCCCCGCGAAAAAATGGCTGAAACAACTGTGCGCGGGCGGCGGGCGGAATCGGCGCCCCGCCGTTCGAGACGCATAGGATAAAATTGCCGCCCTCTGTGCGGGCCGACACTTCGATCGCGATTTCGGGGGCGCCATGAGTGACGGCATTGGCAATGAGGTTGGACGCGAGTTGCGCGATACGCGCCCGATCGCAATCGACATTCTCTTCGATGGCCAGAGACGTGATGATGCGCCGTTCCGGCGACGCCACGCGGATCTCGTTTACAACCTGCTCGATGACGGGGCCCAGCGGTTCTTGCGCGTTGCGCGTAAGGCTGATCCCATTTCCCAGACGGCCGCGCGCGAAGTCGAGGACGTTATCGATCAACTGAGCGGCACGACCCACGCTTTTCGCCATCTCGGTGATGAGAAAGCGGCCCCGGTCGCTCAATGTCTCCCTGTCGCCGATCATGCGCACCCCGGCATCCAGCGCCGCGAGCGGATTGCGCAGATCATGCCCGAGCACTGCGATGAACTGCTCGCGCAATACCGCGTCATCGTGCTCGGCACTGGCAGCCGCTTCGGCTTTTGTTCGAGCATCGACGAGCGTCCGCTCAAAGGCTCGCCGCTCGACAGCTTTGAACAAAGTGACACGCGTCAGGACATGCGTACCATCGTTGGCGCGCTTTTCGGTGGCGTTCGCGATAACTGGCAGCTTCCCGCCATCGGACCTCAGCAGGTCGAGCGCGATTTCATCGACCTTGCCTTGCAGTCGAAGCATCGGCGCGAGATGCGTTTCGTAGGCAATGCGCCCGCCGAAGCTTAGCAACGCGTGAATCGATTGGCCCACGAGCGCCGTGGCGTCAGATGCGAGCCAACCGGCAAGCGTGGCGTTGATCCGCAGCACGCGGCCATCGGGCGACAGCGAGAGATAGCCGCACGGGAGATTCTCGACCAGATCGGCGAGATCGTCGTCAGCAACCGGGCTAGACAAAAGCGCGGATCGCCGCCGTTACCTGCTCCGGGGCGCTCAGATTGGGACAGTGGCCGGTCGCATCGAGCAGCGTATATCTGCTGCCTGGAACCTGTGCGTGAACATATTCACCGACGCATGGCGGCGCGATGATATCCTCGCGACATTGCAGCACGAGCGTGCGCGCTGTGATCTTCGGCAAGTCGGCACGGTTGTCTGAGAAGAAAGTCGCGCGTGCGAATTGCCGCGCAATTTCAGGATCGGTCGCACAAAAGCTTTGTTCAAGCGCCGCGCCGAGTTCGGGCTGATCGGGATTGCCCATGATCACCGGCGCCATGGCCGCCGACCAACCCAAGTGATTGTCGGCGAGGAACTCGAGCAATTCCTCGACCTGGGCGTGGCTGAAGCCGCCGACATAGTCATCATCGTCGACATAGCGTGGAGATGGGCCAACCATGATCAAGTCAGAGAACATCCCCGGTGCCTTAACGCTGGCGAGGCCGCCGATCATGGCGCTGACTGAGTGCCCGACGAACACGGCATCACTGAGGTCAAGCGCACGGCCTATCTCGACGACATCGTCAGCATAGCCATCCAGGCTCGCATATTTCGCGGCATCGTACGCACCGAGGTCGGATTGTCCGGCACCGACATGATCGAAGAGCACGACGCGAAAATCAGCCTCGAACGCCCGGGCAACAGCGGTCCACATATGCTGGTCGCAGCCGAACCCGTGCGCGAACATCATCGCGCGGTTCCCCTGCCCAGAGATTTGGACATTGTTTCGACCTAGTACCATCAGCACCACGCTATCATAGGTGTGGCCACCCCTCCAGCATCTCGACGCGACAATACCGCGATCGGCTTTTTCGAACACCAATCGGGAGCTATCCGGCGACTGCGATAGGTGCGCGAACGGCATAGCTGACTCCGAAGCGGGCGCGGGCGACTCGTCGTGAAAGTTAGTTTTTGCACAGCCTGGGGGATCTCCCCGCAGAAGGGGTCGGGCGAGACCCGAGGCTCGACCGCAGGGGAAGGCTTTCCCCCTTGTCCCAGCTTTCCGTCCCGGACCTGTTTCCTTGAAAACTGTCAGAAAACTGCGTATGTTCCTGACAGGAGAAAGACGATGACACGGCTGACCGAACAGATTCTGTCGCATATGGCGGGTTTGCCCGAGGGCGCTTCTGTGTCCGCCAAGGGGCTGCTCCATCTCGGCAATCGCGCCGCGGTGGACCAGGCCTTGTCGCGTCTGGCCGAGCGCGAACAACTCATCCGGGCTGGGCGCGGTGTCTATCTCCGCCCCGTCGCCAGTCGATTTGGGACGCGCGCGCCGTCGGTGGAACAGGCTGTGGAAGCCCTTGCCAGCCAGCGTGGCGAGACCATCGTCTCGAACGGTGCGGCGGCCGCAAACGCCCTTGGCCTGACAACGCAGGTGCCGGTTCGCTCGGTCTATCTGACCTCCGGGCGCAGCCGGAAGATGAATCTCGGCAAGCAGGTCGTGGAATTGCGCCATGCCCCGCGCTGGCAACTGGCTATGGCCAACCGGCCGGCGGGAGAGGCCGTCCGGGCCTTGGCCTGGCTCGGCCCGGAGAAAGCCGAAACTGCGCTCAGGACATTGAAGCGAAAGCTGCCGCCTGGCGCCTTTGGCGAATTGGTGGCGGCCGCGCCGCAGCTTCCGACATGGTTGGCGCAGAGTGTCGGGAAGGCGGCCTATGGCTGAAACCTTCCTGCTCCTCTCGGCTCAGGATCGCCGCGACGCCCTTGGCGTCGCGGCTGATCGTTCGGGGCGGCCCGCGCATCTGCTCGAAAAGGACGTCTGGGTGGTGTGGCGTTGAGCACGCTCTACGCGGCGCCGCTTGGTGAGCATCTGGTGTTCAAGGGCGGCACATCGCTGTCGAAAGCCTATCAGGTCATCCATCGGTTTTCCGAAGATGTGGATCTGACCTACGACATCCGGGCCATCGCGCCTGACCTGGTCGGGGACAATGGCGAGGGCCTGCCGAAAACACGAAGCGAGGAAAAGCGCTGGTCCAGCGAGGTTCGTCGCCGGCTGCCGGAATGGGTTGGCTCTGTAGTGCAGCCGGTGATCGCCGACGCCCTGGCAACGGAAGGTCTGGCGGCGACGATCCGCGTCGAAGGTGATCGGCTGTTTATCGACTACGAACCGACCTCAACCGGATCGGGCTATGTCGCCCCCAGCGTGATGCTGGAGTTCGGCGCGCGGTCGACGGGCGAGCCGGCCAATCTGCGCGACGTGGTCTGCGATGCCTCAGGCCTTCATCGATGGCCTGTTAATCCCGACAGCGCCAGTCCATTCTAACGTGGGTAAGCGGAAAATCTGCGCAGCATCGCCGATGCGGTGGCTGTGCCGCTGCGGATCGAGATAATGAGACGCAGCAGTTCGTCCCAATGGGCGTCAACATGCCCGATTGCGACCGGATCGCCGCTCATGCGGCCAGCAGCAGCCGCGCTTCCTGGCCCGGCAGCAGATGCAGACGCCGGTCCCTCGGGCCGCGCAGGCGCGTCGCGAAGCGGTAGCCGAAGAATGGCATGAGGCCGAACACATGATCGGATGCGCCGACGGTATCTCTTCGCCCGCGGTGAGCCGATGCCGCTTCGTGAGATGGCGTCGGTGGAAATGCGCAAGAGGAACCTCAGCCTTCAGGGGCGCTTACGGAAGTCAACCGGCGTCGCGCGGCCGACAGACGTCCATCACGCTGGCGACGGCATGGCTGTCGCTGCCGTCTTGCCCTTGAAGTCGGTGATGACCTCGCCGATCAGCGCCCGTAGCCAGCGGTGTGCGGGATCGTGCCGGTAGCGGACGTGCCAGGCCATTTCCACGGGAAAGCTGCCGAGGTCGACCGGGGCGGGCAGGATCTTCAGCCGGGGGTCGTGCATCAGCCGCCTGCAGATGAGCGAGGGCAGGGTGGCGCAGTAGTCGGTCACCGCCACCATCTCGGCTACCGCGAAGAAATTGGTCACGGAAATCGCGACGTCGCGCTTAAGCTGCTGCTGCGCCAGCGCCTGGAACAGCCCGGCGCGCATCCGGCCAGGCGGCACGATGTTGACGTGCTTCATCGTCTCAAACTGCTCGCGCGTCATGGCATCGCCGATGGCCGGATGGTCGGCGCGGACGGCGCAGGCGAGCCCTTCGTCCATCAGGTGCTGGACGACGAGGTTGTCGGGCGGATCGACGATGCGGCCCAGCACGAGCGCCGTCGTGCCCGACACGACGCCTGTTTCCACAAGATCGTTGCCGTAGGGCGTCAGGCGGAGCTTTATGCCGGGCGCGACCTTCTCCAGGCGCGCCAGTACAGCGGGGACGAGGACGAACTCGACATAGCCGTTCGGCGCGATCGTGAAGAGCCGTTCGGCGTGTGCGGGGTCGAAGGCCTGCTGACCGAGGACCGCGTCGTCGAGCTGCGCGAGTGCCTCGGCGATCAGCGGTGAGAGTTCAAGCGCGATCGGGGTCGGCTGGATGCCATAGCGCTCGCGGACGAACAGCTGGTCCTGAAGCATCTGTCGTAGACGCGACAGGGCGTTAGACAGGGCGGGCTGCGTCATACCCATGCGCTCGGCAGCCCGGGTGACGCTGCGCTCCTCCATCAACGCCACGAAGATCGGCAGCAGGTTCAGATCGTAGCGCATGCAGTCATCCTGTCAGACGTATATCTGAAATCAGAAAGATAAACTTCTAGAATATGTCAACGAGGCCCACTTACCCGTCCATTGGCGACGGACACCGCGCACATGGAGGTTCAGATGAGCAAGGGTCAGGTTCTCGTTCTTGGGTCGAACGCGACACAACTCGGTCTGCGTGGCGGCGGTACCGCGACGGTCGGTCAGTATCTCAACGAGACGGCGGTCCCCGCGCTGGCTCTGCTCGACGCCGGCTATGATATTGTTCTCGCCACGCCCAATGGTGCCAAGCCGCACATCGACGCCGCCTCCGTTTCGGTTGATCATTTTGGCGGCGATGAGACGGCATTCCAGCGCGCCAAATACTTTTTTGCCAGCCACCCGGCGATGAACGACGTGCGTACGCTGAAATCGGTCGTCGACGAGGGTCTGGACGGCTTTGCTGGCGTGTTCGTGCCGGGAGGTCACGCGCCCATCGTCGACCTGATGGTGGACCGCGATGCGGGCACGATCCTCCGTCACTTCCACGCGGCGGCCAAGCCGACCGCGCTCCTCTGCCACGGACCGGTGGTCGTTGTCGCCGCGCTCGAGGATGCTTCGGCCTTCCGCAAGGCGCTGGAGGAAGGCGATGACGCCTGGGCGGCCGACCTGGCGCGAGACTGGATCTACGCGGGCTACCGCATGACCGTCTTTTCGGCGAGCGAGGAGAAGATCGCTGAGGAGCAAGTGCTGAAGGGCGAGCTCTACTTTGACATGGAAAAGGCGCTGCGGTCGGCCGGTGGCAACGTATCGGTCACCGACAAGAACTTTGCTTCGAATGTCGTCGTGGACCGTGAGCTGATAACGGGTCAGAATCCGGCGTCGGACCGGGCCATGGCCGACGCGTTGATCGAAGCCCTCGACCGCGCAGCTGCGTGAGCACCAGGATGACCGGCGGGGCGCTAAGGGTGCGCCCTCCCACGGATATGACCAAGACAAGGACCGGTGCCATGACCGCCAACGTGAAGATCGTCGCCCTCCTCACCGCCCGTGCGGATACCGTCGACCGCCTGCGCGCTCTGCTCCACGCTATGCTAACGCCGAGCCGTGCCGAACCGGGCAATCTGCGCTACGATCTCTGGCAGGACCAGAACGATCCGAACCGTTTCGTCCTCGACGAGCTGTACGCGGACGCGGATGCGGTCGCCGCCCACCGCGCGACGCCCCACTTCCAGAACTACCTCTCTCGGATCGGCGATCTGGCCGAGCGCACCGCGCTTGTCCTCAACCCTGTCTCGGCAACCTGAGGATGGTGCGAATGGGCAAGCCTGAAGAATGGGCGGGTTGGGCACGGCTTGTACAGGCGTTCGACACAGATGCGTTGCGGATGATCAGCCTGTTGGCACTTGCGCTTCGCGTGGGTCTCTAGGGCCTCATTCATCCACGCGGCTACCGCTCGGGCGGAGCCGCGATCCGGCGAAAAATCAACATCTGAAATGAAGGAAACACAGCCATGACCAAAGGTATCGAAGGCAAGGTCGTCCTCATCACCGGCGGCAGCACCGGTATCGGCGCGGAAACCGCTCGGCTTCTCGCTGAACGCGGCGCGAAGGTGGCCATCGCCGCGCGGCGCAAGGACAGGCTCGACGAGGTCGTCGCGGACATCGCCGCAAACGGCGGCACGGCACGTAGCTACGCGCTCGACGTCACCGACAAGTCGGCGGTCCAGTCCGTCGTCGCCGCAATCATTGCCGACTTCGGCCGCCTCGACGTGCTGATCAACAACGCCGGGCTGATGCCGATCCGTCCGATGGCCGAGGTCAACACCGAAGAGTGGGACCAGATGATCGACGTCAATCTGAAGGGTACGCTCTACGGCATCGCGGCGGCCCTTCCCGGCTTTCTCGAGCAGGGCAGCGGCCACATCATCAACCTGAGCTCGGTTGCGGGCATCAAGGTCTTCGCACCAGGTGGCACGGTCTACTCCGGCACCAAGTTCGCCGTCAGCGCAATCAGCGAGGGCTTGCGCCACGAGGTGGGGGAAAAGGTCCGTGTCACGTCGATCGAGCCTGGAGCTGTCGAAAGCGATTTGAAGTTCACGACGTCTGGCACGGCAGCCGAGACGGTGCTCGACTTCTACAAGCAGGCCATCCCGGCGGCATCGGTGGCGCGTGCTATCGCGTTCGCTGTCGAACAACCTGATGACGTCGACGTC
>NZ_QFOA01000096.1 GCF_003248505.1 Sphingobium sp.
CGAACGGCTTCCCGAGCTGCCAGTCGGCGCTATGGATGATCTTGAGCGTTCCCACGAATCACTCCTTCGTTTCCGTCAAGTAATGAGTCTCACAAGTGGATGACAGAAACTGTCACCCATCCGCGCTCGTGCGCGACAGAAGGAGCGCTTCGCTATTCGTCGATCGTCACTATGACGGTGTCGAAAAGGTCCTGCGCCCGGTCGCTGGTCTTGTGGGTGTTGGCCACGCGGTATCCGTCGCCCTCGTTGCGAAGCAGGTTCCTCGCGACGGCTTGGAACGCGTCCATCTCTGCGTCCGATCCGCCGGTCGGCCGGAAGGACGCGCCGGCCGCACTCCGACGGACCTGGAAGCCGGTTCCATTTTCGATGAGGTCGTCAAGGTAACTCATGCAGGCTCTTCCCACTTTAAATTCGCTAGTCGACGTCATCGTTAGGGCAGAGCCGGAAAGACGCGCCGGTATTCATGGACCATCTCGCGGAGCCCTTGCGGCGCCAAGACCTCCACGGCATCCCCCCACTGATAGAGGTGCCATGTCATCTCAAGGAACCCTGACGCCATGAAGCTGACGGTGAGCGATCCATCCTCTCCCTCCTCCGCGGACTGAGTGGGGTGGAAGACGAAGCGTCGCGCATGAGCGGCTGCATCCGGCGTGAAGCGCCAAACTACCTCACCGAACTCGCGTTCGCTCTCATATGAGCCGAAGCCCTTCTCGGCATGTCGTTTGAGATTGAATCCGGGATCTATCTCGAAAGATCCGGCGAGCATCTCCGCTTCGTAGATCTCTTCGACCCGGTAGTGTCGCAGATTGGCTTCCGGACCCTTGCCGGTATCCCGCGCGACAAGATACCGGCGCACGCCGAGCAGGAGGCCATGAGGGGCGACAATACGTTCGCTCGGCTCGTCCTCGTCCCGCCTCCGATAGATGATACGAAGTAGGTTCGGCCCCTTCAACGCTTCGTAGATCGCCTCCACAACGTCTTCGTCGGCGGCAGGCTGGGGTCCAGGACGGGCGGCGTGTCCGAGCGCCTCTAGGATCGCCTCCTTGTCCACGTCGAGCTTCGTTCCCTTGTCGGGCGGTATCAGCGCCCTCACCTTCCGCTCCAGGCTGCGAGCATGTGTGGCTTCCTTCGGCATGCCCGCGTGGTCCAGCTGAACGATAGCCTCCGCCAGTGCGACGAGTTCCTCGGACGAGGGTGTCAGGAGCGGAGCAATGGCACGAGCAGGAATGTTCCATCTCGCCCTTCGGTCATCGCCGATCGAATAGTCAGTCTGGGGGAAGGCAGCCTGCAGCGCGAAGGTCATACGCTGCGCTGTCCTTTCAGAGCATGCAAACTCCTCCTGGATGTCCTCCAGCGTCACGCCACGGCGTCCAGTCGCCAGCATCGCCAGCCTCAGCAGTTCCTGCGCTTTCGAAAAGGCCAAGACGATAACCCCGACAGATTTTGTCACCCATATATGCTATTCCGAGTCCAAAGGGGAATTATAATGCGCATGCTCGACGGAAAACTTCGCCTTTCCGCCTCCGACCTGATGCGGTTCAAGGGGTGCAGGCACGCCACGACGCTTGATCTGAGACTGATGGAAGTGGGCGACGTGAAGCCAGCGGCCGATGGTGACGAGGCGGTTCTGCTCCAACGTCAGGGCGACGCCCATGAGCTCGCGTTCCTCGAAGGCCTCCGCGAAACTGGCCGATCGATCGTGGAGATACCGAAGGACGGCATACCCCTTGAACGCTCGGTCGAACTCACGATCGAAGCGATGCATGATGGGCCGGACGTCATATTTCAGGGAGCGCTACTAGGCGGTGCCTGGGGCGGCTATACCGATTTCCTGGAACGAATTGACCGGCCGTCGGCAATTGGTCCCTGGTCCTACGAGGTGGTCGACACGAAGTTGAAGCGCAAGCCGGATCCGAAGCACGTTCTTCAGCTGTCCCTCTATTCCGACCTGCTGACGGATGTTCAGGAACTGCGCCCGGAAGCTGCGCACCTCCAACTCGGTGATGGTTCGCGCTTCTCCGTCCGGCTGGCTGACGTAGCCTCCTACGCCCGAAATGCCCGAAACGTCTTCGAGACGTTCCTTCACGAGCGTCCCGAAACCCGATCCGATCCCGTTTCCGGATGCAGCCTTTGCAGGTGGAAGGATCACTGCCGCTCCGAATGGGAAGAGACGGACAGCCTGTCGCTCGTCGCCGGCATCACCAAGTCCCAACGCGGCAAGCTCGAGGCATTCGGCATCTCGACTCTTAACGGTCTCGCTGATGTCGAAGGCAGGGTTCCGAAGCTGTCGCCTGAGGTGCAGTCGCGACTGACAACGCAGGCGAAGCTACAGCGGAAGCGCCGCGCAGGTGGTCCCCCCGGTTTTGAACTTCGCGACTTCCAGCCGGGCAAAGGCTTCGGTCTCCTGCCCCAGCCTGACGACTGTGACTTGTTCTACGACATAGAGGGCGACCCCTACTACGAGGGCGGTCTAGAGTATCTGCACGGCGTTTGGTTCCGCGACGAAGGGGACTGGGCGTTCCGCGCCTTTTGGGCTCATGATCGCGAGGCCGAAGGCCAAGCGGTCGCGGATCTACTGGAATTCTTCGTCGATCACCTGCGTGCGCATCCCCACGCACGGATCTACCATTACGCGAACTACGAGATTGCGGCGCTTCGCCGCCTGACGGCTGCCCATCGGGTGGGTGAGGCCGCGATGGACCAGCTCCAACGCGAACGTCGCTTCGTCGACTTATTCAAGGTCGTATCAGGATCGCTGATCGCCTCGGAGAAGGGCTATTCGATCAAGGACCTCGAGGCGTTCTACATGCCGAAGCGCGATGCAGACGTCGCCACGGCCGGTGCGAGCGTCGTGTTCTACGAGAACTGGCGTGAGACTGGTGACAACGCTCTCCTTGAAAAGATCTACGACTACAACAGGACCGACTGCATCTCGACGCAGCTGCTACGCGATTGGCTAGTCGCCGACGTGCGACCGGCCGACATGCCATGGCCAAGGTTGGGCGAAGTGCCCGAAGCCGGTGCGCTGTCAAACGTGGCGGAGGAGGACGCTGAGATTGACGCGCTTCAGACGCGATTGGTCCCCGTCCGAGCCCGACTAGGTGACGAAGTGGCCGATCTCCTCCTCGACCTGAACTTCTTCCACAAGCGCGAGGACAAGCCTGCCTGGTGGGCGATCTTCGATCGATTGGCTCAGGAGAGCGAGGATCTCCTCGACGACCTCGAATGCATCCAGGGGCTCGAAGCCATTGGCGACCCGGTGAAAGTGACCGCCAAGTCGTTCGAGCGGACATACCGCTTCCCGGCGCAGGAGACGAAGCTCCGTGCCGGCAAGAAGCCGTGCGTCAAGCCGGCTGCGATGCCCGAGGACATCGATCTCCGGGAGCTCGACGCCACCACTGGAACGCTGGTTCTGCGCCGCTCGACCGCAAAGGGCCCGCTTCCTGACCGGCTTGACCTCATTCCCGGCAAGCCCATCGCGAATGCCACGCTCCGCAATGCGGTGTCGGCAGTCACCGAAGACATAATCCAGGACACGGGTCGCGCGGTTGCAGTCGAGCAGCTCCTGACCCGTAATCCACCCGTCTTTCGCAGCGGCTCCCGCACAGCGGGGATCATCGACCCCAATGGCGACCTTCCTTCCCAAACGAGCGCGGCGATCGCGGACATGAACGGGACGACGCTCGCGATCCAGGGGCCGCCTGGAACTGGCAAGACCTATGTCAGCGCCCTTTCAATCGTTGATCTCATCCGCGCCGGCAAACGCGTCGCCGTCTCCTCCAACAGTCACAAGGCCATCGGCAATCTGCTCGAGGCGATCGCTGACCGGGCGGCAAGCGAGGGCGTCAAGTGCCGGGTCGTTCAGAAGGCGAACGACGATGGGGACGACGACTCTCATCCTGGCATAACGCTTGTTCAGTCGAATGATGCGCCTGAGATTGAAACCGCCGACGTGATGGGCGCGACGGCATGGCATTTCGCCCGCTACGATGCGCCGTCATTCGACTATCTCTTCGTAGACGAGGCCGGGCAGGTCTCACTGGCGAACATCATGGCGATGTCCAGAGCGGCGCGCAATCTCGTCCTGGTGGGCGATCCGATGCAGCTGCCGCAGCCGCTACAGGGGACGCATCCCGGACGCAGCGGTGAATCTTGTCTCGAGTATCTCATAGATGGGCATCGCGTCGTGCCGGAAGACAGAGGCATCTTCATGCCCGTAAGCCGCCGAATGCATCCGTTGATCTGCAGCTTCATATCCGCTGCGGTCTACGAGGAACGCCTCCATCCCGACGATGCGGCTGGCACCCAGGCGCTCCTTGGCGCTGACGGCACCTCACTCGTTGGAGCCGGCGTCAGGAGCGTAACCCATACCGGGCGATCGCAGGTCTGTCCCGAGGAGATCGACGCTATCGGGGCTCACATCGCTAAGGTTCTGGGGTCGACCTATCGCGGACGCGACGGCGCGGAACGTGTGGTCGCACATGGCGACATTCTGGTCGTCGCCCCCTACAATGCCCAAGTGAACGCGTTGCGTGCGGCACTGCCCTCAGGAATACGCGTGGGAACTGTCGACCGTTTCCAAGGTCAAGAAGCTCCGGTTTGCCTTGTGTCGATGACAACCTCGAGCGGTGAGGAATTGCCGCGGGACATCGACTTCCTCTTCTCCCTGAACCGCATCAATGTCGCCGTATCCCGCGCGCAGGCTTCGGCGGTCGTATTCGCCAGCCCACTCCTCCTAGAGACGCCGTGCAGGACGGTCGGGGAGATGACGCTAGTAAATGCACTTTGTCTCCTTCGAGAACATGGGGGTGACAGCTTCTGACACCCGCGCGTGCGAATCTCCTATTTATCGGAAGAAGGAGATCAGAAATGGGTTTCTCGGATATCGGACTGCGCCACATCGTCGACATTGACGGTCAGCTCCTCGGCATCGACGCCGAAGTGATCGACACCGCTTCTCTTCTTGCACGGGCAAACTGCCCCGTGGACAGTCTCGTGTGGATGGTGCGCGCCGGTGAGCGCGTGGCGATCGAGCCGAAGCAGCTCATCCGTCTCTCGGAGCAGGACGTTGTCTTCTTCGAAACCTCCGCCGCCCGCAACTGGTCGCCTTTCGAACTGATGGCGGCCTAGTCGACTGGATCAATCTGGGCGCCTCTCAGTTCGACCGGGAGGCAATTCCCTAATACGCCGCAAAGGCAGATTGGAGAGTCAGGTGAAGGTCTTCGTCAGTTCACTGATCACTCGCTACGAAGCGCTCCGTGATGCGGCACGAAAAGCGATCACGACCTTGCGCAACGAGGTCATCATGGCTGAAGACTTCCCCGCTCAGCCGAACTCGTCGCAGGTTGCCTGCCTTCAGGGCGGGCGGGCGGCCGACCTCGTCGTCCATATCCTCGGACCGGACTACGGTTTCGTTCCCCCTGGCTCAGCGATCTCCGCCACACATCAGGAATATCGGGAGGCGCGCGGGACTAAGCCGATCCTGGCATTCATCCAGCAAGGCGTGGAGGCGCAGCCCGAACAGAGCGCCTTCATCTAGGAGGTGCAGGCGTGGGAAGGCGGTCTTTTCCGTCGTGGCTTCAGGGATGCGACCGATCTGCACGAAGCCATCACGCAGTCACTTCACGACTACATTCTATCCAACGCGACAGGCCCGGTCGATCAGGAGGGTTTGATCGCAAAAGCGAAGGCGTTGATACCGGTCGAAAGGCAGAACCAGCATTCGGCAACGATGCTCGAACTCGTGATCGTCGGCGGCCCCTTCCAACAGATACTGCGCCCCATCGAGATGGAGAGCCCCGACCTCGGGGAGGAACTGCAACAGAAGGCGCTGTTCGGCGATAGCCGTCTCCTTGACCGGACCAAGGGGAGCGTCGTGGCTCTCGATGGTCCTGACCTCCTGGTCCAGCAGGATCGGGGCGGATCAATCCGACTGACCGAGCAGGGGGCGGTCGCGTTCCGCCTTTCGCTTGAGGACACCGAGACGAAGGACCGCATGAGCGGGTTCGGAGGCATGCTGATTATCGAGGAGATCGTGCGGGAACGCCTCCAGTCCGCACTTCGCTACGCTGCCGCGACCCTGGAGCGCATCGATCCGACACAGCGTCTAACGCACCTTGGGATCGCGGCATTCGTTTCCGGGGGTGAATACCGCACCTGGAAGACACGCGCACAGCAAACTTCCATGGGCGGCTCCCTTCAGATGGGGATGGGTCAGGCAGATCGGGCGCCAATCTCCATAGTCATCCGGCGGGCTGCGCTCCGACTGGATCGCACACCCCTGATCGAAGACATTCTCGTGCCGCTCCGTCGGCAGTTCTCGTAAATAGGGAGCCGGCAGCGAGGCGCCGGCTCCGCGCGGGAGTGCTTAATTAGCCGCCCAAGGCGTTGAGCAGCGACTGGACGCGCTGCAATCGCGAGGCTTCGGACGTCTTCTCCCGTAGAAGGTATCGGCCGTTTTTCTCTTCGAGACCGATCTGCCCAACATCAGCATCGAAGCCCCTTCTTGGGGTGAGCGCGATAGCAGCGGCGCCTGCATCAATGCGTTCCACCTGAAGCAGCTTGGCAGCGAGACGCACGCTCGCCCATCCGATCAGCCGCTCCGCAGCCTTCGGTAGCGGTCCGAAGCGGTCGATGAGCTCTTCCTCGAAGGCGTCGAGTTCAGTTTCCGTCTTCATGCGCGCCAACCTGACGTAGAGTTCGAGCCTGAGATCAAGTTCGGGAACCCAACTCTCCGGAAAACTGCCTTCCTCTCCAAGGTTCAGCTCGGGCGACCAATGTTCCACCGTCTCGCCACGCGCTTGCCGTAGCGCGGCGCCAAGGAGGTGCTGATAGAGCTCCGTGCCGATAAGTTTCATATGCCCTGCCTGATCGTCGCCTAGAAGGTCACCAGCTCCCCTCATGTCCAGATCGCGAGCACTGATGTCAAAACCGGCGCCGAGCCGATCAAAGGTCGCGAGGGTCCGCAGTCGCTTGAGGGTCTGCTCGCCAATCTTGTCTTCGGGACTGGTGAGGAGGATCACCTGCCCTCTCCGATTACCACGACCGACCCGTCCGCGCAGTTGATGCAGCTGAGCCAGGCCGAACCGATCGGCGCGCCAGACTATCATGGTGTTGGCGCGTGGCACGTCCAACCCGGCCTCTATTATGTTCGTCGCAAGCAGTATGTCCCCTTCGCCATCGGCGAAGCGAACCATCACCTCGTCTATGTCAGCGGCAGGCATCTTCCCATGGGCCCGCAAGAGCGAGAGGTCGGGGACGATGCGCGAGATCTTATTCGCCAGTCCTTCCATATCCTCGATCCGTGGCACGACGACGAAGCTCTGTCCGCCCCGTCCCTTCTCCCGCAATAATGCCGTCCGCGCGCGTATGTCGTCGAAGGTGTCGAGGCTGGTGCGGATTGGCTGTCGACGAGCGGGAGGCGTCGCGATGATGGATATCTTCTGCAGCCCGACCATCGCCATCTGAAGGGTCCTAGGAATGGGCGTCGCGCTGAGCGACAGCAGATGAATGTCCCCAGATCCCCGCAGCCGTGCTTTGTCGGAAGTGCCGAAGCGCTGCTCCTCGTCGATGACCACAAGTCCGAGGTTCCGATAGCGCACACCTTTGCCGGCTACGGCACCCGTCCCCACTACGACATGAATCGAACCGTCGGCGATACCCGCCTTGACCCTCTTCCTGTCGGCCGCACTCGACAGGCGGGACAGACCCTCGACCACGATACCCGAACCTTCAAACCGCCGGCGAAAGTTCTCCAGGTGCTGTCGAACGAGAACGGTAGTCGGCGCGGCGACGATGACCTGGAAACCTGCCAGCGCGGTCAACGCGGCCGCGCGAAGGGCAACTTCGGTCTTGCCGTAACCCACATCCCCGACGACTAGGCGGTCCATAGGCTTGCCGCTGGAAAGGTCATCGCGCACTGCGTTGATTGCCCTCGCCTGGTCAGCGGTCTCGTTGAATTCGAATCCATTCGCGAAACGCTCATAAAGCACTGGATCGGGATCCACCGCTGGCGCCGTGAGGCGCGCGCGGGCGGTGGCAAGTTCCGCCAGGCCCTTTGCGCTCTCTTCAATAGCATCCTGGATCGAACGACGGCGCTTCTCCCAGGACGATCCGTCTAACTTATCCAGGGTCACGGCGTCAGCGTCCGCGCCGTATCGCCAGATGCGATCCGCCTCGTCGATAGGGACAAGCCGTCTGGCTCCACCAGCATACTCCAGAGCGATCAACTCACTCTGCCCGGACTGACTGGCTGGCGAAGGCTCCAGACCCATAACCCGGCCAATCCCATGGTCCTCATGGATGACGATATCTCCGACACGAACCTCACACCTGACATAAGCCCATGGATCGGCCGCAGACGATGGTGCATTGGCGACCAACGCACGGCTCCCAAGCACATCTGCCGCAGCGACGACGACCCGCTCGCTGTCGATGAAGCCCTTTTCGACTGGAAGCTCGATTGCGGTGACGTCGCCAGAATGCATGGACACGAGGTCCGCCAGACTTGCAGCGCTGCCGATCTCGAGTGTCAGCTTCTTCGCGAGCCTGGGGCGTAGGAACCGCAGATCGCGCTCGCTTCCGGCTAGGACGAGGGCATGAGTCTTGAGCTTCGGCTTGATGAAGCGTGCCAGCGCCGTCGCTGGACTGCGCGCCTCTGCAAAGCGCGGAATTTCTTGAGCTTCGGCCTCGAGGTCGGTTAGTCGCCAAGGGGCCAGTGCTGCAGACCATTGTTCCTCGCTAAGCGCATCGATCTCTCGCTTCCCACGCTCCGCTGCGTCTTCAGCCAATCGGAGATAGCGCTGCCGTCGCCTATCTGCCTTTTCACCAAAAACGATGTTACCGGGCTGCAGGTGGTCGAAGATCGAAGCGGCTTGCTCCACCGGCGGCTCGGCGGCGCGGCCGATTTCGAGACTTTCGAGCTCCGACTTCGAGCGTTGAGTGATGGGGTCGTAGACGCGGATCGACACGATCTTGCCCTCCGCATGCTCAATCCGAGCCGGCGAGCCGGCGTCTGCCGGAAAAATGTCGATGACGTCACCCCTGACGGAGACCTCACCGGGCTCATCGATCCGGTCGTCGTGGAAATAGCCTAGGGATGAAACCAATTCAGAGAACTTCTCCGTTGCGATCTCGTCGCCCTTTCTGAGGGTTGGAGGAGCGCTATCGAAGGCTTCGGGCGGTGGGTAGCGTCTGCTGGCGGCCTCACCGCTGAGGACAAGTGCCAAAGAAGCTGGGGCCTTTCCAGCCTGTGCCGCCCGCAGCCGGCGAAGTGCCGCCACACGACAACCCGAATTAGCCGGTGATGCTGGGGCGTTGTCGCCTGGAAGTGCATCACTGGAGGGGAGGAATATCACCATGCCGCTGGGGAGCAGACCATTCAGGATGGCGGCCACCGTTTCGGCCTGCTGCTCATCGTCAGCTAGATAGACGATGTTGCCTGTCCGCCGTCAGCACCAATGGCACAGATTTGAGGTTGTGATTTAAGGAGGATCTGGGCTTCGTCGTAGTGACGAAGGAACGAAGATGAAGCCCAGA
>NZ_QFOA01000097.1 GCF_003248505.1 Sphingobium sp.
AGCTCAACCAAACCCAAAAATGTAGTGGTAACACTCGCGCCGGTGCGTGCATGTCATTGAACAAAAATGCCTTTTCCAAAAGCACTGTTCAAGTTGGGCTAGGGTGCGATCGAACAGCCGCCACACCGCATCCTCGCCGGTCGGCGACGGACGACTTCCGGCAACTGCTTCCAGAAAATCGGCGCAGGCTCGCGCTAAATCCGGCTCATTGATTAGTGCGTCGGGAACACTCTCGAGCGCGGCCAGGATTCTTGATCGGCGCTCCGGCCGCTTCGCGCTCTCCCGCAAGCCCCACAAACCATATTCCCAAATATCCCCAGGTCCAGGATTAGCACTGTGCGCGGTCAGTTCGAGGACAGCGATCGCGCCCTCGGGGTCCGTATCGGCGAACTGTTTCCAAGCGTCGAGAAGGCCTTCACGAAGGTCCGTCGTCCCTTGTAGCGTCGAGACGAGTTCCTCCTGGGGCAGATTGGCCAGATCATCGACGCCGTAATCGGTGGCGGAGCCAAGTCTGAATTCGGACCAAGTTGAAAACATAGCGCGTTCGCCCTCAGGGGCCGCCCACCCAGGATAGGCCGCTTCGATGCGATCCAGTTCCGATCGAAGACGCGGATCCAAAGGCGGATTGCCGACCCGGGCGACCACGATCAGACGGTCGAAGATCCGCCGATCGCGTGACCGTTCGCGGTCCTCCTCGGAGACGCGCGAGAGAACATCTGGTGAGGGTCCGGCGAGCAGGGTTTCGACAATCCGCTCCCGTGAGACCGCCGACCCACTTGCCCATAGCGAGCCGAGCAAGGCCATAGCCTCCTTCCTGGCACCCGACGCCCAGATCATCGGTGTCTTAGCCATTTAACAGTATCTCCACTTTCTCGGTGTCGCTGAAATGACCACTGTGGGTCACTGCGGCGGCGACGAGCCGTCGGAAGGACAGGTACGGCAGCGTACGCCATCGTGCCACGATCGCACGGCTCGCTGCGGCATCATGGCCGTCGATATGCTCCCAACCCGTCCAGATCAGATCGAAAAGCAGGGTCCATTGGCGGTGCTGATAATTCTGCTGGTGCGGCTCAACTGAAGGGCGCTGCAGGGCGCTCGGATCATTATCGGCATTCGCCTCATCTGCCGCCGCAAACAGGTGCAAGGCTTGGGCCAGGAGGCCGGTCAGATCGTCGTTCAGCCATGCCCAAAATTCCGCGGCACCCGGGCTGCCGTTAACGGTATCGATGAATCCCTTGACGTGGTTGCGATCCGCAAGTTCTACCTCCGCATCGGCAATCTCCGAAATCCGGTCCCCGACAGGATCCGCCGCTTGCTCTGGATGGGTAGCGTCGCGATAGCTGCGATAGCTGGACGCAGAGAAATCGAGCAGCGGTCGCAGGCCTGCCAGAACTTCTTGACGTACCCACTCACGATCAGCGCCTGACGTATAGCCACCCTGCGCAGTCCAAAGCGAACCGGGATCGTCTCGCCGACGCGCGCTAACCCAGCCCCCTTCGGACGAGACGATCCACCAGAAGCGCTTGAAGCCTTCGCGCAACCCCAGTTCTTGCGGGAGCTGTCGCCGGATCGCCTGGCGCAAACGCGGATGAAGCATCCGCCCTTGCCCGAGCTTTTCGATGACGTGATCTACGAAACTCTCGGTCCCTAGGTGCCGGCAAAACCACGCCAGCAGCCCGTAGCCGGTCGATGTCAGCGCCATGTGCCGACTGTTAGACTGCAGCGGAAATAGCGGTATGAAATCGAGCTCTGGCTCCGGCGGGGCGATCCTTGCGGCCATTGCAGCTTGCCTCACCGTTTCCTGATGAGCCTCCGAGCGCGCAAGATCGGTCGCTTCGAAGAGCGACAGCCATTCGATTGGCGGGCGTGGCTCCACCGCGGCGAAGGTTCGTGCTCCGTACCCCTGATCGTCCGCCCGCCCAGCGACGGCCCAGATCAGATTCGCGGTGTCGGTCGGGTCGATCGCGTCTGGACGGCGGGGCGCGATATCGCTGATGACTCGGCCGACGCTCGAGAGATAGTCCTCACGCCAATCGGCCCACTGGACAATCGTCTCACGCAGCGCCGCATGATCCGTTGCGTCCGAATAGAAAATCGGCTCGAGGTTGCGATCGCGGTACGGCTGGCTTTCCGGCGGCTCGGCGCCCTCATAAGGCGAGAAGATGTACGCCGGCCCTCGCGGTTGACCAGATCGCATCTCGAGATTTTCCGCAGCGAACGCGTCGGTCATGTAGCGCAGCACCGGATCGTTCAGGCTGTATCCCAGAAAAAGCACGGTGAAATCTGCAAAGAGCCGGACGATAAATCGCGCGGCCCAGCCCTCGGTTAGATAAGCTCGCCCGAAGTCGGAACTGGTCAATACGAGGTGTTGATCTGATCCTCCAAGGCGCCCGTGGAGATAGATCAGGCTGCGCCAACTGGCTGCGCGATCGTCGCGCGGGATGGGTAGGATCGGCCCTGCATGGTACTGGAAGTCGCGACCGAAGTCCAAGCCCCGGCGTGCCTTCTCGAAGAAGGTGTCGAAATTCGTGGTGACCAGACGCATGCCCTCGCTGCGCCGAAGCCGCGAGAGGCGAAGAATGGCACGATGCAGCGCTAAGCTCGTCGGACGTCGATTTAGGCGCGTGGCGACAATCTGGCGAACATTCGCGGGCGTATATCGGCTCTCCAAAGCCCCGAGCATACGATCGGGCCAGAGCCATTCTTTATCGTCGGTCGGGGTTGGATGGGTCAGGGTTTTGTAGCAGTGAGCGACGAGACCGTTATAGCTCGGCAACCCAGCACCCATCGAAACTCCTGCGCCGCAAAAGATGACGACACGATCATCCTCTAGTTCCTGGACCAACTTGTCCGGTATGATAGGCCCGTTTCGTACAAATTGCGGCATTGATGTCTCCGCACCTTCTCCATGTGCGTTGTAGTCTGATCGCGTCTATAGAGCCGCGATCGCAATCGTGTAGCGAAGCTCTAGGAAGCTCTTGGCGAAATCGAGCCGATGTGCCGCAAATTCAGTCACCAATTGCGGATGAAGAGATTTCTTCGCAGCGTCACCATATTCCGCGATGTTCGACGACAAGAAATACGCGCCCGCGCTAAAGCCGAGCGACCGCGCAGCGGAAAGGACTTCGAGGCACGATTCAAGTACCAGGCAGTCCTTGTACGACTGTTTGCCGCTTGCTGCAGGCGCCTTCGCCGTGATGACGCGCTGGGCAGCCTTATGGGTTGCCGATTTGGTTGTCTCCGTGATGCTCGATTTGGCGAGGTATCGTGCCACGATCGCATCGGCAAGATTTTCATAGTCAGTAGGCGCCGGGAGGACGATCGCCGGCCCGGTTCCGCCGAACGCCATCATGATCTCGTGCATCTGGCGCACCCGGTCATTGAGCGCCCGGATAGACTTAGTGCCATCCTTCTGCACGCCTTGGAGATTGTCCGCCATCTCGTTGGTGATCTGTTCGGGAAGCACGAGCGATAGCTTCCCCGCTTCAATGAGATCGATGATCGTCACCGCTGCCGTTGCCTGGTCACGCGTGAAGGCATCCCGCTGTCCCCGGACGATATCGAGGAGCGAGCATGTGTCGATGAAAAGGAGTGGTGCGCCTGCAGCAACGATGGAAGCCGCGACGTCGGCGACCGCGCTCATCGGGTTTCGTCGTAGCGCTTCAGAAGCTCCGCGGCGCCGTCGAATTCAATCGCGAGGTCGGAGGCAACGCTTTCGGGCCAATGAAGTTCGTCGATCAACCACTTCTCGAGGATCTCTGGCGGCAAGTGCCTGCCCTCGTCATGAACGCGAATGATGAAATCGAGCCAGCGCTGCCGATCGTTTGGGTGGGACGCGCCGGTCCCTTTGTTCGCGAGGTTAGAGAAGGCTACTAGCTGACGAACCGCACCGACGTTGATCCATTCGCTCAGGTCGCGACGAGCCTCCGTCAATTCGGGCTGCAATCCGAGCTTGGCAGCCGCCGGCGCGAAGCGAGCCCGATAGAAGTCCACGAGCAGATCATTATATTCGGCCATCGAAAGCTGCCCGAAATTCTCGGGCACGATGTTCCCGATGGTCACCTGACCGCTATACCAGGCCACTGAGAGGTCAGCGTTCGGCAGGACCCCTTCGCGATGGGCAAATAACACTGATGTCCCACCCGGCGAGAAATCGAGATCTCGGTCCTTCAAATATGGCCAGCTCGCGGTGTCGACGGCGATCATCGCCTCTCGTAAGGCCAGGAAGTCTTCGCGCCTAGCGCCGAGTTTAACTTCTCGAAATTGCTCAATCATTTGGGTCGCCCATATGTTCAGTGCCCGTTCCTTATGACCGTCTGACGGCCTGCGTCGAGCCCTGATTGGGGGGGCTCAACCGCAGACGACAGGGGCCGAACTGCTTCGGCAGAAATGAAGCCGACGGACTGCCGTGAATAAGCGCCGACGAACTCGGCAACGGCGAAAATGAGAACATTGCTACCAGAAGGCTTCGTGTTGAACGAATGGCTGGTTCTGGCGGAAGCTGCCGAAAAAGCGGACGGGCCGGATCTGGGCATCCGAATTTGCAGTCTAAACGGCAATAATGGGTCGACATCGGTAGACCGGACCTTAGACTTACCTGCCGTTCCAGAGCTGTACGGCGAACGTCGGCTCCCGCCTGGAGCTGACGTCCAGCTCAGCTTCCGGCTGCGCGTGGCGGGCGTTACTTTTTCACAGCCGAACGGCTTTGATTCAGCGCGAACAGGCGGGCCAGGATTTCGTCCTCGTCCAGCAGCCCGGCGCGCCAGTCCTCGCCCCAGCCATAGGCGTCGGCCACCGCCGCATCGAGCGCGGCGTGCGCGTTCGCCAGCCATTGCGGGCGGGCATTGTAGAGGTTGGTCAGCGTCCGCTTCTTCAGCTCCTTCGCCCCCGCCTCGTCCTTAGGCAGGATGCGATCGGGATAGCCGGGCACCACTTCGGGCTCGCGCACGACCAGATCGGCGGGGTTGAGCCAGTTCTCGCGCAGTTCGTTCAGCCGCCCGGCAGCGGCGGCGATTGCCTGGGCACGGGGATCATCGGCATAGTCGGCGGCGGGAATGTTCGGGGTCATACCCTCGGGGAAGGGAAAGGTCTCGAACCCTAGAGAGGGCGTGTATTGCGGGTCATTGCCTACTCCATGCCAACCTCCGAGTGCGAGCGACCAATACTCGTGGAATTTCGAATGCAGTACCCCGAAAGTGGTGTCGTCGTCGCGACACACGACAACCACCCGACTATCTGGAAGTACGCTTGGATTCGTCCAGACGAAAAGGCGGTGCTTCGCAACGCGGGGTGTGAAAATCGCGCGGCTCAATTCAACCGAAGCCTTCTTGATGCCCGGAACGGTTTCACCGTGCTGCCACCAGAACAAGCGTCGTCGATCGCGGCGATTAGTATCCCTAAAGGGCTTCACAAACTCCCGGACATGCTCAAACGGCATTTCATAGACCGCCGCGTCGGCTTCCGATGCAGTACCAAAGTCGATGATCCACCGATCCGACGGCCTTTGCGTTATGTCCTGGCCATTAAGGAGGGGGCGCACGACATCTCGATTGGGTCGCCCATTTGGGTTAAGTGGCGACACTAACCAATGTCGCGCAAGGGCGCCGTCTATGTCAAAAGCGCCTACCTTCACTGGACCTTGAAATGCCACGCTCCGGTTCGTCGGCAATCTGCCTGCGGACGTAAGATCGACGCCTCCGCGCTTAGCCGATAGGTCAGCAAAAATTCGCTCCACGCTTACGCCATCTAGCGTCGCTCGGACGTCGGCCCCGCGATCGAAGCAGATCATCGAAACGCGAACCGCAGCGCCATCCACGGTCCACTGCTCGTCGCTCCAACCTTCGAAAATCCGACCGTGCTCGACTACAGGAGTGAGGACCTCACGATTCGTTCCGCTACGGATCGAGTTGGTCGATACTAGCCCCGCGCGTTGCAGACGCCCGGCTTCAATCATCGTCCACGCCATCGCGAACCAGTAGCAGACGAGATCGACACCGCCCGGCACTTTCGGCCACGCCTTACGCAGCGCGATGGTGTACTCCTCGCCAAGCTCTCCGATCATCTTCTTATTGCCCAGAAACGGCGGGTTGCCCACCACCACATCCGCCACCGGCCACTCCGCCCGCGTGCCATCAGCGTTCAGCACCGCATCCCGGCACTCGATCGTATCCAGCGGGCGCAGGATTGGGTTCTTCGCGGCGTCGAATCCGTTGCGCCGCATCCACTGGATCTCGCCGATCCACACGCTCACCCGCGCCAATTCGGCGGCATAGGGATTTAGTTCGATCCCCAGCAGACATTCCGGCCCCACGCGGGGAAAGCCGCGCGGCAGGCCCAGCGCTTCGGCATCCAGATTAGCGCGGTGCTCGATGTCCTTCAGCGCCTTCAACGCGACATACAGGAAATTGCCCGATCCGCAGGCGGGATCGAGCACGCGGAAATTGGCCAGCCGTTCGATGAACGTCGAATGGATCACCGTTGCCTCGGCCAGCATCCGCGTCGCCCGCCCGCGTTCCGCCGGGGTCAGCAGCTTTTCGGCGGTGCGCTTGGGCGCCTTCTCGATCAGTCTGGTTATCTTTGCTAGCGCCTCGGCCCATTCGGCCTCCAGCGGTTCGATGATGACCGGGCGAACGATCATCATGATCTTGTCGCGATCGGTGTAATGCGCGCCCAGCTGGCTGCGCTTGGCGGGGTCCAGCCCGCGTTCGAACAGCGTGCCCAGGATCGACGGGTCGATCTGCGACCAGTCCCGCCGGGCGGCGGCGAGCAGCTGGTCGATGTCTTCGCTCTCGACCGGCAGCACGCTGGCATCGGTGAACAGCCCGCCGTTGAACCAGTCGATCGGCGTGAAATCGATGTCGCCACCCGTTGCCATCGCTCCGAACAGCTTGGCGGCATTCCCCTCGAACCGTTCGGGCCGCGCCTTGCTGGCGCTCAGCATCTTGGTGAACAGATTGTCGGGGAGCAGCCCGACATCCTCGGCGAACATGCAGAAGACGAGCTGGTTGACGAAATGGGCTACGCGATGCGCCTCGTGCCCGCGATCGCGAAGCCGCTGGGCGATGCCGACGAATTCGCGCGCCGTCTCCTCGGTCAGTTCCTGGCGCGACTTGGCAGGCTTGAACTGCTCGGGATCGACAAACGCTGCCTTCAACCGATCGCGCACTGCGCCATCCGTCAGGTCCTCCAGCGCGATCTCGTGCGTTTCCTGGACGCTGTTGGTCCAGTTGGTGCGGATCACGATCCGGTTCATGTCGGACACGATCAGCAGCGGCGGGTTTTCCAGCGCTACCGAATATTGCAGGAGCTGACTGTACGCCTTGTCTAGATTGGCGTGGCGCCCCTTATACTCCCATCCGAAACATTCGCGTCGCCACACATCGGCCCAGCCATTGCCGCCGCTCGTCTTGTTGGCGCCCTTCTCGAACGTAAACCATTCGCCCTTGGGGTCCGCCGAGACCGGATCGAGCACGCCAAGGAGCGCGCACAGATCGTTAAAATGGCTCTGGGATGCGGATCGCTCCTTCAGCTCCACATTGCGCCATTTTTTCAGGAATTCGTGCGGTGTCATGCGCCCCCGGCAATTAAGGATCGAGCCTGCGGCAATTACGCGCAGCCCGGCTCGTTAGTAGCTGATCAACACGGGGGAGCAATCTCTACGGTAGCGCTGCTGCCGGATAGCCATCCCTTGGCCCGACAGCTGCTGCCGGAAGCTGCCGTTCATCAGTGGGCGGACAACGGCTGAACCTGGTCGACAACGAAAAGGTCCTCACTGCCTGCTGCCCGAACATCAACCCTTGCCACCTCGTGCGCGGAATTCAGCGCGGTGCCATTCCAAATAGGGAGAATGCCCGGCGGACATTGCTATGCGCCGGGCAGGATCACAACCTAGGACGATAAGATCTTCCTGATCGATATCTGGTCCGATCAGCATCTCACCCATGTCGCTGAACGAGATCAGGAAGCGGTCGAACAGTGCATCGACATTGGCGACCAGCAGCAATCCATTGAAGCGATCAAGCCGTTCGCGGTTCGACGATACCCGCCAGGGCTTGATATGCGACGCGCGCAGTACCGGGCGGATCGCGCAGTCGGTGACGCAGCACCGGCTCCGCCAATGGCTCAGCAGTGCGTGCCGGAATTCACCCTGCCCGATGCGCGCTTGGATCAGCTGCTCTTTCTGGGTGGCCGTAAGCGTTGGGTCTTCGACGACCTTTTGCTCTGCCAGCAGGTCGAGGCGGTCAAGCATATCGGCGGTGAGCCAATATTTGCGGGCGACACCGAACGTCCCGGTTTTGGATGGGGCAAAGCCGAGCCGCGCACAAAACTGTTGATACTGCTCTTCCAGAGCCAGTTCGAGCACCGGCGCGTAACCGAGGACCGTATTGATCGCACCGTTGGTCAGACGCCCGTCGCGGGCCTCGTTGGCGGAATGGCGGGCAAAACTATTACCGACATAGCCGATGAAGCGCGACGGGGCAAAGGCGATCCCGTCCGGCGTGGCATATGGTAGAAAGCAGGTGCCGCGCTTGATGAGGCTGAGATAGGCCCCATAGTCTGACGACACCGGGTCGGTACGCACCGCGTCGAGCGTCGCGACGTTGGCGAACAGCTGCTCGAAATCAGTGACAAATGCGATCTTGTCGTCGCTGCCACCAACAGTCTTCCCGGTGCGCGTCCTTTCGCAGAGTTCGACGAACCGCGCAGTGGTGCGGCGAATGCGTTCGAGCGGGTCGTCGAGACTTGCGACGAGAAACCAGCGGCGCGCTGCGGCCTTTCCGGTGGCTACGACCGGTATCGCCGTAAGCCCGGCCTTCTCGGCGAATTCCTGCTCTCGGATATCGGGCGCTGGCCGTCGGCCACGCAACCAGCCTTGGCGCAGCAGATGCAATCCACCGCTCGGATCGCGCGCAATCCCGGACAGGCGATTATGATCGCCCGCCACCGGGGGAGCGTTGATCTCGACCGACCATTCGCCGCCATTCGCATCGAGACCGAGCTTTACATCCATCCCGGCTTGGCTGTCCCGCGCCTGCAACCAGACATTTTGACCGGTGATGTTGCGCATCGCGCCATCGGCGGGGCCGGCGCCGAGCGCCCCATGCCAATGCACAAAAGCGTCGCGGGATATTTCCGATTCGGTGACAAGGCGCATCTGGGGTGCGATCAGTCCGAGTTCCTGCGCGAGCGCATCATAGCCGGGCTCGAAGGTACCGATCTGGTCGCACGACCAGTCGACCAGTTTCTCGAACGACATGGCGAGACCTGTCTCAGCGAGAATGATCGCTGCGAAAGGCGAGAGATGATGGTCGTGATGGCGCAGCTCGTCATAGCGGCGTCGGGTCTCGGTCCCGTTGATCTGGACGGTATCGATCTTGACGCAGAACTCGCCCGACGCATCAATGCCGACCGTATTGTCCGCCGTCAGCACCAATGGCACAGATTTGAGGTTGTGATTTAAGGAGGATCTGGGCTTCGTCGTAGTGACGAAGGAACGAAGATGAAGCCCAGA
>NZ_QFOA01000098.1 GCF_003248505.1 Sphingobium sp.
TCCTCGACGCCGTGCCGCTCGCACAGTGGCGGGCGATTGCGGGAGAATTGCGGACGCAGCATGGACGGCCCGTGGCGCTGGGCGCGGTGCGGATGGAAAGCGATACGACAGGGCAGGTGGAAATACGTTATCGACACGCCACGGTCGGCTTCTCGCTGGTCGTAGCGCCGCAGGGGCCGGGCAAGGTAATAGGCCTGCATATCGTCGGGGTCGCGACCGCAGGCGACACCCTGGACAAGGTCGCATCGGAACTCCGCGCCCTGCCGGGACGAACCGCCATGGCCATCGCCCGCCTGCGCGATGGCGGGCCGCAATGGCTGCTGCCGGCAAGCGCAGGCGACGCATCGATGGCGGTGGGGTCGAGCTACAAGCTTTACATCCTCGCCGAACTGGCGCGGGCCGTCGCAGCGGGCGAACGCCAGTGGAGCGATGTCGTCCCGCTTGGCCCCAAAAGCTTTTCCGGACGCTTGCTCGGTTGGCCCGATGGTGCTCCGATTACGGTTCACAGCCTTGCCACGGCGATGATCAGCGAAAGCGACAACAGCGCAAGCGACACGCTGATGCTGGCGCTGGGGCGCTACCGGGTCGATGCGATGGTTTTCGAAACCGGTCATGCCATGCCGGACCGTGCGCTGCCGCTGTTGACGAGCGCGGAGGCGTTTGCCCTCAAAATGCCTGGCAATGCCGATCTTCTGGCTCTGTGGCGCGGCGGGTCTAACAAAGCACGCCATGCCCTGCTCCGCGATGCCGCCGGGCGACTGGGGGCGCAGCGGGTTGATATCGGCACCGTTGCCGAAACGCCCAGTGCCATAGACAGCGCCGAATGGTTCGCGTCACCGCGTGACATGATCGCGCTGATGCACTGGCTGCGGCACCACGGGGGCGATGCACTGTCGATCATGGCAGTCAACCCCGGCATTGCGCCCGCCGATGCAAAACGGTGGCGCTATATCGGGTATAAGGGCGGCAGCGAACCGGGCGTCATGGCCATGAGCTTTCTGGTGCAGCGGCAGGACGGCGCGTGGTTTTCGGTCAGCGCTGCGTGGAACGATCCCAAGGCGCGACTGGACGAAGGACGGTTCGTCGCGCTCATGACCCGGACGCTCAACCTGCTTGCAGCAGGCGCCGATTATCAGGATGAGAGCGTTTCGCCGAAGCCGACCGAAAGGAATTCGGGCACCGGGCCGTTCCATCCCTCATCGGGGCCATCATCCGCCTCAAACCGGCGCTGACGCGGCGCGGCGGCAGGCGGTGCCTTGCGGTCCTCACGGGGGCGATCTTCACGCGGACGGCGCTCACGCGAAGGCTGCTCTTCAGCCCGTTCTACGCCATGCCTGCTCGCGGGTTTGCGGTCCCCTCCGGCGCGCTGCTCACGACCTTCGGCTTCTCCCGCATCGCTGCTGCTGCCGCGTCCGGGGATATCCGCGTAGGGAATGACGGTGCCGATAAGCTTTTGGATATTGTCGATCGCTTCGGCATCCTCGGACGTGACGAAGGTGTAGGCTACCCCCTTTGCCCCCGCGCGGCCTGTACGGCCGATGCGGTGAACATAGTCGTCGGGATGCCAAGGCGCGTCGAAGTTGAAGACGTGGCTGACGCCCTTGATGTCGAGACCGCGGGCCGCCACGTCCGATGCGACGAGGATGTTGACCTTGCCTTCGCGGAACCGTTCCAGTTCGGCGATACGCGACGACTGGTCGATATCGCCATGGATTTCGCCCGATCGGTAGCCGTCGCGCTGAAGGCTCTTGTTGAGATCGCGAACCGTAGTCTTACGGTTGCAGAAGATGACCGCGCTGTGCACCTCATGCCCGTCCAGCAGGGCGCGCAGCGCTTCACGCTTCTTGCGCGAATCGACCTTAACCAGATGCTGAGCGATGTTCGTCGAAGCGGTGGCGGGCCGCGCTACCTCGATCGACTTGGGATTGGACAGGAACCGGTCGGCCAGTTTCTTGATGACCGGCGGCATGGTCGCCGAAAACAGCAATGTCTGTCGCTGCGCCGGAAGCTTGGTGCAGATATGCTCGATGTCGGGGATGAACCCCATGTCGAGCATCCGATCCGCCTCGTCGATCACCAGCATGTTGCAGCCGTTGAGCAGGATTTTGCCGCGCTCGAACAGGTCCATCAGGCGGCCCGGCGTCGCAATCAGCACGTCGACGCCCTTTTCGAGCGCCTTGATCTGATCGCCCATCTGCACGCCGCCGATCAGCAGCGCCATGGAAAGCTTGTGATATTTGCCGTATTTCTCGAAATTCTCCGCCACTTGCGCCGCGAGTTCGCGGGTCGGCTCCAGAATGAGGCTGCGCGGCATCAAAGCACGAGCGCGGCCATGCGCCAGAATGTCGATCATCGGCAGGACGAAGCTGGCCGTTTTGCCCGTGCCCGTTTGCGCGATGCCAATGATGTCGCGCATCATCAGGACGGATGGAATGGCCTGCGCCTGGATCGGGGTCGGCGTGTCGTAGCCGGACTCGGTCACAGCCTTCAACAGTTCATCGGATAGGCCGAGATCGGCAAAAGTCATTCATGAGTCCGAAATAGAGGGCGTCGTGCAACGCGAATAATAATATGCGCGCAAACCGCGCGCGCCTTGCGAAAATATCGAGCCGTTGTCAAGAAATTCGCTTCAATCGTCGCCGTCGCGGGGAATAAGGCGACGGAAAAGATTGATAGCACAGCTTACGCCGCTGCGCGCCTGCAATTCGTCGCGCCCCGAACAAAGCGACCCGTCGGCATGGGGTTCGACATAGAAACCGGAATAGAAACCGACCGAATCGCATCCGCGCTCAAGCTTTGCGCGAAACCGCTGGGCGTCGGCCAGGATCAGGTCGACCGCATCGTCGACGACGACCGATGCCGCGCGTATCGACCGGAGGGCAATGCAACGCGGCCCCTTTTTCTCTCGCCAGTCGCTGTCGTCTTCAACGGGGCGGCGCGGCGGCGACTTCGCCTTTCGGGCCATGGGTACGCGAATGATGACGCGTTGCTGAATCGACATCTGCGCCAGTTCGACCCGCTCGTCGGCAGGCGCGATCAGCAGCAACAGGACAGATGGCAGCAAATCATACCCCTTTTGTCGGTCCCCTACCCGGCAATGGTTGAACCGTCGATGAATTCTGTCGCATAGCGTCGTACCATGATTGGACAGCATATTGTCGATCGCTTCGTGGCGATCCTGGGGCCGAAGGGCGTCATAACCGACCCGGACGATATCGCGCCCTGGGTGCATGACTGGCGCGGACGCTACCACGGGCAGACCGCTGCGATCCTTCAGCCCACCACCACACAGGAAGTGGCTGACGCCGTAAAGCTGGCAACCCAGCTTGGCATCGCGCTCGTGCCGCAGGGTGGCAACACATCCATGGTGGGCGGGGCCACGCCCCCGGCGGACGGTTCGGCGCTGATCCTTTCGCTGCGCCGGATGAACCGCATCCGCACGATCGATCCGCAGGACAATCTCGCGCTGTGCGAGGCGGGCGTGATCCTCAGTGTGCTGCATGACGCAGCGGAAGATGTCGGGCGACGGTTCCCGCTCAGCCTCGGCGCGAAGGGGTCGGCGACAATCGGCGGCCTCGTGTCGACCAACGCGGGCGGCACACAGGTGCTGCGCCACGGCACGATGCGCGCACTGGTGGAGGGCGTGGAGGCGGTGCTACCTGACGGCAGCATCTTCGAGGGGCTCGACGCGCTCAAGAAGGACAATCGCGGTTACGACATCAAGCAGTTGCTGATCGGCGCGGAGGGGACGCTGGGCATCGTGACGGCAGCGGCGCTCCGGCTCGCCCCTGCGATCGCAGCGCGGGCGGTCGGATGGGTGGGCGTAGCCACGCCCGCAGATGCCCTGGCTCTGCTGCGCCTGTGCGAGACGATATTGGGCGACAGCGTCGAGGGTTTCGAGGTGCTGGCGGATGAGACGCTGGGCTTCGTGCTCGGCCATATTCCCGGCACCCGCAGCCCTATCGAAACGCGCACGCCGTGGCATGTCCTCATCGAAGTCGACCATGCAGACCTTGCCGAGCCCGGTCCGGCCCAACGACTGGAGAACGCGCTGACCGCTGCGTTCGAACGGGGGATCGCGCTCGACGCGGCCATCGCCGCGAACGAAGCGCAGGCCGAAGCCTTCTGGCGCATACGCGAATCCCTTTCCGAAGCCGAAAGGGCGCAAGGGCCCGCGCTGCAATATGACATCAGCGTTCCCGTGGCGAAGATGCCCGCCTTCATGATCGATGCGGCGGCGGCGGCGGAACGCGCGTTTCCCGGAACCACCGCCTCCTCCTTCGGTCATCTAGGCGACGGCAATGTCCATTTCCACGTCCGCGCACCAAGGGGGACCGGGGACGGACCTGCCTGGATCGCGGCGCAGGGGCAGGCCATCAATGCTTTCGTGCACGATGCGGTCGTGGCGGCCGGCGGATCGATCTCTGCCGAACATGGCATCGGCCAGATGAAGCGGACCGAACTCGCCCGCCTCGCCAGCCCGGCGCGTCTCGCCGCGCTGCGCGCCATCAAGGCCGCGTTCGACCCGCGTGGCCTGTTCAATCCGGGCAAGCTCATCCCGTTGCCCGGCGAGGGCTGAAGGTCGCCCGCCGACAAAGCGATTGCACATCCCCGGCAAGGACAGTATCGCCCTGCCCCATTATGAAGCCGGCGCAAGGCGCGGGATCGTCCCGCCTGCGCCCTTAAAAAGTGGACCCGACAATGGCCAGCGCGCCCGCCAATGCCCTGCCGATCTTCTATAACGACCTTCTGCCGCTGAGCAGCGCCGATCATGTCGATTATAAGGTGCAGCCCGCCGATGCCGCGCCGTTCCTCACCACTCAGCACGCAGTTCCGCTGACCGTCGACGAGTTCGTGTCGGCGCAGCGCTTTGCCCCCATCATCTTTTCTGCGGGCAACGATGCCGTGCCGCTGCTGCTGATGGGCCTTAACGAAGGCGTCAACATCTTCGTCGATGACGAAGGCAAGCTGCGTGGCCCAGCCTATGTCCCGGCCTATGTCCGCCGTTACCCCTGGATGCTGGCGAAGCTGCGTCCCGAAACGGACGAACTGTCCCTGTGTTTCGATCCCACCAGCAGCACCATCGGCGCGTTCGACGAAGGCCAGGCGCTGTTCGAAGCCGGCCAGCCGAGCGAATTGACGCAGGGCGTCCTGAAATTCTGCGAGGATTTCGAGCAGGCGGCGGCCCGCACCGGCCAATTCGTGCGCGACCTTCAGGACATGGATCTGCTGATGGACGGCGAAGTCACGATCCAGACGCCGATTGCCGATCAGCCCTTCGTCTATCGTGGCTTCCGCATGATAAACGAGGAAAAACTACGCGAACTGCGCGGCGATCAACTGCGCAAGATCAACCAGAACGGCATGCTTCCGCTCATCTACGCGCATCTCTTCTCGCTTCAGCTGATGCGTGACATTTTCGAAGCGCAGATTGCCCAGAACAAAGGGCCGATCCCGATGCCGGAACTGACCGCCGAAGTCACCGCATAGATCTTCGACGCTTTCCGATCCGTAGGACAGGTATGCTCTTGAAAGCGTAATCGACCTGTCCTACTTTGATGGCATGCGGTGCACCTGCCCCCCTTTCGGGTGTGCCGTATGGGCGCCTCCCCCTTAGGAGGCGTCTCCTCCCTGAACCTTGGCCACCCCATGCTTGCATGGGGTGGTTTTTTATGGATCATCGGATCGGTGCTTTCTCTTGACGTGCGCGCAATGTCTGCTAGAGCGCGCCCCTGCCGGTTGCCACATGCAATCCAAAGGCCCCTTCGTCTAGCGGTTAGGACGCGGCCCTCTCACGGCTGAAACACGGGTTCGATTCCCGTAGGGGTCACCAGTCAGGCAATATATTGCATTGATGAGGCGTCGGCACTTCGCGGCACACCCGCTGCTACGCAGTTCGGCTACCCGTTTCCCCAAGCTCCGCCGCCGACTCCTGACATCCAGCCTAAGTAACCTGAAAGCCCGCCCAAAATGAGTCCGTACGATCAATCCAGATCGTATTAAAACCGGTCGCTACTGCCGATCCCTCAATCGACGGGACAATGGCAGGCTTTTCGCCGAGCAATGTTTCTTGCTCAATCCGGCCGATAAAGCGGCTACCGATATAGCTTTCGTGGACAAACCGCTTGCCGACAGCCAGCTTCCCGCGTGACGCGAGATGCGCCAGCCGCGCCGATGTCCCCGTGCCGCAGGGACTGCGATCAATCGCCTTGTCGCCATAAAAGACCGCATTGCGCCCATCGACCCCATCGCCGCGCGGCGCATCGGCCCAAAGGATATGGCTTACGCCCCGGATGGTCGGATCGAGCGGATGCACCGGCTCATATTGTTCCCGAACCGCCTCTCGGATACGACCGCTCAGTTCGATCAACCGCGCAGCGCCCATGTCATCGAGCCCGACATAGGCGCCCTGCGGTTCGATGATGGCATAATAATTTCCGCCATAAGCGACGTCGATCGTTAGCGGGCCAATCCCCTCGACATCGACCCGAATGCCGGTCGCGGCGACATAGGCCGGAACGTTGGTGATACGTACCGACGTGACCTTCTGACCCTCTGCCTTATAGGCAATGTCGATCACGCCAGCGGGTACCTCGACCCGCAACTGGCCGGGCGTCGTCGGTTGGATCAACCCATGCTCCAGGCCGAAAGTGACGATGCCGATCGTGCCATGCCCGCACATGGGCAGGCAACCGCTCGTTTCTATGAACAAGATGCCGATGTCAGCATCGGGCACCGTGGGCGGATACAGGAAACCACCGGACATCATGTCATGCCCGCGGGGCTCAAAACAAAGGCCCGTGCGAATCCAGTCGAAGCGGCTCAGGAAGTCCTGACGCCGTTCCGACATGGAAGCGCCGCGCAGCAGAGGCGCCCCGCCCGCCACCAGGCGAACGGGATTGCCGGCGGTATGGCCGTCGATACAGAAAAAAGTGTGGCGCATAGCCGATCCCTATCAGACGGCAGCGGCCGCCGACAGGTCGGGTCGTGTCGCAGCAGCCTGTTCGACCATGGCGATGACCTGGGCGCGGCGTTCACCCTGTAGCACGTAGCGCGGCGGCAAGACCCGTTCCGACCCACGGCCCATCACTTCTTCGGCCAGTTTGATTGACTGGACCAGATCATGCTCCGCGTCGAGGTGCAGCAACGGCATGAACCAGCGATAGATTTCCATCGCCTTGGCATGGTCGCCTCGTTCGAAAGCGCGAACCAGTTCGACAGACTCCTTTGGAAACGCATTGGTCAGGCCAGACACCCAACCCTGCGCGCCAAGATAAAGCCCCTCGAGCGCGACGTCGTCCAGACCGGCGAACAGCGTATAGCGATCGCCGAAAGCATTACGGAAATCCGTGAAACGCCGAGTATCGGGCGCCGATTCCTTAACTGCAACGATGTTGGATACATCGACCAGAGCCGAAAGCACGTCGAGGTCGATGACGGTTCGATAGGCGGGCGGATTGTTATAGAGCATGATCGGCAAGCCGGTCTGATCAGCCACCCCCTTGAAATGGGCCACAAGTTCGTGGGCTTTGGGCACATAGACCATCGGCGGCAGCAACATGAGGCCATCGGCCCCTGCCTTTTCGGCGGCCTGCGCATAACGCACCGCGCGGCGAGTATCATATTCCGATACACCGGTGATAACGGGCACCCGGCCTGCGACGACTTCAACGATGGCCGAAAGGACGCTGACCTTTTCGTCATAGTCCAAAGAGTTATTTTCGCCCACGGTGCCTAGAGCGATGACGCCAGTGACGCCGTCCCTTATAAGATCGTCGACGACACGCTGCGTATCTTGCAGATCTATCGACAGGTCCGCGCGTATTTGCGTGGTGACCGCCGGAAACACGCCCTTCCAACCAATTGCCATTACATCTTATCCGATCTTCGCTGATACTGGAGATATCGTATACAATATTCCAAGGGCAGATATCAACCTATTTCCTTGCGGAAATGTCGTGTCGCTGCGCCGGAAAAGCAGGCATTTCAGGCCAGAATGCCACCGTTACGAACTCAATCATTCCTCATCGGGATACGGCCCTTTGCCGCCATCGGCGATCAACTGATCCACCAGTTGCTCGATCATCGGCAATGGGACCGACCCTGTTTCCAACACAGCATCGTGGAAGGCCCGAACGTTGAACTTCGGACCCAATGCCCGTTCTGCCTTTTTGCGGGCGTCCAGGAAGGCCAGTTCGCCCATATAATATGATAACGCCTGCCCGGGCCAAGCGATGTAGCGGTCGACTTCCGTTTCGATTTCATGGTCCGACAAGGCCGTATTGTTGCGCATGTAATCCTGCGCCTGTTTACGGGTCCAACCCATCGCATGGATGCCGGTATCCACCACAAGCCGCGCCGCGCGCCACGCCTGATAGCTCAGCATTCCGAACCGGTCGTAAGGCGTTTCATACATTCCCATTTCCTCGCCCAACGCCTCACAATAAAGTGCCCAGCCCTCGCCGTAAGACGAGAGGTAGGTGTCGCGGCGATAGGTCGGCAATGCCTTGTTTTCCGCTGCCAATGGCATCTGCATGGCGTGGCCCGGTGCGCTTTCATGCAGCGTCAGGGCAACCTGCGAATAAAAGGGGCGCGAGGGCAGATTATACGTGTTGACCAGATAGATGCCCGGGCCACCCCGTCCACCGGTATAGAAAGGCGCGACATCGGCGGGCACAGGTTTGATCGCGAACCGCATCCGCGGCATCCGACCGAAATATTGCGATGCCTTGCCGTCGAACGTCTTGGCGATCCATGCCGCGCGGAAGAGCAACTCCTGCGGCGTCTTGGGATAAAATTGCGGGTCGATGCGCAAGAAGGTTAGGAAGGCGGGCAGGTCGCCCTTGAAACCGACCTCTTTCATGACATCCGCCATCCGGCCCCGAATGCGCGTTATTTCACTCAGGCCGATTCTATGAATTTCCTCCGGGCTTTTATCGAGGGTCACGAACTCGCGGATTTTCGATGCATAATAAGCCTTGCCGTCGGGCAACTCGTAGGCGGCCAAACCCTTGCGCGCGCCGGGCATATATTCCCGGCGCAGAAATGTAAGAAGCTTTTGATGACTGGGAACGACTGCTTCCGCGATGGCGGCCTGGGCTTCGGCGCGTAGCTGCGTTTGGACGGTTGCGGGGATCGTCGCCGGGAGTATCTTGAAGGGTGCGTAGAACGGATTGTCCTCGATATTCTTCGCTTGGACGACCTGTTCGACACCGATGTCACGGCCTTGCAAGGTGATTTGCGGTGGGGTGAAGCCTCGTTTCAGGCCAGCGCGCATATTACCGATCTGCTGGTCGTAGTAACGGGGAATATCGCGCAGCATAGCAATATACCGGCGCGCGCCCGCCTCGTCGCTCAACGGTTCGCGCGCCCAACCCGCCAAGTCGCTCCAAAAGCTGCTGTCTGCGTTTAGGGGCTTTTCATAGTCGCGATAGCGTTGGGCGGCCAG
>NZ_QFOA01000099.1 GCF_003248505.1 Sphingobium sp.
GGGGGGCATAAAAAAGCTGGGGGTGACGGTGCTGATCCGGTAGCTTTAGGAGCATGTCGAAACCGGCTCTGCTTGTCGCTTACCGTCTGAAGGTCGGCCTCCGGGATATATCGCCGATGATTTGGCGACGCTTGCTGGTTCGCAGCGATCTGACGCTTTTTGGTCTGCACCGGGTAATCCAGATCGCGTTTGGTTGGGAAGATTATCATCTCCATGCTTTCAAGGTGCATGGGCGCCGTTTCGGCACGCAAAGGACGGGTGAGCGTCACCACCTTGTCGAGGACGGGAAAATTCTGAGGGAACTGACACTTGCCGACCTGTCGCTGCGAGTGCGGCAACGCATGATGTACGAATACGACTTCGGCGATTTCTGGGAGCACGAGATCCGCGTCGAAGCGCGTGAACAACCGAGCGCAGACAAGCCCTGGCCGGTCTGCACCGATGGTGCTCGCGCCGGTCCGCCTGAGGATATCGGCGGACCGGGTGGATATGAGCGATTGCTCGAACGTCTCGATGAATTGCGCTTCGATCAGGGAAATGGCCTGGATGACTTTCTGGATGAAAACGATACCAGCGACGGCGAGGAAGATGACGGCGAAGAGTGGACGCCAGCTGACCGCGCCGGGTTCGACGGTCCAGATGATCCGCTGCTGCGCTACGATCCAGATTCCATCGATCGCCGCGCCATCAATCTCGCGTTGAAGGCTGAGTTTGTCGGCAAGGACCGGCCAATGTCTGTGGACTGATGCTCAGGCAAGCTCGGCTTGAGCGCGTCTGTCATCGCGTACCCGCATGATCGTCTGCCGGCTTGTCGAGAACGCCTTGCTGAGCGCGGACACGGTTTCGCCGCTTTCAAGGCGGCGCTCGACCTCGGCGCGCTCGTCTGTTGTAAGGCTCGCAGGCCGTCCGATGGCCTTGCCCTCCGCCCGCGCGCGGCGTAGCCCGGCCTGGGTGCGTTCGATCAGCAGGTCGCGCTCGAATTCGGCGACCGCGTTGATAACGCCCATCGTGAGCTTGCCTGTCGACGAGGTGAGATCGACGCCGCCCAGCGCCAGGCAGTGGACGCGAACGCCCATGCGATCGAGATCGGCGACGGTGCTCGCCACATCCATCGCGTTGCGGCCGAGCCGGTCGAGCTTGGTGACGACGAGGACGTCGCCATCCTCTAGCCGGTCAAGCAACCGGGCAAAACCCTTGCGTTCTTTCGCCGCAACCGACCCGGAGATGGTTTCGGCGACGATCCGCCGCGGCTGCGCTGCAAAGCCAGCGGCCTCAATCTCGTGCAACTGGTTGTCGGTCGTCTGGTCGACGGTCGAAACGCGCAGATAGGCAAAGGTGCGTGACATGGATCCGGCCTCGATTGTCCGGAAGGGGTGTCCAGTAAAATTGGTGTGTCCGCAAGATGGTAAGGCTATTTTATGGACAGGGTTAGCTGTAGGTGACCGTAACCGGTCGGTTTCGGACGGCGGCACCGATGTGCCGGCCAATGAGTTCCCTTCTTCATGGAGGAATGAGCTCATGCGCTTCACCATCACCCTCACCGCAGCAACGGACGACAGGCCAACCAGCGGCATATCCATCGCCGTCATCGAACGCGACGACGACACGCTTACGATCGATGATCTCGGTCTCAGGATCGCGGAGAGCAAGCGACTGCTGGCCGCGCTGCAGCTCGCTGTGGTTCAGACCCAGGCGCTCGACTGGTGTCGCCGCCAGCGCGCTTGTCCGTGCTGCGGATCAGCAAGGCAAATCAAGGATCATCGTTCGATCATGGTGCGCACGCCGTTCGGAAAGATCGCCGTGCCAAGTACCAGGTTCCGGCGATGTACATGTAAACCCACAGCGGGTATCGCGGCGCCGATCGTGGCGGCGCTGCCCGAACGCGTCACGCCGGACCTTCTCGAGCTAGAGGCGCGCTGGGCTTCGCTCGCGTCCTACGGCATCACCGCGGAACGCCTTGCCGACGTCCTTCCGATCGGTGACGCGATCAACGCGACGACGATCCGGCAGGACACCCTACGCGTCGCGGAGCGTTTGGAAGCCGAGCTTGGCACCGAGCGACGCTGTTTCATCGAAGGCTGCGAGGCGGACTGGACCGATGGTCCGCTGCCAGGACCGCCTGTCACTGTCGGGATCGATGGAGGCTATGTACGATCATGGTACGATCGGCCGAACAATTTCGAGGTGATCGTGGGTAAGTCCGTCGTCGATCCGGGCGAGGATGGCGAAATTAGCGAGCCAACGCGCCGGTTCGGCTTCGTGGTCGGACATGACGACAGGCCGCGTCGTCGCCTTCATGAATTGCTGCTGGAGCAAGGCGTCGGGATGGACCGTGAGATCACCTTCATGTCCGATGGTGGCAGGAACGTCCGCAATCTTCAATGGGACATGCGGCCGAACGCCGAGCATGTCCTCGACTATTTCCACATCGCCATGCGGGTGACGGTCATGCAGCAGATCGCGCGCGGATTGCCGCCCCCATCCGAGACGGATAAAGACGTGGCCGTCGCCACTCTCGAGCGAGTTCGGCACTTCCTCTGGCACGGCAACTGGCGCCGTGCTCTCGACCTAATCGGCGACGTCGAGACCAGAATGCTTGGTGCGACAGATCCGGATGTCACCGACGAGCCGATGAGCCACCCACAGGTCTCGCCGCAAGCTCGCAATCTCCTCAAGCATTTGCGGGAGTTCGAAAGCTATATCAGCGCCAATGCCAGCATGATCCCGAACTATGGCGAGCGACGACGATATGGCGAAGCAGTCTCGACCGCCTTCGTGGAATCGACCGTCAACCAGGTCGTCGCAAAGCGCTTCGCAAAGAAGCAACAGATGCAGTGGACGCCCAGAGGGGTGCATCTGCTTGTGCAACTCCGCGTCCGTACCCTTGATGGCACGTTGGCCAATGACTTTCAGAGGTGGAGGGACGAACGGAAGGCGGCATGACCCCCAACTTTCTCATGCTCCCCCTCATGCTCCCCAAATGCATCTGTGACGGTTAAGCTGTCCCAGCGGTATCCACACTCATGAGGATCGCGGCTTCCGCTGAGCCATAGCGCGTTACGATAGCTAAGATATACGATTGCAAGCAGTCATGCCCCACCCCCGCGCGTATCTGTCCTCATAGCGCACGATGTCATCCTCACCCACATAAGGGCCGGTCTGCACTTCGATGAAGACGGTCGGGATGCGACCGGGATTTTCGATGCGGTGCCGCGCGCCCACCGGAATGTAGATCGACTGGTTCTTGGTCAGCAGCGACACCTCGCCGTCCAGCGTCACCCGCGCCGTCCCCTCGACCACGATCCAGTGTTCCGAGCGGTGGAAATGGCTTTGCAGGCTCAAGGACTGGCCGGGCAGCACGGTGATGCGCTTGACCTGGAACCGCCCGCCGACCAGCAAGCTTTCGAACCAGCCCCAGGGGCGATGATCTTTGGGAAAGGTTTCGGCTTGTGGCGCATGCGGCTAAATTTTTTCATAGGTATCCTTAAGATATCCTAAGGATACCTAACAAGTACCTTTTCCGCACGGTCAGGTCCTGTTGCACGCGCTGGAGAATGCACAAACGACCGGGCGGCCCGCAACCGTGCGCGAAAACCATCGAGCGCTTCCCGAAGGCGCGCACATGCTCTATTTCCGCGACGAAGAAGCCCGGCTGATTGTCCTCCTTGTCCTGTGTGGACGGCAGGATGGCGATCACCGCCTCCGAAGCTCCAATTCGTGCTTTCGAGTAGAAATAGGATCGCCATGCCAAGAGGGGCCGACTGATGGGAAAATCGCAGGGCGACCTGTTCCAGCTCGACAGCCCGCTGATGGGCGAGATCCGCGGCGAGCGGTCGCTCATGGCCTTTCCCTTCTTTGCGCTCGCCAAGAATGCGTGGATGAAGCCACTCGCCTATTCCACTTCCACCGTCCAGATCGAGGTGCGCCCGTCCGCGCGCGGGGTCGCGACCATCTACGACAAGGAAATCGTTCTCTATATCGCCAGCCTCATGGCCGCGAAGATCGAGGCGGGGATGGACGTGAGCCAGGACTTCACCTTCACCGCGCACGATCTTTTCACCGTCACCGGCGCCAATCACAGCGCTCGCTCCTACTCGCGCCTGTCCGACGCGCTGGAGCGGCTTCAGGGCACGCAGATCCGTACCAATATCGAGGCGGGCGGCGAGGGCGAGGAGGGCTTCTTTTCCTGGCTATCGGAAGCGCGGCTGCAATATGCACGCTCGGGGAAGGGCGAAAAACGCCTGAAAGCGGTCAAGGTACGGCTGTGCGACTGGCTCTTTCGCGCCATTTTGCGGGACGGGCAGGTGCTCGACTATGCCAACACCTATTTCCAGCTCGGCCCGATCGAGCGGCGCATCTACGAGGTCGCGCGATCGACCTGCGTGGAGGGCGAGCCGCTCGACCTCGACCTCGACCTTCTGCGCCACCAGATCGGCTTCCAGAACCCGCTGTCGAACTTCCGCATCGCCATGCGCCAGGTCGTGGCCGCCAACGCCATTCCCGATTACGACATCCGCCTGATCGAGGATGCCCCTGCCCCGCCGCCTGCGGAGGGCGAAGAGCGCAAGGTCGGTCGTCGTCCCGCCAAGGCGCGGGTGATCGTCACCCGCCGCGCCCCTGCCCTCACCGAAGCGGACGAAGAGATCGCCGAGGCGTGAGCCGGTCGGGGTGATTCGCAAGGCCGGGCAATTCCTACTCGAAAGCACGAATTGGGACGGGAGTTTCTACTCGAAAGCACGAATGGGGAACGGCAATTCCGACTCGAAAGCACGAATTGAATCCCCATTCCTACTCGAAAGCACGAATGATTTTCTGCATTCCTACTCGAAAGCACGAACCGGAAGGCCTTTCGAAATAGGAGATTAGCTGCGATCATGGGTCCGCTCGCGGCATCTGGCCTTGCGAGCATGAGCTGGGCCGGTCGATGCCGGTCAGGGGATCATGGAAGGGCGGCTGTGACCACATAAAAGAATACCCGGCACGAAGGCCGGGCATCCGTTGGAGTAGTGGAGCGACGTCGCCAAACGTCGAACCGGGGGCCATAAAAGGCAACACAACCCCTTCTTCCTACGCCAGTTTCCCTACGGTTTCAAGGATGCGCGCTTCGCGCCACGCCTTCTTTTTGTCTGGTGACGGCCTTCCATAAAGGAGGGACGAATGGGAACGCTTGCCTTTGGCGAGGCGCTGGTCGGCGCGCTGGGTGCACATTTGCCGGGCGCGAAGCCGCGCGCCTCTTACAAAGATGGCTGGCGCAAGAGCCGCTCTGGCGCACCCCACCCCACCGGGGCGCCGGTGCTGCGCGACAGCGTGGAGGAAGGGACGTTCGAGCATCTCTTCTTCACCCCACCCGCCAAGGGCGAAACCGACCGGCTGCTGCGCGCCGCGCGCCGTATTCTCGACGCCGGGCGGCAGTTGCGCCGCGAAGCCCGGTGCGACGGTCGCGTGCTGACCCCTGCCGAGCGGCGGCTCACCACGCTGACAGCGGCCAGCGTGCGCGTGTTCGAGGAAATCCTGACGCTGGCCCGTCTCAACAAGGGGCGCGTCTTCCCGAGCTACGATTATCTCGCCGACGCGACCAGCCTCGGCCGCGCCACCGTCGCGCGCGCGCTGCGCATCCTCGAAGGCATCGGCTTCCTCGTGCGGCAGCGCCGCTTCAAGAAGGTGGAGGGCGACGGCCCCGGCCCGCGCTATGCCCAGACTTCCAACGTCTATCGCGCCTTCCTGCCCGACAGCGTTACGCGCTATCTACCCCGCTGGATGCGCCCTGCCCCCCTCCCCGACGACGCGGTCCAGCGTGAGGCTGATAGGCAGGAGGATTTGGCGGCGATGCGCCAGGCGCTTTGTCCGCAGGAGCGGCGCAAGACGATGGAGACAGGCGCGTTGGCCAAGGTTCTCGCCCGGATCGAGGCGGCGCTCGACCGGCGAGATGAAGACCCTGAGCGTGAGTCTCAAAATCATCCGCAACCTCTCATGAAATCCTTTATAAAAGAAAAAGCGGAGTTGGCCTCAACCGGCCAACGCATCAATTACAATAGAACACTCCGAATGCTGAACACGCCGCCGCCCCAACCACTCGAGCCGACAACACAGAACGCACCGCTTCGCGGCGCGAATGCTCCCCAGCAGGAGCAAGTGGCTTGGGCAACGCCCAATACCACTGTCCAAGAGACCGACAGCTTCTCGCGAGATTAGTATCCGATAGCTATCAGCGATCCGTATGGTAGTCATCGGATATCCTTCTGATAATTGGCGTTGGCGTACGTCCCGAGAGAGGTGGACACCTCGAAAAACCGGGTGGTTTTGGCCTCATCGGTTAGGACGGGGCATGCGGGTCTGACGAGCTACGGTTTTCAGCCGCTGTTGGCGGTGTGATTTTCGTATTGAGACGTTCTCTGCACACAGATTTCCTGTCATGCAGGCGCAGTTCGGCTTTCGAGCCATGCGAGGCGCTGGAAATTATAGACCAGGTTGGCCATGCCGATCTTGATCCTGGCGCGAGCGATGCCGATGGTACGGACGACGAGGCCCATGCGGTGTTTCTGTCCGGCAAAGACATGCTCAACGGCAGCGCGGACCTTTGAACGCCTTGCATTGGCTCTGGCTATCCGTTCAGGCAACGGCCGCCTGGGCAGGCGCTTCTGGTGGATATTGCTGGTGAACATGCCCCTGGCGAGGAACGCCTCGTTCTTCTTCGATCGATAGGCGGTATCGGCCCAGACACCCGAGGCGGTATTCTCCTTGCTGATCAGGTCAGGCAGTCGCGCCCCATCATGGGCATTGGCGGCGCTCGCATCCCAGGTGCGGATCAGACCGTGAGCCCGATCGATGCCGATATGATTTTTATAGCCGAACATCGGGATGGCCAGATCGACCGGCTTTGCCGCTTTGGGATCGGCGCCTTCCTGGACTTTGGCCTTGCTATATTTGATCGACCAGCGCGCATCGCGGTCTTTCTGCCGGACCTTGGCCGGCGTCCATTCTTTGGGAATACGGCCTTCCTTGATCGCCATCTTCTCCTCCTGGGTGTTGCGCTGCCTGGGTGCGGGCACGACGGTGGCATCAATGATCTGACCGCCCATGGCCAGATATCCCTGGTCCTTGAGCGCGACATCGAAACGCGCGAACAGCCGGTCGATCGCCTTGGCCTTCACAAGCCGTTCGCGGAACAGCCAGACCGTGGTGGCATCCGGCACGGTGCCTTCCAGCCCCACGCCCAGGAAGCGCTGAAACGATAGCCTGTCCTTGATCTGGAACTCGGTTGCCTCGTCGGACAGCGAATACAACGCCTGTAGAACCAGGATTTTGAACATCAGCACCGGATCGAACGGCGGCCGTCCGCCCTTGTTACGAGGACCACGTCGCAGCGCAGCCACAAGCGGTCCCCGGAATAGCTCGAAGTCCACCACCGCCGATAACCGCTCCAGCGGATCGCCTGCCGCGCTCAGCGCCTCATATCGGTCCGAAAGATCAAAGAAACCCGGCTGTACTGCCATCTCTGCCTCCGCCACTGTGCCGACGAAGTGAATCAAATCTGGCCCTCAAAGGCCAGCGTTTTTCGAGATGTCCAGGTGTTAGGGCAATCCCTTCTCTCGCGTCGTCATTTCGCTTGACCGCCTGCATCGTTCCGGCGAGCAATCAAGACATGACCGTGATCGAAAAAGCCGCCCGCGCCCTCTGCCAGGCACAGGGCCAAGACGATAGCGCCCTTGTCGAGGGCAACCCTGCCTGGCGCGCCTATGTGCCCCAAGTCATAACAGTGCTCGCCGCGATCCACGAACCGAGCGATATCATGAAGGAAGCCGGCGCCGAAATCGTCCGCCATGTGGGGGAGGGCGAGTCCGACTATGCGCACCAGAGCGACGCCGCCAATATCTGGCGCTTCATGATCGACGCCATGCGTCGGGATAGCTGACGAGTTCCCGATAGCTATCGGGAAGCTATCCGATAGCTACTCAATATCTTCCGCCAGTGCCGTTAGCGCCCGTTCCAATACCGCGCCCAGCGGCACCCCCATCTTGTCGGCGATCCGGTAGAGCTCCTCGATCGTCTCTTCGGTCGCCTTAATATTGATCTGCCGATTGCGGCCCGTGGTGTGCCGCCGTGGCGCGCGCGCCGGACCGGAGGGCGGGGGAGGGGAGGAGACACGCGTTTCAGCTGTCCACGTCGCTGTCTCGCTTGTGGCTCCCTTCCCCGCCTTGCGGCTTGGAAAACCGGCATTCTCCGCGATCGCGTCGATCGCGGCGACAGGGACAGGCTTGGCAGCGCCGTCGGACGCGAAATCGTCGAGGTCGCTGAAAGGATTGGCCCGGCTCATGCTGTCATATCCTCCTGTCGTGCGCCCTTGCCCCGGCTCTTGCGCAGCCGCTCGATCACCTCGACCGCGAACAGTTCGGCATTGGCGATCGCCTTGTCCAGATTGGCGACCTCTTTCGGGTCAAGCGCTTCGAGCGTTTGGCGGAAAGAGAAAATCGCCCGAAACGCCTCGCGCTCATGCAACTGCGTCGCAAACATCGGCACGCCCGCATCGGTCAGCCCATCCTGGATATGCCCCATGGTCCGCGTGCGGATGATGGGACTCGTCCGCGACAACAGCACGCCATAGGGCACGGCGCGTCCAGTCATCTTTTCATGCTGCTTCAACACCCGGATAGCCCGGCTTGCCTGCTCCGCATCGAGTTGTGACCCCTGCATCGGGATGACCACCAGATCGGCCTGGCTGACGGCCAGCAACACGATCTTGGCCGCTGTGCCTTCTAGATCGACGATGACGAAAGGGGTTTGCCGCGCCGCATCCTCGATCCGGTCGAGGATAGTGTCCTCATCGACATCGGCGAGGATCGACAGATTGTCGGGTAGGGCGGAATCCTTGCCCCAGGAAGCGATGGGATGATTGGGATCGGCATCAATGATCGTCACCCTCGCACCCCGCGCCAACTGCGAGGCGAGGAGGAGGGCAGCCGTGGTCTTCCCGACGCCTCCCTTAGGACTTATGAAGGCGATGGTTGGCATGGATATCCTTTCAGCTACCATGTAGCTATCTGATATCGATCTAGTCAATCTTTTGTGGGAGCGATATGTGCTGCCATGTCTCGTATCACTTTGATTTTCTACGGACCCGAAATGGGCATTATGGGAGTGAAGAAGATAGTTGCCAGAATGAATTTGCCCCTGTTCGTCGCGATAGTCCTATGTGAGTGAACCTTTAGTGCGTAAACATGCGAACATAACTAGGAGTACCATTGAGAGAGGCTACTCTTAAATCGGCCGAATGCGGCGATAAATAGCTGGGAAGAGGACTTTGTATCTGCACGCAGAAACTTTTCGGTTGCCGACGCCCTTTGTAGCTGATCAGAAAATCACAACTGTTCGCAAGGGGTTTGCTTGTTCGAGTAACACAGGTACCAATTGTACGATTTGGAAGATTGGTCGAATGCAGCCCCAATCCACCGTCAGCGTGATGCTACCGCAATCGCAGGCCCAATGTTCGTTTTCATTCTTTGGTCATTGCTGGCGCCGTGGCTGCAATACATCTTATGGCAGCAATGCATTTCTCCCAAACAACATACCAATGCGTTGCGGTAATATCGAAATTAAAGAGTCAGTCTAATCATGAAAAGTTTTGCCCAAAATTTTGAGGACGTCATGCTGTGGCGAGCTTTGCATCATGTGGAATGTGGCTTCTTCATCGATATAGGCGCGCAACACCCTATCAAAGATTCTGTCAGCAAGGTGTTTTCCGAGCATGGTTGGACAGGGATTCATGTCGAACCTGTTCCACTTTATGCAGATATGTTGAGATCAGATAGACCTCAAGATCAGATAATAGAAGCGATCGTATCTGATACAAAAGGATTATGTACTTTTTACGAAATAGAAGGCACCGGACTGTCAACCAGTAATAAATATATAGCAGATCGTCATAAATCAAAAAATTTTGAATATCAGTCTATCGTAGTATCTTCGATCACACTAGACGATATACTTTTAATTAATCCTGATCGCGAAATTCATTGGCTCAAGATCGATGTTGAGGGAAGCGAAAAATCGGTTCTAAATGGTTGGAATAATCTTGATCGAAAACCCTGGATTATTGTGGTCGAATCTACTGAGCCGGGCACGCAGATAAGCAACTTTCTGGAGTGGGAGAAGCTTATTACCGATAAAGCATATAATGCAGTATATAGCGACGGTTTGAATAGATTTTATCTCAGCTCTGATCATAAAGAGCTAAGTCATCATTTTTCCTATCCACCAAATATATTTGACGGTTTTCAAATTAGTCAGCACTCAGACCATGTAATCGAAATTGTTCGTGATCATCAAAGTACGATCTCACAATTGGAAGCGCGCATGGTTGTGGACGCGGAATTGATCCGCTCCCAAGCAGACGCGCTTGTCTCGCAAATTCGTTCCGAAACAAACGACCAGCTCGATCAAGCGCAAAAGCGCGAAAAGGCCATTATCACCTCTGCTACTACCCAGAAACGATTTTGGCTGGACCGTTGCAGGCAACTTCGGCAGCGCTTGCAGATAAAGCATGATGAATTCCTTGTGCGGGAACATGAGGCTCGATACCAATCAGACCAACTCATAGCGCATGCGCGTACACAGGCCGATGAAGAGCTGAGAGCTGTTGAAGCGCAGCTAAATTCGGCTGTTTCCCGCGAATCAGCTCTCACAAATCTTTTAACCTCTGTAGAGAAGAGGCATGCCGAGAGCATGATTGCGGTTTTGGCGCGCGAACGCGAATCTCAGTCCCGCTCAGAGCAGGCGATGGAAGAAGCGCGCATACGAGTGCGAGAGTTGCAAGATGGACTTCGCCGGCAACTGGAGGTGGCCCAAGCACAGCTAGACGCAGTCATCCAGCGTGAGGAAATCCTTACCAGAACCTTGTTATTGCAGGAAGAGATGCACGCTTCTGCTTTAGCTTCGATAAAATCCTTAAATGACGAGAAATCGACGAATTTTATTCGAGAGATAGAAGAATACGAAAATAAAATTGTGAATATGAATTCAGAAATTCAAAATTTAAATATATTGTTGTCAAAAAAAGATAATATTATAAATTACTTAATAAAATACATATCTTATGTTCAAATTGCCATTATAGATTTAATGTCAAGTAGGGTATTGAAAATATTATCATATGCCAATTGCCTATCGAAGATAAGTGACTTTCCGGAAAAAATTAAAAATATCTTACGGATAGTTCGTGCATCGGATGTTGTGGTTTCGATGGAGATAGGCAATATCGCGCCTAGCTCGTCGGGCAATCCAGATGATGAAGTTAATCCTCACTCTGCGGTTTATTCCGACCCTGCCATGCACCAGGATAATAGCAAATTGAAGAACGTCGATATGCCCTTCCTACACGGCAAAAACATTATTGATCTTATGAGCCTAGGTCTAGATCAATTTATAATAATGTCATACAATTTGTTGTTAGGTAGAAATCCCGATCAATCGGAATTACGAATTCATGGCAGCTCATTGCGTGCGGGATTGGGCCGAAGTAAGATGCTGTTCGAAATTATTTCGTCGCCAGAATATAAGAAATCTTATGAGAATACGGTCGAAATAAAATCCGATGAAGACTTCATAAGCTGGCTTTATGACCGGTACATGCACCGTACACCCGATGCGGCCGGGCTTGCGCACTATGCGGGGATGCTGGCCCGCGGTGTGAAACGGGAGCAGGTCAAGCGGGATATCGCAGGATCGAAAGAGGCGAGGTCGACAGGCAGCCTGTGGTTCGAGCTTGACCGTCTCATGGACGCCGAGCGCCAGAAGCAGAAACACCGCCGTCATTGGTTGCGGCGTTCTCAACCCAGCGATCGGCAGCAACACCAGCAGCAAGAAGCGCTGCTGCAACTTTTCCATGATACGGGCGCAAAGCTGCGCGCTGCTCCGCACTCCACAGAATCTGCGCCGGGTGACCTTCCCCCTCATGCAGCGGACGTAACGATGGCCGGCATGGCCTTTAATCAAGTGGTTCGCCCGGTCGCGCCGCTCGAAGCCGTCGATATGAATGACATGCCCCCTGAAGCCCGCCGGATCATCGTGCGGCTTCAGCATGCAATGGGCGTATCAATGAACAAGGGGCACGCATGATGCGTATTGTAATCGATCTTCAGGGCGCACAGGGCGGTTCCAGTCGGTTCCGGGGAATAGGCCGTTACGGCCTATCCCTGACCCAGTGGATGGCGCACAACCGTGGCGCGCATGAGGTCTTCGTTGCGCTTAACGGAGAATTTGCGGAGTCCA
>NZ_QFOA01000178.1 GCF_003248505.1 Sphingobium sp.
CCAGCTGGACCTCATGAAGCTCTATTCCGCCGTCTGGACATGGGTCGGCGCGGACAAGTTCCACCTCATCAACCTGACCCTTCCCAGCGGCATCGTCACCAAGGTTCCGATCGGTTACGTCCCCTACGAACCCCATGTCGTTCACGCATGGGCGAAGACCGTCAAAATCTTCCTGACCACGCTGGTCATGTCCGTCTTCATTGCCGCGCCGCTCATCATGTGGTTCATCATGTGGGCCAACAAGCGCGGGCGCGACATGCTCCAGGAGCGCCACAATCGCGGCGCGATGCTCGTCGAGAACGATGTTCTCCTCAATGCCGTGCGCGCCCACAACGCCAAAAACTTCCGCAAGGAATGCGCCGAGCACGACCCGCCATTCGATCCCGCACGCGTCGCCAAGGCGCCGGTCATCGATCGCGTAGACCAGGGCATCCATGTGCCCTACCGCATCGCCGGCATCCCCTATCCATGGAGGCTCGAACAGAGCCATACGATGCTCATCGGCACCACCGGCACCGGCAAGACGACGCAGTTGCGCAGTCACGTCTCGCAGATCCGTGCGCGCGGCCACCGCGCCGTCATCTTCGACCTTACCGGCGCCTTCGTCGAAAGCTTCTACGATCCCGAAACCGACGTCATCCTCAACCCCATGGACGAGCGCTGCGCACCGTGGACGCTGTTCGATGAATGCCGCAACTATGCTGATTTCGTGTCGGCCGCCGCCGCGCTCATTCCCTCCCATCCCGAGGACAAGGAACCCTTCTGGCAGAACGCCGCGCGCATGCTCTTCATCGAGATGTGCCTGAAGCTTCAGGAAGATGGCGAAGGCAACAACGCCGCCATCGCCCACCACCTGATGCAGGCCGACCTCAAGAAGATCCACGCCAAGCTCGAAGATACCGTCGCTGCCCCGCTGACGACCGAAAAGGCGGCGCGGATGGCAGAGTCCATCCGCTCCGTCCTCAACGTCAACGGACAGGCGCTTCGCTTCATGCCGGACCCGGTCAAGGGCGGGCCTCCGGCCTTCTCGATCCGCGACTGGATCGCGACCGACAATCGCGACGGGTCGATCATGTTCATCACCGGCTCGTACAACGATCTGGAGATGACCCGCGGGCTCTTCACGCTGTGGATCGAC
>NZ_QFOA01000179.1 GCF_003248505.1 Sphingobium sp.
ATCAGCCCCTGGATCGGCCATGCCGCTGCGTCGCCAAGCGCGCAGATGGTGTGGCCTTCGACCTGCTTGGTCACATTGAACAGCATGTCGATTTCGCTCTGGTCAGCATCGCCGGTGCGCAGACGCTCCATGACGCGCCACATCCAGCCGGTGCCTTCGCGGCACGGCGTACACTGGCCACAGCTCTCATGCTTGTAGAAGTAGGAGAGACGGGAAATGGCGCGGACGATGTCGGTCGACTTGTCCATGACGATGACAGCGGCAGTACCAAGGCCTGAGCCGAGTGCGCGCAAACCGTCGAAATCCATCGGCGCGTCCATGATTTCCTTGGCAGGAACCAGAGGCACCGACGAACCGCCGGGGATGACCGCGAGCAGATTGTCCCAGCCCCCACGGATGCCGCCGCAATGGCGATCGATCAGTTCGCGGAACGGGATCGACATGCTTTCTTCGACCACGCACGGCTTGTTCACATGACCGCTGATCTGGAACAGCTTAGTGCCGCGATTATTCTCACGGCCAAAGCCGTTGAACCAGGCCGCGCCACGACGCAGGATCGTCGGCGAAACCGCGATGGATTCCACGTTATTGACGGTGGTCGGGCAGCCATAGAGGCCCGCGCCTGCCGGGAAAGGCGGCTTCAGGCGGGGCTGGCCCTTCTTGCCTTCGATGCTTTCGATCTGGGCCGTTTCCTCGCCACAGATATAAGCGCCCGCACCGCGATGGACGAACACGTCGAAATCATAGCCCGACCCGCAGGCATTCTTGCCGATGAAGCCCTTTTCATAGGCCTGCTCGACGGCAGCGAAGAGAACCTTCGCTTCATAGATGAATTCGCCGCGGATATAGATGTAGGCGGCGCGCGCCCGCATCGCGAAACCGGCGATCAGCGCACCTTCGATCAGCTTGTGCGGATCGTGGCGGATGATTTCGCGGTCCTTGCACGAACCCGGTTCGGATTCGTCGGCGTTGATGACGAGGAAGCTGGGACGGCCATCCTTGCTTTCCTTGGGCATGAAGCTCCACTTCATGCCGGTCGGGAAGCCGGCGCCGCCACGGCCGCGCAGGTTCGACGCCTTGATGGTGTCGATGATCGCGTCCTGGCCAATTTCCATCAGCTTCTTGGTATTGTCCCA
>NZ_QFOA01000180.1 GCF_003248505.1 Sphingobium sp.
CGCGATCTGGCGGCCAGAATGACGGCCGAAGTGCCAGCTGCCAGCGCCACCTGAACGAACCAGAGAGAGAATTTCGATGGATGTCCTGAAACAGATTATCGAGACATACCGCCACATGATCCCGACCGATTGTGAAACTGCGCGCGCTATCGACCGGGGAGCCTCGGTCGAAGAGATCTGAGCCAGCGCGACGAGCGATGGTCTGCATGATTTTGCGGGAGCACTGTTTTCCGCTGACATCGAAGTGGTACAGACGAACCACGGACCGATCGAAGCCGACGAAACACTCCTGGACAACATCGACCAGGTTCTGGCGGACTACGAGCACCGGCTTCCCCCGAACTGCGAAACGGTCCGCCTGATCAAGAGCGGTGCGCAACTGGAACTGATTTCTGAAGCGGCCGAAGCCGAAGGGTTGCACGATCTGGTTGCTGTCCTATTCGAAGCCGAACAGGAGCGATTTCTGGGCGGTGCTTCATAAAGTATGCTTACTAGGAGGCAGCGATCGGGAACGGCTGCCTGCGCAATGTCCACATCGATTGGCAAATCATGGCATCGTTAGTCTGCCATCGAACGTCAGAAATTTAGTCAATGGCACCTGAATCCAGACGAACAAGACGTGACCCAACTCCGGACTTTCATGGATCGGTGCGAACACATGCGGACAAAAGAGTACTCTTAATCAGCGGGTCCTAGGTTCGAGCCCTAGTGCGTCCACCAAATTTCCCGCATATTTCAATAGATTAAATGACCCTTGGACCTTCCGGATTTCCGGTCGCAGATCGCTAGGTAGCTCTCTAGGTAGCAGCGGATTCAGCGAGGGTTGATCAAGGCATTGCGATGAAAAGCTGGATCCATCGTGTGCTTGAGTCTGTCTTGCTCGATCAACACTTGGGGTTCAGCGACCAGGATTAAGAATCGCGGCGTTTTTGCGCAGCGCTTCGACAACGGCATCGGTCACCGCCCGCACTCTCGGCATGTGGCGCATGTCGACATGCACCCCAATCCAGATGTCTCGAACAAGGTCAGCTCTGTCTGTTGATTGCCGCTGAGAAGTGACCCGGGGTTTTCATCGAGAAGTGACCCACCTTGCGATTATGTTTCGGATGTCAGGGGTGGGTCAAGATGGGGTTT
>NZ_QFOA01000181.1 GCF_003248505.1 Sphingobium sp.
GACGCGGATCGAACGGATCGCGCACTCAATCTCCTCTCGGCAATCGCGGCGATCGATACCATGCCAAGGGGCGATGACCGGATCGCCCGCCTCCATGCCAGGCTGCGCGCGCGGCTGAGCGATGTCGCTGTGGTGTCGCTATGACCGATCTTGCCCCCACCGTCGTCGAACTGGTCGCCTGTCCGGTGCGCCCCGAGCCCGAGGGCCGCCTGCCCGAAATGCCCTTCCGGCAAAATGCCTGGACCCCGCAGGAAGTCGCCACGCTCGAGACCGGCTTTCGCGCCGATATCCCGCTGGCCGAGATCGCCGCCGCCCTGGGGCGGGGTCTTGCCGGCGTTCGCGACAAGGTCGCAACGCTTGGCCTTCGCCGCCATTCCCAGCGTCCCTGGACGCCCGACGAGGATAACTGGCTCTCGCGCCACTATGGCTCACGCGCGACCGCGGACGTTGCCGCCGATCTCGGTCGCGCATGCAGCGCCGTCTATGCGCGGGCCGGGGTCCTGGGGCTCACCGAAGGCAACCCCCCACGCTGGACATCGTGGGAGGATGCCCAGTTGCGCGCTGGATATGCCGCCGCCGTCCCCATCGCCCAGATCGCGATCCTTATCGGCCGCCCGCTGTCAGGGACCGCGAGCCGTGCCAACAGTCTTGGCCTTCGCCATCCGGCAAAGCCCCCCGACTGGACCGAGGCCGAGGCCATGCTCACGCTGTCGCTGGCAGAAGAGGGGCATCGCTACGGCCACATCGCATCCCTGCTGGTCGAAGCAGGCTATTGCGAACGCAGCAAGATCGCAATCAAGGCGATCCTGCAACGCCTCGGCTACGGGCGGGGCTGGGGACGTTCATGGACACCCGAAGAGGACGCTCTCCTCACGCTTGCCTATCGGGAGGGCAAAAGCCTCACACCCCTCCTGACGCGTCTCGGGCGGACCCGTTACTCGATCCGCTGGCGCAGCGAATATCTTGGACTTCGCGGCACCCATGCAATGCGGGACGGCTTTCGCGGCGGTCCGGTCTGGTCCGACGACGATATCGCCACCCTGCGCGCGCTCTATGGCAAGATTCCAATGACCGAACTGGCGACGCGCATGGGGCGCACCAAGGCGTCGCTGTTCACGCGCGCCAA
>NZ_QFOA01000100.1 GCF_003248505.1 Sphingobium sp.
CCAACACGGATAGACAGGCTGGGATTATGATCATCATGAGCCGGACATAGGCACAGACCACGATCCTTTTGCCATGTTCCGCCTAGCTTTCGGCAAAGGACTTCGCCCTCAAATTCCAGTTCAAAAGATTTTATCATCACAGTCTCGCCTGACGGATTATGCGTGATCCATGTTCGAGTTCGGCAACATGTCCACGCGCCACCGCACATTGTCGTTGGACTTCATCGATGCACTTGCAGAGTTCGTAGCTGTCGCTGCGCACGACCCGCTTTTTCGCCAAAGCAACTTAAGAATTATCTGCCCCATGTCGCATCGGCACTGCACGGCCCGAAGATGCGGAACCATGCGAAATGCTAAAATAGTCATTCGGCCAGCGCCTGGACGGCAGCTGTGACGGCGTTCCCGCCAAGTTTGAGCTCCAGGAGATTGTTTGTGAACTGCAACTATGAAGACTGTTCTTCATCGAAGCGCCGCGCTGCTTGCAATATGTGTCGGCGCACTTTTCCGGGGGCTATGCAGAGTTGGGCGGCGATATCGTCAACAGCCATTCTCTGAACAAAATAGAGTTCAAGGACTGGCCGGATCGCAGGAGGCACCATACGGATAATTCTACGCAAGCATTGCGCGTCCTTCCGCACTTGCCTTGCCGCGCGGAGCGCAGCGGAGATGCGCATACATGGCGTATGAGCCAATTTGCTTTTGAAGCGGGAGGGCATGCCAGGCCTTTGATAAAGTCATACTGTCACCGGACAGGTTCCATTTCCCCCATCAGCCTCCCCTTCAGTCCGCTCGATCCTTTCGCACTTGCGAACCAAGCTGACTTACGGATTGAACCGGCACAGAAATTTTCCGTTGCGATGCATTCTTGATAGAATTTTCAAGCGTGGATTCTAGCGAGCCGTCGCCAACGGTTCGAGTGATGGCATCCGTCGCTATGAAGGAGACAATCATGATACAGAGCCAGGAATTCCAGTCGATCATTCAGGCATTCTATGATGCGAAGGACGAACAGGGCATATATGAGACCTTTGATCACCTCACATATTTTCTCGGTTTCAAATATTTTGCCATTGGCCACCACGTCGACCTGCTCAATCCACCGATCGCGTCCTTTGGCATTTCAAACTATTCGTCGGGCTGGCTGAATGAAGTCTTTCATGAGCGGTACTTCATGGACGACCCCATTCACTTCCTTTGCAACGGGCGACATGCAGGCTTTGCCTGGCCGGAGTCGCACCTGTTGAATCGATTGAATGAGCGGCATCGCCATATTCTCGAACGCGGCGCGTTACGCAATTTCCAGTCCGGTTATACGATCCCAGTTCATCTCCCTGGCGAATATTCAGGAAGTTGTACGTTCGCCACTCCGACCTCGGGCACCATCGCTCACAACGTTTTGCCTGCGGCCTTCTTCGCTGCGTCTCATGCGTTCGAAGCCATTCGGCGTCTGGCGCGAACAGCGGCGGGACTTGGGCTGGAGCCTCCCCCGCAGTTCACCGATAGGCAGCGCGAAGTCATATTGCTTATGGGTCAAGGCAAGACCTATGCGGAAATGGGCATGATCCTGGGAATATCCCGCGAGACGGCGCACCAGCACTGCAAATTGGTTTTTAGGGCGTATGGCAACATCCAGCGGTGCAATCTGATTGCCCGGGTGCTGTATGACGGCATTGCGAGCTTTCCCGAAATGCTGCGAAAGCAATAGCAATACCCAGTTTGGGTCATAGGCCGTTATTGTCCATCGCACCGATGATGCCTTCTCCACCACCAAGGGAGCATCATCATGATCCAGATTTTCGAAGGCGCGCAGTGGGCCAACGGCCTGCCCATACTTGATGGAATGTATCGCGACCGGAAAAAGATTTTCGTCGATCTGCTGGGCTGGGACGTGCCGGTCGTCGACGGCGCCTACGAGATAGACCAGTTCGACGACGAACATGCCATTTATGTGGTCGCCACAAACGAGAAGGGCGAACATGAAGGCTCGATCCGGTTGCTGCCCAGCAGGCGACCGCATGTCCTCGGGAGTATCTTTCCCGAACTGTGCGACGGCGCGATCCCTGTCGGCGAAAACGTTTTCGAGCTCAGTCGCGCCTGCCTGTCGCCACGCAACAGGGCAGCGCGTCGGCTGCAGGTTCGCAACGCCGTGACGACGGCAGTCGTCGAGTTTGCATTGTTGCGGGGAATTGATCGGTTCACATGCATCGCGGATTCCGGCTGGCTGAGCCAGATCCTGTCGCTGGGATGGGACTGCAGGCCGCTCGGACTTCCCAGAGATATTGCTGGCTTGAACACCGGGGCGCTGGTTATCGAAATCGACAGCGATACGCCCGACAAATTGCGGACAGCAGGCACATATGTGCCCATGCGCATCGTCCATGCCCACGCTGACGGCCGCGCTGCGGCGTGAAGGAGATACTTCATGACTATCATCGCTATCGACCGGCTGGCGCCGGATACGCACTCATGCTGCACACAACTTGATGCCCACGGCTACTGCATCATTCGCGGTGCTGTCCCGCCCCTCCTGGTTGACAGGCTGGCGAACGACCTCGCATCGGATTTCCAATCAACGCCCCATTCTACGGGTCCATTTTATGGCGAGAAGACGCGGCGATTTCACGGGCTCCTTCGTCGATCGCGCCATATCGGCCGCTTCGCGCTCGATCCACTGGTTGTCGCGATCGTCGAAACCTTTCTCAAGCCCTGGTGCGATACGATCCAGATCAATCTCACCCAGGCGATCGAAATAGAGCCGGGTGGCCTCCCACAGCCACCTCATCGCGATCAGGACATGTGGCCGGTTCGTTCTCCTGATGTTGAATATATGATCAACGTGATGTGGCCCTTCACTTCCTATCGGGCGGAGAATGGCGCGACCCTCATCTGGCCTGGCAGCCACCGACGACAGGATGATATCGTCATGCCGCTGGAGGAAGCCATCGCGGCGGAGATGAACCCTGGCGACGCGCTGGTATTTCTGGGATCGACCTTGCATGCTGGCGGCGCTAATCGGTCGCTCGACGCCCGCCGGGGCATGATCATCAGCTACAGCCTGGGCTGGCTCAAGCCTTATGAACTGCCGTGGCTCGCCTATCCCCCCGAAATCGCCCGTTCGCTCCCCCGGTCCCTCATGTCGCTTGCAGGCTATCAGGCACATCGGCCAAATCTTGGTACCTATGAGGGGCGTTGTCCGTCCCTGCTGCTCAGTGATGCTGCCGATGCAGCGCAAGGCGCGATAGATATTCTCCATCCCGAACAGGAGCAGTTGATCGCGGACTATCGGGCGGGCCGTCTTTCACCAAACACGGCCAGCCAGCCGGGTGATGACGGGTAATGTGTCGTGGCGCGCCGTCGTATTTGCCATGCGCTGATCGAGCAGCCGCGGATCACTGAACGCGAATTGGGTCTCGACCGATATCAGTGGTCGGAATGGATGATGCTTCTCGATCTCTACATGATCGAGCAGCAAGACATGGAGGAAGTGTTCAGGCAGTTTTCGCGCAATTCGGGGCGATCAGAAACGACCGGCTATCGCAGGACCGTCGAAATGGTCGATGACGGCCTGCTCGATCGAATCCCCGATCCTCGTGATCGCAGGCGGAGTTTCATCCGCTTGTCGGACCGGACGAGAGCGAAAATGGACAAGGTGATGGACAGTCTTGCGACGCTGCTGCTCGCATGAGTTCCTGCAGAATGGTCGTATGAGCGAAATGTCAGTAGGGGTGCAGGACATGCCTGCGGGCCGGGCGTGTCGGTGCCGATTGAAAGCACAGCTACCAAATCTTCCGCGTTGGCCAGTCGCCGATGCAGCATTGAGGTTTCATGATTATTATGATACCTTTCCAGAGAAATATGAAACAATCTATTGCTAGGAACTGAGATGGCTGGCGGGACGACACCACATCGAACCCCAAGCAGGCGTGCTGGGCGGGTCGGCACATCTGCGAAACCGCCAGCGGTGGGCCAGGTGCCTACAGGCGCCAGCGATGATCTGGTGGAAGTCTTTCTCCAACGCGCGAAACGGGCGCTTATGCGTATTGCAGAGCATATGCCGCGCGACCGCCTGATCGAAGCGGTAGGCGCATCTACAGATACCGATGTGTTGTTTCGGTCGCTGCGCGATGCGGTTGCGATCGGAACAGAAATCGAGCCTGACACGCCCGATCCTCTGACGGAGGCTTTCCTGCGCGGCGCGGAGCGTAAGCGCGAATTGCTCAAGGGCGATGGTGGCGCCCTGTCGGCTCAGCAACTCGCTGGCCATCTTGCCATTACCCAGCAGGGCCTGGGCAAGAAGCGCTCCAAAAATCAGGTTTTCTGGCTCGAGGCGGGCCATGGCTATGCTTTTCCGGCATTTCAGCTGGGCCCGGACGGCCTGTTGCCGGGTGTGCGTGAGGTACTCGACGCATTCAACGTCGAAGATTCGTGGACGCGCGTTAATTTCATGCTGACGGGCGACTATCGTCTGGGCGGCGCGCGACCGATCGACGTTTTGCGCGAGGGGCGGATTGATGACGTGGCAAGAGCCGCCGCAGCCTATGGCGAGCATGGCGCAGCCTGATCCGCATTTCGAGCCGCCCGCTGATCTCGCCTCGCGCGCCTTGCCGATCGAGACAATTGCTCCTGGCACAGCGCTTTATCGACTGCATCGATCCGATTTAGGGGCGCTGCATTTTGGCAAGACCGGACATAACAGGTTCGATGATCCGCAGAGCATTTTCGGTGTCTGCTATTTGGCCCTGTCGCTGGAGGGCGCCTTTGCGGAAACCTGCCTGCGTGCCGTCGGCGCGACACTCCTATCCTATACCTTCCTGGCGGAACGGTCGGTGACGACAGTGGTCGCTGCCAGAACGCTGCGACTCGTCTCCCTGCATGGGCCGGGCCTTGCTGCGGTCGGCGCGACAAGCATTATCAGCAGCGGACTACATGCAACGGCGCAGGCTTGGTCGCGCGCGCTTCATGACCATAGCGACGCGCCCGACGGCCTGAGCTACCGCGCCAATCACGATAATGGCGAACATTGCATCGCCTTATTCGAGCATACTGCCGACGCCCTTTCCGAAACGGCAAACGATCCTCTGACAGCCGATCGCAAGCGTCTTGGCGTGCTTCTTGATCGATCTAAGGTCTCGCTGGGATGACAGACGATGTCGACACCGATCGGGTCGATCAGACCATACTCGCATTGTTGTGGTTGAACCTCAAAGTGACAGGCGCGGCCTGGAAAGGTTTCGACTGGGAGGCGATGGAACGGCTGCATGGACGCGGCCTGATTTCCAACCCGGTCGGAAAAGCCCGCTCCGTTGAACTATCCCCTGAAGGACTTGAGGAAGCCAGACGCCTGTTTGACGAACTATTTTCCTGCCGCTGAACGTGCATTCGGCCTGCAGGAAACGTTTCACATCACATTGCCACATCGAACCAACTCACGCCCTGCCACCCGTCTGGTTTTCTGTTACGCCGGTGCAGGGGCATCCAATGCGGGCACGGCGCACCAGCGGCAATGACGATCGCTTAGGATAAGCTGGTCGATATCAAGGATGCCCATCTATTCGGTATCGGCAGTGCAGAGAAACTCTGGAAGCGTTCGAAGGGTTGCGCTTTCCGGACAGAGCTTGTCTGAAATTTAAAATCAGAAGATCAACGACCTCTTTCAAGAGGGTGCGGCTCAGCATAGTGGATCGACGATTTTCAAGACCTCCGCTTCGGCCGCCTGAACCAGAAGGACCAGACCGCCAGCGTACCGAGCAGGGTCATCGCCAATCCGGACAGGGTCATCAACATCCTGAACGCAAGCCCGCCGACCTTTGCCGCGTGCAGCGGATAGAGGAGATTATAGCCCTTTACCGCTGTTGGGAGCTTCGATGCATCCCGCGTGGCGACCAGCACGCCGCTGTCGGCCGCGAACCACAGGGTCGTGCGGCCATTGGGCAGCCATTCCTGTGGCCGCCGCACCCGCACGGTAATCAGCCCGCTATCCTTGCGCGGCAAGGTGAGACTGCGCAATTCTGCATCGGGGAAGCGTTCTTTCACGGTTACGATCATGCGCGCCCAATCCAGATGCGGTGCCAGCCGGCCGGTCCGCGGTGGCGGCGCAGCCAGGGACCGATCGATCTGGGCCGGCGCGCCCGGTCCAAACAGCAGCGCCGCCATCGGACGGAACACCAGTATTGCGCCGGTCAGCAACGAGAGCAGCAGGAGTGGCGCGACGACGACGCCCAGGTCGCGATGATGCCGCATAATCGCCGGTCGGGTCATCCGCGCAGGCACAAGCCGCCATTCGAAGGTCTTGCGCGTACGCCACCACAGCAAAAGGCCGGTGACCACGAAGAACAGACCGCATATAGCGGCCATGCCGATCACCACTTCGCCCGCATCGCCGCTAAACAGATGATGGTGCAGATCGAACAGCCACAGCTCGGGACGTTCCCACTGACTGTTCCATTGCAGCACGACGGTGCCATGCTGGTCGGCATAGGCGCCGTTGCCCGCCTTGTAGAGCAGGCGCAGCAGGCCGAAATCGTCCGACGCATAGGTGATCGACTGCGGCCTGCTGGCCGGGTCTGCCATAAGCATCTGCGTCGCCGTCGCTAATTGGCTGATGTCGTCTGACCGCCGGTCATGTGCATGCGGCGCCAGCGTCCAGGCATTCTTATGGACCAGCAAGGCACCGCTCAGCCCCAATAGCGCCAGCAGGAGCCCGATCAGGCCACCGGTCCAGCGGTGCAGCAGGTCGATCATTTTCACTAGAAGCGATAGTCCCAGGACAAGGTGAAATTGCGGCCGCGTCCGGCAAAATAATGGGCGTTATCGTTCGGCCTGACCGTCTGGCTGTAATAATCGATATAGAAGCTGTCGAAGATATTCTGCGCGGACAGGGACAGCGCGCCAAAGCCGGTTTGATACCGCAGGCTGATGTCGGTCGTATCATAACCGCCGAAGCGGTAGAGCGCCGGATAGGCATTGGGCGTCCGCTCGAACTGGCGCGACAGGAAGAATTGCGTCTGGATGCGCGCCGACAATGGACCCTGCACATAGCTGGCGGCGATGTTCAGGCGGTCGGGCGAAATATTGGCGCCGTCCAGGTCGCGATCCACCACGTCAATGCCATTGGCCGACCCGTCGGTACGCCCGCTCAGATGGGCATAGCCGGTCGACAGGGTAAGGAATGGCAAAGGCGTCTTGACGCTCAGGTTCAGCTCCAACCCCTGAATCTCGACGCGCTGGCGCTGGATTTCGAACGGCGCGCCGATCGCGGTCTGGACCAGCAGCGATCCATTCTTGCTGGTCGACCAGAAATAGGCGGCGCTGGCATCGAGCGGTCCCCGCTTCAATTCTATGCCGATCTCGCGATTGTTCGAAACGATCGGCTCGATATTGACATAATCGTCAATGTCGACTCCCGCCGTGCCGACAGCGCGAGCGATCCGGCCGACGTCGGGGACGGTATAGCCTTCGGCATAGCTGGCATAGGCGCGAATGCCCGCCCAGGGCTCCAGGATGACGCCGCCATTGATCAATGTGTCACTGAAGCGCGGCGTGCCGCCCGACACCGCCACGCCCCCATAGCTGGCCAATGTGGTGTAATCGTCGATGCTGATCTTCACATCCTCATGCCGGACACCGCCCGCAATGCGCAGCTTCTTGTCGAACAGCGCGAGGTTCGCCTGGGCGAACGGCGCAAGGCTGCGATAGTCGGTCGGCGGCACCCAGCTCCGCCCGGTGGCGATCAAGCGCTGGTCGGTCAGGTCATAAAGCGCATCGAGGCCGATCGTGGCGGTCAGCGCCTCGAACCCCGGGACGGCGCGCTCATAGCTGAGCTTGCCGCCATATTTGCGGCTGCGATTCTGCGATTGATCGAACAATGTCCCAATCGGCGCGATACTGGCGTCCTGGAAGGTCGCGATCGGCGCAATCTCACCGCCATAAGTGTCACGCGAACGGTTGAAGAACAGCTGGGCGATCAGGTTACCACCGGCCAGATCGCTATCGGTCAGCGACAAGGCCGCGCTTTCCGTGCGGCTGGTGGCCGGGACGCCCGGCGGCGTACCGCGAATGGACGTGGTCGGCCGGTCGATGAGGTAATCGCCGTTGGACGCGATATAGTCGCCCTCGCCCTTCAACTGGAAGCGGCTCATGATGAGGTCGATGCGCGCGGTGTCGCTCAGTGCATAACCGAACCGGCCAAATAGCGACCAGCTACGACTGTCCTGCGTTTCGCCCTGGGTCAGGTCGGTTCCCACGCGGTCGCCATGGCCGTCATAAAAGGCCCCCCGTTTTTCATAGGCGCCCCCCACCATCGCGTCCCAGCGGCCACCGCGCCAAGCGATCAGGCCAGCGACCTTGCCGCCGATGCCGTCGCCATGAAAGCCGGTATCGGCATTGCCTTGAACCAGCATTCGACCCGAAAGCCCGTCGCTCTTGGGCGGCGCGACCGTCACTTGATTGACGATGCCGCCGGTCCCACCAATGCCCTGGAGCGCATTGGAGCCGTAGATCAACTCGACCCGGTCGACGAAGAAGGGATCGATGGTGAAGCCATCGCGCGCGCCATCGCGCAGCGGCGCCGTCTGGGGTATGCCGTTAATCGCATAAAGCGGCGAGCGACCACGCAGCGTCTCGCCAGCGCCCGACAGCTTCTGGCGCGTCGGCGAGAAAGACGGCGTCAGCGCCGAGACGGCATCGACGATCGAGCCGCCAATCGCGACCTGCTGGTTCAGCGCCTCTTGGCCGATCACGTCGACGGTCAGCGGCAAGGCATTGGCAGGCAAGATGGTCCGCGTCGCCGTGACGACGATATTGTCTGCACTCTCCGATACTGGAGGCCGCTGCGCGAGCGCTGGCGCGACGGTCAGGGTAAAAGCGCTGCTGGCAAGCAGGATAGTTGATCGGCGATACATGGCGTCCCTCTCTTGTCCAGGCCCCGCTAGCCATGCAACGCCGATGTTGCAAGTCATTAGCATGACTTGGATCAAGCATTCCAGTTATGAACTGGGTGTTCCGATCAGTAATCAGTTAGCATTTCAGCGCCATGTGAGCTCAGAGCGACCCCGATGGTAACTCCAACCATTTTCCGCCGGCATGGCATGTACCTCCTGTCCGTCGTCAGAACATTCGGCACAACTCGCGGCGTAGATTAGCGGAGTGCGGACCTCGTCAGGGGGTTGATGTTAGGCGGCGAACTTGCGGTGCT
>NZ_QFOA01000101.1 GCF_003248505.1 Sphingobium sp.
GGTGAGCATATCACCCAGGGGATCGGTCAATGCCATCTCAAATGATCCTTACCAGCTCGACTTGGTGACGCCGGGGATCAGGCCCTTGTTGGCCAGATCGCGCAGCTGCACGCGGCAGAGGCGGAATTTGCGGTAGTAAGCGCGGGGACGCCCGGTCAGTTCACAGCGGTTCCGAACGCGGGTCGGATTGCCGTTGCGGGGGATCTCCGCCATCTTCAGACGCGCGATCAGACGATCGCTGTCGTCGGCCGCGGTATCATTCGCGATCGCCTTGAGCTTCGCATAGCGGCCGGCATATTTCTTGACCAGCTTCTTGCGGCGCTCGTTCTTGTTGATCGAACTCAGTTTCGCCATGACTTAAGTTCTCTTCCTTGCAAAGTTGATGGAAGAGAAGCGGGGCCGTTTCAGGCCGCCTGCTTCTCTTCGAGCGGGAAGGGGAAGCCGAAGAGGCGCAGCAGTTCGCGCGCTTCATCGTCCGTCTTCGCCGTGGTGGTCACGATGATATCCATGCCGCGCACCTTGTCGATGCGGTCATAGTTGATCTCCGGGAAGATGATCTGCTCCTTGATGCCGAAGGCGTAGTTGCCACGGCCATCGAAGCTCTTCGGATTGAGACCACGGAAGTCGCGTACGCGGGGCAGCGCGATGTTGACCAGGCGATCGAGGAACTCGTACATGCGCTCGCGGCGCAACGTCACCTTGGCACCGATCGGCATGCCTTCACGCAGCTTGAACTGCGCGATCGACTTGCGGGCCTTGGTGATGACCGGCTTCTGACCGGCGATCAGTTCCATTTCCTCAGCGGCCGAAGTCACCTTCTTCTTGTCCTGCGTCGCTTCGCCCACGCCCATGTTGAGCGTGATCTTCTCGATCTTGGGGACTTCCATGACGTTCTTGTAACCGAACTTCTCGGTCATCGCCTTGGCGATCTCGGCGTCATAGAGCGCCTTGGAGCGCGGAGTGTATTTGTCGGCCATTACAGCACCTCACCGGACTTGACGGCGACGCGGACCTTCTTGCCGTCGCGGTCCTCGAAACGGACGCGGGTCGGCTTGCCGTCGGCACCGGCCACGGCCACGTTCGAAATGTGGAGCGGCGCAGGCTTGCGGTCGATGCCGCCCTGCGGGTTCGCCTGGTCAGGCTTGCGATGGCGCGCATGGATGTTGATGCCCTCGACGAGCACCTTGTCTTCCTTGGGCATCACCTGAAGGACGGAGCCGGTACGACCCTTGTCCTTTCCGGCCAGGACGACGACCTTGTCGCCCTTCTTGATCTTCGCAGCGCTCATCACAGCACCTCGGGAGCAAGAGAGATGATCTTCATGTGCTTCTTGGCGCGCAGTTCGCGAACGACGGGGCCGAAAATACGAGTGCCGATCGGCTCCTCGTTCTTGTTGATGAGCACGGCGGCGTTGCCGTCGAAGCGGATCACCGAACCGTCGGCCCGGCGAATATCCTTGGCGGTGCGGACGATGACGGCGCGATGCACGTCACCCTTCTTCACCTTGCCGCGCGGCGCGGCCTCCTTGATCGAGACGACGATGATGTCGCCCACGCCGGCGAAGCGACGCTTCGACCCGCCCAGCACCTTGATGCACTGGACGCGCTTGGCGCCGCTGTTGTCAGCGACGTCAAGATTGGATTGCATCTGGATCATAGATCCGGTTCCTTCTCATTTGGCCTACCGGGACAATTCCCGGCGGTTCCGAATTTCATGCGCTCGACCCGATAAAATCGAAATGCGCGAAGCGCGGGCCTGTACCGTCTCCCGAAGGAAAAGGCCAGCCCCGCGTCCGAACTTTTTCGATCCCGCAGGATCCGTGACTGGTCACAAGACCGGCGGTCAGCCCTTAGTGGGAGACTTCCGGCGACTTGTGAGTGTCCACGCGCTCAATGACCTTCCAGGTCTTGAGCTTGGAAATCGGAGCGGTCTCTTCGATACGGACCGTCTCGCCTTCCTTGTAGACATTGCCCTCGTCATGGGCGTGATACTTTTTCGACAGGCGGATGATCTTGCCGTAGAGCGCGTGCTTAACCTTGCGCTCCACGCGAACCACCACCGTCTTGTCGGTCTTGTCGGAAACCACCGTTCCCGTCAGCACGCGCTTGGGCATCGTGTGATTTCCTTCTTACTTCGCAGCCGAGCGCGAACGCTCGGACTGAAGGGTCTTGATCTGCGCGATTGACCGGCGGACTTCCTTGACCCGGCTCGGCTTTTCGAGCTGGTTGGTGGCCGCCTGGAAACGCAGGTTGAACTGCTCGCGCTTCAGGTTGTTGAGTTCGGTCGACAGTTCGTCGTCCGTCTTGGTCTTGAGGTCTGCGACGTTCGCCACGAATTAACCCTCCAGGTGCGAGGTGTCGCCGAGGCGGGCGACGACCTTCGTCTTGATGGGCAGCTTCATCGCGGCGCGCGAGAAGGCCTCTGCTGCGAGCGGACCGGGCACGCCGTCGAGTTCGAACAGGATGCGGCCGGGCTTGACGCGCGCCGCCCAATATTCGACCGAACCCTTGCCCTTGCCCTGACGGACTTCGGCAGGCTTCTTGGAAACCGGCACGTCAGGGAACACGCGGATCCACAACCGGCCCTGACGGCGGATGTGACGGGTGATCGCGCGGCGGGCCGCCTCGATCTGGCGGGCGGTGACGCGCTCGGGTTCCAGAGCTTTCAGACCGTAAGAGCCGAAGTTCAAAGCCGAACCGCCCTTGGCGTCGCCCTTGATCTTGCCCTTGAAGGCCTTGCGGAACTTCATTTTCTTCGGTTGCAGCATGACGCTATACCTACCTTATTCTCAGCGCGCCGGGCGCACGCCGGAGGTCTGTGCCTCCAGCATCAGCCGGTCGGTGGCCATCGGATCGTGACCAAGGATTTCACCCTTGAAGATCCAGACCTTAATGCCGCACACGCCATAGGCGGTGTGGGCTTCGGCTTCGGCGTAGTCGACGTTCGCACGCAGCGTGTGCAGCGGAACGCGGCCTTCGCGATACCATTCGACGCGCGCGATCTCCGCGCCGCCCAGACGGCCGCCGCAGGTGATCTTGATGCCTTCGGCACCGAGGCGAAGAGCCGACTGCACCGCGCGCTTCATCGCGCGGCGGAACGCCACGCGACGTTCCAGCTGATCGGCGATGCCCTGCGCGACAAGCTTGGAGTCGATTTCCGGCTTGCGGATTTCGACGATGTTCAGGCTGACGTCCGAGGAGGTCAGGCTGCCCAGCTTCTTGCGCAGCTTCTCGATATCCGCGCCCTTCTTGCCGATGATGACACCGGGACGGGCGGCATAGATCGACACGCGGCAAAGCTTCGCCGGGCGTTCGATCACGACCTTCGAGATCGCCGCCTGAGGCAGGCTTTTCATGATGAACTGGCGGATTTTCAGATCCTCCAGCAGAAGCCGGCCATAATCCTGGCCTTCCGCGAACCAGCGGCTGTCCCAGGTACGGTTGATCTGCAGGCGCAGACCGATCGGGTTGCTCTTGTGACCCATGTGCTTACGCCTCCGCTTCTTCGCCAGCTTCACGCACGACAATGCGTACGCGGCTGAAGGGCTTGAGGATCCGGGTCGACTTGCCGCGGCCGCGAGCGTGGAAGCGCTTCAGGGTGAAGCTCTTGCCCACCGATGCTTCCGCAACGACCAGTGCGTCGACGTCCAGATTGTGATTGTTTTCCGCGTTGGCGATAGCCGAAGCCAGCACCTTGCGCACGTCGACCGCCATCGCCTTCTTCGAGAAGGCGAGCACGTTCAGCGCGTCTTCGACCTTGCGGCCGCGGATCAGCGCCGCGACGAGGTTCAGCTTCTGGGCCGAACCGCGAATCTGCGTGCCGACGGCGAGCGCCTCATTGTCGGCGACGCGGCGGGGAGCCTTTTCCTTGCTCATCAGCGCTTGCCCTTCTTGTCGGCGGCGTGGCCGGGGAAGTAGCGGGTCGGGGCAAATTCACCCAGCTTGTGACCCACCATATCCTCATTGACCAGCACCGGAACATGCTTGCGGCCGTTATAGACGCTGAACGTCAGGCCGACGAACTGCGGCAGGATCGTCGAACGCCGCGACCAGGTCTTGATGGGACCGGAGCGACCGTTGGCTTCCTGAGCGGTTTCCGCCTTCTTCAGAAGGCTGAGGTCCACGAAAGGACCTTTCCAGACGGAACGAGCCATCTCGCTTACCTCTTCTTCTTCGCGTGGCGGCTACGGATGATGAACTTGTCCGTCGCCTTGTTGTGGCGGGTGCGCGCACCCTTGGTCGGCTTGCCCCACGGGGTGACCGGATGACGGCCGCCCGAGGTGCGGCCTTCACCGCCGCCGTGCGGGTGATCGACCGGGTTCTTCGCCACACCGCGCGTCAGCGGGCGCTTGCCCAGCCAGCGATTGCGACCGGCCTTGGCAAGGTTGGTGTTGGCGTTGTCCGGGTTCGACACGGCACCGATGGTGCCCATGCAGTCCGAACGGATGTAGCGCTGCTCGCCCGAGGACAGACGGACCATCACCATGCCGCGATCGCGGCCCACGAGCTGCGCGTAGGTGCCCGCCGAACGGCAGAGCTGACCGCCCTTGCCCGGCTTCATCTCGATATTGTGGATGATGGTGCCCACCGGCATCTGACCCAGTTCCATCGCGTTGCCCGGCTTCACGTCGGTCTTCTTGCCCGCAATGACCTTGTCGCCCGGCGCAAGGCGCTGGGGTGCCAGGATATAGGCCTGGGTGCCATCGGGGTAGTTGACCAGCGCGATGAAGGCGGTGCGGTTGGGGTCATATTCCAGACGCTCCACCGTGCCTTCGACGTCCCACAGGCGACGCTTGAAGTCGATGATGCGATAGCGCTGCTTGTGACCTCCCGCGATCCCGCGCGAGGTCACATGACCCTTGTTGTTGCGACCGCCGGTCTTGCGCTTGCCTTCGGTCAGAGCCTTGACGGGCTTGCCCTTATGCAGAGCGCTGCGGTCGACGAGGATGAGGCCGCGCTGAGCGGGGCTCGTCGGGTTGTAGCTCTTAAGCGCCATGATCAGCGCACTCCTTCGGTGATGTCGATCGTCTGACCTTCGGCCAGGCGGACGATCGCCTTCTTCACGTCGCTGCGCTTGTAGGGCTTACCCTTCCAGCGCTTCGTCTTGCCCTTGACGACCAGCGTGTTGACGCTCTGGACGGTGACGCCCCAGATCGCCTCGATCGCAGCCTTGATCTCCGGCTTGGACGCGTCGTTTGCGACCTTGAAGACCACGGCGTTGTTTTCGGAGAGAAGCGTCGACTTCTCGGTGATCACCGGCGCGACAACGACGTCGTAATGACGGTTGTCCACGGTCGCGGCTTCTTTCTTAGCCATTGAAACGCGCCTCCAGCTTTTCGACCGCGGCGCGCGTCAGCACCAGCGAATCCGCCTTAAGGATGTCGTAGACATTGGCACCGACAGCCGGCAGCAGGTCCACGCCCACGATGTTCGCCGAAGCCTTTGCGAAGCTGACATTCACCGCGTCGCCGTCGATGAAAAGCACCTTGTTGAGGTTCAGCTTGGCAAGGTGCGCGACCAGAGCTTTGGTCTTGCCTTCCGCCACGTCGAGATTGTCGAGGACGATCAGCGAGCCGTCCTTGGCCTTAGCCGACAGCGCCATCTTCAGGCCCAGCGCACGAACCTTCTTGTTGAGGTCGTGACCGAAGTCGCGAGCGCGGGCACCGTGAGCCTTACCGCCGCCGATGAAAATCGGCGCCTTGCGATCGCCGTGACGGGCCGTACCGCCGCCCTTCTGGCGACCGAACTTCTTGCCGGTGCGGGCCACGTCCGAACGCTCGCGGGTGGCGCGGGCGGGGGCACGGCGCTTTTCCAGCTGCCAGGTGACGACGCGGTGCAGTATGTCGGTGCGAGGCTCGACACCGAACACGGCATCGTTGAGCTCCAGCTCACCGGCAGCTGCCGCATCGAGGGTCTGTACATTGACCTTCATGGTTTAGCCCTCCTGGCCTTCGGTCGCTTCGGGAGCGGCCGCATCTTGTGCGGGCGCCTGCGCCGGAGCGTTGTTGCTGTTGGCAGCAGCCTTGAGGCTGGCCGGATACGGCACATCGGCCGGACGCTTCACCTTGACGGCATCGCAGACGGTGAGCCAGGTGCCCTTGGCACCCGGAACGCTGCCCTTGACGAACAGCAGGCCGCGCTCGACATCGGTACGCACGATCTCCAGATTCTGCTGGGTCCGCTCACGGTCACCCATGTGACCTGCCATCTTCTTGTTCTTGAAGACGCGGCCCGGGTCCTGACGGTTACCGGTCGAACCATGGGCACGGTGGCTGATCGACACGCCGTGGGTGGCGCGCATACCGCCGAAGCCCCAGCGCTTCATAGCACCGGCAAAACCCTTACCCTGGGTGTGACCGGCGACATCGACCAACTGACCGGCGATAAAGTGGTCGGCCGCAATCTCGGCGCCGACATCGAGGAGCGCATCCTCGGCGACGCGAAATTCGACCAGACGCGCCTTCGGCTCCACTTCCGCCTTGGCGAAGTGGCCGCGCTGCGGCTTGGCGACATTCTTGACCTTCGCGACGCCGGCACCGAGCTGCACCGCGACATAACCGTCGCGGTCGGTTTCCTTGCGGGCCACGACCTGGTTGCCCTCGAGGGCCAGAACCGTAACCGGAACGTGACGTCCGTCCTCCTGGAACAGACGGGTCATCCCGACTTTCTTAGCGATCACGCCTGTGCGCATCACTGATTACTCCCATAGAGGCCCGCCATAGCAGCGGGCGTATCCAACGAAAAAACCGCTCGGAATCTCCCCCGCGCGGCCCAACCCAATTCATGCGATCACCCCGTCAGGGTCGGATGCCAACCCCTCTCGGGAAAGGCGACGGGGGACCAGAGACCACGGACCTTCCGGTTTACCGGAGCGGCCGTGCGGTATCCCTTGTGTCGTTTGAGCCCAGGTCCCTCCGAAGAGGAGCCCCGATGCCCTATACCCTGACCTCCTTGCGGGCGGCAGGGACTTGCCGGCGATCAGGCCAGCTTGATTTCCACGTTCACGCCGGCAGCCAAGTCCAGCTTCATCAGCGCGTCGACCGTCTGCGGCGTCGGCTGCACAATGTCAAGCATACGCTTGTAGGTACGAACCTCGAACTGCTCGCGCGACTTCTTGTCGATGTGCGGGCCACGGTTGACCGTGAACTTTTCGATGCGCGTCGGAAGGGGAATCGGACCGCGGATAAGGGCGCCGGTGCGGCGAGCGGTGTCGGCGATGTCGCCGGTTGCCTGATCGAGAACGCGATGATCGAACGCCTTAAGGCGAATGCGGATATTGCTGTCCATTTTTCCTGTACCGATGCGAAAGAGCCAAAAACCCACGCATTTTCAAAAATCAGCCGGAGCAGCCGTTGATTTGTAAAAATGCGCTCACAAAAAATATCCGCCCCATCTGCCCTTCTAGCTTCTTGAAAGCCGGAGAAAGGCGATCCGAGGCGGAGAAAAATACTGAGCGGCGCGAATCATCGGATCCGCGCCGCTGCAGTCCTATATTACTTCGAGATCGTGCCGACAACCCCTGCACCGACAGTGCGGCCGCCTTCACGGATAGCGAAGCGGAGGCCAGCGTCCATCGCGATCGGAGCGATCAGCTTGACGCCGAGCTTCACATTGTCGCCAGGCATGACCATCTCGGTGCCTTCGGGCAGGATTACTTCGCCGGTCACGTCGGTGGTGCGGAAGTAGAACTGCGGACGATAGTTCGCGAAGAACGGGGTGTGGCGCCCGCCCTCTTCCTTCGACAGCACATAGACTTCGGCGTCGAATTCGGTGTGGGGGGTGATGGTGCCGGGCTTGGCCAGAACCTGACCGCGCTCGACGTCTTCACGCTTCACGCCGCGAACCAGCGCGCCGATGTTGTCGCCTGCACGACCTTCGTCGAGCAGCTTGCGGAACATTTCAACGCCCGTGACGGTGGTCTTGGTGGTGTCCTTGAGACCGACGATCTCGACTTCTTCGCCGACCTTGACAATGCCGGTTTCGACACGGCCGGTGACGACGGTGCCGCGACCCGAAATCGAGAACACGTCTTCGATCGGCATCAGGAACGCCTTGTCGACCGGACGCTCGGGCTGCGGGATGAATTCGTCAACAGCGGACATCAGCTTCAGAACGGCGTTCTTGCCGATCTCGTCGTTGGAACCGTCCAGAGCCTTGACGGCAGAGCCGGGGATGACGGGGATGTTGTCGCCGTCGAAATCGTACGAGCTGAGCAGTTCGCGGATTTCCAGCTCGACCAGCTCGAGGATTTCGGCGTCGTCGACGAGGTCGACCTTGTTCATGAACACGACGAGCTGCGGCACGCCAACCTGGCGGGCGAGCAGGATGTGCTCACGGGTCTGCGGCATCGGGCCGTCGGTGGCCGACACGACCAGGATCGCGCCGTCCATCTGGGCGGCACCGGTGATCATGTTCTTGACGTAGTCGGCGTGGCCGGGGCAGTCGACGTGCGCATAGTGGCGCGCTTCGGTCTCATACTCGACGTGCGCGGTCGAGATGGTGATGCCGCGCTCGCGCTCTTCGGGAGCCTTGTCGATGTTGGCATAGTCGACGAAGGTCGCGCCGCCGGTTTCGGCCAGCACCTTGGTGATCGCTGCGGTCAGCGAGGTCTTGCCATGGTCGACGTGACCGATGGTGCCAATGTTGCAGTGCGGCTTGTTCCGCTCAAACTTAGCCTTAGCCATTTTATCCTACCTTCTAATCAAAATCAGCTTTGGTCTGACCGCTCGGCCGCGCCTCGCGAAGGCGCGTCCATAGCAGCAAATTTACATATTACCAGCCCCTAACCGAGCCGCTTTCACGGCCCGGCCGGGGAAACCCGTCAGGCCATCTTCGCCTTGACTTCGTCCGCCACATTCTGCGGCACTTCGTCATAGTGCGAGAAGATCATCGAGTAGTTCGCGCGGCCCTGGGTGAAGGACCGGAGCGAATTGACGTAACCGAACATGTTGGCCAGCGGCACCATGGCTTCGACCACCTGCGCGTTGCCGCGCGTGTCGGTGCCCTGGATCTGGCCACGACGGCTGTTCATGTCGCCGATGACGTCGCCCAGATATTCCTCCGGGGTCACGACTTCGACCTTCATGACAGGTTCGAGCAGCGTGATGCCCGACTTCTGCG
>NZ_QFOA01000102.1 GCF_003248505.1 Sphingobium sp.
AGCCAGAAGATGACGGTGGCAGCGAGAGCGATGGCCGAGAAGAAGGCGTGGGGGCACCGGTCGTAGCGCGTTGCGACCCGTCGCCAGTCCTTGAGGCGGGCCTCGACCGAGGATACCTCAGTCGTATGATCGCGCGGTTCGAGGAGCGCGGGTGGATTACGCGAGACCGTCTTGAGGCGGATGGACGGTCACGTCCCATCCGTCTGACCCGGGCCGGGCGCGAAGCCTTTGATCAGATCGATCAGCGGCAGCGCGCCGCGGTCGCGCATGATCTCAACCGGCTCGATCCGGTCGCACAGAGTGACTTGGTTGAGGCGTTGACCAGGGCGCGGTTCTTGCTCGACCCCGACGCCCAGGTCGAGTTCGTTATTCGACCGGCTCGTGTAGGCGAGGTCAGTCAGGTGGCCGCCCGGCAGTCGATACTCTATGCCGCAAGCCATGGCTGGGGGCGTGAATTGGAAACGCTGGAGGCTGAAACGATCGCTGCTTTCCTGCGCCGCTTTAAACCCGGCCGCGAAGAATGCTGGGTAGCCGATCTAGACGGCACCATGGCTGGCGCGGTTTTTCTTACGGATGAGGGTGACGGCCTCGCCCGGCTCCGACTGTTGCATGTCGAGCCCTTCGCCCGCCGGCGAGGCATCGGCGACGCATTAGTAGGCGCATGCCTACGGTTTGCCCGTGACAAGGGATATGGGCGGATCATCCTCTGGACGCATACCGTGCTCGATGCCGCTCGCCGTATATACGCCCGTCACGGTTTCGAACGCATTGCCACTGAAGTTCATCACGAGTTCGGGGAACCCGTACAGGGAGAGACGTGGCAGTTGATGTTGATCGAGTAACTTTCCGTCGCCTCCGCCTCGCTGCCATTCTCGAAATTCGATCGAAACCGGGAAACTGATCCCACTCCCCTGCGCCTACCGATCGTGGCAGTAGGTGCCGTCGATAGGAGGCGCTGATGACGTTCACGGTTGAACCCATAGGATATGTGCGGGGCGGCCGGGCTGATCCGATTGACGACGATTGGGGAAGTAGCCGAACCACGATCGAGTTGGACGCGACACAAGTCGGGGCTGACGCGCTGGCGGGGTTGGATGCGTTCAGCCATGCCGAAATTATCTTCCTGTTCGACCAGGTGCCCGAAGAAAGGATCGAACGAGGCGCACGTCACCCGCGAGGTCGCGACGACTGGCCTCTGACGGGCATCTTCGCACAACGGGGCAAGAACCCCCCTAACCGGCTCGGCGTGACTGTCTGCCGAATTTTGAGCGTGCAAGGCTTGCGGTTGACCGTCGAAGGGCTGGACGCGATCGACGGAACACCCGTGATCGACATTAAGCCGGTCATGCGCGAGTTCGCCGATGCAGGGTCACGTCGCCTTGAATGCTATCCTATGTGTCATGATCCAATCGAAATTCTATGCGGCATCGGTCGTCGGTTTGGTCGATCAGCGGCCGTTCGCGAGAACTCTAGACCCTTAGACGGCCTCGTTCGCGCCAAGCGGCGGTTTGCTCTCAGTCCTATGCGCCGGTCATAACTGGCCTAGAGGAAGACTTCTCACGTTTGGCAGTCACCAATTCATCAAGTAGACTGCGGGCGGCCTTGAAACGGGCAAGGATGTTGGGCGACCGACGCCAGCGCTGGCTGCAGATCATTATCCCCGAAGCCGATAGCGGGCACTTACCGCCGCGCTTGCCAAGGCGAAGCGGACGGGCAAGATCTTCATCAACCATCTGCGCAACCAGCGCGGCGCGACCGCCGTCATGTCCTATAGCGCGCGGTCGCGCCCGTTCGCACCGATCGTGGTGCCACTCAGCTGGGAGGAACTGCGCACGCTAGACGGCCCAGACCAATGGCACATTGGGGCGCCGGTGAAATGGTAAAGCGCTCGGCTTCCAAGGATCTGGCGCATTGGGGCAGAGCCGACCAGATCCTGACCGACCTGTAGTTAGTGCGGCCAAAAACGTAGTCAGTCGGTGAACCGGGGCATGGCCAAGGCTAACGCAGGAACTCGCGGCCGGGGTGGCTCGTAATCTGACCTTCAGCCTTCGAAACGACGGCGAAATGTCCGCTCGCCAATCAGCAAGGAGCCATCATGGCCGATCGCCTCACTCTGCAAGATCCACGCAACCAATATCCCAAGCCGCCTTTCCCCAAACAGCCCCAGCCAGCCCCCGGCATAGCAGCGCAGATGGACCCCACACCAGATCATGGTGAAGAAAGCTATGCGGGGTCGGGTAAGCTCAAGGGACGCAAGGCGCTCGTCACGGGTGGCGATTCCGGCATTGGTCGGGCAGCGGCCATCGCTTACGCACGGGAAGGGGCCGATGTCGCCATTGCCTATCTGCCCAGCGAAGAGAACGATGCGCAGGCCGTGATAGCCCTGATCGAAGCGGAGGGCCGCAAAGCCGTCGCGCTGCCCGGCGACGTGATGGATGAAGCATGGTGCCGCCAGTTGGTCGACGATGCCGTGGCCGGTCTTGGCGGGTTGGACATATTGGTCATCAATGCGGGCCGTCAGCAGTTTCGGAACGATGTGCAGGTGCTGAGCTCAGAAGATTTCGACCGCACGATGAAGACCAACCTCTATGCGCTGCACTGGATCGTGCAGGCGGCGATGCCGCATCTGCCCGCCGGCGCATCGGTGATCACGACCGCGTCGATCCAGGCCTATGACCCATCGGCCATCCTCCTCGATTATGCGACAACCAAGGCGGGGATCGTGGCCTATACCAAGGCGCTGGCCAAGCAAATGATCGAGAAAGGCATTCGCGCCAATGTCGTAGCACCCGGCCCCTTCTGGACGGTCCTGCAATCTACCGGTGGCCAGCCGCAGGAAAAGGTCACGAAATTCGGCGAGCAGAGCCAGTTCGGCCGCCCCGGCCAACCCGTCGAGATCGCGCCCATCTATGTGCTGCTGGCCTCACAGGAGGGCAGTTATATCACCGGCGAGGTCTATGGCGTCACCGGTGGTGCGGGTATTGCCTGAACGATGGGTTGTTGCGGACGTGCCCAAATCACCAGACATAGTCCGAGGGCCGGTTGCTCACCGGCGCGTGCGATCCGTGTTAACAGGTGATCTCTGCCTTCGACCCATTCGAGCCATTCAGAGCCGAATTGGAAGCTCCCAGGAGCAGACGGTCTGCATCCAACCATTCGATTTGGAATCCGGGTTGCGGCAGCACCTTTCAGCTTGCGGTTCGCTCTCCAACATCCTCCCAATCTGGGTCCAGCGATACAGTGCTGGCTCCAGAGAATGCGGGCTCCATCGCCATCCGGCGACACGGCATTGTCGGGACAGCCTCTGCATAATCGGATCCTGCTGATCAAGGTCAGCTACTAAGCCTCAGTCCAAGTGACCCATGTTGATCAGTTCCATGCGCTGCGGCACGGTGCCGATCTCGATTCCTTCCTCGCGGAACCGGCGCAGCAGGACGGTGAAGACATTGCTGCGGGCGCCATAGGCCGCCCGCGGGCTGGCGACATGGGCAAAGCTGTTGAAGAAGATGCGGCCGTCCGCGATCGAATCGATGAATAGGGAATAGGCGGGCTCGGCCAGCACCGCCGGCTCGTCGGCATATGTAGCCAGCACGATTTCCCTCACCTTGTCCGCATCCGTTTTGATCGGAACCGAAAACTGGATCTGCATCCGGCCGAGCGGGCTGGCCAACGTCTTGTTGAGCACAGTCTTGGTGATGAGTTCTGAATTGGGCACGATTAGGGTCGAATGGTCGGGTAGCTCGATTTCGGTCGATCGCACGCTAATCCGCTTCACATCCCCTTCATCCTGGCCAACGCGAACCAGATCGCCGATCTTGATCGGCCGTTCGGCAAGCAGAATCAGTCCGGACACGAAATTCTGCGTGATCGCCTGAAGACCAAAGCCGATGCCAACGGACAAGGCTGACAGCAGGATAGCGATGCGTTCTATCCCAATCCCGAGTGAGGCCAGTCCCCAGATCACCGCCAGTGCAATGCCGACATAGCGCGCGATCAGACTGATGGAATTGCGACCACTGCCATCAAGGTCGGTGACCGGCAGATAGCGTCGCTCCAGCCAGCGCATGAAGCCTCGCACCAGGGCCAGGCCGATCAGCAGAACTAATATGCCGCGCAGAATGGCACCGGGCGAGACCGCGACGCCGCCGACCTCGAAGCCCTCCGCCAGCGCGCCGAGCCGGCCGAACAGGCTGGCGACGTCGCCTGCGCCAAATGGCGACAACAGCAACGAGAAGCTCATTAGCAGCACCGCTAGCCGCAACAGCCCCGACAACAGGACGCCGAACTGCTCGACCGCGCTCCCGCGCAGGCCAAGGCTGCGGACCAGCGCCATGCCGAAGCGGCTGGAGCGGTCGAATATCGTCGTCGCCAGATCGTCGATCGCCGCCATCAGCAGATAAACCGCCGATCCCAGCACCGTCGCCCAACTCACCACCTGCAACAGGAAGAGGCTGAGACTGAAATAGCCGAGCAGCAGAGCAATCGTCGCCACCGCGACGACGATCCACGCGATCAAGCTCATAAGGCCGCTGGCGCTCTCGTTACGATCGGGGTCCTCGGCCTCCATCTTGGCTGCCCGCAGACGCGCCACGGTGACGAGGACCGCGCTGACCAGCAGGATGTGGAGCAGGGCGAAGACCGCCTGCGTCGCTTCCTGCGCCGCCTTGCTCACGCCGACGGACGCATTGAATTGCGCGTAGATCACACCGAGGAAGGCGAGCAGCGCCAGCAGGGGGCTATAGGGTCGCAGTCTGGTCGCGCCATTGTCGCTGATTGCCGCAATCCGCCAGGATGACCGGCTACGCATCAACAGCGCACCGAGCACGGAAAAGGTGAAGCCGCTAAAGGCGCAGCCGACCATGAACGCGCCGAGCAAAGGCTCCCACCGATCCGCAACCAGTCCGGACCAGCGCAATCCCTGCACGATCGAAAGCGCCGCCAGCAACGGCGCGAAAGTACCGACCGCCACCCGCCACAGCGCATAGGTGGAGCGCCGCGTCCGCCGCCCCGGCACGCCCTCGGTCAGCATGCGCTGCCCCATATGCCGCGCGGCGACCTGTCCTGGCCCGACGATCAGCAGGCTCAGCAGCAGGCCCGCCAGCGCATGCCATGGCCAATGACTGCGCAGCGCCTCTGCGGCCTGTTTCTGGCCTATCTCCAGAAAAGCGGTTATGCGCCGCAAGTCGCGGGAAAAGGCGTGACCAAGCTCTGACCAGAAGCCGGGCGACAAGGGCGATGGCGAGCGGGTCGTGATTTTCTCGCTAAACTGTTCCGCCTCGCTCCGTTCGATCTCGTCAGCCAGTTGCTGCGCTTCGACACCGATCAGATTACCGCGCTTGATCGCGGAATCGATCGCGGATCGCTGCCGCGTCAGAGCCGCACGCTGCCGCTTGATATCGGGCGCTTCGCTGCTGCCCGTCGCAACGGTGCCCAGCCCCGTCAGCTTGGCATCGAGCAGGGCCAGTCGATCCTGCAAGTCGCCGGCTGCGTCTGATGCGGCCGTCTTGGCGGCCAGTAGTTTTGCCAGCAGCAGCTTGCGATCATCGGCATCCATGCGCGTGTCGAGGCTCTGGTCGACCGAGCGTACATCCTTTTCCGCCTGCGCCAGTCGGGCGGCCGGATCAGTCGCCGGGGCCGCCTGCGCCCACACCGGCCTGGCCATACCGAGGCTCAGGACCAGCAGCATGGCCATCATCAGGGCATGCATATGCCGGATCGGATCAATTGCCTGATCGTTTGTAACCAAGGGCCACCCATTTTCTGCGCGACGTTGCCTCCCTCTCTATGGTCGGCGATGGTTAAGGTCCACAGCACGCGGACTGAAATCAAGTTGGATGCTACGCGATGTGAAGCCCGCCGGCTGTGCTGCTGAAAACGTACGCCCCAAATTTTGGCATATAGCGAAACGTGCCCACCGGGCCAGCAAATCAGCGCCCAAATCGCTGCTCATCGCATCAGCCACGTCCGAATCGGAACGGTAGCAGACGGCCAAATTCTAGGGGAGAATGGACCCCGGCACGAACGACCCTTATCGACCGTTCAACCTGAAATTTTTAATCCCAGCCGCGGTCGGTTCGGTTTTTTCTGCGTTTCTCTCCATGAGACGGCGCAACGTGGCTGATGGCGATCTGGGAAGCGCCTGGCGCACGCTATGGGTTGAAGAAAGAGACGGGATATCTGTTTGTAACGGACAGCATAGGAGTGGCCGATATCGTAATCTCGACATGGACCGCTATGGCGGATCGCTTTTCCACCATTGCCAACGCCTCGGTCGAGCAGCTCCCCACGTCGCGTCCATGTCAAGGCGGTTGCAACGTAAGCTTCCCCTGACGCAACTGAACAAGGCGTCCATCCGGGAATATGGCGATGCCAATTGTCGCGGTGAGATCGAGAATTCCTACGCGAGGTTGCCGTCAAGCAGAGGCAGAGAGGAACTGCTGGCAGGCACCGGTTTTAACAGGCAGGGCCAAAACGGGTGGTGCTATCAAGCTCACCTCTTGAACGGAAATCGCATTCGATCCATCTGACCGTCGCACAGTCTGCCATATGAGAGAGCGAAGACCCATGACGACCGACACCGTGAGCGCCCCTGAAACGCATGCCTTTGAGGCGGATGTTTCCAGGTTGCTGCACATGATGGTCCACTCGGTCTATTCCGACAAGGATGTGTTCCTGCGCGAGTTGATCTCCAATGCGGCCGACGCGTGCGAGAAACTACGCTATGAGGCAATTGCCGATCCGGCTCTGTTTGGCGACGACCCGCAACCCCGCATCACCCTGGAGCTCGACAAGGAAGCCGGGACAATCGTTGTCGAGGACAATGGTATCGGCATGAGCGCCGCCGACATGGGGGAGACGCTGGGCACGATCGCGCGATCGGGGACCAAGGCCTTCATGGACAGGCTGACCGCTGACAAGAATGGCGAGGGCCAGCAGTTGATCGGCCAGTTCGGCGTCGGCTTCTATTCCGCCTTCATGGTTGCGGGGAATGTCGATGTCGTGTCGCGGCGTGCAGGAACGGATGAGGCCGCACGCTGGTCGTCGGATGGCCTGGGAACATACACGATCGCGCCAGTCGACACGGCGGAGGCGCCAGCGCGCGGCACGCGGGTGACGCTGCATCTGCTCGACGATGCAAAGGCTTATGCCGAGCGTTACACGGTCGAGCGGATCGTGAAGGCGCAGTCGGGCCATGTCCCCGTGCCCATCTTCATCAAGGAGATGGGCAGCGAGGAGGAAGAGCGCCAGGTCGCTGATGGGGCGGCATTCTGGACCAAGGCGAAGTCGGACATTAGCGAGGAGGATTATGCCGATTTCTACCGCAGCGTCGCGGGCCAGTTCGACAAGCCCGCATTGACGCTGCACTATCGCGCGGAGGGGCGGCACGAATATTCGGTGCTGACCTTCATTCCCGAAACCAAGCCGTTCGACCTGTTCGATTCCGACCGGAAGGGTCGGATCAAGCTCTATGTTCGCCGCGTCTTCATCACCGACGATGCGGAAATTCTGCCTCGCTACCTGCGCTTCGTGCGAGGGCTGGTGGACTCTGCTGACCTGCCGCTCAACATGTCGCGCGAAATGATTCAGGACAGCCCCGTCCTGTCCGCAATTAAAAAGGGCGTGAGCAACCGCATCCTGTCTGAACTGGACAAGATCGCAAACAGCGACGTCGACCGCTATAACTCGATCTGGGAGAATTTCGGGGCGGTGCTCAAGGAAGGCCTTTATGAGGATTTCGAGCGGCGCGCACAGTTGCTGGACCTAGCCCGGTTCAAGACCAGCACGTCGAACGGCAAGTGGCGCTCGCTCAAGGATTATGCGGCCTCCCTCAAGGACAACCAGACCGCCATCTATTATGCGACGGGGACCGATCTTGATCGGATCGCCCAATCGCCGCAGCTTGAGGGTTTCAAGGCGCGTGGGATCGAGGTTCTGTTGCTCCCCGACCAAGTCGATAGCTTCTGGACGACCGTTAGTGCGGATTATGACGGGAAGCCATTCAAGTCGGTGACCCAAGGTGCGACCGACCTCAGCCTGATCCCGCTGGCTGATGGCAGCGCAGCGACGGATGCCCCGAGCGAGGATGTGAGCAGCTTCATCCGCTTTGCCAAGAACGCCTTGGCCGATCAGGTATCCGACGTCCGGGTGTCCGACCGGTTGACGACCAGCGCCGTGTGCATCGTCGCGTCGGAAAGCGCGATGGACCTGCAGCTTGAGCGGATGCTGGCAGCGGCAGGGCAGGCGCCCGAGCGGGCAAAGCCGGTGCTGGAGGTCAATGCCGGCCATATGCTGATCGTCAAGCTCGGCCAGACCGGAGCGAGCGACGAGGAGCGAGCCGACCTTGCCTTCCTGCTACTTGACGAGGCGCGCATCGCCGAAGGTCAGCCACCCGCCGATCCTCGCGCTTTTGCAGACCGGCTGGAGCGGCTGATGGCGAAATCTCTGGACTAACGCATCATGTCCCGACAGCGAGGTTAGAGCACGCCGTGAAACGCTCGGACTGAAACGGAAATAAAGGTACCGATCGTTTGGCCCGTTAATGGGAACGGTCGGCACCCGCAGTCACGGCAGCTTCAAATGCCAGACCTGACTGCTAAGATTCCATCCCGTAACGACTCTTCCCCGCCGCTCAACAGCCAAATTTCGCTCCCCAGCAGCAGACATTTCATTGCTGCATTCGGGCCGGCCACTACGTCCGCTTTGTTGGACACTCCGGAACGGCAGGTCTTAGAGGGTAGCTTGCGGATAGACCTGGGTGACCTCCAGCATGCCGGGCGGGAGGTAGGTAAGGATCTCGTCGGCGTCGATCGCCGGGCTGAGCCAGTCGGCCCATTGTTCGGGCATCAGCGGAATGATCTGCCGGTGGCGATAGGACTGCGCACTCTATTTGCAAATGGTACGTTATATCATT
>NZ_QFOA01000014.1 GCF_003248505.1 Sphingobium sp.
GTCGACGGAACCGTAGTTATCTGGAGTGAAATCATGGAAAACCGAAGGAAACCTGCGCCTCCCGCCGCCACGCTCGACATAAACTGCGACTGCAAAGAATATGTTCTGGACTATCTGGCCCATTCCTTTCCGGTCCAACTCTACGAGCCGTTCACGGATGGCGAGGGCAATCTGTCCTCGCGCCCGGTCTATCGCGATGGCCACCCCGTCGAGAGCCGCGAAGCTGTCGCGCGCCGGGACGAGCTGATCGAACGTCTTGCGTCTTTACCACCCGTCCCGGGGGCGCTCGACCAGATCGTACAGCGCTTCGGCACAGATATGGTCTCCGAGGTGACGGGCCGCTCCCGGCGCATCGTCCGCAAGGGGGAACGCTTCGCCGTCGAAAACCGCGCGCCATCCGCCAACCTTGCCGAGACGGCCGCGTTCATGGACGATCTGAAGCGCGTTCTCGTGTTCAGCGACGCCGGCGGCACCGGCCGCAGCTATCACGCAGAACTGTCGGCGAAGAACCGGCGTCTGCGCGTGCATTATCTGCTCGAACCCGGATGGAAGGCCGACGCCGCCATCCAGGGTCTGGGCCGCACCAATCGCACCAACCAGGCGCAGCCGCCGCTGTTCCGCCCGATCGCCACGAACGTCAAAGCCGAGAAACGCTTCCTGTCCACGATCGCGCGCCGGCTCGATACGCTGGGCGCGATCACGCGCGGTCAGCGCCAGACCGGCGGCCAGGGCCTGTTCCGGCCCGAGGACAATCTGGAATCGAGCTACGCCCGCGATGCGCTGCGCCAGCTCTACCTCCTGATCGTGCGCGGCAAGGTCGAGGGTTGCTCGCTGGGTCGCTTCGAGTCCGCGACCGGCCTGAAGTTGACCGATGACAACGGCATCAAGGACGAGTTGCCGCCGATCACCACGTTCCTCAACCGCCTGCTGGCGCTGACCATCGAGCTTCAGGGCATACTCTTCACCGCCTTCGAGCAATTACTCGACGCCAAGGTGTCCGGAGCCATCGCCAGCGGCGTTTATGATGTCGGGCTGGAAACGCTGACGGCGGAAAGTTTCGTCGTCGCTGAGCGCACGACCATCTACACCCATCCGGCAACGGGCGCGCAGACGCGGCTGCTCACCATCACCGAGCGCCGCCGAAACCAGCCAACCACGCTCGATACGGCGCTCGACTGGCTCGACGATCCGCATGCCCGGCTGCTCATCAACGCGCGGTCGGGACACGCTGCTGTCCAGGTGCCGGCGCCGTCCATCATGCTCGACGATGGCGAGATCGAACGTCGCGTCCGCCTGATCCGGCCGATGGAGCAGCACCACGCAAGCCTCGCCATGATGGAAGACAGCCATTGGCAGGAAGCCGCTCGCGACAGCTTTGCAGCGGTCTGGCAACGTGAAGTCGCCGAAGTGCCAGCCTATACCGACGGTGCCATCCACATGGTCAGCGGTTTGCTCCTGCCGGTGTGGAAACGCCTGCCGAACGAGTCGACGCGCGTCTATCGGCTCCAGACCGATGATGGCGAACGCATCATCGGGCGGCGGGTTTCGCCTGCTTGGGCCATGAATGCCGCCTCGACGGGAACGGCCAACCTCAGCAGCGATGATGCCTATGCCGCTCTGGTGGATGGTCGCACCATACTCGACTTGGCCAGCGGGCTCCAGCTTCGCCGCGCGCGCGTCATGGGCGCGAACCGGATCGAACTGTCCGGCTTCACCGACACCATGCGGGATCGCCTGCGCGCCTATGGCCTCTTCAGCGAGATCATCTCGTGGAAGCTGCGCTTCTTCGTTCCGGTCGATGCCTCTGGTCCCGCCATCATCGGCAAGCTGCTCGCCACCTATCCGGTCGAGCGGATCAGCGAGCGTGAGGCAGCGTGATGGCTCGGCAGGACGCTTCTGAACTGGCACACAGTCTCGGCCGACAGGCCGAGGCGGTCTGCCGCCACTATCTCTCCAACGGCCACCGGCAGGGCAACTACTGGCGGGTTGGCGATGCTCGCAATGTCGCAGGCCGCTCCATGTTCGTGCGCCTGCGCGACACCCCGAAGGGACCAGCGGGCAAATGGACCGACGCCGCCACCGGCGAACATGGCGACCTTCTCGACATCATCCGGGAATCGCTCGGCCTCATCGACTTCGCAGACGTTGCTCAAGAGGCGCGCACCTTCCTCAGCCTGCCGCATCCCGAACCCGAGCCGGCATCACGCCGCGGACTGGCGCCAGCGCCATCGGGGTCGCCCGAGGCGGCACGCCGTCTCATCGCCATGACGCAACCGATCACCGGGACCATCGTGCAGACCTATCTGCGCAGACGCGGCATTGTGCTTTTGCACGGAACCGGAAACCTGCGCTTCCACCCTCGCTGCTACTACAAGCCCGACGATGGCCCGACCGAGACCTGGCCCGCCATGATCGCCGCCGTCACCGACCTCGCTGGCAAGATCACCGGCGCGCACCGCACCTGGCTTGCGCCTGACGGCTCCGACAAAGCCCCCATCGACACACCGCGCAAGGCGATGGGCGATCTCCTCGGCAATGCCGTCCGCATCGGTGCGCCCGGCAGCGTGATGGCGGCAGGCGAAGGTATCGAGACCATGCTGTCGCTCCGGCAGGTCCTGCCCGATATGGCGATGGCGCCGGCGCTTTCGGCAGCGCATCTGGCCGCCATCCTGTTCCCCGCGACTTTGCGGCGGCTCTATATCGTCCGAGACGACGATCCGGCCGGTGACGGCGCGTGGGACATACTGATCGAACGGGCGAACGCCGAGGGAATCGAGGCCATCCCATTGTCGCCGGCATTCGGGGACTTCAACGAGGATCTCCGGCGGCTCGGTATCGAAGCGCTTCGGGCAGGCGTTCGAGTGCAGCTCGCTCCAGAGGACGTCGCACGCTTCATCGACCTTGCCGCTTAGCCGGAAGGGGCTGACAGGTGGCGCGCAGCCCCCATGCCGCAACGATGCGCCAGTGACGACAAAAAGACCGCGCCTCGGCCTTCGAGAGGGCGATCGGCCATCAGCCGTGCCGGATCAGCAATGGCTGCGGCCGACGATTTTCCGGCGGCGCATGTCCACCCCACGCGGCAGGCCGCGCGGGGACCCCGAACCCGCGCCTTTCCATCGCGAAACAAAATCGCCGGCCTTTGCCATCCTCCGCTGGCGCTTCGGCCCTACGCTTCGCTCCGGGTGCAGGTCCGTCCCGCCCGACGGCTTCGTCGCCATGAAGGCCGCGACGGTCGCGGTCCTTGCCGACGGAGCATCCCATGAGCGAGCACGACGACTACGAACCGCACCACGAGTCATCCCCGACCGACCATCTGATCCAGGACTTGCAGCTCCACGGCTACCGTCCCTCCGAAGACGAGTTGGACCAGCGCCCGCCACCGGAAGACCGCATCATCGAAGGCGCCGTCGCCGACATCTTCGACGCCCTGGTCGCCACGATCACCGACACCAGCCTCGACTTCGATCTCCCCGATCTCCTCTGGTCGACCGTCAATATGTTCCACCGCGCCGTGGACCGCATCGAACAGAAGCTCGACGACAACGAGCAGGCGCAAAGGCAGCTTCAGCGCGAACAGGATGGCTCCGAGGTGAAGTCCCTTCAGCTCGAGCGCCTCATAGACATCGGCATGAACCTGATCGACCGCCGCGACGGCATGGAAACCTTCCGCGAAGCCGCCGCTGGCCGCTACCTCGTCGCCACCGGCTCACCCTGGTCGCAACGCACCGGATCACGGGTCAACCATCGCCACCTCACCGCGTCGCTGATCGACAGCCGGGATTTCCTCGCCGCCAGGAGGCGTGCGGATACCGATGTACTCGTACCCGCCGGCCCGAAGATCGCCTTCTCGGGCGGCGACACCGCCGACCACAAGCAGATCTGGGCCAAGCTCGATCAGATCCATACCAAGCACCCCGACATGGTGCTGCTGCATGGCGGCTCGCCGAAAGGCGCCGAAAAGATCGCTTCCCGCTGGGCCGACAGCCGCAAGGTGCCGCAGGTCGCCTTCAAGCCGGACTGGACGAAGCACGCCAAGGCCGCACCGTTCAAACGCAATGACCAGATGCTCAGCATCGTGCCGATCGGGGTCGTGATCTTCCCCGGCACGGGCATTCAGGACAACCTGGCCGACAAGGCCCGCAAGATGGGCATCCCGGTCTATCGGTTCGGCTCGGGCGGCGCGTAAGCGCCGCCGGGACCGGCCGCCTTGAAAATGATGGCAATTTTTATATTATGCTATCACCGCTATCAAACTTGCAGGAGGCGCTATCATGCCCGCAGTTACGATCAGGAATCTGTCCGACGCGACGCATCGCGCCCTCAAGGTGCGGGCGGCGCAGCACGGCCGCAGCGCCGAAGCGGAAATGCGCGACATTCTCGAAATGGCTGTCCGCCCCGATACGCGCCTCCGGCTCGGCACGGCGCTCGCGGAACGCAGCCGCCGCCTCGGCTTGACCAATGAGGATGTCGAGGCCCTCGACCAGGCTCGTGACAAGGCGCCCGCCAAGCCGATGAGCTTCGAATGATCCTCCTCGACACCAATGTCGTATCGGAGGCGATGAAGCCCGCTCCCGACGAGGCCGTGCGCGCATGGCTCGACGAGCAGGCGGCGGAAACACTCTTTCTCTCCAGCGTCACCATCGCCGAACTGATGTTCGGCATCGGCGCGCTCCCCGCCGGCAAGCGCAAGGAGCGTCTCACCGAAGCCCTGGATGGGGTGATGGAACTGTTCGCAGACCGCGTCCTCCCGTTCGATGTCGATGCTGCGCGCCGCTATGCGGATCTCGCCGTCAAAGCCCGAGCGGCCGGGAAAGGCTTCCCTACTCCCGACGGCTACATCGCGGCGATCGCAGCCGCCAAGGGGTTTGCCGTCGCCACGCGCGACAGCAGCGCATTCGAGGCCGCGAATGTCACGGTGATCGATCCCTGGAAGGCCGGGCGCTGACATCCGGCCACCGGCAGCGCAGGAGAGGTCAGCCGAGCCGGCGGCAACAGTTGTCGCGGCATGCAGACAATCCGGTCTCCTGATCGGACGACCACCCCCGCTTCAAGACGCTGATCCTTGGGTTCAGCCGATGGCCTGACGCCATCAACCCGTAAAGGGTCGGACTACGCATAGCGTGCCGCCGCTCCGGCTTCGCCTACGCGGTGATTGCGGCCACCGGCCGAACTCTTCGGGCGCCTGTCAGCGGGGGATGGACCTCCGCTCAAACAGGAGCCAGGTCGATGTCCTTCCAAACCGCTCACGCCTTCGCCTTCAGCCTCGCTACCACCCTGATGGCGGCCATCGTCATCTATCGCGCCGGAGACGGCACGCTCTCCGTCACCCCGGCCTCGGAATATGATGGCGATGAAAACGCCATCGTCGGCGAAATCGACCCCTTCGCCTGATGGGGCGAACCGGGTCGCGCCGTCGGCGGACGCTTCACGCTTCTGCTCCCCCCGCGGCTCGAATTCTGCTAACCTCGCATGTGCGCCGTGGTGGTGGTGGAGGCGCGTCCGTCTGACATTTGACGAAAGACACCACCATGATCTTCATCGGCATTTTCCTCAGCATCGCCGCCATCGGCTTCCTCTGCTGGCTCCTCTTCACGCTTGCGGTGTTCGCTCTTCCGTTCTTCGCGGGCGTGACTGCCGGCACATGGGCCTACGGCACCGGCGCGGGCTGGCTCGGCGCGATTGTCGTCGGCTTTGTCGCCGCGGGCCTGACCTTCGGCATCGGCCAATTCCTGCTCGCCACCGTCCGTCCGACCTGGGCACGCCTGCTCATCGCCGCAGCCTTCGTCGCCCCGGCCGTCGTCGCGGGATTCCATGCCACCCATGGCATCGTGAAACACACCATGCCGTCGGATACATGGCAGACCGTGTTCTCGGTCATCGGAGCGATCGCGGTCGGCATCGCCGCCTTCGTGCGCATCACTGGAATGGCGGCCTCCGGCCCGTCTGGCGGGCATGTGTCCCACGCCTAAACCCGCAGCGCCCATCGCGGCGGGATCCAGCGGCACATAGCCTTTGTCCCCCACGTCATCTGGCCGCCCGATGGGGAAGCGGCATCGCGAAGCATCGGCTGCGCCCACCTGTCACGGAACGATGGAGCGCGTCGGGGCGGCAACGACATCGTGGCCGGCAGATCCTCAGCGTCGAGGTGCTTCGTCAGAGCTGGCGGAATGGCGAAATGCGCAGCGCAGGCCTGTTCGAAGGAGGTTTACGCCTGTGATCGCCGGTCGGACTTCCCGGGCCAATGCGAAGGTCGCCGCCGTCTCCGCCGTCGATCCGTCCAGCACCCGCGCCAGAACGGCCTCTTCAATGGCCTGATCTGGCCGAAGGACGGCTTTGCCTCGAGCGCCTAAGCCACAACGGCTGGCCCCGACTTTCTCCCCCTGCCGGCTGCGCCGTCATTCCTCGCGAAACAACAAAGTCGCGCCTGCGCCATCCTCCGCTTTGCTGCGGTCGCAAGCGATGTGTCGTCGCTCGCCTCCGTCCGGTCGATCGCCATCGAGGCCGCAATGGTGCGGGCTCGAAACGGAAAACGGAGACTTACAATGGCGACCATCGGCACCTTCAAGAAGACCGGCTCGAACGAATTCGGCGGCGAAATCGTCACCCTCAGCGTCCAGGCCAAGGGCGTGCGCATCGTCCCCGACCTGCGCGCCAGCGGCGAGAACGCCCCCAGCCACCGGGTCCTGGTCGGCCGCGCCGAGATCGGCGCCGCCTGGTCCAAGCGCTCCAACGAGGGCCGCGACTATCTGGGCCTCAAGCTCGACGATCCGAGCTTCAACGCTCCGATCTACGCCAACCTCTTCGATGACGAAGACGGCGAAGGTTACTCACTGATCTGGTCCCGCCCCAACGGCCGCCGCGCAGACTGAGGCGGCGTCACGAGGCCCCGGCCGAAAGGTCGGGGCCGCCTTCCTGCTCAAATCGCACCCGATCGCAGATGCGTGCCCCAAATAGTCGGGTCACACCGAAGGCGCGCGCTCCAGCTTTGCTGCAAAAGCCAGCCCGCAGAACCTTCGCTTCACTGACGACAGCGCCTCGTTTGCCCGAATCAGCAAATCGGCGCCAGCACGACACGGCCCTTCGGCAACCGCTTTGAGCTGGCAGAAGCGGGCCAATACGACTAAAATAGCCGTAGTTCTGGAGCGCGCGCCGGTTGCGATGGGAGGTGATCATGCATGATCACCGCCCGACAATCACGGGCCGCACGCGCGTTGCTGGGTTGGACACAGGAGACGCTCGCTGACAAGGCCCGCCTATCGCTGACCGCGCTCAAGCGCCTCGAATCCGAAAGCGGGCTCGATGTGTACGAGACGACGCGCGATCAGGCACGCAGGGCCTTGGAAGCTGCCGGCATCGTCTTCCTGTCGACCGACCGAGGGCAAGGAGTGCTGCTGGTCGATGATCGCGGAAACAAGCCGAACCGATCTACAGGCTTACGCTGACCTGTGGGCAGCCAGCTTCCTCATCACTCGCACTGCCTCTATTTCGGATCAAACATGGTTAATAGACGGCACCGCATATTCGCCGAGTCTGCACCATGACCGCACCATTCCAGGACCTCGCGCCATCGGGGCAAGATCTCACCGATTACGACAAGTCGCACGCCAAACTATACATGCGCTTGCTGGATGCGGCCGCTGACGGCGCGCATTGGGAGGAAGCCGTGCGGGTACTGTTCGACCTTGATCCCGCCCGTGAACCCGAACGCTGCCGACGCATCCATGACAGCCATCTCGAACGCGCCCGCTGGATGACACACACCGGCTATCGGCATCTCCTGCGACAGGCTCACCGCTGAGAGGCTTGCGAACCTGCGTGATGCCCTTTCGACATCACGCAATGCCCTCCTCCGGGCTTCCAACACCCTCGTGGCACCCCGAAAAATCACACGCTCGACTTACGCGCACCACGCGGGAGAGTTGATGCGATGAGGCCCGATACATCGAACTGGCGAGACGACCGCAGCTACGATTTCTTCGATACACTGCCGATCGAAGGTCTCGCCTGGGAGTGCCTTCGCAGATACCGCCCTTATCAGGACGATTACGCCAGACTGGTCGATGCTGGCGACGAGACTCAGCCGCTGCCGGACGACAGGCAGCAGCGCTGGGGGTTGCGATTTCCCTGCAAGACCAGGTCGTTCTGCCCTACAGCAACAGGTGGTGTGGTCGCCGCAGAGCGATCCCGCCGTCCTCTTTCTGACAGCGCGGCCGAACTTTCTGCCGTCCAGCTCAAACCGCCTCGCCGACAGGTTCGGTGCGGGACGTGATGGTCCTGAAGGAGCCTATACCGGTCTTCCCGAGCACGACCTCCAGCTACTCTTCCAACCCGGCATATCCGCACACGACCAGCTTGCAGCGGTCGTCCCCATCGATGACGACATCCTCGATCGCATCGATGCGCTGACACGCCTCGCGCGCGCCTGGCTCCAACGTCCGCCATTGCGCGACACGCGCATGACCGCCGAGCAGCGCCGCCGCTTTCGCCTCAAACTTCGTGCTGCTGACGGCCGCATGAACGGCGCGACCTATCGCGACATCGCCATCGCAATCTATGGCGCGGTGCGCATCGATGCCGACCCGTGGAAGACCTCGCCGCTGCGGGATGCCGTGATCGCCTTCGCCGAAGCCGGATTGGCCCTCATCGATGGCGGCTATCTGCACCTGCTTCGGCATCGTCGGCGCACCTAGCCTGCGCCACCGACAGGGGTGGGGAATTTAGCCATCCCAAGTCCCCCATCCGTCCCGCCGGAGGTTCTCCGCCACCGTTGTCGCTGTCAGCCGCTGATCGCCAGCGGCCCCCAGTAACCCCACGGAGGCCCGCCCCATGCGACCCGATACCGCCGCGCTCCCGCCACGCTACCTGCGGACCAAGGAAGCCGCTGAATTTCTCAGCCTGTCTGCGCGCACCCTCGAAAAACACCGCACCTACGGAACTGGTCCGGCCTATCACAAACTCGGCGGGCGCGTCGTCTATTCGGTCGACGATCTGGAGACCTGGGCCGAGCGCGGCGCCGTAACCTCGACGTCCGATCCGCGCGGCTCCGTGCTTCCCGCAAAGCGCCAGACGCTGCCGACCGGCCAGATCGCCGGCCGATACGCACGCTGATTGTGGCCGGTCTCTTTCATGGTGGTGCGTCGTCGTGACCCTTCGGAGCGTGGGCAGCTCGACCTGTTTCGCGCGCTTCCCGGCGACTTCGCGCCACGAGACGCGCAGGATCTCATGGCCTATCCCTTCTTCTCCCTCTCGAAATCGCACCGCATAGCGCCGATCGACTTTTCGGCGGGCGGTGTCTCCATCCGGGTAGAGGCCGTTCCCGATCATGGCATGGCCACGATCTGGGACGCCGACATCCTGATCTGGGCCGCCAGCCAGATCGTCGAGGCCCGCGACGCGGGCCTGCGCACCTCGCGTCTGATGGCGGCGACACCCTATGAGATCCTCACCTATGTCGGGCGCGGCACATCCAAGCGCGATTATCAGCGGCTCAAGGCCGCGCTCGACCGGCTGCAATCGACCACCATCTCGACGTCGATCCGCCAGCCCGCCGAAGGCCGCCGTCACCGCTTCTCGTGGATAAACGAGTGGCAGGAGCGCACGGATCACCAGGGACGACCGGATGGCATCGAGCTGATCGTCCCCGACTGGTTCTACAAGGCCGTCCTCGATGACGCGCTCATCCTCACCATCGATCCGGCCTATTTCGATCTCACCGGCGGCCTCGATCGCTGGCTCTACCGCATCGTGCGCAAACACGGAGGCCGTCAGCGCGGCGGCTGGCGTTTCGACCTACGCCACCTCCACCTCAAATCCGGCAGCCTGTCGCCGTTCAAGCGCTTCGCCTTCGAACTGCGCGACATCGTGCGACGCCAACCACTGCCCGGCTACCTCCTGTCGCTCGAAGTGGAAATCGGCGGGCGCACGCTGTTGGCTTTCGAGCCACTGGCCGCCTGTGGAAAACCTGTGGACGGCCTCGTGCTATCGGGAACCCGACCTATCGTGCCATCGGGAACCCGAGGCTCGTGCCATCAGGAACCCAAGCCGGCCTTAACGTCTGGAAATCGTGGGCGGATTCGCGCCCTTAACTTAGAGTCTAACCAAGAATCTAACTTTGAAGAGCGCGCGCGCGATGTGGAAAACCTCATCCGCACCGCCGCAGCGAGCCTCCGCGCCGCCGGCAAATCACCGCGCAAGGGTGCTCCAGCCGCTCAGACGGGCCGGAAAGAGAGCGAACCGGCTTCCCCCGATCAGCTTCCGCTCCTCGATCGGCCTGGAGGTGCGCGATGATCGTCGCGTTCCTCAACCAGAAAGGCGGTGTCGGCAAGACGACGCTGGCGCTCAACCTCGCGGGCGAACTCGCTGGGCGCGGTCAGCGCGTCACCCTGATCGATGCGGACCCACAGGGATCGGCCCTCGACTGGTCTGAGCAGCGCAGCCATGAGGGCCTGCCGCGCCGGTTCGGCGTCGTCGGCCTGGCGCGCGACACGCTCCACCGCGAAGCGCCGGCGCTGGCCCGCGATGTCGACCACGTCGTCATCGACGGCCCGCCGCGTGTCGCAGCGCTCATGCGCTCGGCGCTGCTCGCCGCCGACCTCGTGCTGATCCCGGTGCAGCCGTCGCCGCTCGACGGCTGGGCATCGGCCGAGATGCTGGCGCTGCTCCGCGAAGCCCGCGTCTATCGCCCGGAACTGGTCGCCCGCTTCGTGCTCAATCGTTGCGGTGCGCGCACCATCCTGGCCCGCGAGACAGCCGAGACCCTGGCCGATCACGATCCACCGTTGCTCGCCACCACCATCGGCCAACGTGTCGCCTTCGCCGCCGCCGCGCAGACCGGCCGCCTGGTCGCCGAACTCGCCGATGCGACATCGGCCGCGCGCGAGATCGCGGCCTTCGCCGATGAACTCCTGCGTCTGCGGATCGACGGGGGCGCACAATGAACGAACGATCCCCCCGTCGTGGCTTCGCCTCGCGCCCCGCCGATCCCGACCAATGGATCAAGGCTGCGGACAACGCACCACGCGCCGCTGACGTTGCCGCGTTCACCGCCAGGCTCACCATCGATGTGACCCCCGAACTGCGCGGCCGGATCAAGATCGCCGCGTTCGGGCGCGGCGTCACCGTCGCCGACATGCTGCGTGAGCTGCTCGCGCGTGAATTCCCCTCGACACCAGGAGACCCTACATGACCGGCACTGCGGCTCCCCGCATGCGCGGCGGCCCGCTGCCGTCAGCGCCCCCCCATGGCAGCATGACCCACGTCGAACTGACGTGGATCGAGAAGAAGATCGAATACTGGATCAGGTTCGGCCGTGAGGCGCATGAACAGATCCTCGACCGCCGCCGGCGTGTCATCTTCTTCCGTCCGAACACCGTATTCGCGTTCGTGCGATGGGCGGCCAACGATTTCGGCACGATCGTCTCGCGCATCGATATCGTGCGCGCAGTCGAGCCCGGAGAGCCCTACCAGACGCTGCCCTTTGTCCGGCCGGGCGGCGAAATCCTGCTCAGGATCGACGGATGGCCGAAGGTCGAAGACGTGCTGCGCCACGTCGATGCCATTGAAGCCATCGGCATCGAGGCGGACGCCGTTTCGCCGGAACACTGGCGTCACGTCCACAACCGGATGGCGGCTGGACATCAGCCGCGCGCCTATACGCACGACCAGCATCGCGCCTTCCTCCTGCGCCGGAGGACGCAGTCGTGACGCGAGCCGGTCTCTTCCTCGTCATGACTCTCGCGACCGCGGGGATCAGCTATCCGGCGCTCACCCCGATGCCGATCAAGCTCCTGTGGAACGCATCGGCGAGCGCCCCCATCGGCTTCTACACGATCGACGTCGACGGCCCGTTCGACGTCACCGATCTCGTTGCCGTCGACGCGCCCGAGCCGCTCGCGACCTTCATGGCCGAGCGCGGCTATCTGCCCAAAGGCGTTCCGCTGCTGAAGCGCATCCTCGGCGTCTCCGGGCAGACCGTTTGCCGTTCGAACGCCTCCATCGCGATCGATGGCGTCGAGATGGGCGATGCGCTGCCGCGTGATCGCGCCGGGCGCGACCTACCGATCTGGCAGGGCTGCCGCCGCATCCCGACCGGCGAAGTCTTCCTGATGAACTGGCAGGTCCGCGACAGCCTGGACGGTCGCTACTTCGGCCTGACGCCCACCGATCAGATTATCGGCCGCGCTGTCCCCTTGTGGACCGACGAAGACGGAACGGGCCGCTTCGAATGGCGCGCGCCGACACGATGAACCCCTCGCCATCGGCGGAAGCGGTGTTCGCCGATGGCTTTCCCAACGCCGCCGCAAAGGAAGCAGTCATGCCTCAGATTGGTCAATTCACGCGCCAGGACACGGGCTTCACCGGCAAGCTGGAGACGTTCACCCTCTTCCGCTATGTCGTCATCGTTCCGGCAGATCCCTCCGATGCCGAGAACGCGCCGGATTACCGTGTCCACGCCAGCGACGATCGCAAAGCCGAAGCCGGTCCGGAAATCGGCGCGGGCTGGAAACGCACCGGCGAGCGCGCGGGCGAATACGTTGCCGTACTGATCGACGACCCTGCGCTGCCGCAGCCGATCCGCGCCAATCTGTTCCGCGAAGATGACGCCGGGAATGCCTGGTCGCTGCACTGGTCGCGCCCGCGCGACCGCGCCGGGAAGGACTGACCGATGTCCGGTCCCCGTCCAACGATGAGCCATCGGGATGCGCGCGGGCGGCATCGCGCCGTCCGGCGCATGGCCTTCCTTCTCCTTTCCGGCCTGGCCCTCGCAGCGGGCGCAACAGACGCCGCTCTTGCCCAGTCCGTGTCGGCTGCGCGCACGGTCGCTGGCGATCCACACGCCACCTTCGTCACCGAAGCCTCGCAGCGCTTCGGCATTCCCGAACACTGGATCGTCGCCGTCAAACGCGCCGAAAGCGCCGGCGATGTGCGCGCTATATCGTCGGCCGGCGCGCTGGGGCTGATGCAGGTCATGCCCGATACCTGGGCCGCGCTTCGCATTCGCTATGGGCTCGGGCGTGACCCCTACGACCCGCGCGACAACATCCTCGCAGGCGCTGCTTACCTGCGCGAAATGTTCGACCGCTATCGCACGATCCCCGCAATGCTCGGCGCCTACAATGCGGGGCCTGGCCGCTACGACGAATACGTCCAGACCGGCCGCGCCCTGCCCGCCGAAACTCGGGCCTACATCGCGCTGCTGGCTCCGCAGCTAGGCGCACCATCGCCGTCGAGCGCGCCATCGGTTGCGCCGCCACCGCCGCCGGATTGGCGGGAAGCGCCGCTCTTCGTCGTGCGTTCCGCCGACGCTCGTTCGGCAACATCGACATCGGAAAGCGCGCGGTCGAACGACAGCCGCTCCTCCGTCGCGGCGCGCGTTCCCGATACCGCCGAAGACTCGAACGCCCCTATCGTGGTCGCTCGCTCTGACGGTGGAGCGCCCCGATGAGCTGCGGAAGTATCCTTCGCACTCTGTCGCATTCCGGCGTGACATGGAGGGCACAAGGGGGAGAGGCAGGCACAACAACCGCACGATGGCAGGATAAAAGGCCGCACATTGCGCGTCGGTCGGGCGGTTGTATTTGCAGGATATTTTGGCGCGCTCCGCACATTGCCGTGCTCATCGGCAATGTGTGCCTGACGCCCAACTATCTGTATCAGCGCGATTTTTCGCACATTGCGGGCTCGCGTCATGGCCGATGACCACGAGTTTCGTGTTCGCCCTGGGCGCATCCGATCGACCCGCGCGCAGTCAGCTCGGCCCTTCATCGCGCAGGCGCTGGCGGCGGCGAAGAAGGCGGGCGGCGGCGTCTCGCGCTCCGGGCGCGTCGTTGCCGCCAATCGCTCGCGCTTCGGCCGCGGCCAGCGCGCCAGCATCCAGGCGAACCGCCTCATCACCGCGCGCACGCGCGGCGCAGTCATCAAGGCCCGCGTCGTGCGGCACTCCGGCCGCACCGCGCCGCTCGGCACGCATCTCGACTATCTCCGCCGCGACGGCGTGACCCGTGATGGAGAAAAGGCCCGGCTGTTTGGGCCGGGAACGGAGGAAGCTGATGGCCGCGCCTTCGCCGGGCGATGCGAGGACGATCGCCACCATTTCCGCTTCATCGTTTCACCGGACGACGCCGTGGAGATGTCGGACCTCAAGTCCTTCACCCGCGATCTTGTCGGCCAGATGGAAAAGGATCTGGACACGCGGCTCGATTGGGTCGCGGTCGATCACTGGAACACCGAGCATCCTCACGTCCATCTGATCGTGCGCGGCGTCCGCGACGACGGCCAGGACCTCGTGATCTCGCGCGACTACATCAAGGAGGGCATGCGCGATCGCGCGCGTGACCTCATCACACAGGAGCTTGGCCCGCGCACGGTTCTCGATATTCGCCGCACGCTCGAACGCCAGATCGGGGCGGAGCGCTGGACGCAGCTTGATCGGCAGCTTGTCCGCGACGCTGGAAAGACCGGCGTCATCGATGTCGCTCCGGAGGTCGGCCGCCAGCCCGACGCCTACGCCGTCGAGAAGGTGGGCCGCCTGCGCAAACTCGCAGCCCTCGGCCTCGCCAGTGAAGTCGGACCGGGCCAGTGGATGATCGACGATCAGGCTGAGGTGACGCTGCGCCAGCTCGGCGAACGCGGCGACATCATCAAGCGCATGCACCGCGCACTCACCGAACGCGGTATCGACCGCGCCTCGGGCAACTACGTACTGGCTGGGGAAAGCCTCGATGTGCCGGTCATCGGCCGTCTGGTCGAGCGCGGCCTCGATGACGAGCTGAAGGGAACGGCCTACGCCGTGGTCGACGGCGTCGATGGCCGGACCCATCATATTCGTCTGCCGCATCTCGATGCGGCGGGGGACAGCGCGCCAGGCTCGATCGTCGAGCTGCGCACCTATGAAGATGCGAGAGGCGAACGCCGCGTCGCGCTCGCCGTCCGCTCCGATCTCGATCTCCAGCATCAGGTGAACGCCTCGGGCGCGACCTGGCTCGACCGGCAGTCCATCGCCCGCGAACCCGTCGCCATGTCGGAGGGCGGCTTCGGCGCCGAGGTGCGGCACGCGATGCGGCAACGGGCGGAGCATCTGGTCCACGAAGGTTTCGCCGAGCAGCAAGGCCGCCGCGTCATCTTCAGCCGCAACCTCATCGAGACGCTTCGTCGCCGCGAGGTGGATGCCGTTGCCGACCGGCTTGCGAAGGAGACAGGCCAGCCGTTCAAAGCGGCCGGTAATGGCGAATATGTCGCCGGCACCTATCGCCAGCGCATGACGCTCGCATCCGGCCGCTTCGCGATGATCGATGACGGCCTCGGCTTCCAGCTCGTGCCCTGGTCGCCGTCCCTCGAGAGCCAGCTCGGCAAGCACGTCTCCGGGGTCGCTCGCGGCGACGGCGGTGTTGACTGGAGCTTCGGCCGCAAGCGGGGGCTCGGCCTCTAATCACCTAAGAAGAAAGGACCGCAGCAATGTCCGCGACCAAAATCCTGTGGGGCCAGATCGCCGTCGTTTTCCTCATCGTGCTGCTCACCACCTGGGCGGCGACGCAATATGTCGCATGGAGTCTCGGCTTTCAGGCGCAGCTCGGCGCGCCCTGGTTTTACCTCTTCGGTCTGCCGATCTACTATCCGCCGGCGTTCTTCTGGTGGTGGTATTTCTACGACGCTTACGCGCCGGAGGTCTTCGCCAAGGGCGGGATGATCTCGGCGTCGGGCGGCTTCATCGCCATAGCCGTCGCCATCGGCATGTCGGTCTGGCGCGCCCGCGAAGCAAAAAGCGCAGCGACCTACGGCTCCGCCCGCTGGGCCGAAAAGGACGAGGTGAAAGCCGCGGGCCTGCTCAGTCCCGACGGTGTCGTGCTCGGCCGCTATGATCGCGACTATCTCCGTCACGACGGCCCCGAGCATGTGCTTTGCTTCGCCCCGACCCGTTCGGGCAAGGGCGTCGGCCTAGTTGTGCCGTCCCTGTTGACCTGGCCGGGCTCGGCCATCGTCCACGACATCAAAGGGGAAAACTGGCAGCTCACCGCCGGTTTTCGCGCCCAGCATGGCCGCGTTCTGCTGTTCGACCCGACCAACCCCAAATCGTCGGCCTACAATCCGCTGCTCGAGGTGCGCCGCGGCGAATGGGAAGTCCGCGACGTCCAGAACATCGCCGACATCCTGGTCGATCCCGAAGGCTCGCTCGAAAAGCGGAACCATTGGGAGAAGACCAGTCATGCCCTGCTGGTCGGCGCCATCCTGCATGTCCTCTACGCCGAAGACGACAAGACATTGGCCGGCGTCGCCGCTTTCCTGTCCGATCCAAAGCGCCCGATCGAGTCGACGCTTGCCGCAATGATGAAGACCAGCCACCTCGGCGAGGCAGGGCCGCACCCCGTCATCGCCAGCGCAGCGCGCGAGCTGCTCAACAAATCGGACAACGAACGCTCGGGCGTGCTCTCCACCGCCATGTCGTTTCTCGGCCTCTACCGCGATCCTGTCGTGGCCGAGGTGACGCGGCGCTGCGACTGGCGGATCAGCGACATGGTGGGCGGCAAGCTCCCGACCACGCTCTACCTTGTCGTGCCGCCGTCCGACATCAACCGCACCAAGCCGCTGATACGCCTGATCCTCAATCAGGTCGGCCGCCGTCTCACCGAGGATCTGCAAGCAAAGGCCGGGCGGCATCGCCTGCTGCTCATGCTCGACGAGTTTCCCGCCCTCGGCCGCCTCGATTTCTTCGAGTCCGCGCTGGCTTTCATGGCGGGCTACGGCCTCAAGAGCTTTCTGATCGCGCAATCGCTGAACCAGATCGAGAAGGCCTACGGCCCGAACAATTCGATCCTCGACAACTGCCATGTGCGCGTTTCCTTTGCGACGAACGACGAAAGGACCGCGAAGCGGGTCAGCGACGCGCTCGGAACCGCGACCGAGATGAAGGCGATGAAGAACTACGCCGGGCATCGGCTCTCGCCCTGGCTCGGCCATTTGATGGTGTCGCGCTCGGAGACCGCGCGTCAGCTCCTGACACCAGGCGAAATCATGCAGCTCCCGCCGACCGACGAGATCGTCATGGTCGCCGGGACGCCGCCGATCCGGGCGAAGAAGGCGCGCTACTATGAAGATGCCCGCTTCAAGGAACGCATCATGTCACCGCCGGGGCTGGCGCGGCCTGCTGAAGGTCGGCCCGACGATTGGAGCAAGCTGCCGATCCCCGCGCGCCCGGACATGACCGAAAACGCTGCGCCAACGACGAGCGGTGACAACGAAGAGGATTCCACCGAGTCCGAACGTCGGCATCAGCCCGAACTCAACCGGGTGAACCCCATCGAAAAGAAGGCGCCGATCGACAATGAGTTTGAGATCGATTTGCCTGACGACACAGAGGACGACGCCGCGCGCAACCAGCGGCTGACCCGCGTCATGCGCGGCGTTGCCCGCCAGGTCTCGCTCGATCCCAATGACGGCATGGAGCTGTAGCACCATGCCCGGACGCAAGAAGAAGGTGCCGATTTCCGTCTATCTCGACCCCGACATCATGGCGACACTATCGGACTATGCAGGCCGACGCGAACAACCGCTCTCCCTGATCGCAGAGGCCGCCATCGCGTCCTTCCTGTCGCCGGACGACGCGGAGCGGCGTGAAGCCGTGGTCGCCAAACGCCTCGACCAGATCGATCGCCGTCTCAACCGCATGGAGCGCGACATCGGGATCTCCGTCGAGACCATGGCCGTATTCATCCGGTTCTGGCTCAACACGACGCCGGCGCTCCCCGAGCCCGCAGCCCAGGCCGCGCGCGCCATGGTCGGGAAGCGCTACGAGGCGTTCATCGCGGCCCTTGGACGGCGCTTGGCCCAGGGACCGAAACTTCGGCAGGAGATCGTTGAAGATGTCGGCGAGTCGCCGCCGAACGCGACAGAGAGCGATCCATAGGCGTCAGCGCGCGTGGATCAATAGCATCGCCCGACCGCCGTTCTCCTGTATTTGCACGCCACGCTGCTACGACGGTCGATACTTGTTGAATCGGCTCAATTCGCGGCTCTTTTAATCACCCCGATCCGGGGATCATCTGTTTTGCCCCGTCAGGAAGCGGGGCAAAAATGACCAATATCAGCCAGAAGCCGGAGGCGTTCGCGCGCGGTGCGCGCATGCTTCGCACCGCGCTCGGCTCGACCATCACCCATCTTCTCGAAGACCCGGCCGTCGTCGAAATCATGCTGAACCCGGACGGCCGTCTCTGGGTAGATCGCCTCTCCGAAGGGCTGGCCGATACGGGTGAGACGCTGTCGCCCGCCGATGGCGAACGCATTGTGCGGCTGGTCGCTCACCATGTCGGTGTTGAGGTGCATCCACGCAGCCCGCGAGTCTCCGCCGAGCTTCCTGAGACGGGAGAGCGGTTCGAGGGCTTGCTGCCGCCAGTTGTCGCCGCACCGGCCTTCGCCATCCGCAAGCCCGCCGTCGCAATCTTCACGCTCGACGATTACGTGGCCGCCGGCATCATGGTCGCCGACCAGGCCGCGACGCTACGCGCTGCGGTGATGGCGCGCGCCAATATCCTTGTCGCGGGCGGCACCTCCACCGGCAAAACCACGCTGACCAATGCGCTTCTGGCCGAGGTCGCCAAGACGGCGGATCGCGTCGTCATCATCGAGGACACCCGCGAGCTTCAGTGCGCCGCGCCCAATCTTGTCGCCATGCGGACCAAGGATGGGGTGGCGACGCTCTCGGAGCTGGTCCGCTCTTCGCTACGCCTGCGCCCCGATCGCATTCCGATCGGCGAGGTGCGCGGTTCCGAGGCTCTCGATCTCCTGAAAGCATGGGGAACCGGCCACCCCGGCGGCATCGGCACGATCCACGCCGGGAGCGGCATCGGCGCGCTGCGCCGCCTTGAGCAACTCATCCAGGAGGCCGTCGTCACGGTCCCGCGCGCCCTGATCGCAGAGACCATCGATCTTGTTGCCGTCCTCTCCGGCCGCGGCTCCGCGCGCCGGCTCGCCGAACTCGCCCGTGTCGAAGGGCTCGGCCCGGACGGCGACTACGCCATCACCCCCGCAACCCTTGACCGCACAGGAGCCCCAACATGATCCGCACCACGATGCGCGTTCGCCGCTATGCCGCGACGGCCGCCGCCTTCACCTACATCAACCTCGTCCTCGTTCCCGCCGCCCATGCCTCCGGCTCGTCCATGCCGTGGGAAGCACCGCTCCAGAAAATTCTCGAATCCATCGAAGGGCCGGTCGCCAAGATCGTCGCCGTCATCATCATTATCGCCACTGGCCTGGCGCTGGCGTTCGGTGACACGTCCGGCGGCTTCCGGAAGCTGATCCAGATCGTCTTCGGCCTCAGCATCGCGTTTGCGGCGTCGAGCTTCTTCCTGTCGTTCTTCTCATTCGGCGGCGGGGCGCTCGTCTGATGGCGGCGGCGTTCGAACAACTCGACGCGGTGCCGGGTTTCACCGTCCCGGTTCACCGGGCGCTGACCGAGCACATTCTGCTCGGCGGCGCACCGCGCGCGCTCGCCATCCTGAACGGCACGCTGGCCGGAGCCGTGGGCCTCGGCCTGCGCCTCTGGCTCGTGGGTCTGCTGATCTGGGTCGTTGGCCATATCGCGGCCGTGTGGGCTGCAAAGCGCGATCCGCTCTTCGTCGAGGTCGGCCGCCGCCACCTGCGCATCCCCGCTCATCTGTCCGTCTGAGGAGGCGCATCGCCATGATGAATCTTGCCGAATATCGCCGCACCGCAACCCGCCTCGCTGACTATCTGCCCTGGGTCGCGCTCGTCGCCGAGGGCGTCGTGCTTAACAAGGATGGCAGCTTTCAGCGCACGGCCCGTTTCCGCGGCCCTGATCTGGACTCCGCGGTCGCTGCCGAACTGGTCGCCGTCGCCGGGCGGCTCAACAACGCTTTCCGCCGTCTCGGATCGGGTTGGGCCATCTTCGTCGAGGCGCAGCGGCACGAGGCGTCGATCTATCCGGCAGACCTGTTTCCCGACGCAGCCGCAGCGCTCCTCGATGCCGAGCGCAAAGCCGATTTCGAGGAAGCCGGCGCGCATTACGTCTCCGGCTACTATCTCACCATCACCTATCTGCCGCCGGCCGAGGACGCCGCGCGCACCGAAGCCTGGCTCTATGAGGGCCGCGAACGCGCTGGCATCGATCCGAAGGAAATCCTGAACACCTTTGTCGACCGCACCGATCGCGTGCTGGCGCTGCTCGACGGCTTTATGCCGGAATGCCAGTGGCTCGATAGCAACGAGACGCTGACCTATCTCCATTCGACCGTCTCGACCAAACGGCACCGCGTCCGTGTGCCCGAAACGCCGGTCTATCTCGACGCGCTGCTCGCCGACCAACCGCTCACCGGCGGCCTGGAGCCGCGTCTCGGAACGGCGCATCTGCGCGTTCTCACCATTGTCGGTTTCCCAACCGCGACCACACCCGGCATCCTCGACGATCTCAATCGGCTCGCCTTCCCCTATCGCTGGTCGACGCGCGCCATCCTGCTCGACAAGACCGACGCGACCAAGCTGCTGACCAAAATCCGCCGCCAATGGTTCGCGAAGCGCAAAAGCATCGCCGCGATCCTGAAAGAGGTGCTGACCAACGAGGCGTCCGCGCTGGTCGATACCGACGCCTCGAACAAGGCGGCGGACGCCGATCTCGCCCTTCAGGAACTCGGCGCTGACTACGCCGGCCAATCCTATGTCACCGCGACGATCGCGGTATGGGACAACGATCCCCGAATTGCCGACGAGAAGCTTCGCCTCGCCGAGAAAGTCATCCAGGGCCGCGACTTCACGGCCATGACTGAAACGATCAATGCCGTCGATGCCTGGCTGGGCTCATTGCCGGGACATGTTTACGCCAACGTGCGCCAGCCCCCGATCTCCACGCTGAATCTCGCCCACATGATCCCGCTCTCGGCGGTGTGGGCGGGGCCGGAACGGGACGAGCATTTCGGAGCGCCCCCCTTGCTGTTCGGCAAGACCGAGGGCTCGACCCCGTTTCGGTTTTCTCTCCATGTCGGCGATGTCGGTCACACGCTCGTCGTCGGCCCGACCGGCGCCGGCAAATCGGTGCTCCTCGCCGTCATGGCCTTGCAGTTCCGGCGCTACGCCGGTGCCCAGATCTTCGCCTTCGACTTCGGCGGTTCGATCCGCGCCGCCGCGCTCGCCATGGGCGGTGATTGGCACGATCTCGGCGGCGATCTCACCGAGGGCGTGGACTCCTCGGTCGCGCTCCAACCGCTCGCGCGCATTCACGACACGCCCGAACGCGCCTGGGCGGCCGACTGGATCGTCGCCATCCTGATCCGCGAAGGCATCGCGATCACTCCCGAGGTGAAGGAGCACCTTTGGTCGGCGCTGACCTCGCTGGCATCGGCGCCGGTCGAGGAACGCACGATCACCGGCCTCACGGTGTTGCTCCAATCGAACGACCTGAAGCAGGCGCTGCGACCGTATTGCGTGGGCGGCCCCTATGGGCGGCTACTCGACGCCGAGGCCGAACATCTCGGCTCGGCATCGGTGCAGGCGTTCGAGATCGAGGGACTGGTCGGGACTGGCGCGGCACCCGCCGTCCTCGCCTATCTCTTCCATCGCATCGGCGACCGTCTCGACGGCTCGCCGACGCTGCTCATCATCGACGAGGGCTGGCTCGCACTCGATGACGATGCCTTTTCCGGGCAATTGCGCGAATGGCTGAAGACGCTGCGCAAGAAAAACGCCAGCGTCATCTTCGCCACGCAGTCGCTGTCCGACATCGACAACAGCAACATCGCCCCGGCCATCATCGAGAGCTGCCCGACAAGGCTGCTCCTGCCGAACGAACGCGCGATCGAGCCGCAGATCACGGAGATCTATCGGCGCTTCGGTCTCAACGACCGCCAGATCGAAATCCTCGCGCGGGCCACGCCCAAGCGCGACTATTACTGCCAGTCGCGGCGCGGCAATCGCCTGTTCGAGCTGGGTCTTTCCGAAGTCGGCCTCGCGCTCGCCGCCACCTCCTCCAAGACCGACCAGTCCGAGATCGCGCGCACAGTCGCCGAGCATGGCCGCGAGGGCTTTCTCGCCGCCTGGCTGCGCCTGCGCGGCGCCGAGTGGGCCGCAGACCTCATCCCTGACCTCACGAACCTCACCCCTCAGCAGTCCGAGAAGGAGTAATGACCATGAATACGCTTCGTTCACGCCCGCGCGCGATGTCGCTCGCGGCCTTCATCCTGGCGATACCGCTCGCCGCATCGCCGGTGCTGACCGCGCCAGCGCACGCGCAATTCGGCTTCGGCGGTATCGTCTATGACCCTACCAACTACGCCCAGAACGTCCTGACGGCGGCGCGGTCCCTCGAGCAGATCAACAACCAGATCCGCTCGCTTCAGAACGAGGCGCAGAGCCTCATCAACCAGGCCAAGAATCTGGCGAACCTGCCGTACTCGGCGCTCCAGCAGATTCAACAGAACGTCCAGCGCACCCAGCAGCTCCTCGGCCAGGCGCAGAACATCGCCTTCGACGTCCAGAACGTCGATCGGATGTTCCAGCAGCAATATGGCAGCGTCTCACTGTCGTCGTCGGACGCCAAGCTCATCACCGACGCTCGCTCGCGCTGGCAGAACACCGTCGGCGGCTTGCAGGACGCCATGCGCATTCAGGCCGGTGTCGTCGGCAATATCGACAGCAATCGCACGCAGATGTCGAACCTCGTCAGCCAGAGTCAAGGCTCGCAGGGTGCGTTGCAGGCGACACAGGCCGGCAATCAGCTTCTCGCGCTGCAATCGCAGCAGCTCTCCGACCTGATTGCGCTGATCTCCGCCAACGGCCGGGCCACGGCGCTGACTGACGCGGAGCGCGCGGCGGCGGCTGATCAAGGCCGGGAGCAGCGCCGCCGCTTCCTCACGCCGGGCGCGGGCTATCAGCCCGGCAACGCGCAGATGTTCGGCAACGGCAACTGAGGTCGCGGCCATGGACGGCAAGATGCTGGCCCGGCTGGGCGCCATCGTTTTCGTATCGTTCGCCATCACGGCGACGGCGATCGAGATGGCCCGGAAGGACGCGGCCCCTGAAACGGAGCGCGTCCACGCTGTCGAACCCAAGCGCGATGCGCTCCGCGAAGGGCAGCGCCGGTGCCAGCAGCTTGGCCAGGCAGCGGCGAGCGATACCGACTGCATGCGTATCTGGGCCGAGAGCCGCGATCGCTTCCTCGGCCGCCCCCCGGCGCCTGCCGTCCCGACAACAGAAGGACGGTGAACCATGGGCGGCGCAGGTGTCATCGACAATTTCCTCGGGGTCTTCACCTCCTACATCAACAGCGGGTTCGGAGTGCTCGGCGGCGAGGTCGCGTTCATCGCCACAACGCTGATCGTCATCGATGTGACGCTTGCCGCCCTGTTCTGGAGCTGGGGCGCGGAAGACGACATCATCGCCCGGCTGGTGAAAAAGACGCTCTTCGTCGGCGTCTTCGCCTATCTCATCGGCAACTGGAACAACCTCGCCAAGATCGTCTTCGACTCGTTCGCGGGCCTCGGCCTCAAGGCTTCCGGCACCAGCTTCACCGCGCAGGATCTGATGCGACCCGGCAAGGTCGCGCAGACCGGGCTCGACGCCGCGCGCCCCTTGCTCGAATCCATCTCCGACCTGATGGGCTGGATCGCGTTCTTCGAGAACTTCATCCAGATCGCCTGCCTGCTGTTCGCCTGGGCGCTGGTGCTGCTCGCCTTCTTCATCCTCGCGATCCAGCTCTTCGTTACCCTGATCGAATTCAAGTTGACGACGCTGGCGGGCTTCGTCCTCATCCCGTTCGGCCTGTTCGGCAAGACCGCCTTCATGGCCGAGCGCGTGCTGGGCAATGTCGTCTCATCCGGCATCAAGGTGCTGGTGCTCGCCGTCATCATCGGCATCGGCTCAACGCTGTTCAGCCAGTTTACGGCCGGCTTCGGCGGCGCAACGCCCACAATCGACGACGCCATGGCGATTGTTCTTGCCGCGCTATCGCTGCTCGGGCTCGGCATCTTCGGCCCCGGCATTGCTGCCGGCCTGGTCAGCGGCGGACCACAACTCGGCGCCGGTGCGGCGGTTGGCACCGGGCTTGCCGTCGGCGGTGCCGGGCTCGCAGCTGGTGGCGCGGCAGGCCTTGCCCTGAAGGGAGGAGCGGCTGCGATGTCTGGCGGCGCTGCCGCCGTGCGGGGCGGTGCGGCAGCGGCAGGCGGAGCCGCCGCGGCCTACAGTGTCGGCTCGCTCGGCCAGTCCGGCGCAGCCGGTGTCGCCTCTGGTCTCGGCGGTGTCGCCCGCGCGGCCGGCGCGGCCACTGTGTCACCCCTGAAACGCGCGACGTCGCGCGCCGCCGAAGGCGTCAAGTCCAGCTTCTCCGAAGGTGCGAAGGCAGGCTTCGGCGCAACGGGCGGCTCCTCGACCATGGGCACGATACCCGGCTCAGGCTCCACAGGCGAAGCCGGCGCCGCAGCGCCCCGCGACGGTCCGCCCGACTGGGCCAAGCGCATGAAGCGCCATCAGTCCCTCAGCCACGGAGCCACCCTCGCAGCGCACGCCGTCAAATCCGGCGACAGCCACGGCGGCGGCTCTTCCGTCAACCTCTCCGAAAGTAACCGCTCATGAGCCTCTTCAAACGACCCGCCGCCCACTATGGGAAATCGCCCGAACCCGAAACGCCGTATCAGCGCGCCGCGCAGGTCTGGGACGATCGCATCGGTTCGGCTCGCGTCCAGGCCAGGAACTGGCGCATCATGGCCTTCGGCTCGCTGTTCCTGTCGGCCAGCTTCGCCGCCGCGCTGGTCTGGCAGTCGGCGCGCGGCACCGTCGTTCCCTGGGTCGTGCAGGTCGATCGGCTCGGCCAGGCGCAGTCCGTTGCACCGGCGTCGGCCGACTACCGCCCGACCGATCCCCAGGTGGCCTGGCATCTTGCCCGCTTCATCGAGCAGGTCAGAAGCATCCCGGCCGATCCGATCATCGTGCGCCAGAACTGGCTGCGCGCCTATGACTGGACCACGGATCGCGGCGCCGGCGCGCTCAACGACTATGCCCGCACCAACGATCCCTTCACCAAGGTCGGTAAACAGCAGATCGCCGTCGAGGTTTCGAGCGTGATCCGCGCATCGGCGGATTCCTTCCGCGTGGCCTGGACCGAGAAACGGTACGAGAATGGCCAGCTCGCGGGCACGGAGCGATGGACCGCGATCCTCACCATCGTCATCCAGACGCCGCGCGACGCCGACCGGCTGCGCGCCAATCCGCTCGGCATCTACATCAACGCCATCAACTGGTCGCGGGAGATGTCCCAATGAGCACGTCTCTGCGCATGTCCGGCTCTCCGGCTTTCCGTACATCCGCTTTGGCGATGATGCTGCTCTCGGCAACGATGCTGGCGGGCTGCGCGACCTTCAAACCCCCCACCATCAGCTACGACAGTGACGTGCCGCCGCTCCCAGCCGTGCCGGCGCCGGTCACGGAACAGCCGCCGCGTCCGCTGCACACGCCTCCCGCCTGGACGGTCGCGCATGGTGGAACCGTCGCGAATACGCCGAGCGGCCGCGTGGAAAACGCCAATGCTGCGGCGCGTGTCGAGCCGCGACGCGAGGGCTATTATAACGCCATCCAGATTTATCCCTGGAGCGAAGGCGCGCTTTACCAAGTCTATGCCGCGCCCGGCCAGATCACCAACATCGCGCTCGAGCCGGGCGAAAGCCTGACCGGCGCAGGTCCAATCGCCGCCGGTGACACCGCCCGCTGGATCATCGGTGACACCGAAAGCGGTTCCGGCCTATCGCGCCGCGTCCACATCCTCGTCAAACCGACGCGCCCTGACATCACCACGAACCTGGTCATCACGACCGACCGCCGCATCTACATGCTCGAGCTGAGGGCGGAGGCGAAACCCTATATGCCGGCCGTTGCGTGGGCTTATCCCGCGCTACCGGCATCGCAGCGCGGAACCGTCCCTGCGACGCCTATCATTCCCGCTGCCGCCGCGCGTCACTACCGCTACGGCCTGACCGGCGACACGCCGCCCTGGCGGCCGGTCGCCGTCTATGACGACGGCAGGCGTGTGTATGTCGAATTTCCACGCGGCATCGCTCAAGGCGAGATGCCGCCGATCTTCGTCCTCGGCAACGACGGCGAGCCGCAGCTCGTCAACAGCCGCATCTACCAAAACATCCTGATCGTTGACCGCATCTTCGGAGCCGCCGAACTGCGTCTCGGCAGCGGCAAGCAACAGCAGACCGTCAGGATCGTGCGAACCGATGGGAAACCTGCATCATGAGCGACACCGACCACGACAATGCCGAACCGCTGGATCAATCGACTCCCGTCGTCGATACCTCATCGTCCATGCGCCTGCGGGCGGAACCTCCGCGTGTCACCCGGCTGTCGCGCAAAGTGCTCGCCGGCGTCGCCGCGGTTGCCCTCGTCGGTATCGGCGGCTCTCTCATCTACGCGCTCCAGACCCGTGATCCCGGCAAGAGCGCCGACGAACTCTATTCGACCGACAACCGCACCACGGCCGACGGCCTGGCCGGCCTGCCCCGCGATTACACCGGCCCGGTCCTCGGCCCGGCGCTGCCTGGAGACCTCGGCCGCCCGATCGTCAGCGCGCAAAATCAGGGGCATCCTGTCGTGCCGCCCGCCATGGCGGCACCGGGGCCTGATCCCGAGGAACAACGTCGCCTCGCCGAATCGGAGGCCGCCCGCACCAGCCGCGTGTTTTTCCAGGCCGGTCCGGCCGCAACGTCGGCGACCGCTGGCCCGAATGTCCCGGGATTTGCCGGCGTGGGAGCTGGCACACAACCAGGTGCCGAGACGCCTCAAGATCGACAACTCGCGTTCCTCAATGCTCCCGTCGACCGCCGCACCATTGCAGCCGACCGCATCATGGCGCCAGCATCGCCCTATGTTCTCCAGGCGGGCGCGGTCATCTCGGCCGCCCTCATCACCGGCATCCGCTCCGATCTGCCTGGACAAATCACCGCGCAGGTGACGGAGAACATCTACGATAGCCCGACCGGCCGCATCCTCGTCATCCCACAGGGCACCCGGATCATCGGCCAGTACGACAATAGCGTCCAATACGGGCAGAGCCGCGTGCTTCTCGTCTGGAACAGGCTCATCCTCCCGAACGGCCGGTCCATTGTGCTAGAACGCCAGCCCGGAGCCGATACCCAGGGCTATGCCGGTCTGGAGGACGGCGTCGATTACCATTGGTGGGATCTCGCCAAAGCGGCGGGGCTCTCGACGCTTCTGTCAGTCGGGTCCGAGCTTGCCATCGATGACCAGGACCGGCTTCTGCGCGCCATCCGCAATGGCGGCCAGGACACGATCAATGACGCTGGTCAGCAGATCGTTCGGCGCCAGCTCAACGTCGCGCCGACGCTGACGATCCGGCCAGGCTTCCCTGTCCGCGTGATCGTCACCCGCGATCTCGTCCTCGAACCTTACGGAGGCTGACATGACGAAATTGAAGCTCGGCCCGATCACCGAGGAAAGGCCAGTGAAGGCGACGCTGGAACTGCCCGCATCGCTTCACCGGGATCTCGCGGCATATGCCGAGCTGCTGGGAAGGCAGACCGGCCAGCCTGTGCGCGATCCCATCCAGCTGATTGTACCGATGCTGGAGCGCTTCATCGCCACCGATCGCGGGTTCGCCAAGGCCCGGCGCGCGAAGCCCGCGGGCGATGCCAGTTCATAAATCCACGCCCTGACGACGCGCCATCATCTTCGCCATGCTGACAAAGCGCCTGAGCGCCGGATTGTCGTGCTTTGGCGACCACACGCCGTTGAAGGGAAGGACCTCACCAATGATCGGCCGATAGCAGATGCCCGGCACATGGGCGGCTGTCGTCGCTTCGCTCGTGACCGTCAGTCCGCTGCCGATCGCGACGAGCGTCAGCAGATTGTCGCGCCCGACAAACTGCGCCTGAATCTTCGGGTGATGGCCGAGATCGGCGACCCGCTGGACCAGATAGTCATGGACCTCCTGGCCCGGCGGTACATCGCTGACGATGAAGGTCTCGTGCGCCAGATCATGCCACTTCACCTCCTCTTTCCGGGCAAGGGCATGTGCTTCCGGCAGCACCACGAAAACACGTTCAGACCAGAGATAGGTGGTCTCGCATTGAGGCCACTCCAACGTCCCTGTCAGAAAGGCGATGTCCAGCCGGAACTGCCGGATCGCGGCGACATGCTCCGCGGGATTGCCGTCGACAACCTCGACATACACGCCAGGGTGCTCTGCGGCGAAGGTCCGGAGAAGATCTTGCAGGAACCCCGAAGCCAGGGACGAGAAGATGCCCACGCGCAATTGACCTTCTGTGCCGCGCCCCACCGCGTCCACGATCTCCGCGCCTTCATTGATGTATCGAAGAACCTTTTGGGCTTTCGACAAAAGCCGCTGTCCGGCAACGGTCAGGCATACACCGCCGCTGTGACGGTGAAACAGCGCAGAGCCGAGCCCGTCTTCCAGGTCGCGAATCCGGCGGCTGATCGTGGACTCCTGTACGCCCAACGCTACGCCCGCCTTGCGGAAACTCCCATGCTCGGAAGCCGCCACGAAATACCGCAGATGTCGAAAATTCATGTTGTTACCTAACGATTGTTTTGGGTCCTTTGCTGATTGCTTGAGAAGGTGCTGGAGGCTGCCGGCGACTGGGGGCTGCGCTCGCGCCACATGTTCTGTGTCGTATCTGATTTGCACGCCAGAACACGGCGTAGCTCTACACCCATCAAATCGGGCTTTCGTTCCGCATGATCTATCGCCTTCTATCCGCCTTCACGGACGAATGAAGGATATTTTTCAATTAATTACGGAGTTGAAACCCTCTTGAGGCGCACCATCAGGCGTCGTCAGCTCCGGGAAATAGCGCCTCTGGCCGATACGACCATCTACGACATGGAACAGTGAGGCGAGTTTCCTCAGCGCTTTTACCTGTCGGCCCGCTGCGTCGTGTGGGAACTCACCGAGGTCGAGGCAGGCTTGATGTTTGCCTCCAAACCTCGCGAGCCAAGATCGTCCAGCGCGTGCCCATATCCGTCGTCCAGCTTCGAAAAACACGCCCCGTGCAGTCGGTCAGTCATCGGAAGGTACGCTTCTCCACACCATCCTCCAGGGACCGGGAATCGATGGAACACCTTGCTTCTCGCAATAACCGATCCAAATCGGACAAGATCATGCCAAATCGGCTTAAATCTGCTTTACTCGCCTCTATATCGGTGGAATAGTTCCACATCCGCTTCGACCGGAGAAAGGGCGGCTTGTGTCTGATCGCTGGATGTCCGTCGAAGAAATCGCTGCTTACCTAGGGGTAAGCAAAGATACCGTCTATGGTTGGATAGCAAAAAGAGAAATGCCTGCTCACAAAGTCGGAAGACTTTGGAAGTTTAAGTCAGAAGAAGTCGATTCATGGGTGCGAGCGGGAAAGGCCTCCGACGAGAGCAATGAACCGTCAGTAAGGGATGCGCGAGAACCGGAACGCCGCGCTTCGGGGGAGAAGAAATGAGCGAGGTGGCGTGTATCGACCTGTTCTGCGGTGCCGGAGGTTTGACGCACGGCTTGATTCAAGCCGGTGTTCCAGTCGTCGCCGGCATTGACGTCGATACAGCCTGTCGTCTCCCCTACGAAGTCAACAACGGCGCGCAATTCCTCGTCAAGGACATCCAGAACGTAAGCCCGGCGGAGCTGAACAAGCTATACGGCAACGCCAAAATCCGGGTCCTCGCCGGCTGCGCGCCCTGCCAACCGTTCTCGACCTACTCCCAGCGCTACGACACCCTCACCAGCCCTCGTTGGCCGCTGCTGTATCAGTTCGCCCGTCTCGTGAAATCTGTCCGTCCCGACATCGTGACCATGGAAAACGTACCCCTGGTCCAAAAGCATGCCGTCTTCGACGACTTCGTCGCCACTCTTCAGCGGCTTGGCTACAAGGTTTGGCAAAATGTCGTGGACTGCACGCAATATGGCCTGCCTCAGACGCGACGCCGCATGGTCATTCTGGCGAGTTTGATCGGCCCCATTGAGCTGATCTCGCCAACCCATAAAAAGGCGAAGTCGGTCAAGGACGCCATCGGGAAATTACCCGCCATTGCGGCGGGGAGTGTTCATGAGAATGATGCTTTCCACGTCTCGTCCAGGCTTTCCGATTTGAACCTTGAGCGCATTCGCGCGTCCCATCCGGGCGGCACCTGGCGTGATTGGCCCGAGCGGCTCGTAGCTGATTGCCACCGGCGAGAAACTGGCCGCACCTACCCTGGCGTTTATGGACGCATGGCATGGGACGATCCGTCTCCGACGATCACCACGCAATTCTACGGCTTCGGCAACGGTCGCTTCGGTCATCCGGAGCATGATCGAGCCATCTCCCTGCGGGAAGGCGCCATCCTGCAAGGGTTCCCCAAAAAATACGCCTTCGTCGAAAAGGGTAGCCCAGCACATTTCAAGGCATTGGGTCGAATGATCGGCAATGCCGTCCCAGTGGCCCTCGGCAAAGCGATCGGGCAAAGCATCGTGACCCATCTCGGTGTTGATGCGCGGACGGATCAGGCGAAGAAGGGAGGCACCGCGGATGTCGCGCGTAAGCCCCTCGTCGCATGAGGCGAGCCTCCGCATGGCTCGGGTGCGGCAGAAGGGCACCGACGCCGAACTCTCGTTGCGCAAGGAGTTGCACGCGAGAGGGTTGCGCTACCGTTTGCAAGTCCCGCTTCTGACCAAGCCGAGGCGCGTCGCCGACATCGTGTTTCCCCGCGCCAAAGTCGCCGTCTTCGTCGATGGGTGTTTTTGGCATGGTTGCCCGGCGCATGCCTCCTGGCCGAAGAGCAACGCGCAATTTTGGCGTGACAAAATCGAAACCAATCGCGCCCGAGACACGGATACCGATCAACGCCTCAACGCTTCGGGCTGGCGTGTCATCCGCGTATGGGCGCATGAGCGCGCCGGCGAAGCGGCCGAACGCATCGAAAACGTCGTTCGAGGCGGGAGTGGGTTGCAATGATCGTCGGAGATGCGAGTAGCGCAGCGGCACAGATCGCGCACCACACGATCCCGGAACCCGGCCAGTTGGTCGAAGCACGTCGGCGGCAATGGATCGTGTCGGATGTCGATAGTGGATCGACGGCGCCGAGCCTTCCCAAACGCCATCTCATCCGATTGACGTCGATCGACGAAGATGCCCTAGGCGAGGAAATCGAAGTCCTATGGGAGTTGGAGCCCGGCGCTCACGTCATTGAGCGAGCTGGCCTGCCGCGCATAACGGGCTTGGATGATCCGGCATCCCTAGAAGCTTTTCTTGATGCCGTCCGATGGGGTGCCGCCACCAACGCCGACAGGGCCTATCTCCAGGCTCCTTTCCGCAGCGGTGTCAGCATCGAGGATTTTCAGCTCGATCCATTGGTGCGAGCCATCGACATGGCCCGCACCAGCCTGCTCATCGCGGATGATGTTGGCCTCGGCAAGACGATCGAAGCCGGTCTCGTGGTCCAGGAAATGCTCCTGCGCCATCGCGCCCGCACCGTGTTGGTGCTGTGCCCAGCGTCCCTTCAGGAGAAGTGGCGCACGGAGATGCAGGAGAAATTCGGTCTCGACTTCCGCATCGTCGATACAGAGTTCGTCAAGCGCCTGCGTCGTGAACGTGGCCTGCACGCCAATCCCTGGACTTCGTTTCCTCTGCTCATCACGTCGATGGATTGGGTCAAACAAGGCGAAGGACTGCGCCTGTTCCGAGATGCGCTGCCGCCTACCGTTACCCATCCTCGAAAATTCGATCTCTTGGTCATCGACGAAGCGCACAACATCACGCCCACGGTCGGACACTACGCAGTCGAGAGCCTCCGAACCCGGCTGGTGCGACTGCTCGCGCCGCATTTCCAGCACAAGCTGTTTCTCACCGCCACACCCCATGACGGCTACACCGAGTCGTTCACCGCTCTGCTCGAACTGCTCGATGACCAGCGCTTCGCGCGAAACGTCCTGCCGAGTGAGCCCCAGCGCGCTCGCGTCATGGTGCGGCGGCTGAAGAGCGACTTGGTGGATGCGAACGGCAAACTGCTTTACCCGGTGCGGCGTCTCGAAGCTCTCCCCATCAAGTATGACGATGACGAGAGGCAGATCCGGCGCCTTCTCGGCGATTACATATCGTCACGCGAGAATGGCGAGGGTGGCGCACGAGCGGTCGATCGCTTCGTCCACCAATTACTGCACAAGCGTCTTGCGTCGTCACCCGCCGCGTTCGCGGCGACGCTGGAAAAGCACATAGCCACGATCGAAGGCCGTTCGTCGGCCGACCAGACCCGGCGTAAGCTGGATGATCGCATCCTTCGCCGTGCCATATCGAAGGCCGAAGAAGACTATGCCGACGACGCATTGCGCGAGGCGGCGGAAGACGATGCGCTAGGCGAAGCCGCCAAACACATCCGGCCGCCCAGTGAGCAAGAGCGGCGGATGCTGGAACGCCTGCGCTCCTGGGCGCAGCAAGCATCGCGCAGGGCAGACTCCAAGGCGCGCGCGATATTGGAGTGGCTGGCCGAGAACCTTCAGGAGGGTGGCGAATGGACGAATGAGCGGGTCATTCTCTTCACCGAATACCGGACGACGCAGCAGTGGATGCAGGAGACGCTCGTGTCGCACGGCTTCGGCGGCGACCGGCTCGCGCTGATTTATGGCGGCATGGATCACGACGAACGCGAGGCTGTGAAGGCGGCGTTCCAAGCCAGCCCTTCGGAGTCGCCGGTCAGAATCCTGTTGGCGACCGACGCGGCATCCGAAGGCATCGACCTTCAGAACCACTGCCACCTGATGATCCATCTGGAAATTCCATACAATCCCAACGTGATGGAGCAGCGGAACGGGCGCATCGACCGCCACGGCCAGCGCTCCAGCGAAGTGGTCATCTGGCATCCGGTCGATGACGAAGGCGATCACGGGCAAGACATCCTGCGGGCGCTTCGGAAGCTCGACGCCATGCGGGCCGACATGGGGAGCGTCAATCCGGTCATCGCCCCGCAGCTCCCGGACCTGATCGAGGGACGGCGGCGCGACCTGGATACACGACTGGCCGAAGTACGCATGGAAAAGTCGCGTCGCTTCGTCAGAGCCGAACGCGATCTCCGGGATCGGGTCGCAAAGCTGCACGAACGCCTCGCCGAGACCAAGCGCGAGCAAAACCTCACCCCCGATCACATCGAGAGGGCGGTGAGAGCGGCTCTGCGCCTTTCGGACAAACCGGACCTCGGGGCCACGTCTCTGTTCGGTGCTCCAGAAGGAACCGTCTTCACCATGCCGGCGCTGTCCGGTTCATGGACGCGGTGCCTGGAAGGTCTGGAGCATCCCTATACGACGAAGGTCCGCCCCATCACGTTCGACCATGATGTGGCGAAGGGGCGCGATGACGTCGTCCTGGTGCATCTCAATCACCCTCTCGTCCAGATGAGCCTGCGCCTGTTGCGCGCCGAAATCTGGGCGCGGGACGACGTGAAGAAGATCCACCGCGTCTCCGCCCGGTCCTTGCCCGATGGACAGCTCGAAGGCCCCGCCGTCATCGTGGTTTCTCGATTGGTCATCACCGGCGGCAGCCATCATCGCCTGCACGAGGAACTCACCGAGGCCGGCGGTTATCTGCGTGACACCGGCTTCCGCCGCGAAGACCGCGTGACAGAGGTGCGTCGATGGCTCCAGGATTCCTCCCCCGCCGTCTTGCCTGATACGACCTTCGCGGCGCTGCGCACGCGCTTCGATAAGCAGCGTGACTCAGTGTTGGGATCGGTCGATGCACGCTCCAAGGACCGCCTGCGCTTCCTGTCCAATTCGATCGACACCCGTAAGGAACGGGAGAGCGACGATATCCGGCAGGTGCTCGACGATCTCGACAAGGCCCTGCGGACCGAACTCGTTGCCGACCGCGAGCCGCAACAGCTCTCGCTCTTCTCCGAGGACGAGCGCACCCAACTCCGACGCGATCACGCCGCCCTCGAGGCGCGACTCGCCCGTATTCCGCTGGAACGGGAGCAAGAGGTGCGCGCCATCGAGAACAGGTATTCCAATGTCCGGGACCACACTTTTCCCGTCGCGGTCATCCTGCTCGTGCCAGAGTCCTTGACGAAGGGGCAGCCTCGATGAGCACCAACCACGACTGGCTCAACCTCATCGAGGTGTCGGGACCGTTCCTCGCGATGCCCGTGCTGCGCGACGTGCTTCCCCAGGGATTGGAAGCCCTGATTTCCGGCCGCCCGCAGCGGCTGCGCGCCGCCTATGACGAATGGCGCGATGCGGTCGATGCGGTCGATGCTGACCTGACGGCGATCCATTCGGCGTGGATCGACGAGGTTCTCCAGAGCGCCCTGGAGGTCGACGATCAGGTTTTGCGCCAGGCAGCGACTTTGCCGGAGCGGCTGAAGGTGTCGCTGCCCGAGCACGGCGTCACGATCGCGCCCGACCTCGCGATCGTCAATCCAACCCAAGACGACGCCCCGCTGTTGCTCGTCCAGCTCTACGATCCCGACACCGATCTCGACTCCACCCGGAATTATGACGGGCTGGCGACGACTCCGGGCGACCGCATGGTGTCGCTGCTTCGCGCCGTCGGATGCCCGATCGGTCTCGTAACCAACGGCGAACGCTGGATGCTCGTTCATGCGCCAGCCGGCGCGGTCGCGAGCTTCGCCAGTTGGTACGCCCGCCTCTGGGGCCAAGAGCCCGAAACGCTCCGCGCCTTCGTCAGCCTGCTCGGGGTTCGTCGCTTCTTCGGCCCCGAAGCCGAAAGGCTGCCGGCGCTGTTCGAGCGGTCGCTGAAGCATCAGGATGACGTGACCGACGCGCTCGGCGAACAGGTCCGTCGCGCGGTGGAAGTGCTGGTCCAATCCCTCGACCGCGCCGACCAGGACCGCAACCGGGACCTGCTGCACGACGTCGATCCTAAGGAACTCTACGAGGCCGGCCTCACGGTCATGATGCGGCTCGTCTTCCTGCTGGCGGCGGAAGAGCGCGGCCTGCTCCTTCTCGGCGATCCCCGCTACGACGCCTTCTACGCGCTCTCCAGCCTGCGGATGCAGTTGCGCGCCGACACCGAGGAGATACTCGAACGCCGCCGCTCGGCATGGTCGCGGCTGCTCGCCCTGTTCCGTGGCGTCTATGGCGGTATCGACCATCCGCTGCTGCGACTGCCGGCGATGGGCGGCTCGCTCTTCGACCCGGATCGCTATCCTTTCCTCGAAGGCCGCAAGAGGGGCACGAACTGGCGGAGCGATCCCGCCGAGCCCCTGCCGATCGACGACCGGACGGTCTTGCTCCTGCTGGAAGCGATCCAGACCTTCGAGGGCCGCACGCTGTCCTACCGCGCGCTCGACGTTGAACAGATCGGTCACGTCTATGAGGGACTCCTCGAACGCACGGTCCAGCGCATTGATGACGTGACGCTCGAACTCGACGGATCGGCCAAGGCCAAGAATGCGCGCGTCGCGCTCGGTGAGATCGAGTCCGCACGCCTCGACGGCGCCGCCAGGATCGTCGATCTCCTGAAGGAGCGGAGCGAGCGTTCCGAGCCCGCCATTCGCAACGCCATCGGCCGGGAACCGGACGAGCGCGTGGCGGCACGGTTACTCACCGTCTGCCGTGGTGATGTGGCCCTGCGCGACCGCATCCTACCCTTTGCCGAACTCTTGCGGACGGACCCGTGGGGATACCCTCTGGTCCATCACGCCGGCGCTTTCGTCGTCGTCCTCGGCGCCGACCGGCGCGAGAGCGGGACACACTACACACCCAAGAGCCTGACCGAGAAGATCGTCGAAGAAACGCTGACGCCGATCGTCTATCGCGGTCCGGCCGAAGGCGCGGCGCGCGAGGATTGGAAGCTCAAGAGCGCCGACGAACTCCTCGACCTCAAGGTCTGCGATCCCGCGATGGGATCGGGCGCGTTCCTCGTGCAGGCTTGCCGCTGGCTCGCCGACCGACTTGTCGAAGCCTGGTCCAACATGGAAGCGGCGGGCGGGCGGATCGACGACGAAGGCCGCATCCGTCCTGTGGATGACACGGCCGGTTTCGAGCCGCTGTCGCGCGACACCGAGGAGCGCGCCATCCTCGCGCGCCGCCTGATCGCCGAACGCTGCCTATACGGCGTCGACAAAAACCCGCTCGCGGTCGAACTCGCCAAGCTGTCGCTATGGCTGACGACGCTCGCCAAAGGGCGACCTTTCGGCTTCCTGGATCACAACCTGCGCAGCGGCGATAGCCTGCTCGGCATCCACGATCTCGGCCAACTCATTGAGCTGGAAATGAAGCCAAAGGGCAAGGCGCAGCTTCGCCTTTTCGGCCGGACGATCCGGTCGGCCGTCGACAAGGCGCTCGCGCTTCGCAGCCAGCTTCGTTCGATCCCCATCCGCGACATCGGCGATGTCGAGGCTATGGCAGCGCTCGACGCTCAATCGAGTGCAACGCTTGCGACGTCGGAGCTAGTCGCGGACGCCTTCATCGGCCTCGTAATCGCGACCGGAAATGGCGGAGACTTGGAAAAGCGTCTCGCTGCCCTCTCCACGGCGGCCGACCGAGCTTCAGATGGTGGGGCCGACGCTTGCCGGTCTCTTGCGGCGCAGGCCCAGTCCGACCTCATGAGTGACTTTGTCGCCGAACAGCGTGGACGTCCTTTTCATTGGCCGCTGGAATTTCCCGAGGTTTTCCTCCGCGCCGATGGTGGTTTCGACGCTTTCGTCGGGAATCCGCCGTTCCTTGGCAATAGATTGTGGAAGGGAACCTACGGAGCTGCCTACCAGCGTGTCGTGCAGATGATCTTGGAGGTGGCGCCCGGAAAGATCGACCTCTCGGTCGTCTTCCATCGTCGGGCGGCCACGCTTCTGAGACATGGTGGAACCTATGGATTGTTGGCGGCGAACAACATCGCCGAAGGCAGCGCTGTTTCCGTTGGGCTGGAACGTATAGCCGCCGAAGGAGACTTCTACTTCTCCCGCAAGGGTATGCCGTGGCCAGGGGCGGCCTCCACCGTGATCGCCATGGCGTGTTTTCGGAAGGGAGGATGGATCGGGCTTCGGAACTGCGATGGCATTGCATGTGAGAAAATCGGTCCCCGACTCCAACCCGAGATCGGCGGAGGATGGGAACCGAAGGCGCTCACCGACACCCTGTTCGCCTTTGCTGGGGTCGATAATAGCAAGGGGTTAGCGTTCGTCCTCGCCGAGGAACATCCCTGGTTCGATCGCCTTCGCTCTGAAACCGGCTCTCTGCTGCGCCCCTACATTACCGGCAACGACATCACGAGCACTTCACTCACTCGCGTTGAGCGTTGGGCTCTCGACATCGCCGACCTGCCGCTGGAAACGATCGAGAGCGAGTGGCCGATCGCCTATCGGTTTCTCATCGAAATCGTATTGCCCACACGAACCACGAAAGACCTTAAAAGTTACAAGGGTCTCGTCGATCGGTGGTGGCAGTTCTGGAACCATCGCGCTGCGCAAATGCGTCAGCTTCGTGCCCGCCCCCAGTTCATAGCGTTTGCGAAGGCCGCAAAGTATCCGATCTGCGTTCTGGCGCCAACGGAGTGGATATACACGAACAAAGTCGTGCTCGTGGAAAAGGCCAACGAAAACGTCCACCCGATATGCTTGAGTTCCATGTTCCAAATTTGGCTGCGCAATTATTCTGTTCGCAGCCTCGGAGGGGACAACAATACGCTGACACTCTCCGTCAGTGAAGCGCTTGGGACGTTCCCATTCCCAAAAGGGGATGTGCCTGAAGATGCCATCGCCGCAGCCAGAGATTTTCAGGACACTCTCGTTTCATGGAGCCGTCGAAACTCGGCTGGCATGACGGACGCGATGAACGCCGTTCATTCATCTGCTTCCCAAGACGTTGAAATCGTCGCGATGCGCAATCTTCTCGAACGCATCGACGCCGGCGTGGCGGATGCCTACGGCTGGAGTGATCTGGACCTCGCTCATGGCTTTCAAGATGATACCGATGATGGAGATGCAAGCTCCAGCCATCACGGTCTGGATGAGCAAACGCGCGATCTCGTGCTTGCCAAGCTCATTGAGCTGAATCGCCAGCTCTATGAAGCGACGGTGCCAGTTTCCGGCGCTGGTAAAGAACGCCCAAAATCCGGGAGGGGCAGACGTCGATCATCTTCAGACGCTGGATTGCTTTTTGAAGATGCCGGAACAGATGAGACATCGGCCCGCGCCCGTCCCTCTGAACCAGTAACATATTGAGGCCAGCCGATGACGAAACCCACCAACGATCAAGCGCAGGCCAGCCCGACCAAACGGTTCTTCGTGTCGATGCTGACGCGCGACATCAATCTCGCCGACGCAATCCTCGACCTCCTCGACAACTGTCTCGATGGTGCGCTCCGGCTCGCGGACGGCGACAACGTCGACTACGCGCAGCATTTCGTGAAGATCGAACTCGCCGCCGATCACTTCTCGATCGAAGACAATTGCGGCGGCATCCCACGCGAGGTCGCCAAGAACTACGCCTTCAAGATGGGCCGCGAGCCCGACGACGACCGTGACTCCGACACCGAGACGATCGGCATGTATGGCGTCGGCATGAAGCGCGCCATCTTCAAGATGGGACGCGAAGCGCTGGTGCGCACCCGCTATGGCAACGACACCTTCGAGGTGCCCATCACCTCTGCCTGGCTTGAAGCCAAGGGATGGGACCCACTACCGATCAACGAGCCGACGGAAGCGAACGAGAAACTCGCAGAGCCCGGCACGGTGATCCGCGTCGACGAATTATACGAAGGCGTCTCCCGGCACTTCGCCAACGAGGCATTCGAGAACGAAGTCCGTACGGCCATCGCTGAACATTTTACGATGTTCCTTCAGTGGGGCCTGAAGGTCGAACTCAACGGCAAGCCCGTTGAGCCGGTACTCGTCGAAGTGCTCGTTTCGGATCGCGCCGATGGTCCAGCGCCGTTCGTTTTTCAGAAGACCATCGACGACGTGCTGGTCTCGATCACGGTCGGCTTGAACACTGGGCGCACTCTCGGCAACGACGATGAGGACGATTCCGGCTTCGAGCGTGATCGCTCGTCAGCGACCGCTGGCTGGACGGTCCTTTGCAACGATCGCGCGGTAATCGTCGGCGACAAGAGCCGCCTCACCGGCTGGGGTGACGGCATTCCCCTCTACCACCCGCAGTTCGCAATCATCACCGGCATCATCGAGTTCCGCTCCAAGCGCGCGGACAAGTTGCCGGTGACGACGACCAAACGCGCGCTCGACACGTCGTCGAACGTCTGGCTCGAGTCTCTGGTGAAGATGAAGGAGGGTATGCGGGTCTGGATTTCCTACACCAACCAGTGGAAGAACCATCCGCGCGCTGACCAGTCGGACTACTGGGAAGATGCAAAACCCTTGTCGTTGGGTAAGACCATTGCGGCCGTTGCTCTGCGAAGTGACATAAAAAAGAGCGACAGCCAGATCGAGTTCAATCCGCAAAAGGCAAAGGTTCTGCCCGAACCTCCGGGCAAGACCCCCTCGTCGCGGAAGATCGTGTTCTCGCGACCGATCGAGGAAATCCGGCTAGTCTCGAAGATGCTGTACGACACCGACGACGAGAAGCCGGGGATTGTCGGCGAGAAATGCTTCGAGCTGACGCTCGCCAGGGCCAAGAAGCAGGACGGCTGAGATATGAGCGCCGGATCTTCGCTTCCCTACCGGCTGAGGCCCAACAAGGCCGTCGACCGGGAATTATTCCTCTCGCTGCTGATGCGGTTGGCTCCCGCATTGGCGCTGGAGAAATACCATTATGTCGGCCTTGGCGGCCCATTTCTCGAAGATTTCAGGCTGGTCCATGCTCGGCTCGGCCTCGCGCGGATGACCTGCGTGGAGACCGAGGAGGAAGTCCACAAGCGTCAGCTCTTCAATCGTCCAGTCGCGTCGATCGAATGCGTCCATGAGACACTTGAAGATTACTTGGACGGAATCGATTTCGAGACGCCGGCGATCATATGGTTCGATTATACCGAGCCGAAGGGTATCACCACGCAGATCGAACGCTTCGCGCGGACGATCGGCAGTGTTCCCATCGGGAGCGTACTTCGGGTGACGCTCAACGCGAACCCGGAGTCCCTCGGGAAGCCGGATGCCAATGAAGTCTCTGTCGAGATCGACGGTGCGGCCTCGGGCGATCGCAAAGAAAAGCCAACCGTACAGGAATGGCGACTTGCTCGTTTCAAGGAGCGGGTTGGGCAGCTCTTCCCGAGCGGTTTGTCCGCTGAGGGTATGACGCAGAAGCACTTCGGCTTTAGCGTGCTCCGCGTTCTCAAATTGGCGGTCGAAAAAGAGGCGCTCAACTTCCTCGATCGGCATATCGTGTGGGCACTGGCCACGCACTATAAAGACGGTCAGGCAATGGTGACGGCGGCGCTCGTAGTTTGCGCTGCTGATGATGCCGCTGTTGCAGACCTCGTGAAGGGGTGGGAATTCAATTGCACGCCGGATGCCCCCCACCGCCTTGATATGCCCGCCCTTTCGACGCTGGAGCGATTGACGATGGAGTCGACTGACGAAGTTGCGGCGAAGATGGCCTTCAAACTACCAAAATCCGACATGGGCGAAGATCCCGTCACGGTCTTCAGGAAATTCTATCGCATCTATCCGCACTTCTCGCGCGTCGAGCTGTAGAGATTTATTTGGGGGCGACGCATGACCTTGACTACTGATCCAGACGTGCAGAGTTGGCTTGCCAAGGAACCGATTTGGCTCGGCCCGTGCATAGCTCGATTGAGCGGCGAGCGTTCGGCTTATTCGGCGGTCGATGAAGGGCATTGGATCGTCGCGGCCGAAGCCGATGGCACGTTGACACGGGCCGGGCGGGTTTTGCGCATCCGCGGCGACCTAGACAGCACGACGATCTATTTCGACTATGTGCATAGGTTCCGCACGTCGGGAACGGTGTCCGGCCTGGCGTTGACGTTGCCTACCGGCCCGATCGCACGCCTCCGGCCGGAAGACCTGATAAGCATTTTCGGTAGCGACGGGATTTCGATCGCCGATGTTCCGCTGATCCAGAACGTCGCCTATGTGCGCGATCTTCTCGAAATAGCCGTCCGCGACGACCTTCTCGGCCCGGCCGGCGGGCCGCACGAACTCATCAAGGACATGAGCGTCCGTGACCGCTATCTGGTCGGCAAGCTCGCGCCTCGACGGCCGAACGACACCGATACCGTCGCCGTCGAGCCGGCGGCCGGTGCCGACGAAATCCGCGACGTCGAGGACGAACGGGCGGCGCCCATCCACGAACCCGGCGCCGAGTTCGCCAGCGTCTCCGGTCGCGTGGAGCCGGAGGACGACGCCCTCGACGAAATCGACACCACGAACAATCAGTCGCTCGTGCCGTCGAGCATGGGACTCACCTTCTGCGTCGCGCCGGGCGTGGAAGCGCTGGACGCTGAGGTCCGGTGGGGCCGCTATGAGCGCGTCCCGGGCGACGAGCACGACGTCGTCAAGACCCGTCGAAACCGGGCGACCGGCCGGGAAGAGGAAACGAAGGTCAGGGTGTGGCGACGGATCCCCTGCGGCGGTGTGGTTCCCCTGCCGTTGAAAGATGGGCCGATGCGGCCGGCGACGCCGGACCGTGACCAGCCCGAAGTCCGGCTCCAAGGGACGATCCGCACGAACGCCCAAGGGGAGCGCCTCGTCACCCTGTTCCTCGTGAACGGCCAACTGGAGCCCGACGATAACAAGGACCGCGCGTGGCTGTTCCAGCCGGAAATCTCGGTGGTCGCGCCGGAAAGCGCCGCAGATCCATCGATCTTCAGGCGGCGGCCCTCCAACGAAATCATCGTCGATGACCCGGAACGCGATCGCCTCGCCCTGATCTATCGTAACCGGCTGGAGTTTGCCGTGGGCCACGGTGTCTCCGTCCATGCCGATACGACGCCGGGCGACGCCGCGAAGGCTTCGCACCTGCGCACGGAAATCATCCCAAGCTATGAGGTCGGCGTCACAGAAACGCCGGGCCTCGACCCGGACGACCGCCCGGCCATGCGCCGGATGGTTGATGAGGGATGGCTCGACATGGGCCGCCTCGCAGAGATGGAGCCGCATCAACTGCGTGAGGCCTTGTCGTGTCTGGTCGATGACTATGCAGTGTGGATCGGAGAACAGAGGACGCGGCTGACAGCCGAGATCACGGGCTTCGACGAACCAGGGAAGGACGTGATCGCCCGCTGCGAAGAGACCCTGCGCCGCCTGCGCGAGGGTATGGACACGCTCTTTTCCGACCCTGCGGCGCTATCGGCGTTCCGCTTCGCCAACAAGTCGATGGCGCTCCAGCGTGTGCGGAGCCTCTATGCTCTCAAACGCAGGCGCGGTGAGACGGCCGACCTCGTGCAACTCGACATCCCGAAGAATCGGTCCTGGCGTCCGTTCCAGTTGGCCTTCCTCCTGCTGTCGGTGCCGTCCCTCGCCGATCCGGCGCACCCCGACCGGACGAAGCCTGCGGAAGCCTTCGCCGATCTCCTCTGGTTCCCGACCGGCGGCGGCAAGACCGAAGCCTATCTGGGCGTGGCCGCCTTCGCCATGGCGATGCGCCGCTTGAAAGTTGATCTTGGCGGCCTTGATGCGTCTCGCGGCCTGGCCGTCATCATGCGATACACGCTGCGCCTGCTGACCCTGCAACAGTTCCAGCGCGCTACAGCTCTCTTGTGCGCGATGGAGGTGATCCGCCTCGCCGACGAGAAGCTGTGGGGCAAGGAACCGTTCTCTCTAGGGCTATGGGTCGGTAATCAGGTGACGCCGGGGCGAACCGATGACGCCCACCAGGCGATTGAAGCGCTGCGCAACGGCGACCGCAACAAGTCTGGTATCGCTTCGCCGGCGCAATTGACGAGCTGCCCCTGGTGCGGTTCCGAAATCGCTGCGGGCCGCGACATCGAGGTCGACCGGATAGCCGGCCGAACCCTCATCCATTGCAGCGACAAACTCGGCGCCTGCGAATTTTCTCGGGCCGGCTCCAGCGGCCGCCCGCATCGCGGCCTGCCCGTAAAAGTGGTCGACGAGGAAATCTATCATCGTCCGCCGACCATGATGATCGCCACCGTCGACAAATTCGCCATGATGGCCTGGCGGCCGGAGGTGCGAACCCTTTTCGGCCGGGTCGATGAAGAATGCGAGCGTCACGGCTTGCTATGGCCGGGGCACGACTGCGGCACTGGGCATCGCGCGCGGGGTGCTCATCCCGCCGCGAGAGTGAAGCCTATGCGCGCCGCTGTCCGGCCTCCCGATCTCATCATCCAGGACGAGTTTCACCTCATCAGCGGGCCGCTCGGCACGATGGTCGGTCTCTATGAAAGCGCAGTCGACGAGCTGAGTTCCTGGCCTCTCGGCGACACGAAGGTCCGGCCGAAAGTCGTGGCTTCGACCGCTACCGTTCGGCGTGCCGAAGATCAAGTGCGCAACGTATTCATGCGGCGGATCTCGGTCTTTCCACCCACCGGCCTCGACGTGGAGGACAATTTCTTTTCGGTTCAGCGCCCCATCGGCGAGAAGCCCGGACGCCGCTACATGGGCATCTGCGCGCCCGGCAGTTCCCGGCCCGCCGTTCTGATCCGAACCTACACGGCCTTCCTCACCGCCGCACAAGCCCTCTTCGATCGCTTCGGCCCGGTCGCCGATCCCTACATGACGCTCGTCGGCTATTTCAATTCGCTGCGCGAGTTGGGCGGGATGAAGCGTCTCGCCGAGGACGACGTGCAGACGCGTTCCTTCCGTGTGAACATGAGCTTGGTCGATCGTCCGGGGCTGTCACAACGTCGCGTCGATGACGTTCGGGAACTTACCTCCCGCGTCTCCAGCCAGGACATCCCGCGCTATCTCGATCAACTCGAAATACCGTTCAATGGGGCGCTTGATCCCAAGACGGGCGAATGGGCCGAGAACCGGGCTCCCGGCGATCCGCGTCCGATCGACGTCGTTCTGGCCACCAACATGCTGTCGGTCGGTGTGGACGTGAACCGTCTCGGTGTGATGGTCGTCAATGGCCAGCCGAAAGGAACGGCGGAGTATATCCAGGCGACCAGCCGCGTCGGCCGCTCGCCGCCTGGCCTGGTCGCCACTGTGCTCACCTGGGCGCGGCCGCGCGACCTTTCCCACTACGAGACGTTCGAGCACTACCACGCGACCTTCTATCAGCATGTCGAGGCTCAATCCGTGACGCCGTTCTCCCCGCGGGCGCTGGATCGCGGCCTCACGGGCGCGATGCTGTCGATCATGCGGAACAGCTACGATCCTTTCGCACCGAATATGGGTGCGGGTGCGATGAACAGTCCGAGCCGACCAGAGATGACGGCGACGATCCGCGTCGTGTCGGAACGAACCTGGGAGGTCACGGAAGACTCAGCAAAGAAGGCGCTGACCGAACAGGAACTGAAGCATCGCGCCGACGATTGGGCGAAGGAGGCGAGCCTCGGAGGTCGCACACTCGTCTATCAGAAATATGGGGCCGGCCCGACGGCATACCCTCTTCTGGAAACTCCGGGCGTGAAGCCCTGGACGGATTGGACCGTCCCGATGTCGATGCGAGAGGTAGAGCCCGGCGTGAGGCTGGTGATGGAAGACTCGCGCTCGACGAGTGATCCGACCTGGCGAGCCCGCGTCGCTCCGGCCGATGGGGGCGACGCATGAGCAAGACGCCCGTTGGTGAAATCCGTCCGAGCCAGCTTCTGTGGACTTACGGCCCCGGCGCTCTGATCGACCTGCCCAATCTCTCGGTAGTCACCATGGGGATCGACCGTTGGGAAAGGGACAGATGCCAGCCCATCCAGGAGGCCCGGCTGCTGGCGAACGTCCGAAGCGTTCTCGGTCCCCAAGTGGAATCGCTGCGTATGCCACCGCTCGGCGACCGCGATGTCGTCGATCCGTTCTCACCCGCGGCGCTGATCGGCGTTCCGGTGAAGCCGTTTCCCCGATGGCTGCGTTGCGTGAAATGTGGGCTGTTGTCGCCATTCGACGCCGGCTTGTTCAAGCTGAAAGAAAACCGCTACCGACCGGAATTGACGCGCTTCGTCCATGAGGGATGTCGCGGATCGAACAACGATCAGAAAGCCCGAGACGCCGACGCCGTGCCGGCTCGCTTCCTGATGGCCTGCCGTGCTGGGCACCTCGATGATTTCTCGTGGCATTGGTTCGTCCATGGCGGCCCATCCGATTGCCGTGGGACGCTGAGATTCTTCGAGAGCGGCGCATCGCTGCAAACCGAGAATCTCTGGGTCAAATGCGATGCTTGCGGCGCCTCGAAGAACATGGCCCAAGCCTTCGGTCAGGCCGGCAGAGACAACCTGCCTGCATGTCGTGGACGGCATCCCCATATCGACCGTTTTGATGACGACTGCTCCGAAGATCCGCGGGCGATCCTGCTCGGCGCGACCAACGGCTGGTTCCCGGTCACGTTGTCGGTCCTCGCCATACCTCAAACGGGCAGCCCCTTGGTGCAGCTCGTCGGCGATGGTTGGACCTTCTTCGAGGATGTTTCCTCGGCTGATGAAGTTGGCTTCGTAGTCAAGACGCTGAAGAAAACGGCTCAGCTCCCCGGCATCGAGCAGTTCACCAGCGAACAAATTTGGGCCGCCGTCGAAGCCCACCGGAACGGAGGCGCGGACATCGGCCCGAGCGACCTCAAGGAGCCGGAATGGCAAGTCCTGACGGCCGACGATCCGCCGACCGACTACCCGCACTTCATGAGCAAAAAGGTCGGGATTCCGAAAGGCTTCGAAGCCGCGATCACGCGCGTCCTGCTGCTGGAGCGGCTGCGCGAGGTAAACGCATTGCTCGGTTTCACCCGCGTCGAGTCCCCAGATGAGGGATCGGGTGACGATGCGGCACCTCGCGCTCCGTTGGGGCGTTCGGCTTCCGATTGGGTCCCGGCGACGCAGGTTCACGGCGAAGGCATCTTCATCCGCTTCGACACCGAAGCTCTGAAAGCCTGGGCCGATGAGGATGCAGTCAAAGAGGTCGATGCACGTTTGCGTGTCGGCCATCACGGATGGCGCCAAAAGCGGAATCTCGATCCGCGAGAGGGTTATCCCGGAGCGCGCTACGTCATGCTCCATACCCTGGCGCACATGCTGGTCAGGGAGTTGGCCCTCGAATGTGGATACAATGCCGCCAGCATCCGGGAACGCATATACGCGGAGGTGGATGGCGCGAAGGACCAGGCTGGCTTCCTGATCTACACGGCAGCCGCCGATTCCGATGGAACGCTCGGGGGACTGGTCGAATTGGGCAAGCCCGAAAATCTCGGAAGGCTGCTTCGTCAGGCGTTGGATCGAGCGCATGTCTGCGCCTCCGACCCCCTGTGCTCCGAACACGACCCCAGTAAAGATCAATCGCTGCATGGAGCGGCTTGCCATGCTTGCTCCTTCGTGTCGGAAACCTCATGCGAACGGGGCAATCGGCATTTGGACCGTGCGTTGGTGGTTCCGACACTCGAGAATTCAAACGCTGCGTTCTTCCGGGGGAGCTGATGGAAGCGCTCCTGGATGCCGTGACCGAACTCGTGACTTTGCTGCCGCCGTCGAAAATCGAAGCGATAGCGTCGCGGCTACGCGACGGTCTGCCACCGGGGCGAGAGCAAGACCTTCAGCAAGTCGTCGGCACGCCGGCGGCACGGGCAGCTATGGCCTCCCTTACCGACGCTTGGCGGACAACGAAGTCATCAGGGGAACTCGTCGCCGGGATGCTGATGGGCGCGGCCTATGCGCGGGAACGCACGCAACGAGACTGCGCCGTCGAATTGGTCTGGACCGGGCCGACGACACCATTCGTTGCGCCGCGCCGTACAGAACAGGTACTTCTGGACGTCATCCAGCAGGCCACGAAAGAACTCTTCATCGTGAGCTTCGTTGCCTATGACATCCCCTCGGTCATAGCTGCGGTCAACGCAGCGACCCTTCGAGGGGTGGAGGTAAGGATTCTCGTTGAGGCTGCCGTGACCCAGGGCGGTAGCCTGCTCATCAATCCGGTCGCGACGATGAGAAGCGCCGTTCCAGCAGCAAAATTGTATGCTTGGACAGATCGCCCGGATCCCTTCACGAACGGCCGGGTTCACGCGAAGGTCGCCGTTGCCGACGACGTAACGGCCTTCGTGACGAGCGCGAATCTGACCGGCCATGCGCTTGAAAAGAATATGGAAGCGGGCGTCCTCGTCGTTGGCGGCCATATCCCGTCTCGCTTGCGGGACCACCTGCATGCCTTGATCGAAACGAAGATCATCCACCCAGCCTGAATCGCCGCAGGCGTGACTGCTTGCCACAAATGGCGGGCGTGTCGGCCTGCCCGCCGACACGCCCGCCCGTCTTGTTCATGAGAGCCAAGCAGGCCTCATGCGGCTGGCTATATGTCGGCCAGCCTGGTGGGCTTCATGCGGGTTCGCCGCCATTCCCACCACCATGCTTGATCCGCCCCACGGTGCGGCTTCTCCCATGGTCCCCGCGCTTATCGGGTCCGGGTCCCCATATCTGACTCAGGCGCCCGGCGTTTCCGCGATCGGACCGAGCCTGTCGATCTCGGCGATCTTCTGAAACTCGCTGAGATAGTCCTGTTGATGGGTCGCCAGCCAGCGAACCACCCGGTTGTTCGCCAGCAGCTTGGCGACATAGCCGCGGGCGACGGTCAGATGCAGATTGTCGATGCCGTAGGTTTCCTCGACCGACTTCACCTGGGTCTGGAGCGCCGCCAACTCGCGTTCCATGCGGGCGATCTGCTGGCCCGAGGGCGTTGGCTTGCCTCCCCCTTTTCCTTTGCGGGTGGCGGCGAGTTGGTTCTCGGACGTCGCCGCACGCAGCGCACGCGCAAACATGACCGTGAAATTGTTCTGGCCGATCATCAGATCTGCGGCTTCGATCTGCCTGACCGATGTCATCTGGCGCAGGATGTCGAACACCTTCATCGAACAGGGCGTATCCTTCAGCATCTCGGCCGCCTCGGGGCTGATCCCTTCCAGGAGCCGGAAACGCCGCAGCACGGACTCAACCTGAAGGTTCAATGCGGTGGCAATGTCGGTCGATGACACGCCCCGGTCCATTGCCCGCACGATCATCCGATGCTCCTGGATCGGCGGGATGCGATTGACGCGCTTGTTGTAGGTGTAGGTGTCGTCGTCAGCTGCAAGCAGGCACTCGACCTCAGAGATCTCGAGTTCCTTGAGCGCCTCAAGCCGCAGATGACCATCGAGGAGAAACCAGGTTCCGGCATTCTTTTCGTCTGCCATGACGACGGGCGCTTCGATCAGGCCGATCGCTTTGATCGAACTCAGCACCTGCGAATAGGATCGGCTCTCCCTGGCGCCGGGCGGCAACGTCTTCAGCGGAACGATCGCCGCTACGGGGATCGTCAGAAAATCGCGATCGAAGCCCAAATGGATACGGCCGTCATCCCGATCCTTCGGTTCTTCAGTCATGATCGTCTCCCGACACACGGACCTTGAGCGCGCGTGGCATGGTCGCCAGCCCCTCCGCCCTCAACAGATTGATGAAACCGTCATTGCCGAGCAGATCCTTCAGCGCCTCGACGACGAACAGCAGCCGGGTTTGCGTGAAGTCCGACTTCTTGACCAGCAGACGCTGCTTTTCCGCCTCCCGCTGATAGACCTGCATGAGATCGGCGGCCGTCATCCGACGGACGCCGGTGCCTTTTCGGCCCAACCGCCCGACAGGCAATCCACCCTTGCGCTGGCTGCGCATCCGCATTTCCAGCAGACGTCGAACCGCGGCGAGTTTCTTGCCCCGAAGCTTGCCGGTCTCGTAAGCGTCGAGGAGCAGGTTCTGCGCCTCTTCCGTTTCGGCTTTGGAAATCTCCATTGCCAAGGTGATCGGAATGAGCCCGGTCTCTACGGCGGACACCAGCCGTTCCTCGCCACGCTCGAGTAGCGACGCGATCATGTTCACCCAGGATGCCCCGACACCGATCTTCTCCGCGATGGCAGCGTCGTTGTAACCGCGAGATCGTAGCGCGCCGATCTCCTTCATGAGATCGATGGGCCGCGGCGTGCGCCGGGCGATATTCTCGACCAGGCTCATGACGAGGCACTCGCTTTCGCTGGCCTCGATCACCACGGCCGGAATCTCGGTCTGACCAAGCATCTGGAAGGCTTCCAACCGGCCCTCACCACAGACGAGATCATATCTCGGCCCGCCTGCGCCATCGCGGCGGCTCACCGTGATCGGCCTCTTCAAGCCGATGGCTTCGATGTTGTTCACGATCTCCCGATGCTGGCGCTTGTTGCGTGCGCGAGGGTTCAGAACCGTGATCCGGGAGATAGGGATCATTTCGATCTTGTTCGGTCGAACAGCAGGCATCAGGCGGCCTCCCCAAGAGGAACAGGCGCGGCGATGTCATAGAGAAGCTCAAGGTCGTCGAAGCGGTAGGCATCGAGCGCGAGCGCATTCTCCTCTCCTAGCCGCAGCTTTTCGGAGAGCATGTCAATGCGGGGGAACAGATAGAAGTCGAACGGCGCGCGATTGGCTCTATCCATCCGCGCGACAATCGTGATGTCGGGCGCGAGCGAGGTATCGAAGTGCAGGTTCCACCGAAGGAGCCCGGTCGGCGTCTCGATGCACCGCGCGATCACCAACGAGACGCTGAACTCACCGTTGACGACTATCCGGTCGGCCTCGAGATCCTGCCAGGCATCGCTGCCCGTTGCCCGCAATCCATCGAGCACCTCACGAAGAATACCGGGATGGAGCTTTCGCAGTTCGCGGTTGATTTCAACGTAGCGGTAATCGCGATCCGGCGTGAAGCCCACGAGACCGTAGGCGCGAAGCAGGCTGCCAAAGCGGGAGCTGTAGGCGCTGCTGGACGGCATCCCATCGGATTCGTCGATGACGATGCCGGAGAGCAAACCTTTTTGCTGATAAAGCGCCCTCAGAGATTGCAGCATCTCTTCGTCGCTCAGCCGGAAGGAGCGCACACCGATGATGGTCCTGGCCGCCTCGAACAGTTCGCGTTCGATGACGGCCGCAAACGCATCCTGCGCCCTGATCCACATACCGGGATCGTTCCGGACGCGCTTCTTCTTCAGCTTGAAAGAGCGGCGGTTCCATACGTTGTCGCCGACATATTTCTCGTTGATGAGAATCTGGTGGACGGTTCCCCTGGTCCAGGGTCGCCCAAGGTCGGTGGAAATACCCCGCCTGTTGAGATCGGCCGCGATCTCGCTCTCGCTATACCCTTGATGGACGAACGCCCGGTAGATTTCGCGAACCAGATCGACTTCCTCGGCCGGGCCGAGTGTCAGAATCACGCGGTCAGTCTGGAGACTCTTCTGCTCGCCGCGTTCAAGACACCCCTTGATAGCGCCGTGCTCATCGATGAGCGTTCGCCGTAGTCCAAAACCCGCCGGGCCTCCCTGACGATACCCTTTCTCGATCAGGCGCCCCTGGCCGGCGAAAACCTTGACGGAAAGCTCACGGCTATATTCCCCGGCCATGGCGCTCTTCACGCCCTTGATGATGGCCGCGATCGGGCTTCCGTCATTCTCGAACTGTTCGGCGCAGTATTGGACACGAACGCCGGCGCGCTTGCAGATATATTCGTAGTAGGCGCTTTCGTCGGTGTCCTGGAAGCGCCCCCAGCGGCTCACGTCGTAGACGAGGATCATCTCAAAGTCGGCGCGGCCTTCCACGATGTCCGCGATCAGCCGCTTGAACGCATCACGACCATCGACGCTGAGCCCGCTCTTTCCTTCGTCGGCGTAGGTACAGACGATCTCGATTCCGCGCGCCTCGGCATAGTGCTTGATCGCGTCGGCTTGGTTTTCCGTCGAATACTTCTGATGATCTGTCGACATGCGGACGTATTCGGCAGCCCGAAGAGGACGTTCGGGCTGCTCTGACCGATCATTATCGTAGTCTCTCCGGCTCATCACATTACGCCTCACGAACTTGCCTGCGGCGGCCCGGGCGACCTACCGCCGCAGCGCATGACGGGCCTCTGCCGTCACTCCGCACGGGAACAGTTTAGCTGCGGAGAAAACGGAAGATGTTGCCGAAAACGGGCAGGAAATTACCCCTATGGACAGGTGTTCTTGGCGGACGCGAAGTCTATGCGCGGACCATCGCTGAGCTGCTACGCAAAGAGCATGGCGACAGTCGCCGCGCGATTAAGCAGCTCATGCGCCAGACGGACGCAAGCGAGCGAACCGTCAAGCACTGGCTCTCAGGCCAGCACGGGCCAGACAGCGTCTATTTCCTGCGGCTGGTGGTCTCGTCCCCAGTCATCAGGGCCTTCGTTCTCGGCCTGATTGATGGGCCGGCAGCCATCCCGCTGACCGGGCCAGTGGATCGCATTTCCCTGGTCAGAGCGCGCGAAGCCTATGCTGCCGGGGAAGCCGCAGGGGGACGATCGGCAACGGGCGCGCGGAAAAATGTCCCTGAACGTGTCCCTGAACGCGACCCTATAAATGTCCCTGATCGGGCCGAACTCAACGAGCGGCAGCACTGGTTTCTCGACCGAGTCGCGGCAGGTCGAAGTGACGCACGGGATATTGTGGCAATGTGGGCGGTTAGTCTGAAAACCGCGCGTCGGGACATCGCCGCGCTCAAGGTGGCTGGTCTCATATGCTACGTCGGCTCACGCCGGAAGGGCCGGTATCGACGATCAGCCAAATGAACCGATTGGAGGTCTGGCTGGGCGCGGCGAGGGCCGCGCCTTATCCGATATGCACGCCAGAGCGCGATACCGTTCTACGCCCCTCAATCCGGGCTTTCTTTCAACGTCGTCTATCGACTTCTATCCGTTGAACCCAATGGCTGACGGAGTCCTCTGATGAAATCACACGAACCTCCCGCCGTGACACGGACCATCCGGCGCCATGAGCTTCGGCAAATCGTCCCGTTGGCCGACACGACCATCTACGACATGGAGCAGCGCGGTGAATTTCCGCAGCGCTTCTATCTTACGTCTCGCTGCGTGGTCTGGGACCTCGCCGAAGTCGAAGCCTGGCTCGAGGAGCGCCGCCGCGCCTCGCGCGCGAAAACCGTGAAACGCGCACCCATGCCCGATGTCCAGCTTCGCAAGACCCGCCCCATCAAACATCCGGCTCGGGCGTAAGCAGGTCCATTGTCGGCGGATAAAGGGTCGGCGTGTATTTCTCCCCCACGACCCAAGCGTCCACGATGTTGGACCATTCCTGGATCATGTGCCGGCGCTGATGCTCATATTCCGCCTTGTTGTAGATGCCCCGTGAGGATCGGCCATCCTCGTGCGCCAAGCACTTCTCGATCCAGTCGCTGTTGAAGCCCAGTTCGTTCAGCAGAGTCGAGCCGGTGCGCCGGAGATCGTGAACCGTAAAGGACTCCAGCGGCATTCCTTCCTTCTTGGCCCGCACCACCACCGCCGTCGTGACCCGATTGAACGTGGCCCGCGACATCGGCGCGTCAGCGTCGTAGCGCGACGGCAGGACGTATTTCGAGTTACCGGCGCAGGTCTTGAGAGCGATGAAGATGTCGAGCATTTGCTGCGATAGATAGACGTTGTGCGCTTTCGAGCGCTTCATTCGCTCCTTGGGAATCGACCAGACGGCGTTCTCAAAATCGACCTCGTCCCAGACTGCATCCTGCAATTCGCTCTTTCGCACCATCGAGAGCAGAATCAGCTTTATCCCGAGACGGATCGTCGGCAGCGTCGGGACATGCTCAAGCTGTCCGAGCATGATGCGGATCTCCGCGGGAGATAGCGACCTGTCCTTCGGCACGAAGGTCGCGATCGACGATGGGCCAACCTCGTCGGCCGGGTTGGCGACCTTCTCCCCGTGCAGGATGGCGAAGGCGAAAACCAACTTCACAATGTCTCTGACGTGGACCGCTGTTGCCGGCGCCCCGCGTTCCTTTACCTTCGCGCACAACCCGCGCAGATCCTCCGGCAGGATCTCGGTTAGCAGTCGATTGCGAAACGCCGGGAGGATGTCGCGCTCGAAGATCGACCGCCGCATCGCGCGTGTACTGTCCGCCATCCTCGCTTCCTGAAGCCAGCGCTCACCGAACTGGCCGAAGCTCTTGGCTTCCTTGATCCTCCGCTTCTCGCGCTGCTTTTCCTGCGCCGGCGAGCGACCCTCGGAAATCGCGCGCTTGGCATCAATCAGCTTCTCACGCGCCCGGGCCAGAGACAGACCCGCCGGGCCATAACGACCCAACGTCAAGGTCTCCCGACGGCCGTTGAGCCGGTAGTCCAAGCGGAACACGATTGAACCCGAAGGTTGGACCACGACGTACATACCGTCACGATCCACAATCTTGTATAATTTATCTTTTGGTTTCAGTGCCTTGATGGCGGTGTCGGTCAGCATCTGCACCCTCCAGATCGGTCAAAAAATGCAGGAGAGCACCCAATTATACCGTCAGGCCAAAACTGGGCCGCCTGACATAGCTTTTATTCAGAATTTACAAGTATTTATGCCAAAAAATATACCGTCAGAAGCTCTCTTGCCCCTGACGGTATATGCGTTTTTCGGTTGAGACAAGACGCGCCATACCGCCAGCCATACCGTCAAACGGGAGGCTAACCCGGCGATAGACGCCGTAAGTCTCAGAGAGATTTTTTCAGCATTTTCATTGTCTTATGTCGTATTGCAGCGTGAGTTTGGATACGCCCGGATGGGCAAAAATTATTCCCACTCGATCGTGCCTGGGGGCTTCGACGTGTAGTCGTAGACGACGCGATTGATGCCCTTTACCTCGTTGATGATCCGGGTAGCGACACGGCTTAGGAATGCGGCGTCGAAGGGGTAGATGTCGGCGGTCATGCCGTCGGTCGAGGTGACGGCGCGGACGGCGCAAACGCTGTCGTAGGTGCGGTGATCCCCCATGACGCCGACGGTGCGCACGGGCAGCAGCACCGCGAACGCCTGCCAGATCGCGTCGTAAAGCCCTGCGTTACGGATCTCTTCCAGATAGATGGCGTCCGCCTTGCGCAGGATGTCGCAGCGCTCCTTGGTGACTTCGCCTGGGATGCGGATGGCGAGACCCGGACCGGGGAAGGGGTGGCGGCCCACGAAGATGTCGGGGAGGCCCAGTTCCTTGCCCAGCACGCGCACTTCGTCCTTGAACAGTTCGCGCAGCGGTTCGACCAGCTTCATGTTCATGCGTTCTGGCAGGCCGCCGACATTATGGTGCGACTTGATCGTGACCGAAGGCCCGCCGGTGAAGCTGACGCTTTCGATGACGTCGGGATAGAGCGTTCCCTGCGCCAAGAAATCCGCGCCGCCGATCTTTGCCGCTTCCTCTTCGAACACGGCGATGAATTCGCCGCCGATGAACTTGCGCTTCTTTTCAGGGTCGGTGAGACCCGCGAGGCCACCCAGGAAACGATCCTCCGCGTTCACATGGACGAGCTTGATGCCATAATGCTCGCGGAAAAGGCTGACGACCTGTTCCGCTTCGCCGAGCCGCATCAGGCCATGGTCGACGAAAACGCAGGTCAGCTGATCTCCGATGGCCTCATGAATCAAAACGGCCGCGACCGCCGAATCGACGCCGCCGGAAAGACCGCAGATGACGCGCCCTTCGCCGACCTGTTCGCGGATTTCCGCGATCTTGGTTGCCCGGAACTCTGCCATCGTCCAGTCGCCCGCTAGGCCGCAGACATGACGCACGAAATTGGCGAGCAATTTCGCGCCGTCCGGCGTGTGGACGACTTCGGGATGGAATTGCGTGGCGTAGAAGCGCTTTTCCTCGTTCGCGGTGATGGCGTAGGGCGCGCCTTCGCTGACAGCGACGACTTCGAAGCCGGGCGCCAGTTGCGTGACCTTGTCGCCGTGGCTCATCCAGACCTGATGCCTTTCCCCCTCGGTCCACAAACCGTCGAACAGGGCGCAGCGCTTCTTCACTTCGATGAAGGCGCGGCCGAATTCGCCGCTCTCGCCACCCTCGACCTTGCCGCCCAGCTGCTGCATCATCGTTTGCTGGCCGTAGCAGATGCCAAGGATCGGAATGCCCGCTTCGAAAATGCCCTGCGGCGCGCGCGGGCTGTCGTCCCACATGACCGATGCCGGGCCGCCTGAAAGGATCACGCCCTTGGGCTTGAGGCGTTCGAAGGCTTCGGCTGCTGCATTGAAGGGAGCGATTTCGGAATAGACTCCCGATTCGCGCACGCGGCGAGCGATGAGCTGCGTCACCTGGCTGCCGAAATCCACGATGAGGATGTTATCCTGAAGGGGCAGCGTCATCGGATCGCCTTTGGCTGGAGAGGGAAGGAATTTGCGCCCGGTTAGTAGCCCGTCGCGCCCTTGTCCAGCGCAGCGTCCCGCCCGCGTCCTGCTGCCCAGCCGAGCAGCGCCGCCCCGGCCAGCACCAGCGCCGCCATCAGGAACGCGCTGCCTATGAAGGGCAGCCGGGGAGCCGGGCCGACCGACAGCGAATAGACCGCGCCGAAGAACAGCGGAGACACAATTCCCGCGATGGAGCCGACACTGTTGTTCGCCCCCTGAAGCTGCCCCTGTTCGCTTTCGGATACGCGCAGCGTCATCAGCGACTGGATCGTCGGCATGGCAAGGCCCCAGAGCGCGTTGGGCAGCATCGCGGCGACGAACAGCCAGCCGGTTGGCGCAAGACCCATGGCCGCGACGCCCAAAGCCCCGAAGGACAGGCCGATAACCATGGTCGTGCGGTCGCCGAGCCGCTTGGCCACGGGGCCGACCATCACGCCTTGCACCCCCATGTCGAGCAGGCCGACGAGGGCGAGCAGCGTCCCCACCTGCCACGCTCCCCAGCCATAGCGGTCACCGGCATAGAGAACGAAGACAGCCGAAAAGAGGTGGTGCGCGAAATATAGGAGGAAATTGACAACCGCGAGGCTGGAAAGCTCCGGGTGGGAGCGCAGCAGTTTCAGCGCGCCGAAGGGATTGGCGCGCCGCCAGCTGAATGCCATGCGCTTGTCGGCGGCGAGCGATTCGGGCAGCACGGCGAAGCCGTAGACGAAGGCAAGAGCCGATAAGGCCGCTGCCGCCCAGAAGGGCGCGCGCAGCGACATTTCGCCCAGCACGCCACCGATCAGCGGCCCGGCGACGAAGCCGGCGCTGAAGGCCGCGCCGATCAGGCCGTAGCCGCGTGCCCGCCGGTCGGGCGGGGTGATGTCGGCCATATAGGCGAAGGCCGACGTGAAGCTGGAGGATGTGACGCCCGCCAGCAGCCGCCCCAGCGCCAACCACCAGAGGCTGGGCGCAAGTGCCATCAACACATAGTCGAGCGCGAGACCCGCCACGGACAGCAGGATGACGGGCCGACGCCCGAACCGATCGGAAAGGGAGCCGATGACTGGCGAACAGACAAACTGCATCCCCGCCCAAAGCGCCACGAACAACCCGTTCCAAAGACCCGCCGCAGCATCCGATCCCGATAATGTCTCGATGAGGCGCGGCAGCACCGGGATAACGATCCCCATCGACATGACGTCGAGCAGCGCCGTCACCAGAATGAAGGCGATAGCCGCCTTGCGGCGCGAGGACGAGATGACGGACATGGATCGGAGCTATCCGCACGCGACGCGGTTGGGAAGGGCGGTCACATGATTTGGCGCTCACCGCATCAGTCGGGCCGTGCTTTCAGCGTGAGGCCGGTGAATCGGGCTGCGAAGGCATAGCTGTCGGCATATTCGTCGATCAGCTTGTCCACAGGCTTGCCGGTGCCATGGCCCGTGCGCGTATCGACGCGCAACAGGTGCGGGCGCGCGCCAAGATCGACCGCCTGGAGCGCTGCGGCATATTTGAAGCTGTGCGCGGGGACGACGCGGTCGTCGGTATCCGCCGTCGACACGAGGATGGCGGGGTAATCCCGGCCGCCCAATATGTTATGATAGGGGGAATAGCTGTAGAGCAGCGGGAAATCCCTGGCATCATCGGGCGAGCCATAATCGTCGATCCAGTAGCGACCGGCGGTGAAGCGGTTGAAGCGCAGCATGTCCATTACGCCGACCGCCGGTAGAGCCGCCGCGAACAGGTCGGGACGCTGGTTGACGACCGCACCGACCAACAGGCCGCCGTTCGAACGCCCCTCTATCGCAAGGCCGTCTTGCGGCGTGTAACCGTTCGCCTTCAGCCATTCCGCGCCCGCGATGAAATCGTCGAACACATTCTGTTTGTTGGTGCCGCGCCCGGCTTCGTACCATGCCTTGCCGAATTCGCCGCCGCCGCGCAGATTGGCGATCGCATAGGCGCCGCCCTGTTCCAGCCACGCCATGCGTGTGGCCGAATAGCCGGGCGTTAGGCTGATGTTGAAGCCGCCATAGCCGTAGAGGATCGTGGGCGCGGCGATGGCATGATCGGCCAGACGCTTCTTGCGCAATATGGTGATAGGGATGGGCGTCCCGTCCTTCGAGGGATAGGTGCGCTGCTCCACCCCATAATCGTTCGGGTCAAAAGGAAGGTCCGGTTGGGCGAAGAGCGCCAGTTGCCGGGTCGCGGTGTCGAAGCGATAGATGCTTGCCGGGGTCACGAAACCGGAGAAGCTGAAAAAGGTTTCGGGATCTCCCTCACGCCCACCGAACCCCGCCGCCGTGCCATAGCCCGGAAGAGGCACATCGCCCACCTTCTGCCCATCCAGTTCGACGAGTTCGGCCACCGTTTGCCCATCGTACATATAGGCAAGGATAAGCCGATTGCCGACGAGCGACCCACCCGCCAGCGTTTCGGGCCGTTCGGGCATCAGCAGCTTCGCACGGTGGCCCGGGTTCGCAGCGTCGAAGGTGACGAGGCGGAAATGCGGGGCGTCCTTGTCGGTAACGAAATAGAGCATCGTGCCCTTGCTGCCGATCAGCCGCCAATCGTTTTTCATGTTGCGCACAAGAGGCCGTGGTGTGACCGGGCCCCCTGTCAGGGCCGCAACCCGGATTTCCCGACCGGGAGCCATGCCCTGAAAGGATGTGATGACCAGCCATTGTCCGTCTGCCGTCACCTGTGCCAGATGACCGAGTTCGGGTCGGTCGGGCGTGGCATAGACCAACCGATCCTGCGCCTGATCGGTACCGATCCGGTGGTAGAAGAGTTGCTGTCCGTCACTGGTCGATCGGAAAGCCTCGCCGTCCTGCGGTTGCGGAAAGCGGGAGTAGAAAAATCCCTCACCGCGACCGTCCCACGCAGTCTGGGAAAATTTGATCCAGCGCAGCGTGTCGTCGAGAGGCTTGCCCGTCGCGACGTCGAGCAGATGCAATGTGCGCCAGTCGCTGCCCGCTTCCTGCACCGCATAGGCGAGGTAGCGGCCATCGGGGGACGGGGTCCATTCTGCCAGCGCGACAGTCCCGTCTTTCGACCAGTTGTTGGGGTCGAGCAACAGTCGTTCAGGGGCGGCCAGCCCCTCGCGCACATAGAGCGGCGTCTGGTTCTGAAGGCCCTTGTTATAGCCGTAGAAATAGCGCCCGCCCGCCTTGCGCGGCACGGTGTAGCGGCCATGGGAAAACAGCGCCTGCATCCGGGCCTTGAGCGCGTCGCGCCCGGGGAGGGTGTCCAGATATCGGCGTGTAAGGATATTTTCCTGCGTTACCCAATCGGCGACCGCAGGATCGGAGCGGAGGTCGTTTTCCAGCCAGCGATAGGGGTCGGTGACTTTCGTGCCGAAATGATCCTCGACAAGGTCGAGCCGCTTGGCAACCGGATAGCGAATGGCGTCGCGGGTGCGAGCGGCGGCGGAAATGGCGGGGGCGTCCGGTTCGGCCAGTGCCGGCGATCCTGCCAGCAACAGTGCGGCGATCAGCGCGGCCAGCATCCTCTTTCCCATATCTTCCATAAAGCAACAGGCCGCTGCTCTAATGAGCCGCGGCCTGTCGGTAAAGTGACGTTCCGCCGGAGCGGAACCGAAGCGATCAAGCGGCTTCCAGTTCGTCCTCGTCCGCGTTCTGGACCGGACCGGAATCCTGGCCCTTCGCATCGACGTCGCGGTCGACCAGTTCGATGACAGCCACCGGAGCGGCGTCCGATGCGCGGAAACCGGCCTTGATGATGCGGGTGTAGCCGCCGTTGCGATCCTTGTAACGCTCGGCCAGAACTTCGAACAGCTTGGCAAGCTGCACGTCGTCCTGAAGGCGCGACTGGGCGAGGCGACGGTTAGACAGGCCGCCCTTCTTGGCGAGAGTGATCAGCTTTTCGACATAAGGACGCAGTTCCTTCGCCTTGGCCGTGCCGGTCAGGATCTGCTCATGCTTGATGAGCGAGGCGGCAAGGTTGCGGAGCAGGGCGGTGCGGTGACCGGAACTGCGCTGAAGCTTACGATGACCAATCTTGTGACGCATATGTCTTTCCTTCGTTCGTTAAGGGCCCGTATGAGGTAGCCCAGACCAGGCGGTGATTTGACGGGCCACCGCCCCCAGCCCGGCATCCTCCCACGAGGGGGAGGCGAGGATCAGCCCAGCAGCTCCTGTTCGAGCTTCTTGGCCATTTCCTCGATATTTTCCGGCGGCCAGCCGGGAATGTCCATGCCCAGACGCAGGCCCATGGACGACAGCACTTCCTTGATTTCGTTCAGCGACTTGCGGCCGAAATTGGGAGTGCGCAGCATCTCGGCTTCGGTCTTCTGGACCAGATCGCCGATATAGATGATGTTGTCGTTCTTGAGGCAGTTGGCCGAGCGGACCGACAGTTCCAGT
>NZ_QFOA01000182.1 GCF_003248505.1 Sphingobium sp.
CGAGGTCACCAACCTGCCCAACCTGGTCGGCTTCCTGCGCTTCGGCCGCAATTTGCCCGTGGTGCGGTTCGATAGCCGGTTCAACAACGTACCATCGTTGGGACCAGCTTTCCTCGAACGCACGACGCCCCCCATTCAGATCGACAAGGCCGGGATGCTCGTTCGCATCGCCCATGCCGAAGCGCGTGTTCGTGAAGCGATGGAGCGGGAAGCGACGCAGGCATCTCCGCCAGCGACACATGGCGAGGGCAAGCCAGCGAAGCCTTATGCATCTTCAGAATCCGCCCCGACGCCACCACCACAGCCGGATCTGTTTACGCCTCCAGCGCCGAACATCGATCCGCAGCGCGTGGAAGATATCTTGCTCAACGACGAGAATGCCGAGCTTCCCGTGCCCGCCCGCAATCTTTGGACAATCCTTGCCGGCAAGCAGGGAGAAATCCGGTCCGATCTCGTCCAGCATGGCCGGGATGACGGGCCGCGCGAGCGGGCGAGGCCAGCATGATCCAGCCGCAACGTCTCCATGGCACACCAGCCAATATCGTCCGCTACTACACGGTTGGCGATTACTACACCAAGGGCGGTAATGAACCGTCTGAATGGGGTGGGAAGCTTGCAGCCGATCTCGGCCTCTCCGGCGCTGTTGATCCGAAGCTGCTGCGCGACCTTCTTGCTGGAAAAGTCGGCGATCAACAACTTGGGCGGCACCGCGCGGATGGCGAAATTCAGCATCACCCCGGTTGGGATTTTGCGGTCAATGCGCCAAAGTCGGTTTCGATCATGGGGCTGGTGGCAGGTGACGAACGCGTGCTCGCCGCCCATGAGCGCGCGGTGACCGCGGCTATTTGCTACCTGGAAGAACAGGCGCAGTTGCGCCGCCGCGATGAAGGTAGGATCGTTCATGAAACAACGGGTCGGTTCCTGGTTGCTCGCTTTACTGAGCATGGCAGCCGGGAACTCGATCCGCATCTGCACACGCATCTCGTCGTGCTCAACATGACGAACCGCGAGAATGGCGATCCCATGGCAAGCCTCGAAAGCCGGGTCATGTATGGCGAACAGCGC
>NZ_QFOA01000183.1 GCF_003248505.1 Sphingobium sp.
GGCGAGCAGCACCGGCAGCAGATAGCTCTCCTCCTGGACCATGAAGGGTAGCGGTTCGGACTCCCACAGTCGCTTGGCGCGCGCGGCCATGTCGCGCGCGTGCGCACTGTCGCGGCCCAGCACCCACATCGTCGGGATCACCGCAACGAACCGGCTGTTCGAGGCCTCGTCGAGGATCCAGCCGATCTCCTCGATCTGCTTGCCGACCTCGACCGCGAAGCTGCCCGCTGCCTTCTGCGCGGAGAGGATCTGCGCGCGCTTGTGAATCTCGAACTGCGAATGGTCGAACAGCACCGAGAGACAGGAGAGGAATGGCCCGCCGATCTGGTCGCTGTCTTCGGCGCTCCCGCGCATGCCGCCCATCAGCCGGTTGGCGCGCTCGGCGGTGATGCGCCGCGCCGGCGCCTTGGGCGTCAGGCAACGTGCGACCTGGTTGCCGAGGAAAACTTCCGGCCCCTCGAAAAAGAGGTCGGGCCCCGCCTCGATGATCTGGCGGGCCACCGAGGGTGCGGGCATGCCGCCGACCCCATCCTGTAGGAAAACGCCGGGCGCAGACGCGAACACGCCGTTGAATATCCGCCGGTAGAAGCTGACAAGCTCCGATGGCGGCAGACGGCGGATGCCCATCTTCGCCAGTTGCTCCTCGACCTGCCGACGAAGGTCGGCGCCCAGCTTCACCCGTGTCTTCACCGCGAGGAACAGGCGAAAGTCGCGCACCGGGATACCGTGCAGGGAGGCGAGCCCGCGGGTTCCGGCGCGCAGATAGTCTGCGGTCCGCCGCGCCGAGGCCTGCACCAGCGGATCGGGCCGGACCTTGAGGTCGAGATAGGCGTCGAGCGCGGGGTCTATCAGCGGATCGGCGAAGGTGATGAGTTGCAGCACCGTCCCTTCGGGGAAATGGATGTTGAGCAGTCCGAGCAGCGCCTGCTGGACATGGGCGAACATGTAGGCGGCGGGAACGAGCTCCCAGGCCTGGCCCCAGCCATCGTCGATGCACAGGAACGCCTCTTCCTCCTCGACCCAGGCCAGCATCGGCAGGAAGTCGGAATAGGCATCG
>NZ_QFOA01000103.1 GCF_003248505.1 Sphingobium sp.
ATCTGACCTTTGTAGACCGCGAAGTTTATTCTCTGCGCAGGCGACAATCGATCGACATTTGTCGCTCCCAATTGCTTTGCGACCTGTTCCCAACGCGCGAGGCGAGCGGATTGTGCCGCAGGGCCGACATCGGGCAGCGTCAGCGGTTGGTCCTTGGGGCCGTCCTCGCTGGGACCGAACTGCTTCTGGCGCCATGCATATTCCGTCGTCGACAAGGCTTCGAACGCCTGATCGGCGGTTTGCGCCGGGGGCTGGGCCGTTGCCTCAGTTGCGATAAAGCTGACGAAGGCCGCACCGATAAGCAGATATTTCCGGCTACCATCGATCCTCATATCCTGTCCCCTTCCAGCAATGCCAGCAAATCGCGGTGAAGTTCCACCGGTATGCGAACGCCTTCCGCATCCGACTTTGCCCGTGCGGCATAGCGCCGCGATCCCGGCAAACGCGCGCCCTGCTCCGCGATCGCCGTGAACATCTTTTCGGCCCGATCTAGATGCGCCGCCGCACCGGCACCCAAAAATCCGGCAGGATCCACGGCCAGGATCAGTTCTCCACCGAGCGGCGATCCCATGCGACCGTTGTCGGCGGCGATGGATTCGGCACTGGTCATGTCCCCGATCAGCGGCCCGGCAATCAGTTCGACCATTGCGGCCAGTGCCGACCCCTTATGTTTGCCGAAAGTGCGCATCGCTCCGTCCAGCACGGCCTTGGGATCGATGGACGGATGCCCTTCGGCGTCATACCCCCAGTCGAGAGGGATCGTCTTGCCCGCACGGCGATGCAACTCGATTTCGCCCCGCGCCACCGCACTGGTGGCGAAATCGAAAACGAAAGGGTGCCGGTCCGAACGCGGCCAGCCAAAGGCAATGGGATTGGTGCCGAATATAGGCTTCGTCCCGCCCTCGGGCGCCACCCAGGCATGACTGGGCGTGAAGGCCAGCCCGACCAGTCCTGCTTCGGTAAGCGCTTCAACCTCAGGCCAGAGTGCCGCAAAATGAACGACATTGTTAAGGGCCAGCGCCGCAATGCCGAACCTGCGCGCCTTGTCGACCAGCAACGGCAGGCCGCGTTCGAACGGCAACTGCGCGAAGCCGCCTTTGCCATCAACACGAACCAATGCAGGCGCAGGCTCACTCACTTCCGGGTCGGCGTCAGGCACGACTACGCCGGCTTCGATCGAATGCGCGGCGACAAGCAGGCGATAAAGGCCGTGCGAAGCGCAGCCATCCCGTTCGCCCGCCACCATCGTGCGGGCGACGGCGGCGGCGTGATCCGCTGTCAGACCACGACGTTCCAGCACCTTGCGGGCCAAGCCATCCGCTTCCAGCAGAGTCAACGCAACCGTGTCGCTCATGCAGACGTCGCCAACTTCGCTGTAAACAGTCGCACGCCAAACACAGGACCTGCCGAACTGCGATCGTGTGGCAGGAACCGAACCTTGACTTGCCGCTTGCCCTTGGTGAGTGCTTCGGGGATCGGGTAATCGACGTCCATGAATTTGCCGGGCGTGTCATTGTCCAGATTTTGCGTGGCCAGCTTGACATTGTCGATCAGGATGTCGAAGCTGCGCTGGCGCTCGCCCCCCCAATAGGTTGCCTGCAACAGCAACGGCCCGGGCTTCACCTTCATCGTGAATTCGAAATAGCCCCCCGACCGCGCATCGCGACCGTTACGCCCGCGATAGGACACCGGGTAGCTGATTTCCGAGATCAAGCCATGGTCGCGCTCAGGTTGCATTTCGCCCAGATGCATGATGTCGATCGACCGAGCCGCCAGATCCTTTTGCCGCGCCTGTTCGGCAAGGAAGGCCGCCTCTTCGCTTTTCCATCCGGCTTCGGTGAACCGCTGGAAATAGACCGCGCTGCGCCGGTCGTACTGGCTGTAGAACGGTGCGAAGGTGAGATTGGCCGGACGAATGATACCCTGCGTGCGATACCGTGGGCGATCCGACACAATCGGAGAAAAGGCCGCCAGCAGATTTTCGCCGACCATTGCCGGCTCGACGCCCTTCCATTCCATTTCGGCGGGACCAAGATCGGCCGCCATGACCAGAGGGCCGCGCATGACCGCCACCACGTCAGGTGCGCCGGGTGCGGATTCGAGCCGCAGGTCGAGCGGCAGGCTGAGGGCGACGACATCGCCTTTCTTCCAGCGACGATTTACGACCGCATAGCCATTGGCAGGCTTCACGGATACAGGGCTGCCGTTGACACTGAGGCCGAAGCGCCCGTCCGCCCAGCCGGGTATGCGCAGAGCCAGCGCGAACTGCCCCTGCCTTACGGCGTCGACGGTCAGCTTGATGTCGGGCTTGAACGGGTATTCGGTGTCCAGCGAAAGGCTTACGCCCTTCGCCTTCCACTGCGCTTCGGACGGGATATAAAGATTGACGAAGAGAGTATCGTCACCCTCCCAGTAAATGGAATCGCCATGTTTGGCGTGGCTTTCCATGCCCGACCCGACGCAACACCAGAACGCGTCCACGTCAGGCTGGGAATATTCGCGCGGCGAACCGCTCATCATGGGCGTCATATAGGTGAAGCCGGCATTGGCCGGGTTCTGTGCCGACATGACATGGTTGAGATGCGTGCGTTCATAATAATCGAACAGCGCGCCTTCGGGTTGCCAACTGTATAACTGCCGCGTCAGCTTCAGCATGTTGTAGCTGTTGCAATGCTCGCAAGTGGACTCGGTCAGGTGCAGCGCGACCGTGTCGGGTTCGAAGAAATATTCACGATCGGCATTGCCGCCGATGACATAGCTATGATGCCCGGTCACCCGGTCGAAAAAGAAACGAGCAGCACGCGCCGGTTCAGGCCTGCCGGTCAGTTCATGGATGCGCGCGAGGCCGATCAGCTTGGGCACCTGGGTGTTGGCATGGAAGTTGGCGAGTTTGTCCTCCTGCGCCACCAAAGGATCCAGCACCTTGCGGTCGTAGACACGCTCTGCCACGGTAAGCCAGCGCGGGTCGCCGGTACGGGCGTAGAGTTCGGCATAGCTTTCGTTAAGACCGCCATATTCGCAGCCGAGCAGTTCCTGCATCTGTGCATCGTCGAGGGCCGCGAACACCCTTTCGAAATAGCCGGCCAGCCCGACCGCGACATCCAGCGCCTTGCGGTTGCCCCACGCACCATGAACGTCGAGCAAGCCGGCGAAATATTTGTGAACGGTGTAGAGAGGAGACCAACTGCCGTTGAGGTCGAAACCGCCCGACTTGATTTGCCCCTTCATGACCTCAGGGAAAATCTCCTCGCCATCGACGATACTGCCGTCCTTCGTTTTGCGGCCCAACGCACCGATATAACCGTCCTTGCGCTGCGCCTGGCATAGCGCGAGTTCGTCCACGATGTAATCGGCGCGGCGGCGGCATTCCGGGTTGCCGGTCTGCTGCCAAGCCAGAACCAGCGCGGTGATATAGTGGCCAAGCGTGTGGCCTGCGATCGTATCGGATTCCCAGCCGCCATAAATCGGCGCCTTGGGCTCCAGTCCGGCATATTTACGAAAATTATGAAGCAGGCGGTCGGGATTGAGCGACAGGAGATAGCCGGTGTTGACCTCGACTGCCGTGGCGTAGTCTGAGGGGCGGAGGCGCACGTCGGTCAACGGCAACGGCCTTGCCCGCAACGGAATACGCGGTGAAATTTCAGCCGAGGCCGAAATCGGAGCCATACATACGGCCAGCGTGGCAGTGCCCGCCATCCATTCCCGGCGATTAACTCTCATATCCTAACCTCTATCGAATATCGTATACAATAATATCACCCTGATGGCATTGACTGTCAATCCTTGTCGTTCTTCGCTGTCGATAAGCCCTGAACCGTTGGGCTCTATCGACCATCGTTCGCTACGTTATTATATCGTATAATATTATTGACGCTGTGAAGCATCAGGGTCATGATTGGGTTCCGCTTCCGACGGCACGACAGGGGCGAGCGGTCACGCGGTTGGCCCTAGGCGGGAGCGCGAACGCTCAAGGACGGGTTCGGGCTGACACCGCCGATATCCGCGGGTCGCTTCCTGTCGTACCGAACCCAATTATCCGTGGCCCCGCCGCGAAATGACAAGGTTGACGATGACCAAGATATGCCTTTCGATTGCGCTTCTCCTGGCATCCGCCTCTTCATCCATGCCCTTGGCCATGGCTCAAGCCCAACCCTCGACCGCCAACAAGGTGTTTCCACCCATTGCGAAGACGACGTTCAGGACGCCGACCTTCGATCTGGCGCTGCGCGACGACACGCAGACATTGGCGCACCTTTCCCCTGCCGGCGAAGCATCATTCGATTTTGTTCCCGCCGCGCGTGAAGCGGAGCGTGCGGGGGATGGCTATGTTCATGTTGGCGACATTCATATTCGCCTGAGAAGCGGCACCGGTGCGTGGCAGGATTATTCGTCCGCCCATAGCAGAAAACCCATCGCTAAGTTGGCGGAGCGAGGCAATGTCCTGGCAGGTGCCGATATCACTGCATCCATGGGCGCAGGCATCCCGCTGAGGATCGAGCGGCGCTGGATGGTTGATCGGGGCGTGTTGGCGCTGCGCTTCACATTGGTGAACACCAGCCGGGAACCGGTAGAGATCGGCGCACTCGGAATGCCGATGGTGTTCGACAACATCATTCTCGACCGCGATCTGGACCAGGCGCATGCGCAGGCCAGCTTCATCGACCCCTATATCGGTCGAGACGCGGGCTATCTCCAGGTTACGCGCCTGAACGGCCATGGCCCCGCGTTACTCGTCCTGCCGGAAAAGAATACGCCGCTCGAAGCCTATCGCCCCGTATTGGAGGCAAAGAGCGCTCCGAAGGGCGATATCTTCACCGACCGGAGTCCGCGCACCCAGGTGTCGGAAGGCTTTTACGACTGGACCGTCGCGAGCAAGGCGTTCGTCGAGAAGGAATGGGCCAACGCCGGGCCGCAATGGAACGAGGCAACCAGTATCGTGCTGGCGCCGGGCCAGAGCCGCACCATCGGCCTGCGCTTCGTCACCTCGCCCAGTATCCGCGCGATAGAGGACACGCTTGTCGCCAACGACCGTCCGGTTGCCATCGGTATACCCGGCTATGTCGTACCGACCGACCAGACGGCCAGCTTGTTTCTGAAATCTCCTACCCCGGTCGCGAAGATCGAGAGTTTCCCCGCCGGTGCATTGACTGCGACGGCGACGCAAAGCGGCAGCGACTGGGTTCGTTACAACGTAAAGGCTTCGGGCTGGGGCCAAGCCCGCCTGACAGTCACCTACGCCGATGGGCAGGCACAGACGGTCAGCTACTTTATCACCAAGCCCCTGACGCAGGTAATGGCCGACATCGGTCGTTTCACCACGACGAACCAGTGGTTCGAAGGGAAAGACGACCCCTTCCACCGGTCGCCCGCCATCCTTTCCTATGACAGGGAAGACAACAAGATCCTGACACAGGATGGCCGCGTGTGGGTTGCGGGCATGAGCGACGAGGGCGGCGCGGGCAGCTGGGTTGCGGCGATGATCAAACAGCTCGACAATCCTGATGCGCAGGAAGTCGCCAAACTGGAAAGACTGGTCAACGAAACGGTCCTGGGCCAGCTTCAGGTCGCAGACGGTCCGCATGCTGGCGGCGTCAAGAAAAGCCTGTTCTACTATGACCCCAAGACATTCCCCGGCTATTACGATCCCGCGATCGATTGGACGACATGGGCCGCCTGGTCAAAGAAAGATGCCGACGATCTGGGACGATCCTACAATTATCCGCATGTCGCTATCGGCCATTGGGTTCTTTATCGCCTGGCTCGCGACAATCGGGGGCTGGTAAAGCGCCACGACTGGCGTTTCTATCTCGATTGGGCTTACCGGACCAGCGCCGCGATGATGCGCGATGCGCCCCATTATGCCCAGTTCGGACAGATGGAAGGCGATGTCTTTCTCGACATTCTCAAGGATCTAAAGCGGGAAGGAATGGCGGTCGAGGCAACGAATCTCGAAAAACTGATGAAGAGTCGCGCCGACCTTTGGCGCACGCTCAAATATCCATTCGGCAGCGAGATGGCGTGGGATTCGACAGGCCAACCCGAAGTCTACGCATGGATGCGGTATTTCGGCCATCAACCGCAAGCCGACATCACGCGAGAAGTGATCCTGGGCTATGATCCGACCATCCCGAGTTGGGGTTATAACGGCAACGCGCGACGCTACTGGGATTTCCTCTACGGCGGCAAAGTGTCGCGGATCGAGCGGCAAATTCACCATTACGGTTCGACGCTCAACGCAGTTCCCCTGTTCGACGCCTATCGCCAGAATCCCGAAGACCTGCACCTGCTGCGCGTCGCATACGGCGGCATGATGGGCGGCATCACCAATATTGATCGGGAAGGCTTCGGCTCCGCCGCCTTCCACAGCTGGCCCGACATGATGAAATGGGACGCGCTGAGTGGCGATTACGGCATGGGATTTTATGGCCATGCGATCTCCGCATCCACTTATGCGGTAAAGGACAAAAGACTGGGCTGGCTGGGCTTCGGTGGAAAGGTGACCGACGACGACGGGCAAGTTCATATCGTGCCGCAGGACGGCGCCCGTCGCCGCCTGTTTATCGCACCCGCTGGCCTGTGGATCACGTTGGAGGCAGGTCGTATCGCCAGTGCCGATTACGACAGTGCGTCGGGCAAGGTGGTGCTGACGCTCGATCCCGCAGATGCCTTTACCACGAAGGCGAGGCTCCTGTTCGAAACGACGACCAGCGGTGGCAGGGCCTACACCAGCAGCGGCGGGACGGCGGATCGCGGGGGCTATGCCATCCCACTGACGGCAAACAGCACGCGCATCACACTGACCCCGCGCCGATGACGCCTTATCGCGCTCTGTTCGTGCCGTCACGATGCGACGCTGTCCCCTCCCCCGGCAAACACGGCAATGCCGATCGAACAATGGTGCAGGGAGCCGGTGGGCACATTCGATATGCGCGACCCGGTTTCATCTGTTCGGCAGACAGTCCGCAGCGTCATGAAGGTCGCATCTCGATGCCGGACGACGAAACCGGTAAGGACTTGAACGTCGGGGTCGTGGCATGACCGTAACCGTGTCGGACGCAGAAACGCTGTGGGGTCATCCCAAAGGATTGTACGTTCTCTTCTTCACCGAGTTGTGGGAACGCTTTTCCTTTTATGGGATGCGCGCGCTCCTGATCTTTTATCTGACGCGCCATTTCCTCTACTCGGGCCAGCAGTCCGGGCTGCTTTACGGGTCTTATCTCGCCCTTGTGTTTCTGTCGCCGATGATCGGCGGCTATCTTGCCGACCGATGGCTGGGTCAACGCAAGGCCGTCTTATTTGGCGGCGTGGTCATCGCGTGCGGTCATATCGTCCTCGGCCTGGAGGACGCATTGGGCGCAGGGGCGCAGTCCATCTTTTGGATAGGCCTGTCGCTGATCGTCGTGGGGACGGGCTTTCTCAAGGCCAACGTGTCGGCGCTGGTGGGCAAACTTTATGCCGAACATGATCCCCGGCGGGACAGCGCCTATACGATTTTCTACATGGGCATCAATCTGGGCGGCGCCATCGGTCCGGTGATCTGCGGCCTTCTGGGCGAAACCCTTGGCTGGAGCTATGGGTTTGGAGCTGCCGCGGTCGGCATGGTTGCAGGGGTCGCCGTCTTCGCTCGCGGCAAGCGCCACCTGCTGGGTGTCGGCGAAGCGCCCTACCCCGCTGCATTGGCACAACGACTGTTCGGTGTGCCTCGCGAATGGATCGTCTACGGCCTTACCCTGCCGCTTACGCTGCTCAGCTGGCTGTTGCTGGTGTCGCCGAAGCTGACAGGGACATTGCTCGCGGTCGGCGGTGCCCTGATCGGTCTCTTTCTGATCTGGATCGCATTGTCGCGATTGGCGGGCGATGAACGTCGCAAGCTGCTTTACGCACTCGCTTTAATTGTCATCCAGCCAGTCTTCTGGGGGCTTTACGAGCAGAGCGGATCTTCGCTCAACCTGTTCATCGACCATCATGTAAACCGCACGATATCGGGATTTGAAGTTCCCGCATCGGTGTTTCAGGCGTTGCCGCCGTTTTTCGTCTGCCTGATCGCCCTTCCCTTCGCAGGGCTATGGCTTCGCCTTGCCAAAGCGGGTCGTATGCCGACGCCGCTCAGCAGCTTCGGTTTCGGCATTATCATGGTCGGCGGCGGTTTCGTGCTGATGGCAATGGCGCAATGGGTGCCGGCAGATCAGAAAGTGCCGTTGGCATTCATCCTTTTGCTTTTCCTCTGCCATGCCGTTGGCGAAATGTGCCTCTCGCCCGTCGGTCTGTCGGCCATGTCGCGCTTCGCGCCCCGCCATATGGCCAGCTTCCTGATGGGCACCTGGTTTCTGGCGACGGCGGCGGGGAATTTCAGCGCGGGCGTCATCGCTTCGGTGATCGAGGCCATGGGCGGGGGCGCGACGGGTGGCGACCGGGCGATCATCCTCGACGCCTATCTCCGCATAGGTCTCGTCGCCGCCGTGATCGGCGCGTTGGTGCTGGCAGTGAATGTCGGGGCGCAGCGTACCCTGCGCCCCGCATCCCGATAATCAGTCCGCGAAAGGCCGGTCGATTGCGCGCTGCGGCTGGGTAAACCACCGTGCGCCGGTGTCGGTCATGTA
>NZ_QFOA01000015.1 GCF_003248505.1 Sphingobium sp.
AAACCCCATCTTGACCCACCCCTGACATCCGAAACATAATCGCAAGGTGGGTCACTTCTCGATGAAAACCCCGGGTCACTTCTCAGCGGCAATCAACACACCATTCACTGAACGCCGCCCGGAGCCTCTGACATGAGGTTCCGGGAACGGCTCCCTGTTGCCATTGAAAGGTTAGCCATGCCCAAGATCAAACTCGAAGCATCCATCATCCCGACACTGTTCTGCCCGCCGGAACGGTCGACCCAGACCTATTTCGACACGGCCATAACCGGCTTTGTCTGTGAAATGCGCTCGAATGGCCGGGGGACATACGCCTTGCGGTACAAAGACCCCTATGGCCGTCAGCGCCAGTACAAGATCGCCAGCGTCGGCGACATCAGCTTTGCGGAAGCCAAGAAGGAGGCGATCCGCATCAAGGGGCGGGTGTCAGTCGGCAAGAACCCGGCTGAGGAGCGTTATGCCAATCGCCGCATCCCAAGGTTGTCGGAACTGGCGGAGCGCTATCTGGACCATGTGCGGACCTACAAGCGCAGTCATGACATTGATGCCCGCTATCTCAATCTTCACCTTCTGCCGAAGTGGGGGAAGTTTCATCTGAACGAACTCAGCCAGACCGATATTCTCGAATGGTTGCAGTCGAAGGTGGCCGTCGATGGCTATGCGCAGGCGACCGTCAATCGCTGGCAGGTCATCTTTGGGCACATGATGCGTCTCGCCAAGCGCTGGAACCTTCCGGGTTCGGAGGTCAACCCGCTTGAGGGTATCAGGCTGAAAGACCCGGAGAACCGTGTCGAACGCTTCCTGTCGGCTGACGAAACCCAACGTTTGAAGGCGGCGGTCGAAGAAAGCCCCAATTTCATGCTGCGTTACATCGTCGCGCTGCTGCTCCTTACCGGGTGCCGCAAGCGTGAGTTGCTCGACGCCAAGTGGGAACAGGTCTCGTTCGAGCGGAAGACTTGGTACATCCCGACGACCAAGACGGGGAAGCCGCGTTACGCCCCCCTGTCGGAGGATGCGATCAATGTGTTGAAGTCGATCCCGCGCTTCGACGCCTGCCCCTATATCGTGCCGAACCCGGATACGATGAAGCCGTTTCTTTCGATCTATAACGCCTGGAACAAAGCCCGCATACGAGCGGGTATGCCCGATTTGCGGATGCATGACCTGCGCCACAGCGCTGCGTCCAACCTCGTGAACTCGGGCCAATCGCTGTATGTCGTGTCGAAGGTGCTGGGTCATTCGTCCGTCAAGACGACCGAGCGCTATGCCCATCTGTCGTCCGGCACGCTGCTCAATGCCGTCAATGCCGCATCGCAGCTTACGGGGACGACTTGGGCGTGCGGGATGACCGAACCAGCCATTGCGGAACTACCGGCTGTGTAGGAGCGCGGTGGGTCATTTCGAGCCGACCTATCCTAGCAAAATATCTTTGATAGGATGACGGGCGAATCCGGCCTTCGGCTCGATTTATGAAGTTGGTGGGAGGCATTCAAAAATGCCTTCCGCCTACGCTCTAAGCAGATGATATTTAATACTTTTTCACGTTATAATCAGAATTTGTTCATGCTGGTATCTGCCCTGATGGGCCGCGACCGGATGCAGTCGGCCTATGCCCATGCCATCGCGTCGGGCTACCGCTTCTACAGCTATGGCGACTCCAGCCTGCTGCTGCCGCAGCGCTGAGGCCGGATCGTCAGAGCGTCGCTTCGATCTCGCGTGCGGCGAGGTCGGGATTTTCGGCCAGGCTGATCGGGCGGCCCACCACCAGGATCGAGGCGCCGCGATCCAGCGCCTCGCGCGGGGTGACTGCCCGCTTCTGGTCGCCTTTCGCGCCGCCGGCGGGGCGCACGCCGGGCACCACGAAGAAGCCGTCGCTCCATTCTTTCCTGACGATCCCGACTTCCTCACCGGAACAGACGATCCCGTCCAACCCCGCGCTCTGCGCCAGGTCGGCGAGGCGGCGGACCTGATCTTCCGCCTTGCCGCCGACGCCGATGTCCATCAGGTCGCCGTCGTCCAGGCTGGTGAGAACGGTCACTGCCACCACCTTCGTATGAGCGCCCGCCGCCGCCTTCGCATCCTCCAGCATCGCGCGTCCGCCCGCTGCATGCACAGTTAGGATCGCCGGTTCGATCCGGTGGAGCGCCTGCACCGCCTTGGCGACCGTATTGGGAATGTCGTGCAGTTTGAGGTCGAGGAAGATCGGCAGGCCGAACTTCGCCATTTCATGCACGCCCTGATGCCCGTTGGCGCAAAAGAATTCGAGGCCCAGCTTCAACCCGCCGACATGATGCCGCACCTGACCGGCGAGCGTCTGCGCCTTGCCGAGGTCGGGGGTGTCGATGGCGACATAGATGGGACTGCTCATGGGATACCTGCGGCGGGCGTGGAGGGAAGGGGGGCGGGGACGTCGCCAGTCGAGATGCCGGGGCCAGTCGAGATGCCGGGGCCAGTGGCGATGACCGGTGCGGGGGTGGCGGGTGTTGCGGGCGGCGGCGGCACGCCGGTGGCGGCAACGGCGGCAAGGGCGCGTTCGCTCCCCTCCACCTGTCGCCGCAGACGCCAGCGCGTTACGCGCGCGACGGTCCAGAACGGCAACGCGCCCAGCAGGAAAGCGAGCAGGATCGGAAACCACACGCGTGTTTCCCACACGATGTCGCCCCAGATCTTGATGACGAGCGGACCGTTGTTCGCCTTGAAGAATAACGCGGCGGCGACCGCGATGACGACCCAGAAGGCGGTCCGCAAAAACTGCATTGGTTTCTCACTCTCGCTGCTTCTCTGCAGGGCAGCTTAGGCGATAGCGGCGGTTTTCGAAAGCGCCTCGTCATCTTTGTCGACCGCGATGGTCATGCCGATCGCGATGCAATCGCCCGGCGCCACCACCCTCATGCCGCCGCGATTGATCGCATCGGGCATATGGCTGACCGGTTCGAGGCAGAAAAAGGCTTCGCCCGGCGGTCGGTAGACGTGCAGCCAGTCCGTGCCTTCGCCCCGCAGCGTCAGCTTTCGCCCGTCGCCGCGCGTCACGGTCGCCGAGCCTGTCCAGCCGCTATAGCTGTTGTCGATGAGGCTCTCGCCCAGGATCGGGGCGGATTTCGACCAGTCGCGCAGCGCGTCTGCGGGCGCTTCCCGATCCGGCAGCATGTCGGGTGTCGAAAGCCAGACGCCGCGCGCGACGAAGTCCAGCCGGGTCGCGTCGTCCGCCGCGAAATAGGGGTGGAAGCCCAGCCCGGCGGGCATCGGGCGGTCGCTCCGGTTCCAAAGCGACAGCGAGATGGACAGCTGCGAGCGTGTCAGCGCCACGTGCTGCTCCGCCCGATAGCGCCAGTCCCACCCCATCCCGCCGTCATGATCGTGGATCAGCGTGACATGCGTTGCAGCTGTCTCTTTCGCTGTCCACTTCGCCTGCCAGCCAAAGCCATGGATGCTGTGCGGATGGTCGCCGAAGTTGAGCGGGAGCCGATGCTCCGCACCGTCGAAGGCGAAGCGACCGTGCGCGATCCGGTTAGCGTAGGGAACGAGCGGGAAGCACGCCATCGCAAGCGGATCGGTCGCGTCCGGCGGCGTGCGGCGCAGCAGGTCCGTGCCGTCGGCGCAAAAGTGCAGCAACGCTCCGCCAAGTGCGGGCGAGAGCGCGGCTTCCAGCGCTCCCGCCTTCAGGATGATGCGGTCGTCCGTCCCGTCGCCCACGATCAGCCGACCATGTCCTCAAGTTCGCGGCCCTTGGTTTCGTTGACCATGGCGCGCACGAAGAAGAAGGATACCAACGCGAAGAACGCATAGCCGCAATAGGCGACGGCCAGACCGGGCGACACGACCAGGGAGGGGAAGCTGACCGAAACGACGGCGTTCGCGATCCACTGGGCGAAACCCGCAACGGCAAGGCCGGACCCGCGGATCTGGTTCGGAAACATCTCGCCCAGCATGACCCACATGATCGGGCCCCAGCTCATGTTGAAGAAGATCACATAGAGGTTCGCCGCGACCAGCGCGACGATGCCGTTGTTGCCGGGCAGCGACACCGCGCCGTTCGCTCCGGTGACGGCGGTGGAGAAGGCGTAGGCGACGGTCGCAAGCGTCACTGCCATGCCCGCCGACCCGATGAGCAGCAGCGGCTTGCGCCCGATCTTGTCGACCAGCGCGATGGTGGCAAGGCAGGCGCCGATCGACAGCACGCCGGACAGAATGTTGGTCTGAAGCGCGTAATCCTCCGAAAAGCCGACCGCTTCCCACAGGGTCGCGCCATAATAGAAGACGACGTTGATGCCGACGAGTTGCTGGAAGACGGCAAGGCCGATGCCGGTCCATACGATCGGGCGGACCTTTCCGCTCACCTTGTCGAGGAGGTCGGACAGCTTGGGCCGATGATGATCGGCGGACAGGCTGGCGCGGATTTCGTTGACCTTGCGCGCGGCTTCCTCCGCGCCGAAGAGGCGGGTCAGCACTACTCGCGCCCGGTCGTCATGCCCGCGCGCGACAAGGTAGCGGGGGCTTTCGGGGATCGCGAGCAGCGCCAGGAAATAGATGGCGGCGGGGATCGCCTGCAACCAGAACATCCAGCGCCAGGCCGGAAAATCGAGCCACAGCGGTGCGGTCGATCCGCCCGCATAGCGCGCCAGCACGAAGTTCGCGACGAATGCGCCGGTGAGGCCCGAAATGATCATCACTTGCTGCACCGACGACAAACGGCCGCGCACGGCGGCGGGTGTGACTTCGGAGATGTAGACCGGCGAGATCACGCTCGCGGCGCCGACGCCAAGGCCGCCGACGATCCGCGCGAAGATGAAGATCATCGACGATCCGGCAGCGCCCGCGACCAGCGCGCTCAAGAGAAAGAGGATGGCGGACAGCATCATGACGCCGCGTCGACCGATGATGTCGGCCATCCGCCCCGCGCCGAACGCGCCGATGGAAGACCCCACCAGAATCGCGCCCACGTTGATGCCGATGCCCAGCTTGCCGAGGTCGAAGGCGCTTTCCAGCCCCTTCTGCGTGCCGTTGATGACGCCCGAATCATAGCCGAACATGAAGCCGCCGATCGTCGCCACCGCGACGATCGCTGCGATGAAGGCCATGTTGACCTTCCCGGCGCTCCCCTCACTCATTCTTGTCGTCCTTCCTGCTATCTTGTCTTTGCTACAGCGTCGCGACGGGCCCCGGCAGCCCCGCGACGCCGGGGTCGAAGGCGAACAGATCGCCCGCGAGAGGCTGTTCTGTCAACGCTGTCATATCCAGTCCCTTGCGCGCCGTCGTCGCATAGGCGGTCGCAAGTCCCTCGCCGCCGAAGGCGATCTTCGTGATGTTGGCCACGGGGAAACGGATTTCGCGCATCAGCCTGCCCGCCGGATCGTAGCGGCGCACCGCCCACCCGCCGAACAGCCCGGTCCACACACATCCTTCCGCGTCGACGGTCGTGCCGTCAGGATGGCCTGCGCCGTCCTCGATCTCGACGAAGAGGCTGGTTTCGCCCACTGCGCCTTCCGGTGACAGCGTCGTGCGCCAGATGCGTTTGCCCAGCGTATCCGTGTGGTAGAGGATGCCGCCATCGGGCGAGAGGGCAGGACCGTTGGTGATGCTGACGGGCGGCAGTCCCGTTTCCGCGCATTCGCCCTTGTGGACCCGATAGAATCGCCCGCTCGGCGCGTCTTCCGCATCGTCCATCGACCCGAACCAGATTGCCCCGTCGGGCGCGATGCACGCATCGTTCTGGCGATTGCCCGGCAGATGCGCTTCGGGGGCGTGGAGCAGGGCGAAGCTGCCGTCTGCGGGATCAAAGCGGTGCACCCCGGTCTGCAGCCCCGCGGCGAACAGGCCGTCGTCGGTCGGAAGAACCCAGCCCACCTGCGCGGGCGCGTTCCAGCTTCGTCCCGCATCCAGCGCCGGGTCGAAGCGGTGGATGCGATGTTCCTTGATGTCCACGAACCACAGCGCCGCGTCGCGCGCGACCCAGACCGGGCCTTCGCCCAGTGTCGCTCCCAGTGACAATATGCTCTGCGGTTCCGTCATGGTCATGTCAGCGCCATCCTGCATCGATGAAATAGTCGTGACCCGTGCAATAGCGCGCGTCGTCCGACGCCAGAAACATCGCGAGCGCAGCAACGTCAACCGGCAGGATGCGACCGTCGAGGCATTGGGCGGCGACGATTTCGGCCTCGCCTTCGGGCGTGTACCATTTTTCCTGGCGCGGGGTCTTCACATTGCCCGGGATGATCGTGTTGACGCGGATATTGTCTCGACCGAGGTCGCGGGCGAGGCTGCGCGTCAGGCCTTCGATCGCGGCCTTCGCGGTTTGATAGAGCACCAGCTGGGGCAGGGCGAGATGCCAGCTGATCGACCCGAAATTGAGGATCACCCCGCCGCCCGCGCGCTTCATCGCGGGCACCGCCGCCTGCGCCGCGAAGAAGAGGTGGCGCAGGTTTACCGCCATGCGCTCGTCCCAATAGGTGGTCGTCACGTCCTCGATCGCATGCCGGTCGTCGTTGGCGGCGTTGTTGACGAGGATATCAATGCCGCCCAGTTGCCGCTCGACCGCGCCCATCATCGCCTGCACTGCCGCGATGTCGCGCAGGTCGACGGCGTGGAAGATGGGCGCGTGACTGGCGCCCGACAGCCGCGCGACCAGATTTTCGCTTTCCGCGACGGCGATGTCGCAGAAGGCGACCTTCGCCCCTTGCGCCACGAACGCCTCGACCAATCCCTCGCCGATACCGCTACCGCCGCCGCTGATGAAAACCCGCTTGTCCTTCAAGCTGGGGTAGGTGGCACCGGTCATGCAGATACTTTCTCTTTGGCGTTCAGCAGGCCGCGCGCGGCAAGGTTGGTCATGAAAGCGACCAGGCCCTGGGTCCAAGGCGCTGCGTCCTTCGACGTGACGACCGTGTTGACGAGCGTGCCGAGGCGGGGGGTGGAGATGGCGACAATATCGCCGACCTTGTGCGTGAAACCGCGGCCCGGCTCGTCGCGGTCCTGTACCGGCGCAAACAGCGTGCCGAGGAAAAGGGCGAAACCGTCGGGATATTGATGTTCCGACAAGGTCTGACGGACGAGGTCGAGCGGATCGCGGCTGATCTGGTTCATGCTGCTCGTCCCCTCCAGGCGATAGCCTTCGGGGCCGTCGATGGTCAGTTCGACTTCGGCGTTGCGAACGTCGTCGATGGTGAAACCGTCGTCGAACAGGCGCACCAGCGGACCGAGCGAGCAGGACGCGTTATTGTCCTTGGCCTTGCCGAGCAGGAGCGCGGAGCGTCCTTCGAAATCGCGCAGATTGACGTCATTGCCCAGCGTCGCGCCCACCGTCTTGCCGGTCGCGTTCACCAGTAGCACGATCTCAGGTTCCGGGTTGTTCCAGGTCGAATCTGAACGGATGCCGATCTGCGCGCCCAGGCCCACGGTCGACAGCACCGGTGCCTTGGTGAATACTTCGGCGTCGGGTCCGATCGCCACTTCCAGATATTGCGACCACAGCCCATCCTCGATGAGTGCGGCCTTGAGCGCGGCGGCTTCGGGTGAGCCGGGAGATACCGCGCGGATCGAGCCGCCCACCCGTTCTTCCAGACGGCTGCGGATGTCGGCGGCGGCGGCGGCATCGCCCCGGGCGCGCTCCTCGATCACGCGTTCGATGGCGGACAGCGCGAAGGTGACGCCGCATGCCTTTACGCATTGCAGATCTACCGGGCTCAGAAGCGGCAGGTCGATCACGTCGAGCGGCCCGAGCGGTTCGCCGGCATCCGGCAATAGCGGCAGCTTTTCAACCAGTTGGGAGAGGGTGGGAGCCACGCGGCTCATGTCGTAGGCGACACCGCCCGATACCATGATGGGGCTGGGCCCCTGCGCCGTTTCCACGCGTCCGAGAAACAGTCCGTCCCGCCAGTCGGCAGGAAGGCAATCGAGCAAGGCAGCAACCCCCGGCATCATCAGCTCCTAAAGCATATTACGTTTGATAGCGCTACCAGCATGGATGGGGCCGGGAAGTCAAGAAGATGTTGCAACGATGCTGCGCCAATGGAACAAGTTTACGATCATGTGACGACGCACTTCCCGTCCGCCCCCCTTTCGGGCATAAACGGTCGGACCATGAGCAAGCACGAAGACACGGCGTCGACCCCCGACGCAACAACGCCCCCTTCGCCATCTTCGCCTGAAAAGGTGCCCGATCTCGCTACAGCTGCGGGCAAGTCGGTCGGGAAGGGGATATGGACCGGCGCAGCGGTCGGCATCGGATCGGCGGCTATCGTCGCGGCGCTGCTTTACACGCGCCGTAAAGGCTGAAGCGCTTCATTTTTCCGCGAATCGCAAAAATGGGGCGGCATGGCCTTCGCTCCATGCCGCCCCGTGCGACCCTTCAGGGTCATCTTTCCTTGCCTTCGTGACAGGCGGGGAAATTAGTTCAAGCTGCGCCGCCGCTCAGATAGCTGATAAGTTCGGGCTTGCTGACGGTAACGCTCTTGTCCTTATCGGCGGAGGTGAACGCGCCGCTGACCCAAGCGGTCAGCTTTTCAGCGGGCAGAGTGGAGCCGGTGGTTTTCATCTCCTGGTCCTTCAGCGCAACCATCCAGCGTGAAAATTCGGACTGGTCGAGGACGCCATCCTTGTTGGTGTCATAAGCAGCGAACTCGCTGTCGACGATGGATGCGATGGCGCTTGCCGACGTAGCCGGTTGCGTGGTGGAGGGTTGAGCGGGCGCAGTCGATTGCGGCATGGCCTGCGGCGACGCCGTGTTCGGTTGCATCGATGGTTGTGCCGCCTGCTGCGCCAACGCGGGCGCCGAGACGAGAAGCGCGCTCGTAAGGATTAGGGTCCGCAACATCGCAATCTCCTGCATCTTCTTCATCGGGATCGAGCCAGAGGCCCGTTCGCCCGTCATGTTTCCTGTGTAAAGACAATAGACCAGAACGCCCGAATGTTCCTGAACGGCTGTTCATGACCGGCGACTCGTCCTGCCGCTCCGTTCGGCTCGTCTCATATCGGCCGACGAGTTGCGACGACTCGCCTCGCCGGTGGGACAGGAGTGCGCATTTGCCCCGTGGCGGGGACGCTGCTAGGCGGCGCACCATCTTTTTCTTTAAGCCAATGCAGGATTCGCCCGATGGTCCCACGCTACGCCCGCCCGCAGATGACCGCACTCTGGGAACCGGAGGCGCGCTTCAGCATCTGGTTCGAGATCGAAGCCCACGCGACGGAGAAGCTGGGCGAGCTGGGCGTGGTGCCGCCCTCGGCGGCCAAGGCGCTCTGGGACTGGTGGGCGACCAATCCGGCAATCGACGTGCCTGCAATCGATGCGATCGAAGCGGTCACGAAGCACGATGTCATCGCCTTCCTCACCTGGGTCGCCGAACAGGTGGGCGACGAAGCGCGCTTCATGCATCAGGGCATGACGTCGAGCGACGTGCTGGACACCTGCCTTGCCGTGCAACTGGCCCGCGCGTCCGACATCCTGATCGAGGATATCGACAAGCTGCTGGAGGTCATCAAGCGCCGCGCCTTCGAACATAAGCTGACGCCGACCATCGGTCGCAGCCACGGCATCCACGCCGAACCCGTCACCTTCGGCCTTAAAATGGCGGAGGCCTATGCCGAATTCAGTCGTTGCAAGGCGCGCCTCGTCGCCGCGCGCGCCGAAGTCGCGACCTGCGCCATTTCCGGTGCGGTCGGCACCTTCGCCAATATCGACCCGCGCGTCGAGGAACATGTCGCAGTCAAGCTGGGTCTGTCGGTGGAACCGGTGTCGACGCAGGTCATCCCGCGCGACCGCCACGCCATGTTCTTTGCGACGCTGGGTGTCATCGCTTCGTCCATCGAGCGGCTCGCGGTCGAGGTCCGCCACCTTCAGCGCACCGAGGTGCTGGAAGCGGAGGAATATTTCTCGCCGGGGCAGAAGGGCTCCTCGGCGATGCCGCACAAGCGCAATCCGGTACTGACGGAAAATCTGACCGGCCTTGCCCGCATGGTGCGTGCCTATGCGCTGCCCGCGATGGAGAATGTGGCGCTGTGGCATGAACGCGACATCAGCCATTCGTCGGTCGAGCGCTATATCGGCCCCGATGCGACGATCACGCTCGACTTCGCGCTGGGCCGCCTGACCGGCGTCATCGACAAACTGCTCGTCTATCCCGAGCGGATGATGAAGAATCTCGACAAGATGGGAGGCCTCGTCCACTCGCAGCGTGTGCTGTTGGCGCTGACGCAGGCGGGGGTGAGCCGCGAGGACAGCTATCGATATGTCCAGCGCAACGCGATGAAGGTGTGGGAATCGGACGGGCAGTTGTCGCTCAAGGAACTGCTGAAGGCCGATGCCGATGTCGCCGCGGCGCTGACGTCCGAGCAGATCGAGGATAAATTCAACCTCGATTACCATTTCGCGCAGGTCGACACGATCTTCGCCCGGGTGTTCGGCGAAAGCTGACCGGCTGCGCCTACCGGCCGCCGGTGCGCGGCCGGGTGCGTGGCGCGGCGTCCGACTGGCGGCGGATCAGCGCATAATCGAGAACCTGATGCTGGATCGCATCGCCGTCGCCGCCCCGGCGGGGCTTCAACTGGCGCACCAGCGCTTCGACCGCCGCGCGCGACATGTCGCTGATCGGTTGGCGGATGGTCGTCAATTCAGGCCAGATCGTCGTCGCCAGCGACGTGTCGTCGAAGCCACAGACGGTGAGGTCGCCGGGCACGTCGAGGCCGGTGCGATGCGCGATGGCGACGGTGGCCGCTGCCATGTCGTCGTTGCTCGCAAAGATCGCGGTCGGCGGGTCGGCCAGCGCCAATATATGCTCGGCTGCGTCAAGGCCCGACCGGTAGGTGAAGAAGCCCTGCGCGATCAGGTCGTCCCGCACCGGCAGCCCGGCTTCCTCCAGCGCCTTCACATAACCTTCGAACCGGCGCGAACTGGCGCTCTGGTTCGGATTGCCCTTGATGAAGCCGATGCGCATATGTCCGAGCGACAGCAGGTGTCGCGTCATTTCGTAGGCGGCATGGCAGTCGTCGATGCTGACCGCCAGCATGTCCGAATGCGGCTGGCCGGACGCGACGGCGACAGCGGGAATACTCGCCTTTCGCAGGGCGTCCAGCAGTTCGGCAAGGTCGCAGAGCGGCGGCGGCAGCACCACGCCGTCGATCCGGCTGCGTTTCAGATGCTCCACGACGGCGCGTACGGAGGTTCGCTCATCCCATTTCTCCACCACCAGATCGATGCCGCTGCGGCTTGCCTGATCGAGGCTGCCGACGAGGAATTCGCTGAGATAGGAGGACGAAGGGTTGGAATAGAGCAGGCCGATCCGCGTTTCGTCCCCGCCCGCCAGCGTGCGCGCGGCGGCGCTGGGCGCGTAGTTGAGCGCGGCGATGGCCGTTTCCACCTTCTCCCGCGTCACCGGGCGCACGACCTGCTCGCCATTGATGACGCGCGAGACGGTCATGGGCGACACCCCGGCTGCCAGCGCCACATCGTTGATGGTAGGAGCGTTGCGCTGGCGGCGGGAAGAGCGGGTGTCGGTCACGGCTGGGACTTTCGAAACTGCGGCGCGCGAAAAGATGCCTGCATCTCGACCAGCGTTGACGGTAAAAATCAACTTATGTTTTGCAGTGCGGCATTTACCAGTGACCTGGCGCGAAGGGGAAGTTCTGCGCCTTGTACCAGTCGAGGTCGTGGGCGGGCACCGCCGATCCTGCGGGCAGGGGCAGGCGATTGACCGACTGGAAATAGGCGATGCTGGCGTCGCGCCACCATTGCGCCTCGCGCCGCTGGATACGCAGGAAATCGCGCGTCTGCTCGAACCGCTCTGCGTCCACCAGGGGACGCAGCGTGTCCCACCGCTGCTGCATGTCCTCCACATAGGCGACGCCGCGATCGTAACGATGCACCATCCCGTCCCACACAGTGTCGCCCGACGACAGGCGATAGGTCCAGGGCAGGTGATGGAACCAGAGAAGGTCGCGGTCGGGCGTGGTTTTGGGGTTCGCCAGCATCTTTGCGACGGGCGGCGCATATTGCGCGAAGGCGTTGCTGCCCGTCGCCGTCCGGTCAAAGCCGATGCCGTTCGCGTCGGCCTTGTGATAATAGACGGGGTTCCATTCCGGGCGAGCGAGATCGGACACCCAGGGGCCGGGGCCGTAATGATGCCCCGTCGCCATCACATGGGCCAGGCCGAGCGGGGTCATGTAATCGACCGCCGCTTCGCGCGATCCCATCATCATGGCGACGACGGGATCGACCACGCGCGGATCGGGGGAAAAGGTCTGCGCCGCCCATTCGTGCGCGACCGCCTGCGCCGTCAGGTCCGGGTCCCAGGCCATGCGCCCGAACGCATACCAGTCCGCCTGGTTGAAAACGGAGCCGCTCCAGTCGCGATCCACGCCGATATTGGCGACGCCCGCGATTCCGGTCAGCCGGTGCCCGTCGAGCGATCCGTCGACCACCCTGGCGACGGTGGAGCCGTTGCCCTTCGACCGGGTGTCGGACTTCAGTACCTCCTCGAACAGCGGGCCGAGATAGGTGAGATGCGTCGACTGGCCCAGATATTCCTTTGTGATCTGGAATTCCATCATCAGCGGCGTCTTGGGCATCGCGCCGAACAGCGGGTGAAAGGGTTCGCGCGGCTGGAAGTCGATTGCGCCGTTCTTGACCTGGACCAGCACATTGTCGGCGAACTGCCCGTCGAGCGGCTTGAAGTCGTCATAGGCCTGCTTGGCGCGGTCGTCGGGATTGTCGTGCTGGTATACGAAGGCGCGCCACATCACGATGCCGCCATGAGGCTTGACCGCCGCGGCGAGCATGTTGGCGCCGTCCGCATGGGTGCGCTTGTAATCCTGCGGTCCGGGCTGGCCTTCGCTGTTCGCCTTGACCAGGAACCCGCCGAAGTCGGGGATCGCGCGATAGATTTCGTCCGACTTCGCCTTCCACCAGGCGGCGACCTGCGGGTCGAGGGGGTCGGCGGTTCTGAGGCCGTCCAGTTCCATCGGCGCGGTCCATTTTACCGACAGATAGACCTTGATCCCATAGGGGCGTAACAGATCGGCCAGCGCCGCTGTCTTGGCGATATAGGCGGCGGTCAGGCTCGTCGCTTTCGCGTTCACATTGTTGAGCACGGTGCCGTTTATGCCGATCGACGCGTTGGCGCGGGCATAGTCGGTATAGCGTGGCCCTTTATAATCGGGCAGCCGCCACCAGTCCCAGATCGACATACCGGCATAGCCGCGCTCGACCGTGCCATCGAGATTGTCCCAATGGTTCAGCATCCGCAACCCGATGCGCGGCGCGCTGCGCACGTCGATCCGGTCGAGCGGTGCGCCGCTCTGCGCCAGGCGCAGCCACCCATAGGCGCCGTAGAGCAAACCCCGTTCGCTGTTTGCGGCGATCAGGGTGACGGGCACGCCGTTCATCTGCGTGGAGCGAATCGCATAGCCTTCCTCGCCCAGCTTGCCGGTGTCGATAGGGAGGGATGTTCCCGCCTGCGCCTTTGCCAGCACGATCGCGCCGGGCTGCGCAGCTGTGGAGCGCGACACGGTTGCGCCGGTCATTCCCTTGACGCCACGCTGCAATTCGGCGACCGCGACCGCAAGCATGGGATCGCTGCCGGACGCGACGATGGCGGTCGCATGGGCGGCAAGATCGTGGGACCGGGCAGCGTCGGCAGGGCGATAGCGCAGCCACAGATCGTAGCCGTCTTCGGCGCGAGCCGCAGGCGGCAGGACTACCGTCGCCAACGCCACCATCCAGCATAACAATCGCGCCAGCATCGAACTCTCTCCCCTACCGTCCATTCAGCCTCAACCCCGCAGTCGGGCATTGACAAGCCTTGTCTCTGTCGCGATGGTAACGGTATCAGTTCGGTGGCGGCAAGCGGAAAGATGCGCCGCGCGCAAAAAGGAGGGGTGGATGATCGAGCATAGTGGCAAGGCGGGCGACGCCTTTCTCCCCGCGGGCACCGCGTCCCACTCCACGTTTTTTCAGTCTGCCGTATCGTCCGGGGCGCCATGCGCCCCGCGCTGCCTTTCACGTTCAACTTCTTCTGAACAGGATCGTCCAAATGCCCAAGATCGTTGACGCCCGTGTCATTATCACTTGCCCGGGTCGTAATTTCGTCACGCTCAAGATCATCTGCGACGATGGCACCACCGGTGTCGGCGACGCGACGCTCAACGGTCGCGAGCTGTCGGTGGCAAGCTATCTGACCGATCATGTCATCCCCTGCCTCATCGGTCGCGACGCGCACCGGGTCGAGGATATCTGGCAGTATCTGTACAAGGGCGCCTATTGGCGGCGCGGTCCCGTGACGATGACCGCGATCGCGGCGGTCGACATGGCGCTGTGGGATATCAAGGGTAAGATTGCCGGTCTTCCCGTCTATCAGCTGCTGGGCGGCGCCAGCCGCGAAGGCGTGATGGTGTACGGCCATGCGAACGGCGTCAGCATCGAGGAAACGATCGAAGCCGCGCTCGATTACCAGCGCCAGGGTTACAAGGCGATTCGCCTGCAATGCGGCATTCCGGGCATGGCGTCGACCTATGGGGTGTCCAAGGATCGGTATTTCTACGAACCCGCAGACTCCGACCTGCCTTCCGAAAATGTGTGGAACACTCCCAAATATCTGCGTGTCGTGCCCGAATTGTTCAAGGCCGCGCGGGAAGCGTTGGGCTGGGACGTGCATCTGCTGCACGACATCCATCACCGGCTCACCCCTATCGAGGCAGGCCGACTCGGCAAGGATCTGGAGCCCTATCGCCCCTTCTGGCTGGAGGATGCGACGCCTGCGGAAAATCAGGAAGCCTTCAAGCTCATCCGCCAGCACACCACGGCACCGCTCGCGGTGGGCGAGATCTTCAATTCGATCTGGGACGCCAAGGATCTTATCCAGAACCAGCTGATCGACTATATCCGCGCCACCGTGGTCCATGCCGGCGGCATCACCCACCTGCGCCGGATCGCCGCGCTCGCCGATCTGTATCAGGTTCGCACCGGATGCCACGGGGCGACCGACCTGTCGCCGGTCTGCATGGCCGCCGCGCTCCATTTCGACATCAATGTCCCCAATTTCGGCGTGCAGGAATATATGCGCCATACGCCCGAAACCGACGCCGTCTTCCCCCATGCCTACAGCTTCGACAACGGCATGATGCATCCGGGCGACGAACCGGGGCTGGGTGTCGACATCGATGAGGAACTCGCAGCAGGATATGAATATCAGCGCGCCTTCCTGCCGGTGAACCGGCTGGAAGATGGCACGATGTTCAACTGGTGATCGCCATGACGCAGGCGATCCCCAAGCCGTCCGGAAGAGTCCGCTGGATCGTCTGCGGCCTGCTTTTTGCCGCCGTGGTGCTGAGCTATATCGACCGGCTGGTGCTGCCCACGCTGAAGCCCGATCTTCAGGCGCGCTACGGCTGGAGCGAGAGCGGCTATGCCGACCTCGCCATCTGGTTCCAGGCGGGCTACGGCATCGCCTATGTCGTGTTCGGGCGGCTGATCGACCGGATCGGCGCGCGCGCGGGTTATGCGCTCGCCGTCGCGTTGTGGACCATCGGCCATGTCTCACACATCTTCTTCACCTCGACGGCGGGGATGCTGCTGGCCCGCATTCCGCTCGCGGTCGGAGAGGCGGGGACTTTCCCCGCCGCCATCGCCGCGACGAACGAGTGGTTCCCCAAAAAGGAACGGGCGCTCGCCATCGGCATCTTCAACGCAGGGTCCAACGTCGGCGCGATTCTGACGCCGCTGATCGTGCCGATCATCGCGGTGTCGCTGGGTTGGCGCTGGGCGTTCGTCCTGACCGGCCTGCTGACCGTGATCTGGCTGGCGGCATGGCTTGGCTTCTACCGGCGCCCGCGCGAAAAGAAGAGCCTCTCCCCCGAAGAGCTGGCGTGGATCGAGACCGATCCGGTGGAGCCCAAGCGCTCCGTCAAATGGACGAGCCTTTTTCGCCATCGCCAGACCTGGGCCTATATGCTCGGCCGGTTCCTGATCGACCCGGTATGGTGGACTTTCCTCTTCTGGCTGCCCGATTTCTTCAACAAGCAATATGGCGTCAAGATGCTGGACTTCGGTCCGCCGCTGATCGCCGTCTACCTGTTCGCGGACGTGGGGTCGGTCGCGGGCGGATGGGCGTCGTCGCGGCTGATGGGCCGGGGATGGAGCGTCAATCGCGCCCGCAAAACCGCGATGCTGCTGGCCGCCTGCTGCGCTGTCCCCATCGCCTTTGCGGCGCAAGCGCCCTCGATGTGGGTCGCGGTCGGCCTCATCGGCCTTGCCTGCGCCGGTCATCAGGGCTTTTCCGCCAATCTCTACGCACTGCCGGGAGATGTCTTCCCGCGCTGGATGGCGGGATCGGTCGTGGGCCTGGGCGGCCTGTCGGGCGCGGTGGGCGGCATGTTGATGGCCAAGTTTGCAGGCGTGATCCTTGAAACCATCGGCAGCTACGGCCCCATTTTCGCGGTCGCATCGGTCGCCTATCTGATCGCGCTTGCGGTCATCCACCTTCTCCTGCCCCGCTATCAGGCGGTGGCGATCCCCGCCGAAAGCCTTCCATGACCAAGCCGTTGCGTCTGCATCCCGACCGTCTCTTCCCGTCCGATCCGGCAACGCGCGCGATTGCGCGGGCGCTCCATGCGACCGTCCGGGATTTGCCGATCGTCAGCCCGCACGGGCACACCGATCCGCGCTGGTTCGCCTATGACGATCCCTTCGCCGATCCCGCCCAGCTGCTGATCGTGCCGGACCATTATGTGTTCCGTATGCTCTACAGCCAGGGCGTCAGGCTGGACGAACTGGGCGTGCCGACCGTCGATGGCAGCGCGACCGAAAGCGACCCCCGCGCCATCTGGCGGCGATTCGCCGAGCGGTATCACCTGTTCCGGGGCACGCCGTCGCGGCTGTGGCTCGACTGGGTGTTCGCGCAGGCGTTCGGCATCGACGTGCGGCTGGAGGCGGCCACCGCCGATCATTATTACGACATCATCGACGCCGCGCTGAAGACCGATGCATTCCGCCCGCGCGCCCTGTTCGAGCGCTACAATATCGAAGTGATCGCAACGACCGAAGGGCCGCTAGATCCGCTCGACCATCATCGCGCGATCCGCGCGTCGGGCTGGGGCGGGCGCGTCGTGACCGCTTATCGCCCCGATCCGGTAATGGACCCCGACGACCCCCGGTTCATCGACAATGTGCAGCGTTTCTGCGCGATGACGGGCGAAACCAAGGACTATGCCGGCTATCTGCGCGCGCACGAAAAACGCCGTGCCGATTTTCGTGAGGCGGGGGCGACATCCACCGATCACGGCCATCCCAGCGCCTTCACCGCTAACCTCTCGCGCGAAGAGGCGGAGGCTCTGTTCGACAGGGTGACGAGCGGTCCCGCGAGCACGCGCGATGCCGAACTGTTTCGGGGGCACATGCTGGTCGAAATGGCGCGCATGGCGATCGAGGACGGCATGGTGATGCAGCTGCATCCGGGCGTCCACCGCAACCATAACGAGGCCGTGCGCGACCGCTTCGGACGCGACAAGGGGGCGGATATCCCGACGGCGGGCGAATTCGTGCAGGCGCTCAAGCCTCTGCTCGACCGCTACGGCAACGATCCGCGCCTGACCTTGATCCTCTTCACGCTGGACGAGGATGTCTATTCGCGCGAACTCGCGCCGCTCGCAGGCCATTATCCGGCGCTGAGGCTGGGGCCGCCCTGGTGGTTCCACGACAGCCCCGAAGGGATGCGTCGTTTCCGCGAGCGCGCGAGCGAAACGGGGGGCTTCTACAACACGGTCGGTTTTAACGACGACACGCGCGCCTTCCTGTCGATCCCCGCGCGGCACGACGTCGCCCGGCGGATGGATTGTACCTGGCTCGCCCAGCTTGTAGCCGAACATCGGATGGAGGAGGACGAAGCCTTCGAACTCGCCCATGCGCTCGCCTACGATCTGGCGAAAAAGGCCTACAAGCTATGACGCGGTTGTCGGCGGCATCGCTGGAAAGCCTGCCCGGCTCGGTCACGCGCCCAGGCTACGATCGCGCTGCGGTCCGATGCGGCGTCGTGCATCTGGGCATCGGCGCGTTCCATCGCGCGCATCAGGCGGCGTTCTTCGACGACGCGCTCGAAGCGGGCGACCAGCGTTGGGGGATCGTGGCCGCGTCGCTCCGTTCGCCAGCCGTGCGCGACCAGATGGAGCCGCAGGACGGGCTTTACACCATGCTGGTCCGCGACGGGGATCGGGAACAGGCACGCGTCGTCGGCGCGGTTCGGCGCGTGATCGTCGCGCCCGAAGATCCCAGCGCGCTGGTCGCGGCGATGGCGTCGCCCGATACGCATATCGTGACGCTGACCGTCACGGAAAAAGGCTATAAGCTCGACCCCGCGACCGGCGCGCTGATCGAGGACGACCCACAACTGGCCGCCGACCTGCTTTCGCTCGACCGTCCGCAAACAGCGCCCGGCTTCATCGTCGCGGCTCTTGTCCGCCGCCGCGCCGCCGGACTGCCACCGTTCACCGCGATCAGCTGCGACAATCTGCCGCACAACGGTGCGCGGCTGCGCGACGCCGTGCTTGCGCTGGCCGAGCGGCATGACCCATCGCTTGCGCAATGGATCGCGGCGGAAGGCGCTTTTCCCCAGACGATGGTCGACCGCATCGTCCCCGCCACGACGCAGGAAGACATCGCGGCGCTCGCCGACACCATCGGCGTCGAGGATCGCGCGATGGTCAAGACCGAGCCGTTCACCCAGTGGGTGATCGAGGACCGCTTCTGCGGCCCACGCCCCGCTTTCGGTCCGGGGGTGGAGATCACCGCCACCGTCGCGCCGTGGGAAGACGCCAAGCTTCGCCTGCTCAACGGCGCGCATAGCGGCATCGCCTATCTGGGCGGGCTTGCCGGGATCGAGCATGTTCATGAGGTGCTGGCGCTGGAACCGGCGCGGCTGTTCGTGGAAGCGCTGTGGGACGAAGCGGAAACCACCTTGTCGCCGCCGCCCGAACTGGATGTAGCTGCCTATCGCCGCGAACTGATGGCGCGGTTCGACAATCCGACGCTGCGCCATCGGACGCGGCAGATCGCGACGGACGGGTCGCAGAAACTGCCGCAGCGCCTGCTCGCTCCCATCGCGGATCGGCTGGCGGCGGGGCAGGGCATCGCTGCACTCGCGCTTGCCGTTGCTGCGTGGATACGCTGGCAGGCGGGGCGGGACGATCATGGGCAGGGCCATATGATCGACGATCCGCTGGCCGCACCCATTGCGGCTGCGCTGCACGCCGCCGACTCGCCGCAAGCGCGCGTGCGCGCGATACTGGGCCTTCCGGCCATCGTGCCGCCCACGCTGGCCGCCGATCCGCGCCTGCGCGAAGAGTTGGTGCGCTGGCTGACCGTGCTGGAAACGCAGGGCGCGCGCGGCGCGCTCACGATATTGGCGCAGGCGCGGTCGGACGCTGCCTGACACATGGTTTACCCGATCCTCCCTCAGGGATGACGTTGAGGGCCGGTCGAAAGGCCGGCCCGCTTTTTCGTGGGGCCGACAGGAATGAAGCAGGAGAGCCTATCGTGAAGATCCGTCTGGCCTGGCTGATGTTGCCGCTGGCCGCCCTGATCCCCGCGACGGCTCAGGCGAAGGGCTGCACGCCGGTGTGGACGGCGGCATGGGCTTCGGCGCAGTTCAAGCCCGTGGGCGATGCGGTCCTGCCGCCCGGAACGCTCGCCGACCGCACGCTGCGTCAGATCGTTCGCCCGTCCGTCTCCGGCGACCGCCTGCGCGTACGCTTTTCCAATCTTGCAGGCACGCAGCCGCTCCAGATCGCCGGGGCGAGCATCGCCCGCGCGCCGAGCGCAGCGTCACCCGCCGTCGATCCGCGCAGCATCCTGCCCCTGCGTTTCGACGGGAAGGTCGATGTCATCATTCCCCCCGGCGCGGATTATCTATCCGATCCGGTTGCCATGCCCGCCCATGCGCTGGAGAATATCGCGGTGTCGATCCGCTATCGCGGCGAACCTGAACAAACGTCGCATCCCGGATCGCGCGCCACATCGTGGCATCTGCCGGGGGATCATCTGGGCGATGCCGTCATGGCCGGTTCGGCGAGTTTCGATCACTGGTTCCATCTGTCGGGGCTGGAGGTGGAGCGCTGCGGCCCCGCGCGCGTCATCGTCGCACTCGGCGATTCGATCACCGACGGTCGCGGATCGACAACCAACGGCAACGACCGCTGGACCGACCGGCTGGCCGAGCGGCTTCAGGCCGATGGCGAGCGGCGGAACGTTTCCGTCGTCAATCAGGGGATCGGCGGCAACAGGCTGCTGGACGATGGGCTCGGTCCCAGCGCGCTTGCGCGGCTCGACCGCGACGTGCTGGCGCAGCCGGGCGTCACTCATGTCATCCTGCTGGAAGGGATCAACGACCTTGGCACGCTGACCCGCGAAGCGCCGGTGAGCAAGGGCGCGCATGAAGCGCATGTCGCTCGCATGATCGGCGCATATCGCCAGATCGTCGCGCGCGCCCATGCGAAGGGCATCAAGGTGGTAGGCGCGACCGTCATGCCCTTCGTCGGCAACGCCTATTATCATGCCGACGCGCAGAACGAGGCCGATCGGCAGGCCGTCAACGCATGGATCAGGCAGCCCGGTCATTTCGACGCGGTGATCGATTTCGACAGGGTGACGCGCGATCCGGCACGGCCCGACCGGCTGCTGCCCGCCTATGACGAAGGCGATGCGCTACACCCGTCGCCCGCCGGATACCGGGCGATGGGGGACGCCATTCCGCTTACCCTTTTCGACTGACGCGGCGGTTGCCCGCTTCCAGCACGGTTTCCATGGCGACGAAGGTCGACGTGCTGGCGACATGGGGCAGGGCACTGATCTTCTCGCCCAGCACCGCGCGGTAGCGGCGGATGTCGGCGGTGCGCACCTTGAGCAGATAGTCGAAATTGCTTGCCAGCATATGGCATTCCTCGACCTCGGCGATACGCCGCACGGCGGCATTGAATTCGTTGAGCGCCGCCTCGCGCGTATCGGACAGCTTCACCTCGGTGAAGGCGACATGATCCATGCCGAGCTTGGCGGGATCGACGATGGCGCGAAAGCCGCGAATGACGCCGCTCTCTTGCAAACGCCGCAATCGCACCTGGCACGGCGTCTTGGAGAGGCCGACCGTGGCGGCCAGGTCGGTGACGGACATCCGCCCGTCCTCGACCAGAGCGGCGACGATGCGGCGGTCGAATTCGTCCATATCGACTGCGGATGATGTATTTGACATCCTATATGCCTACTGGATGCGTAATAATAAGTCATTATGATTGTCAGATGGCCTAAATTCGGTCGAAACGAACTTGCGATTCTGGTTATGATATCGGCATGATCGACCAGCCCTTTTCCGCCTTCGCGCCCGCCATCGCCCGGCCCACACCCTTGCGTGCCGCGATCACCGCCGCCTATCGCCGTGACGAGGCGGAATCGATGGCCCCGCTGATCGAGGCGGCGACGCTTCCAGATGAGACGCAGGTTGCCGTGGCCGCCACAGCGACCCGTCTGGTCACCGCCCTTCGCGCCAATCACAAGGGCAGCGGGGTCGAAGGACTGGTACAGGAATATGCGCTGTCCAGCCAGGAAGGCGTGGCGCTCATGTGCCTTGCCGAGGCGCTGCTGCGCATTCCGGACAACGATACGCGCGATGCCCTCATCCGCGACAAGATCGCCGATGGCGATTGGGGATCGCATCTGGGCGGCGAAAAGTCGCTGTTCGTCAACGCGGCGACCTGGGGCCTGGTCGTGACCGGAAAGCTCGTCGGCAGCGTCGACGATCGCGGCCTGGGTGCTGCGCTGACCCGGCTCGTCGCGCGCGCGGGCGAGCCTGTGATCCGGCGCGGCGTCGATCTCGCCATGCGGATGATGGGCGAACAGTTCGTCACCGGCGAAACGATCAAGGAAGCGTTGAAACGCGCGCGCGACATGGAGGCGAAAGGCTTTTCCTACAGCTACGACATGTTGGGGGAGGCGGCGACCACGGCCGCCGACGCCGCGCGCTACTTCGCCGATTATGAGCGCGCCATCCATGCCATAGGCAAGGCGTCGGCGGGACGCGGCATCTATGGCGGCCCGGGCATTTCCATCAAGCTGTCGGCGCTTCATCCGCGCTACAGCCGTGCGCAGGCGGATCGCGTCATGGGCGAATTGTTGCCTGCGGTCAGGACACTGGCGCTGCTGTCCAAGCGTTACGACATCGGTTTCAACATCGATGCGGAGGAGGCCGACCGCCTCGAACTTTCGCTCGACCTGCTGGAAAGCCTTGCGCTGGACCCGGACCTTGCCGGATGGAACGGCCTGGGCTTTGTGGTGCAGGGCTATGGCAAGCGGTGCCCGTTCGTCATCGACTGGATCGTCGACCTCGCCCGCCGTGCCGAACGCCGGATCATGGTCCGGCTGGTGAAGGGCGCCTATTGGGACGCGGAGATCAAGCGCGCGCAGGTCGACGGGCTGGAGGGCTTTCCCGTCTATACGCGCAAGCTGCACACCGACATCGCCTACGTCGCCTGCGCGCGGAAGCTGCTGGGCGCGCGTGACGCTGTGTTCCCCCAATTCGCCACGCACAATGCGCAGACGCTCGCAACCATATATGAGTTGGCAGGGCCGGATTTCAGCATCGGCGACTATGAGTTCCAGTGCCTGCACGGCATGGGCGAGCCGCTCTACGAACAGGTCGTCGGTGCTGGCAAGCTGGGCCGCCCATGCCGCATCTATGCGCCGGTCGGAACGCATGAAACGTTGCTCGCCTATCTGGTACGCCGCCTTCTGGAAAACGGGGCGAACTCCAGCTTTGTGAACCGTATCGCCGACCCCGCCGTTTCGATTTCGGAGCTTGTCGCCGATCCGGTCGATGTGGTGCGCGCGATGGCGCATCCCGGCGCGCAGCATGACCAGATCGCTCTGCCCGCCGACCTCTATCCCGACCGGCGCAATTCGGCGGGCCTTGACCTTAGCAACGAAGCCGTGCTGGCCGATTTGAGCGAAGCGCTGACCCACAGTGCAACGCTGGACTGGAAAGCCGCGCCCGCAAGCGGTGAGGGGACGGTGCGTGCTGTGCTCAACCCTGCGGACCATCGCGATGTCGTGGGGCATGTGACGGAAGCGAACGAGGAGGAAGCGCGGGCCGCCGCCATTGCCGCTGCCGCGTCGGGCTGGCGCAACATGGCTGTCGCCGACCGCGCTGCCGCGCTCGACCGCGCGGCCGATGCGATGCAGGCGCGGATGCCGATCCTTCTTGGCCTCATCATGCGTGAAGCGGGCAAATCGCTGCCCAACGCGATTGCCGAAGTGCGCGAAGCGATCGACTTCCTGCGCTACTATGCGGCGCAGGCCCGTTCGACCTTCGGTCCCGCTCAGCGCGCGCTGGGCGTCGTCACCTGCATCTCACCCTGGAACTTTCCGCTGGCGATCTTCACCGGGCAGGTCGCCGCCGCGCTGGTCGCGGGCAATGCCGTGCTTGCAAAGCCTGCCGAGGAAACGCCGCTGATCGCGGCCGAAGCGGTGCGCCTGTTGCATGAGGCGGGTGTTCCCGTCGATGCGCTGCATCTGGTGCCGGGCGACGGCAGCATCGGTGCGGCGCTGGTCGCTGCGAACGAAACCGCCGCCGTGATGTTCACCGGATCGACGGAAGTCGCGCGCCTCATCCAGAAGCAACTCGCAACGCGCTTGTCGCCTGCTGGAAAGCCCATTCCCCTGATCGCCGAGACGGGGGGGCAGAATGCGATGATCGTGGACAGCAGCGCGCTTGCCGAACAGGTGGTGGCCGATGTCATAGCGTCTGCCTTCGACAGTGCGGGTCAGCGTTGTTCGGCGCTCCGTATCCTCTGCCTTCAGGAGGATGTGGCCGACCGGACGCTGACGATGCTGAAGGGCGCGCTCGCCGAATTGCGGATCGGTCGGACCGACGCGCTCAAGATGGATGTCGGCCCCGTCATCACCGCCGAAGCCCGCGACGGGATCGAGCGTCATATCGCGGCGATGCGCGCGATGGGTCGCAAGGTGGAACAGACCCCGCTGTCGCCTGAAACCGGGCAGGGCACGTTCGTCCCGCCCACGATCATCGAGATAGACAGTATCGCGGACCTGAGCCGCGAGGTGTTCGGCCCGGTGCTGCACGTCCTGCGGTTCCGGCGCGACAAAATGGACGCGCTGGTCGATCAGATCAACGCCACCGGTTATGGCCTGACCTTCGGCCTGCATACCCGGCTGGACGAAACCATCGCCCGCGTGACCGACCGGGTGAAGGTCGGCAACATATACGTCAATCGCAACGTCATAGGGGCGATCGTCGGGGTTCAGCCGTTCGGCGGATGCGGCCTGTCCGGCACAGGTCCGAAGGCGGGTGGACCGCTCTATCTCGGGCGGCTGGTCACGACGCCGCCGGTATTCGCGGAACGGGTCAGCCATTTGCGCTCGCCCCTGCACGCGTTTGCAGACTGGCTCGATGCGCAGGGGGAGGGCGACGCCGCCGCGCAGGTGCGCCGGACAGGGGACGCATCGGCGATCGGTGTCGAACTGGAACTTCCCGGCCCGGTGGGCGAGCGGAACCTTTATGCGCTGCACCCGCGCGGACGCATCCTGATGCAGCCCTCGACGCGGCAGGGCCTGTTTTGCCAGATGGCGGCGGTCCTCGCCACCGGCAATCGCGGCATCGTGCAGGACATGACGCTTCCTCCCGGCCTGCCGTCCGAAGTCGCGACATGGTTCAGCAATATCGGCGAAGGCCCATATGCTGCAGTCCTGGTAGAGGGCGATGCGGCGCATGTCGCGGCGGTGACGCGGCAGGCGGCCGATTTCCCCGGCCCCATCGCCTCCGTTCATGTGGAAGACAGCGGCTATTGCCTGGACTGGCTATTGGAAGAGGTGTCCACATCCATCAACACGACGGCTGCCGGGGGCAACGCCAGCCTGATGATGATAGGCTGAATAAATACGTGGACCTGTCCATCTCGCTGTCGCGAAACGGCGGGATGAGTCAGGCGGCGATGGCGCGCAGGGTTTTTGGAGCCAGACGGGCACGCGCGAAAGCGAGGCATTCTTCCAGCGAGGGCGCACCGAGATGGGCGACGCCGCCATCCAGAAGGCGAACGCTCAACTCCCAAAGACTCTCATGTTCGATGGCAGCCTTGCGGGCGTCGGTCGTGCTGAATTGAAGTGGTTCGCCCAAACGGTCGCAATGCAGGATGTGTCGAGCCACCGTCGTGTGGCTGTCATATTGAGGATTGGATCGGAGCTGAAAACTCTGAGTATGCGGCGCCAGCCATTCCAGAAACGCAACGTCGATCATCACCACCTGCCTTGGGGCGGCTTCGAATGTGCCGCGCCGATGGCAAAGATACGCATGAATAACCCCGACGGTTCCCCCTAATCTGTCAATTTATTCAGACAGCTTAACGCTGTAGGGTCGGTCGGCGAACAGAATGGCCGCTGGATCGTCGCATCCCTCTATCTGGGTGTCGGCCCACCAGGATGAGTGCGGCTGGCCTTGCGCGTCGACCATCGTGGCACCGCAACGGATCTGCACGGCGCAAAACAGAGTGCGGCCCTCATGCTGGCGTCGAAAGGCCAGAACATGATCTTTGCGCGCGCCGGTGACAATCAGGGAGCGATAATCGCCCTCAGCGAAAAGCGCGGGCGCATTCCTCCTCATCGTCAGCAATTCATGCACCAGAGCGAGCTTGATCCCATCGTCTCCATCCGGGTGGGAAAGCCACTGGCGTCTGCGATCGTAATCGACCGGGCGACGGTTGTCCGGATCGACCAGGCTGAAATCCAGTGCTTCGCACCCCTGATAGATGTCGGGGATGCCGGGTGTGCAGAATTTGAGGACCGTTTGGACGAGGCTGTTCGCCATAGCCGCAGGACGCAGGCGCTGGACGAAGCTGTCCACGTCGCCGATCAGTTCGCGATTAGCAAGGACGGACGCAAGCAACGCCTGCGCTGCCGCCTCATAGGCCGTATCGGGGGCTTCCCAGCTTGAGCGGACCCGCCCCTCCCGCAGGGTCTTTTCCAGCCAACCGCTCATGCGATCGAGAAACAGTTCCATCGATGCGTCGGAACCCGGCCATGCACCCATAAGGGTCTGCCACAGTTGATAGCGGTCGGCGGGGTGAACCGTCGCATCGGGATCGCTCATCGCATCCCATTTGCGCCAATGCTTTTGCCATAAGCCGGGCACGGCGCTTAACACCGCCAGTCTCGCCCGCACATCCTCACCGCGCTTGTGATCGTGCGTGGCGGTCGCCAGCATCGCGTGGGGAAAGTCGCGCGCGCGCTCTGCGGCACGCTGGTGGAAAAGACCGGGTGCTATCGAAAACTGTTCGGGCGCGGAGCCCACATCGTTGGCGGACAGGAGGGGCGCGTACCGGTAGAAAGCGGTGTCTTCCACCCCCTTGGCGGCGATGGGGGCGGATAGTTGCTGGAAACGGCGCACTGCTTCCCCCGCGAGGGTGGGATCGCCCGGACCTTCCCCCGCCAGCCAGTCGAGGACGCGGCGTGCCACCTGCGTTTCGCCCGGGGGAAGGTGAGGCTGCACATCCTTCCACGCCTTGTTCCGCGCTTTCGCGTCGTTGAGCGGTGCCGTGCGACCGTTGCCATAGGTGCGGTAGACGGGGAATATCCAGAGCAGCCGCTCGATCGCACGCCGCCACATCGCGGGCGTTGCATCATCCCCTTGGTCGGAGGACTGCGCCAGCGCGACGAACGCGGCAACGCAACTTATTAACTGCCCGTCGAACTGCCAAGCGAGCATGTCCTGCCGCGCCTGCAACACCAGCCGATCCATATCTCCATGCTCAGGGTCGAGCGACAGCCATGTTTCAGCAAGCGGCGCTTCGCCTGCGGGATCGTGCAGCAGCGCAGTGACATCGCGCATGAAATCATAGCCGCTGGTGCCGTCGATTCCCCAATCGGTGGCCAGCGGTTCGTCCGCCGCCAATATCTTCTCGACGATGATGAGGGCGCGCCGCTGACCGCCGCCGATTGCGTCGACGCGCTCGCGCATCGCGCGGCAATAGCTCGCCGGATCGGTCAGGCCATCGACATGGTCGATCCGGACTCCGTCGATCAGTCCTTCGGCGAAGAGATCGAAATAGAGCTTTTGCGTCACCTCGAACACGGCGGGATCTTCGACGCGAACGCCCGCCAGTTCGTTGATTGCGAAGAAACGCCGCCAGTTGAGCCGGTCGTTCGCGGTACGCCAATAGACCGGGCGATAATGTTGTCGGTCAATGACGGCGCGTATCCTGTCGCTGCCGTCGGGTGCCCCTTCCAGCGATCCGGGACGAAGCGGAAGCCGCTGCTCGCCATAGAGGATGAGGTGCGGGTCTGACCCATCTTCGACCAGCGCGATGTCACCCGCCGCAATCGCCTGGGCAAGAGGCGCACCCAGTACCGGCAGGATGAGCGGTCCGGTCCAGTCTATATCGAACCAGCACGCGTAGGCACTGTTTTCTCCATGCCGCAGCACGTCGGTCCAATAGCGATTCTCCCCGCCCGCAACCCCCATATGGTTGGGCACGATATCGATCAGGACTCCCATCTCCCGCTGCCGCAGCGCTGCCACAAGGCTGCGAAAGCCCTTGTCGCCGCCCAGTTCGGGATTGATGCGCGTGGGATCGATGACGTCATAGCCATGGGTCGAACCGCTACACGCTGTCGTAATCGGTGAAAGATAGGCGTGGCTGACGCCAAGGTCCGCCAGATAGGGGACGATGCGTTCGGCGGCTGCGAAAGGAAAGTCTCGTGTCAGTTGCAGACGATAGGTCGCGCGGGGGATCATGCGCCTCTCTTCCGATTGAGCCGCGCGATCCGGGCGGCAATTTCCGGCTGCGCCAGAAGCGCAGGCATGGGGGCGGGAAGGCGGCGACGCCAGTTAGGATGTTCGTCGATGGTGCCGGGCAGGTTGGGCTGTTCGACAAGCGCCGCCATATCCTCCATCGGAATCAGCGTCAGCGGGCAGGGCGTTTGGGCAAGGAAACCGATCGCTGCGTCGACCACCGGTGCGGGATCGTCATCCGCAGGCTGGGGAGCACCGTTCCCGATGACCTGCCAGAGCGCTGCCCGATCCTGCGCCCGCTCGACTGCGGTCGGACCGCCGCGCGCGAGACGATCGTTCCATTCCAGATCGCGACCGGTCCACCAGCCCGCAACCGTCGCTATGTCATGTGTCGCGCTCATCGCCACCGATGTTGCCGGATAGGCGGCGGCGGGAAGAAATGCGCCCTCCCCGTCCCGGGCAAAGGGCAGGACCGCCATGCCGTAGACACCCGCAGCTTCCAGCGATTCGCTAAACCCATCCGGCCGGGTCCCCAGATCCTCGGCGATGACGATTGCGCCCTTGCGCCATGCTTCCAGTTTGATGAGCCGCAGCATATCTTCGAACGGGAAGGAGAGATAGGCGCCTGCGCTGGCAGGTCGTCCTTCCGGAACGACCCAGAGCCGCCGCAGGCCGAAGGCGTGATCGATGCGGATGCCTCCGCCCTGTGGAATGTTGGCGCGCAACATGGCGATGAAGGGATCGAAGCCGCTGTTAACCAGCGCCTTGGGACTATAGCTCGTCAGGCCCCAATCCTGTCCCTGCGGACCGAGCGGATCGGGCGGTGCGCCGATGCGCAGCCCATTGAGAAAGAGATGCGGGCTAGCGGCGACTTCGCTGCCTTCCGGATCGACCCCGACGGCAAGGTCGGTGATGAGGCCGACTGCCATCCCGGCGGCGCGGGCGCAGGTTTGCACCGCGTCCAGCCCTTCGCGGGCATGGCGGTTGAGGAACGCGGCAAAATCGTCCGGCTCGCCTTGTTCGCTCCACAGTGCGTGGAGCGCGGCGATCTTGGCGGGCCCGGCGCGGGGCCAGTCGATGAGATCGGCGTCCAACCTTGAGGGACTGACCTTGGCTGCGCCGAAAAGGGCGTTGAGTTGGGTTCGGCTCGATGGCGAATAGGGGGCGAATCGACCGGGATCGTCCAGCGAAAGCGCATGAACGGGGCTGATCGCAACCGCGTCCGCGCCGGCCTTGCCCAGCGCCGTCACCGCTTGCGCCAAAGTATCAAAATCGCCGAAGTCGCCAGTACCTCGCAGCGACGGGATTTGGATGCAGACGCCCCACAAGGGACGGTCGATGCCGGGGCAGCGTTCGGGTGCGACGGCCACGGTCAGCGATCCGTCGGGCAGATCCATCCGGTAATAGCCTGGGTGGGGGATACCCGACAGCGCTGGGTCGCATATCACCACTTGCCCGTCCTCGCCCATCAGGGGGGCGTCGGGGAGGATAATCGGCTCGTTACAGTCTGCGGTGAAAAGCACCGGGCGACGGGCACGCGCATCCTCGATCTGGTCGAGGGCGATGAGCATTCCCGCCCTCGTCGCCACATCCACGCCCAGCGCGGCAAGAATGGCCCGAAGGTCATCGTCGGCCACCAACTGCTGCACGCCCGCCGCATCCGTCCATTCGCGCGCAATCCCGGCCTTCGCCGCTAACTGATGCAAGACATTCATGCGGAATCGATCCACGCGGCAAAGCTGGTGGGGCCGTCGGGATCGCCGCTGGCATAAAGCGGGGGCGCAGGGGAGGAGGGGGGAACGGATGCCTCCCCCAGATTCAGCAGGATCGTCAGCGTCTCGCCTGTTCCCAGCTTCCAGGATGCCTCGACCGCCTTGTCCGTCAAAGCCGATGCGGACAGGGCGCGGCATTCCCGGATGCCCGGCACGATGCGCTCTCGCCTGATCGTGATCAGTTCTCGATAGAAGGCCCCCCATTCGTCCGCATCGACACCTGAATGCACGCGCGATTGTTCGAATGTGGCAAGATCGTTGGGATCGGGTATGCGGCTGCGCGCCTCGTCGCTGGAGAAAGCGGCAAAGCCGGCAAATTCCTTGCGTCGCCCTTCCCGTACCGCGTCGGCAAGATCATCGTGGAAGTCGGTAAAGAAGAGGAACGGGCTGCGGGCGCCGTTCTCCTCCCCCATGAACAGCAAAGGGATTTGCGGCATCAGGAGAAGCAGCGCGGTCGCGGCCCTGAGCTTTTCGGGTGTCGTCAGCGCGATCAGCCGCTCGCCTAAGGCACGATTGCCGACCTGATCGTGATTCTGGAGGAAAGAGATAAAGGCCGACGGCGGCAGGTGGGCGCTGGGCTTGCCGCGCGCCTTGCCTTGCTGGTGACGAGAAGGATCGCCCTGATAGATGAATCCCTGCTCCAGGCAGCGAGCGAGCCGTTCGGCGGGACGCTCGGCAAAATCTTCATAATAGGCATCGGTCTCGCCGGTCAGCAGAACGTGCATGACATTATGGAAATCGTCGTTCCATTGCGCATCGTAGCGCTCGGGCGACAGGCGGTCGGCGTCATTATGCTCGTTTTCCAGCATGAGGTGAACATGCCGACCGGGTGCCACGCCCGCACGAACCTCGCCTGCCAACCGGTCGAGAAATGCATCGTCGCCGATGGCGTGCACCGCGTCGAAACGAAGGCCGTCGAACCCATACTCGTTAAGCCACATCAGGGCATTCTCGATGAAGAAAGCAGCGACTTCCAACCGGTCCACCGCCACTGCGCCGCCCCATGGCGTATGTTTATCGGCATGGAAGAACGGGGAAGCGTAAGCGCCGAGATAATTTCCGTCGGGCCCGAAGTGGTTATAGACGACATCTAGAAATACCATCAGGCCGCGCTCATGCGCGGCATCGACCAGCGCACGAACCTCATGGGGCGTGCCATAGCATTCCGCAGGCGCGAACGGCAGCACACCGTCATAGCCCCAGTTGCGATTGCCGCTGAAGGCGTTGACCGGCATCAATTCGATAGCGGTGATGCCCTGGTCAGCCCACCGGTCCAATAGCCCGATCATGCCGGTGAAGCCGCCGCACAATCCGGCATGAACCTCAAGGATTACGGATTCTTCCCACGGTCGGCCCGACCAATGTTGCGCCGGTTCGAACCGCGACGGGTCGACCACGACGCTCCAGCCATGGACGCCGCCGTCCTGCTGCCGCGAAGCCGGATCGGGAACGGCGAGGCCGGGTTCTAGCCGAAAGCGATAGCGTGTGCCGTCCGTTGCTGGGGCGTCAGCGACGAACCAGCCATCCTGATGCTTCGCCATCGGCTGGATGTGGCCGTCGCGAAGTTCCAGCGTCACAGCGTCGCGATCCGGCGCCCATAGGGAAAAGCGCCAGCGATCGCGGCCCAGCGCCGAGGGGCCCCATGAAGTCATGCGCCGGGCTTGTCCGCGACCCAGCAGATCAGCACCGCCGAATGGGGCTGGACCCCATATTCGTCGCCGATTTCGAACGGTTCCCGTTCCGGCTGGGCGCTGTCGATCAGCACCTCGCGCGGCGCCGACGGGGTGGGAAGGGTGAAGTCGATCACGTCGTCGCTGGCGTTCAGGAGCAATGTCAACGCTTCTACCCGCCCATCGTCTCTCAAAGTGGCTCGCCGCATGACGAGGGCCCGGCCTTCGGGATTTTCCCAATCTTCTGCCGAAAGCTGCTGCCCGCGCTCGTCCCACCATTCGATGTCGTTGACGCCGAACCCGGGCGAATCCTGCCCGTAGAGGAATGTCGCAGCCCGCAGGACCGGATGCTTCTTACGCAGAGCGATAAGGCGCGCAGTGAAGTCGAACAGCGCCTTGCCGTCCTCTTCCTCCATCATGGACCAATCCAGCCAGCTGATCTCATTGTCCTGGCAATAGGCGTTGTTGTTGCCACCCTGTGTGCGCCCGAATTCGTCGCCGGCGACCAGCATCGGGGTGCCAAGGGACGCAAGCAGGGTCGTCAGCATTGCCCGGCGCACGCATCTACGCGTATCGTTCACGGCAGCGTCGTCGGTCGGCCCTTCCGCGCCCCAGTTGCGGGAGAGATTATTGTCGTGGCCGTCGCGATTATCCTCACCGTTGGCGTCGTTATGGCGCTCTTCATAGGAGACGAGGTCGGCCAGCGTGTAGCCGTCATGGCTGGTCAGAAAGTTGACGCTCGCCCAAGGGCGACGCGCACGCCGGTCGAAAAGGTCGCCTGATCCGGCAAGGCGAGCGGCCAGGTCGCCGCGTTGCCCCGGATCGCCACGCCAGAAGCGACGCACGGTGTCGCGATACTTGTCGTTCCATTCGGCGAAACCGGGCGGGAAATTGCCGAGCTGATATCCGCCCATACCGACGTCCCACGGTTCGGTGATGAGTTTCAGGCGTCCAAGGATCGGGTCCTGACGCAACACGTCGAACAGGCCCGCATTGGGGTCGAAACCATGGTCGGTTCGGCCCAGCGTCAAGCCAAGGTCGAACCGGAAGCCATCGACACCGAAGCTCGTCGCCCAGTAACGCAGCGAATCTGCCACCATCTGGATCACGCGCGCATGGGTCAGCTTGAAAGTGTTGCCCGTACCGGTGTCGTTGAGGCAATAGCGCGGGTCGTCAGGCAGTAGGCGGTAATAGGATGCGTTGTCGATCCCGCGCCAGGACAGCGTCGGGCCCGCCTCGCTGCCTTCGCAACTGTGGTTGTAGACGACGTCGAGAACGACCTCGATCCCCGCTGCGTGAAGTCGCCGCACCGCAACGCGTAGTTCGTCATGCGTGTCGCTGGAAAAGTAGCTCGGCTCCGGCGCGAAGAAGCTGAGCGTGTTATAGCCCCAATAGTTGCGCAAACCCTTTTCCTGAAGGAAGCGGTCCTGCGTGAAGGCATGGATCGGCATCAGCTCCAGGGTGGTAATGCCAAGGCGCTTGATATGGTCGATGACTTTGGGATGGGCAAGCGCAGCGAAGGTGCCGCGTTCCTGTGGCGGAGCAGCCTCCAGCAATTTGGTGAGGCCCTTCGCATGGGCTTCATAGATCACGGTCTCGGACCAGGGAATATTGGGCCGCACGTCACGCGACCAATCGAAACTGTCGTGAGTCACGACGGCCTTGGGCATTGCGGGGGCGCTGTCTCGCTTGTCGAAGCCCAGATCGCCTTTGCGCCCGCGCAGGGGATAGCCGTGCAAAACGTCGTTCCATCGCAGACTACCCGAAAGGCGGCGGGCGTATGGGTCCAGCAGCAGCTTGTTAGGGTTGAAGCGATGGCCCTGTTCCGGCGCGAAAGGGCCGTGGACGCGATAGCCATAAAGGAGGCCGGGACGCGCGCCCGGCAGATACCCGTGCCAGACCTCATCGGTGCACTCGGGCAATGTCAGCCGCACCAATTCCTTCTTGCCCTGGGGATCGAACAGGCAAAGTTCGACACGATCGGCATTGGCGGAAAAGATGGCAAAGTTGACGCCGAGGCCATCGAAACTGGCACCGAGCGGATAGGGTGAGCCGCCCTCCAGGCGGTCGGGAAAATGGCTCAAGCGGCCTCCGGATCGTATGGTGAAAGGGGCAAAGGTAGTAATTAGGCGGCGACTCGTTACGCCGTTGCGCCTTTCCGTCGACGCCTGGGTTTCGCCAGTTCTTCGGCTGCGGCACCGGTTGCGAGAGGATTGGGCAATTCGGCTTCCGGCCCACCATCGTCAAGAGCGTCGATTTCCGACGCTGCCTGCTGCCAATGCTGGTCGGCTACACCTTCGGGATGGCCTTGCGCTTCCCAGATTTCGTGTGCGCGTGCGCGTATCCTGTCTTCCCTGTCATCCATCGATCAAAGCCTCCCTGTTGGCGCGGCTGACGCTTCTAGCCTTAATGCGCGCGTCGCGATTAGGATGCATGGGCATCGGCCCATGATGAAATTTCGTCGGCTCATCGTCGGACGGCAGTGAACGAAAGCCAATCGACGTGGGCCGTACACATCGCTAAGGGGAGGCGGATGGTAAGAGAGCGGTCGCATTTCGCCCATGCAATATAAGCCCAAGCGCACCCGCGCGATCGCCTTGCCCAACAGCGAGTTTCGGGCGCGCGCGACCGAGTATCTCGATTTTCTCGCCGCATGGGTCAAAAAGCCGCGCCAGACTGCGTCGGTCGTTCCTTCCAGCCGATATCTGGCGCGCCTGATGGTGGCGCGTATCGAACCGACTGACGGCGGGCGCGTTCTCGAACTTGGCGGCGGCACGGGTGTCTTCACTCGCGCGATCCTCGGCACCGGTCTGCCCCCCGACCGGCTGGAGGTGGTGGAGATCAATCCCGGCTTCGCCCGCGGCCTTCGCCGTCATTTTCCCGCCGTATCGGTCCTCGAAGTGCCGGCGCAGATCGTATCTACTGCAACGGAGGGAGAGCCGGGCGATTATCAGGCGGTCGTCAGCGGCTTGCCGCTGCTGGCGATGGACCGTGGGACGCACGCCGACATCCTGTCCGAATCGTTCCGCATGCTGCGGCCGGGCGGTCGCTTGGTACAATTTACCTACTCCATGCGCCCGCCGGTCAACCGCGACGTGCTCGACGCACTCGGCCTAGAGGTCGAGCGCGCGGGTCAGACCGTGCGAAACTTCCCGCCTGCCACGGTCTTCCATTTCTTCCGCAAGGGGGAATAGGTTGCGGATCGGCACTGCCCCCCTATCTTTGCGATAACGCAAAAGGGGCTTGAGCCATTCATGGCATCCATCATCGAGATTAGCGGCCTGACGAAACGGTATTCGTCGGGTTTCGAAGCGCTGAAAGGCGTGGATCTTTCTATTCGGGAAGGCGAGATTTTTGCGCTGCTCGGCCCTAACGGGGCGGGCAAGACGACGATGATCTCCATCATCTGCGGCATCGCGCGCCCGACCGGCGGCAGCGTGACCGTTGCCGGACATGACATCGCACGCGATTATCGCGGCGCACGTTCGGCCATCGGACTTGTGCCGCAGGAGCTTTCGACGGACCAGTTCGAGCGGGTGATCGATACCGTAACGTTCAGCCGCGGCCTTTTCGGCAAGCCGCGCAACGATGCCCATGTCGAAAAGATACTGCGCGACCTGTCTCTGTGGGACAAGCGGCACAGCAAGATCCTGGAACTGTCGGGCGGGATGAAGCGCCGGGTCATGATCGCCAAGGCATTGTCGCACGAGCCCCGCGTTCTGTTCCTCGACGAACCGACCGCAGGCGTCGATGTGGAATTGCGCCGCGATATGTGGAAGTTGATCGGTGAGTTGCGCAACACCGGCGTCACCATCATCCTCACCACTCATTATATCGAGGAAGCGGAAGAGATGGCCGACCGCGTTGGGGTCATCAACCGGGGTGAACTGATGCTGGTCGAAGAAAAGGCCACACTCATGAAGAAGCTCGGCAAAAAGACATTGAGCATCGTTCTGGCCGATCCGATTCGGGCCGTTCCCCCCGAGCTTGCCGAATGGGACGTGACGCTCCACGCCGAAGGGAGCGAGATCGAGTATATTTTCGACGCGCAGGCAGAGCGTACCGGTGTTTCCTCGCTCCTGCGGCGGATGGGCGATCTTGGCATCGGCTACAAGGATCTGAACACCCGCCAGAGCAGCCTTGAGGACATATTCGTCAGCCTCGTCCATCAGGAGACGGCCGCATGAGCCTACAGAATCTGCGTGCCATCGCGGCCATCTACGCCTTCGAACTCCATCGGTTTCGCAGGACGCTGCTGACCGGATTGTTGGTCCCCGTCATCACTACGTCGCTTTATTTCGTGGTGTTCGGCGGTGCGATCGGGTCCCGCATGACGGAAATCGACGGTATCCCCTATGCCGCGTTCATCGTGCCCGGCCTCATCATGATGTCGATGTTCACCGAGAGCATCTTCAATGCCAGCTTCGGCATCTACATGCCCAAGTTCACCGGGACTATCTACGAACTGCTTTCCGCGCCCGTATCCGCGACTGAAACCGTCATTGCCTATGTCGGCGCGGCAGCGACGAAATCGCTGATCGTGGGCACGATCATCTTCGTCACCGCTCATCTCTTTGTCGACGTGCCGGTGGCGCATCCCTTCGCCATGGCGGCTTTCATGGTGTTGATCGCGGTCAGCTTCTGCCTGTTCGGCTTCATCCTCGGCATCTGGGCGCAGAGTTTCGAACAGTTGCAGGTGATCCCCCTGCTTCTGGTCATGCCGATGACGTTTCTGGGAGGCGCTTTCTATTCCGTGCACATGCTGGGCGAACCTTGGCGAACGATCACGCTGTTCAACCCTATCGTCTATCTGATCTCGGGCTTCCGCTGGACGTTCTTCGGTCGGGGAGACGTGGGGATCGAGTTCAGCCTGCTGTTTGCCGCCGGGATGCTGGCGGTGTGCGTCGCGGTCATCGCATGGATGTTCCGCACCGGGTATCGACTTAAGAAATGACGAGGGGGCAGTGCCGCCGCCACACCGGCAGGGATCAGGCCGCCGCGCTTTCGGGCGCGATGGCAAAAAGGGTCACGCCCTTATATTTGTCGTCACCTTCGTTGTAGAGGCCGTACATTCCCTCGAACGGCTCGTCGAGAACCACGATATCGGAAAGTCCCGCGAGCTTGAACGTTCCAAGCTTCAGTTCACGCGGCGGGCGACCGTCGCGGTCGGTGGTGACCGCGTCGACATACATTTCGTCATGGCGCGTATAAAGGATGTGCGGCGCCAGCGTGACCACCATCTTGTTGTAGGTCACTTTCAGGCACTTCTGGAGCGCGATCGCTTCAAAAATCTCGGTCGGGGCTTGCATGATGGCGTCTGATTGACCGATTCGCGCGAGTCTTTCAATTGTTTTGTGCGCTGCACCATGCTCCTGTCGTGCAATCCTCGCGATAAACCGTTCAGGACGGGGTGAGGCCAAGCCGATCGCGCATGGCCCATCGCGTCACCAGCAGAAAAGCGACTGCGCCCAAGCCGCTTGCGAGGCCGATCCATATGCCCAGGCCCGCCATATGCAGGGGAAAGGCAAGGAACGCGCCCACGCCGATCCCGACGATCCAGTAGCCGATGAGTGCGAAAATCATGGGTACGGTCGTATCCTGAACCCCGCGCAGCACGCCCGCGCCAACCGCCTGTGCCGCATCGACCAGTTGGAAAAGGGCGGCGATGCTGAGGAAGCTGACCGCCAGCGCGGCGGTCCGTGCATTGGCGGGATCGGAAAGGTCGAGGAACGCCGAAATCAGCGCGCGCGGGGCGAAGACTAGCAGCGCGGCGGCACACAGGGCAAATCCGGTGCCGAGCCCCAGCGCGAGCCACCCTGCGCGGCCTATCGCCTCACGGTCGCGGCGGCCATAGGCCATGCCGACCCTGACGGTGGCCGCCTGTCCGATGCCCATCGGCACCATGAAGACGAGCGCCGCGATCTGGATCGCGACGGCGTGGGCCGCCAGCGATTCGCGGCCGATCAGCCCCATGAGGAACGCGGACGCGTTGAACACGGTCGTTTCAAAACCCAGCGTCACCGCTATCGGCAGGCCCAGCGCCCACACCTGCCGGTGCCGCTGCCGATCGCGCGTCCAGAAACGCCCCATCAAGCTGTAACGTCGGAACCGTCGGTCGATCAGAATGACCGCCAGCAACCCCAGAAACAGGAAGGAAGAGGAGATGCTGCTGGCCAGGCCCGCCCCGAACAATCCAAGTTCGGGCAACCCCAGATGTCCGAAGATCAAGGCCCAGCCCATCAGGACGTTCACAGGAATGGCCGCGAGCATGATGACGAGGCCCCAAACCGGTCGCTCCAGCGCAGCGATAAAATTGCGCAGCGTTGTAAAGCCCAGGAACGGCAGAAGCGCCCATTGCAGGCCGTGCATCAATCGCCCGGCTTCGCGTGCGAGGTCCGGTTCCTGTCCCATGGCCAGCAGGATGGTTTCGCATTCCCACAGGACGATCCAACCCGGCAGCACGAAGAACAGGGCGGCACGCAGCGTCTGGTGGACCGTGCGCCGAACCTCTCGGACGCTGTGGCGTCTGCGCCCACGTTCGCTGGCGATAAGCGGAGACGCAGCGGTCACCAACCCCATGCCGAATATCAGCAGGGCGTGAAACAGGTTGATCGCCAGCGCCCCGGCTGCGACGCTTTCCGCGCCCCGCCGCCCCAGCAGCAGCAGGTCGCTCGCGGCGATGGCCGACCAGGCGACATTACCCGCGATCATCGGTAGCGCCAGCGCGATCAGGGCACCTGCTTCGATCCGCCATGGAGACGTCATGGAGTCAGCCCTTGCGTGCCTTGGCCGAGAGCATGTGCAGCGCAGCGACGATAAGGCCGCCTATCACAAGGCCCACCAGCGCGCCGCCAGCGGCATTGACGACCCAATCGACCGCACTGCCCATTGCCGGGGTGGCGTGCGCTGCGCTTTCCGCCACGTGATGAATGGTCCCAGGAATGAGGTTCCAATGGAATTCATGCAGTCCGTGGACGATCAGGCCGCCGCCGACCCACAGCATTGCCGCCGTCCCGACCACCCCCAGCACCGCCATTAGTACCGGCATCGCCTTGACCAACCCTCGACCGAACGCTCGGACCCCGGAGGATTTTCGCTGGGCCATGTGAAGCCCGATGTCGTCCATTTTCACGATAAAGCCCACGACGCCATAAACGCCTGCGGTGATGACGAACGCCACGATGACGAGCACGACCGCCTGTTCCCACAATGGCTTGTCCGCCACCGTGCCGAGGGAGATCGCCATGATCTCACCCGACAGGATGAAGTCTGTGCGGATGGCGCTCGATACCTTTTGCGTTTCAAGGTCGGCCGGGCTGGCAGGGGCGGGCCCCTCGTCAGTATGACCGCCCTGAAATGCCTCGACGATTTTCTCCACCGCCTCGTAACAAAGAAAGGCGCCCCCCAGCATCAGCAGCGGCGGCAACGCCCAAGGCGCGAAGGCGGAAAGTACCAAAGCTGCCGGAAGCAGGAACAGGAGCTTGTTGCGGAGCGAGCCCTTGGCAATCTTCCAGATGATCGGCAGTTCGCGCTGGGGGCTGAGGCCCATGACGTAATTTGGCGTGACAGCGGTATCGTCGATTACGACGCCCGCGGCCTTCGATCCAGCCCGGCCAGCGGCGCCGGCGACATCGTCCAGAGACGCCGCCGCAAGTTTGGCGATGCCCGCTACGTCGTCGAGCAACGCGATCAGCCCAGAAGGCATGGAAGATTTCCCCTGTGACGGGCATCAACGCCCTGATGCGCGCTCCATAAGGCGCAGCGGGCAGGGGGGCAATGGAGCGTGGTCGTCAATAATTACCGGGCGGATCGCTGGCTGGAAAGCTCTCGTCGGACTGTTCGTCGACAACATCCCAGTCCTTGGCGGCGATTCCGTGCTGGGGCCCCGCTTCCCGGATTTCGCCCGGCGGCACCGCCGATCCCGGCTCCTTGCGCGGTTGCGCGGTTCCCATCCATTCTCGCCAGCCTTTGAATGCGAAAGCGCCGAGGCCCGTGACGATGGCTAGTTTCAATAGCCCCTTCATGACGACTTCTCCTTTTCACGATGCATGTGGACCCAATCCGCGCGATCATGCCCGACGGCGTCGGGCGTCAGTGGCATTTCGCCTTCTGCGTCGGCACTGTCGGGACAATGCCCGCCGGTTGCTGACAAGGCCGTGTTCCAACGTTGACGCAGGGCAGCATCGATCATCCGCTCCCACACCGCCACTTCGCCTTCTTCCAACATAGCGCTGTCTGGCTGCTTCATCAGGGCCAGGATGCTTGCCGCTGCCTCCACCCGGTCGGGCCAGTTTTCAGGATGATCCCCGGCGAGGTATCGGGCCAGCCGTTCGATGAGAGTATGATTGTCCATGCGACCCGAACGCCCGTTAACCAAGCGCCGTTCCGTCTTTCGTTACGCGAGCGCACCGATTTCAACACATGGGTTTATAACCGGGTGGATCGCAAGCCCGTTGGCAAAGGAAAGCGAAGCCCTGAGCCGACAAAAGCAACTACATTGACGAGCACACACGTAAAGCCGGCCATGTCGAGGAAAACCAAGAGAATCGGGACGTTCTGCCTGATGAGGCCAGGGGAATTTCCCGAACGGTTGTAAAGAAGGAGCCGGGTGGGGGCAGCAAATCCGGTGCAACGAGGGGGAGCCCAGATACCCCTGGGTCATCCCATCCTATTTGATGAGGTCGGCGTAATTTGCCGGGGCCGTCGGCAAGACCCACCGTGCGGCTGTGCCAGTGGCAACGATGAACAAGGCGCCGACCGCAGTGGTAACGGTAAGGCTTTTGGACCCCCGGCGGTCCGTGACCAGCCAGCCGAGCATGACCGCAACCATCGACCAGAGGTGATAGCGCAGGTCGGAAGAAATGCTGATCGCGAGGAAACTGGCTTCCTGCACAATCGCCGAGGCAAACAGGGCCCGAGCCATAGACTCCCGAACGCTTTGTCCGCGCCAACATAGCCGCAAGCCGACCGCTCCCGCGAACGTCCAAACAATCGGCCAGCATAAAGGTGTGCCGACCAGAATCCCGGCAACGGCCATCCATGCCAGGACTGCGGTGTCGTGCGGGTCCGGCAGGTCCCACCGGTTCGGCTCTGTGCGGGACGGCGGCACGGCTAGGGGCCAGTGCCCGCCGACCAGCCAGCGTTCGGTAGAGTTGAAGTGAGCGAAGCGGTGGGCCAAATAGGCGAAGGGATGTGCGACCGCCGTACTGGCCAATAATCGATAGAGATGCCCCGGCGTATCGCGGTCAAGCGGGTGGATCGCGGCCATGCACTGATCGCGGCTGCCAAGCGGATCCCAGAAAAGCGGCTTGACGCAATGCGATTGCACCAGCGCCTGCGCCGATCCCGGAGCGAGGCCTGCGACCGGCTTGTCGATCCGGACGGCAATGCCGGCCAGATCGTAAAGGGGAACCGTGCGCTGCACCCCGCTGTCCTGCGCGCCGAGCAGGCCATGGTTGATGACAGGACTGACGGCGAGCACGAGGCCGATGCCGCCAAGAACCGCTACGGCGTGCCGCACACGGAGCGGGCCCTGGACCGCCGCCAGCACGGCGAACGGGATGACTGCGAACACGGCGTTGGCGCGGACCAACAGGGCATAGCCGACAAGGATCGCAACGACGATCCGTTGCCACAGCGACATCGGGCTGCCGCGCAGGCGGGAGCGGAGAATGAGCCCAGTCGCCAGGAGCATTGCCGCCATCAGGTGGCTGTCCTTCACGATCACGCCCTGCCAGCCGAGCAGCGGCGGAAAAAGAGCGGTGGCCAGTACCGCGATCCGCCGCCATCCGGACAGAGCCTGCGCCACCCACCCGAACCCCAGCCAATATCCTGCCATCTGCAAAAGCAACATGGGACTGGCCCGCCATTCCGCCGGGCGGAACAACGACCAGAGCCGGGCCATGACCGGCGGGTGCCAGTCGTCGTAGCGACCCGTCATCGCCTGCGCATATTGGCCGACCGCGTCATAGCTGACGATGCCCGGCCAAAAGAGAATGAGGGATGCCGCCATCAGCAGCATCGATAGGAGCAGAGGCCAGTGGCGGGCGAAGGACGATGCTTTGGCAACCATCGAAAAGAGCGACTCGCGTTGGAGGATGCGCGGTATCCTTCCTGCAACAAAAAAGCCGCCCGGCAAGGGGCGGCTTTCTCGTTTTTCGATCCGAAGGAAGGGATCAGGCCTCTTCGACCGTCTCTTCGTCCGCGGAGGCCGTGGCGATCTCGCCCGGCTCTGCGTTGGGATCGTAATCTTCGGTAAAGCCGCTCTCGTCCTTTTCGAAGAGGTCAGCCATCACGTCGACGCCCTTCGCCTGAAGGTCTGCTTCGTCCGGCGAGCGGGCGACATTGACCGAGATCGTGGTGACGACTTCGGGGTGCAGCGCGACCTTGACGTCGAACAGGCCAAGCGTCTTGATCGGACGTTCCAGAACCACCATCGCTTTGGTGACATTGGTGACGCCATCGGCATGAAGAGCCTCGACGATGTCGCGGACCGCGACCGAGCCGTAAAGCTGGCCGGCGTTCGACGACTGGCGGATCAGGACGATCTGCTTGCCGTTGACGCCTTCGGCAGCCTTTTCGGCATCCGAGCGGCGAGCAGCGTTGTCGGCCTCGATCTTGGCGCGGTTCGCCTCGAACACCTTCTTGTTCGCGTTGTTGGAACGAAGGGCCTTCTTGTTGGGCAGCAGGAAGTTGCGCGCGTAGCCGTCCTTGACGGTTACGACGTCGCCGATGCCGCCCAGCTTCTCGATGCGTTCGAGCAGGATGATTTCCATGGGGTCTACTCCCTTACTTTACGATGTAGGGCAGCAGGCCCAGATGACGGGCGCGCTTGATGGCCTGGGCCAGCTCACGCTGCTTCTTGGCGGAGACCGCCGTGATGCGGCTAGGGACGATCTTGCCGCGTTCGGACACGAAGCCCTGAAGCAGACGAACGTCCTTATAGTCGATCTTCGGCGCATCCTTGGCGGCGAAGGGGCAGCTCTTGCGGCGGCGGAAAAACGGGCGTGCCATGTTTCAGATCTCCTTATTCGCCAGCCGGGGCTTCTTCGCGCTCGCGGCGCGGGCCGCGATCGCCGCGATCACCACGGTCGCCGCGACCGCCACGGTCCGGACGGTCCTGCTTGCGCATCATCTCAGACGGGCCGGTTTCGAGCGCATCGACCTTGACGGTCATGTAGCGGATGATGTCTTCGTTGATCTGCGTCTGGCGCTCGAGCTCCGCAACGACGCCGGCGGGGGCGTCGATGTTCAGCATCACATAGTGCGCCTTGCGGTTCTTCGCGATCTTGTAGGCGAGGCTGCGCAGGCCCCAGGTTTCTACCTTGGTGACCTTGCCTTCCATATCCTCGACGATCTTGGTGGCGGTTTCCGCCAGAGCGTCCACCTGCGCCTGTGCCAGATCCTGGCGCGCAAGGAACACATGCTCGTAAAGAGCCATGTCTGTGCCTTCTCTGTTGGCCGATCGCTGACGCCCACCCCATGTGGAACGCCCCTCCGGCTGTCGTCCTGCAATTAAGCATCGCATCGGCGGTCGAGTCACCCCAACGTCCGAACGAAGGCGCGCCTATGGCGGAAAGAACAGGGAAAGGCAAGCGGCATCGCCCTTTCGCCGGGGCGGGGGAATGAGCGTCACTTGCAACCTTGTGCGCACCGTTCTTTTCTTCTTAGTTGCGTCGGCGCAGGAGAGAGCGCTTCACTCAACGAAGGAGCGGGATTCACATATGGCAGTAGCAATCGCGGCGCTATCTCTCATCCTGCTGATGATCGCAGCCTATCGGGGGATGAGCGTCATCTTGATGGCCCCGCTGCTGGCCATGCTGGCGGTATTTCTGACCGATCCGGCAGCGGTGCCGACGGCATTTTCCGGCCTGTTCATGGAAAAGGTCGCAAGCTTCCTCAAGCTCTATTTCCCGGTGTTTCTGCTGGGCGCGCTGTTCGGAAAGCTGGTCGAGATTTCGGGGTTTTCCCGCGCGATCGTGACGGCGGTGATCGGCGTGGTGGGTACGGCGCGCGCCATTCCCGCCATCATGATCGTAACGGCACTGCTCACCTACGGCGGCGTATCCGTGTTCGTCGCGGTCTTTGCCGTCTATCCGTTCGCAGCGGAGATGTTCCGCCGGGGCGACATCCCCAAGCGGCTGGTGCCAGCGACCATCGGCCTTGGCGCCATCACCTTCACCATGGATGCGCTTCCGGGTACGCCGCAGATTCAGAATATCATCCCCACCAGCTTCTTCGGCACTACGACCTGGGCCGCGCCGGTGCTCGGCAGCATCGGATCTCTATGTATCGTCGCCATGGGACTTGCGTATCTGGGCTGGCGGCGGCGGTCGCTGATGGCGGCGGGCGAAGGCTATGGCGCGCCCGAAACGCTGGTGAACGAGCCGGAGCTTGTCGAGGGGGGCGGGCGCGTTCATCCGATCGTCGCCTTGCTTCCGCTGTTGGTCGTAGGCCTCGGCAATCTGGCGCTCACATTCCTGATTCCGCGATGGTTGCCGCAGGAGGCGGTGTCATTGTCGCTCCCAGGCATGGCCGAACCCGTGTCCGTCAAGGTGGCGCAGGTCGCCGCGCTCTGGGCGGTAGAAGGCGCGCTGCTGGCCGGCATAGCGACGATCCTGCTGTTCGCATTCGGGACCGTGGCACAGCGCTTTGCCGAAGGATCGAAGGCGGCGGTCGGCGGGGCTCTGCTTGCGGGTATGAATACGGCGGTCGAATATGGGTTCGGCGCAGTAATCGCCGCCTTGCCAGGCTTCCTGATCGTCAAGGACGCTCTGCGTGCCATTCCCAATCCGCTCGTCAACGAAGCGATCACCGTCACCTCGCTCGCGGGCATTACGGGATCGGCATCGGGCGGACTGTCGATTGCGCTCGCCGCGATGGCGGACCAGTTCATGGCGGTGGGCGACGCTGCCGGCATATCGCGCGAAGTGCTGCATAGGATCGCGTCGATGGCGTCGGGCGGCATGGACAGCCTGCCGCACAACGGGGCTGTCATCACGCTGCTCGCAGTGACGGGGCTGACGCACCGGCAGGCCTACAAGGATATTTTCGCACTGACACTGATCAAAACGCTGACCGTCTTTATCGTGATTGCCGTGTTCTACCTGACGGGGCTTGTTTAGCCCCGGTGCATTTCCGCCGATCCGAGGAAATGCGCACGGGTCGAAGGACCTGCCTGGTCGAGCAGCGCAGCGACCTTGTCGCGCAACTGTTCCGACGGGCGCGCAGCGTCGTCATAGGCCATGCCCCAGTTGCCGAACTCCCTTGCCGGGACGCTGCCCTCGCGGAGCTTGACGATCGCCCCGTGGCGAGGGTCTTTCGCGATACGCGTGTAGATGCGGTCGACAGCGTCCCTGGGCCCCTCAAGAACCTGAAGGAAGCGCTTGCTGTTAAACAGCAGCAGGCCAGTCACATCGTCCACGCGGTTGCGTCGGGCCGATCCCAGCGCGATTTCCGCGCAATCCACGGATGAAACTGCGGTAGTGGCGCTGCTTATATACATGATCTGGTGCACGGACATGCATGTTCCTGTTATTTCCATGTCCCCCGACACGGCACAGGACATAGCTTGCAAATAGTTGATAATTCGTAGTTAATCCAGATCAAGCGCCCGCCGCCCCGAAGCCGAAAGACGGGCGTCGGGGCGACGAGTGCAGGTGGCGAACCCGATCTTAGCGAAGGGCGCTGCCGATGACGGCGCCGATGATGCCGCTGCTGAGAGCGACAAGGACGGCGTCGTTGCCCGACCTGACCCAGTGATAGCCACGCGGCGGGGCGTTCAGGCGATAGTCGCGGTAGTTGTTGATCACGCGATAATTGGTCGCATAGCGCCGGTCGAAGCGCTGACCCTTCGCCCAGCGGCGATGCGTATCCTTGCGCACGACGGTCTGCTTTTTGACGACGGTACGGCCATTGGGCTTCTGCTTCACCACGGTGCGGGTGACCTGCTGGCGATGGGGGCCATAGGTCTGGGCCTGCGCCTGAGCGGTCACGATCGGGCCTGCGATCATGGTGGTGGCGGTCAGGGCCATGATGATTTTCCTGAACATGTCTTGCTCCTTGTCCTCTGTGTCGGGCGCCGTTCCCGGCGTCGAACACAGAGTTAGGAAGCAATTGTAACGAGCCTGTCCCAGGCGATCACAAAGAATGTCGGAAAATGTATCAAGGTCATTCGTGGCGCAGTGCATCGATGGGATTGAGCGCAGCCGCCCGGCGCGCCGGGAAATAGCCAAATACCACGCCGATGGCCGCTGAAAACAGGAAGGCGATGAGGTTCACGCGCAGGCCGAACAGGAACGGCACCTTCATCAGCGGCGCGATGGCGAGCGAGGCGGCAAGCGCCAGCAGTAGCCCGATCAGCCCGCCAAGACAAGACAGGACGATCGCTTCCACCAGAAACTGGAGCAGTACCTCGCGCGCGACAGCCCCAATGGCGAGCCGAATGCCGATTTCGCGCGTCCGCTCCGTCACCGACACCAGCATGATGTTCATGATGCCGATGCCGCCCACCAGCAGGGATATGGCAGCGACCGCACCCACGATCTGCGTCAGGATGGTGGTCGTTCCTGTCAGCGTGTCGCTGATCTGCTTGGTGTCGAAGACGTTGAAATTGTCCTCCGAACCCGGTTTGATCTTGCGCCGTTCGCGCATCAATTCCTCAAGGCTCGTCTGCACGGTGCTGGTGTCGTAGGCGTCGTCCACCGCGACCATGATCTGGCTGATGTCGCGGTCGCCGGTGAAACGGCGCTGCACGAACTTGATCGGCATGACGACGACATCGTCCTGATCGCCGAAGCCGCCCTGGCCCCGCGTCGCCAGAACGCCGATCACCTGACAGGAAACGCCCTTGATGCGCATGCGCTTGCCGACCGGCTCCGCTCCCTGGAACAGGTTGGTGCGCACCGTATTGCCGATGATGCAGGCGGCGCGGCCTGCTTCCTCCTCGTCGGGAAGGAAGAGGCGACCGTCCGCCACCTTCCACTGTTGCACTTCGGAATAGGTGGAGGTGGTGCCGTAGACGGTGGTCGACCAGTTGTTGCCTTCGTAGATCGCCGTGCCGCTCGATTGCACGACCGGCGCGACGGCGCGCACGCCGGTGAGCTGGTTTTCGATGGCGGTGAGGTCGCCTTCCTTGAAGTCGGGCGGGCGCGGGCCGCCTCCGCCGCGACCGAAACCCTGTCCCGGACGCAGTTGAAGCACGTTCGCGCCAAGCGAGCTGATCTGTTCGCGCACGGCCGCGGTGGCTCCGTTGCCGAGCGTCACCATCGTCACCACCGCCGCCACGCCGATGATGATGCCGAGCGTCGTCAAAAAGCTGCGCAGCTTGTGCCGATTGATCGCGCGAAAGGCGAGGATGACGGTAGTCCCCAGCATGTCAGGTCGCCACTCCTTCATCGATGCGTTCGACCAGCCCGTCTTTGAAATGCACGATGGTGCGGGCATAAGCGGCCATGTCGGGTTCGTGCGTTACCATGAGAACGGTGATGCCGCTGTTGCGATTGAGGTCGGTCAGCAATTGCATGATTTCGACCGATCGTTCCGAATCGAGATTGCCGGTCGGTTCGTCGGCCAGCAGCACGTCGGGCTGAGTCACGATGGCGCGCGCGATGGCGACGCGCTGTTGCTGACCGCCGGACAGTTCGGCAGGGGTGTGATCCCACCATTGCCTGAGGCCCACCTTGTCGAGCGCGGCCATGCCCATGTCGTAACGCTGCTTTTTGTCCTCGCCGCGATAGAGGAGGGGCAATTCGACATTTTCCAGCGCGGTGGTGCGTGAAAGCAGGTTGAAGCCCTGAAAAACAAAGCCGAGATAGCGCCGTCGCAGGAGGGCGCGCTGGTCGCGATCCAGCGTTTCGACATGACGCCCCTTGAAGAGGAATTCGCCGCCCGACGGCACATCGAGGCAACCGAGAATATTCATCGTTGTGGACTTGCCCGATCCCGAAGGACCCATAACCGCGACGAAGTCACCCGCCGCAATGTCGAGGTCGATGCCTTTCAGGGCCTGAAACGCGGTCGGTCCTTCGCCATAGACCTTGGTGACGCCGCGCAGTGCGATGATCGGATCGGTCTTCATAACGGATCAGTTGCCTGTCCGACGCGCGTCGACGGGAGCGACAGGTGCCGTCTCCGGCGCGCGATCTCCACTATTGCCGAGCGTGCCGATGCTGGCAGGTTTGCCGTCCGCAGCAGGATTGCGCCGCCGTTCGCCAGCGGGCGCAGCCTTTCGGTCGCCGCCCTGCTGGTCGCGCTGGTCTTCCGCCGGGGCTTCCTGCCCCTTGGCGAGTTGCCCCGTAATGACACGCATCCCGGGCTTGAGGTCGCCACCGGTCACCGCGGTGCGTGCGCCGTCGCTCGCACCTATAACGACTTGGATGGGCTTTGGATTGCCGTCTTCGCCCACGACATAGACAGTCTGGCTGCTGCCTGCGCCGAAATTGACCTGCCGGTTTCCGCCGCCCCGGCGGAACCGGCGCGGTCCGGGGAGCACGCTGGCAATGCCGCCGCCCTGGCCGGCACCGCTGTCCGGCTTGAACCGCAGCGCACTGTTGGGGACCAGCAGCACGTCGCGCAATTCCTGCGTTACAATGTCGGCGGTGGCGGTCATGCCGGGGCGCAAGATTTCATCTTCGTTGTCGATGCTGAGAACGGCGGTGTAGGCGACGACCGCCCCGGTCGTGCTGGCCGCCGTGCTGCTGCCTGAGGACGAGGAGGTGGAACTGCTGCTGGACGCGTTCGACCCCACATTGACGCGAGTGACACGCGCAGGGAAAGTCCGACCGGGGAAGGCATCGACCGAGAAGGTCGCAGCCTGCCCTTCCTTAACCTGGCCCACGTCCGCCTCATCCACCGCGACTTCCACCTCCATCTTGGTAAGGTCCTCCGCGATGGTGAAGAGCACCGGCGCGTTGAAGGAGGCCGCGACCGTTTGGCCCGGTTCGATATCGCGCGACAGGACGACGCCGGTCACGGGCGATACGATCTGCGCGATCGAGAGGTTCGTCTGCGCGCTCGAAAGCTGGGCACGGGACACGCTGACCTGCGCCTGCGCCGCGCGCAGGGAGCCGAGCGCCGACTGATAGTTGGCACGGGCCGAATCAAGTTCCGTCTTCGCAGGTACACGACCGCCGGATAGGCGGAAGACATTCTCCTGCCGGTCGAGCGTCGCCTTGGCGAGCGCGACCTGCGCCTGCGCCTGCGCGACCTGAGCCTGGCTGGCGGCGACTTGTGCGCGGTTCTGGTTCACGGTGTCGACCAGCCTGCGCGTATCGAGTTCCGCAAGCCGTTGCCCTTTTGTCACGCGATCGTTCACGTCGACATAGACTGCCGTGATCTTGCCCGACTGTTCGGACCCTACATCGACCTGATTGACGGGCTTGAGATTTCCGGTCGCCGATACGCTGACGGTCAGGTCGCCGGTGCGCACCTCGCGAGTGGCGTAATTGGGTTTCTCATCCCCCGAAAAGCATCGTGCGACGAGCAGGATCAGCAGGACGAGTCCAAGGCCGATGACCCCACGTATCGCCCATTTACGCCAAGGCTTCTGAGGCTTCGCGCCGAGGAAATCGTCGAGGTCCTTGTCCGGGGTGATGTCATTGCTCATCGGGGCTGGGTGTCCATGTTCTGCCAGCCGCCACCCAGCGCGTTATACAGCCGGGCGACGGCCAGAACCTCGTCGGATTGCGCTGACGCGAGGCTGTTGCGGGCGTTCAGCAAGGTGGATTCGCTGGTCAACAGCGTCTGAAAATCGATAAGACCCGCCTGATACTGACTGCGGGCAAGGATCGCGGCGTTGCCGGACGCGTCCAGCGCCGTAGCGAACTCGGCCTTTCGCGTGCGCGCGCTGGCAAGCTGTGCCATGGCGTTTTCTACGTCTTCCAGTGCGGTGAGAACCGTTTGTTTGTACGCGGCGAAGGCGGCGTCGGCCGCCGCTCGTTGCGACCGGACCTGCGACGCGGCGCGACCGCCATCGAAGATCAACTGTTGCACATTGCCGAAGATCCCGCCGGTGATGAGGCTGAACAGATCGCGAAACGCGTTTGACGTTGTACCGATATTTCCGCTGATGCCGAGGGCTGGATAAAGCTGCGCCTGCGCGACGCCGATCCGTGCGGTCGCGGCCGCCAGCGCCCGTTCCGCGCTGCGGACGTCCGGCCGCTGACGCAGCGTGTCGGCGGGGATGCCGGCAGCGATGGTCGTGGCCGCGGCGGGTATGGGGGCGGGGGTTTCCAGCGTTCGGGTCGCTTGCCCCGGCGCCTGTCCCGTCAGAACCGCGATACGGTTCAGGCTGCCGCGCAGGCTCGCCTCGAATTGCGGGATGGACGCGTTGGTCTGCGCCAGCTGTGCGCGCGCCTGCTGCTCGTCCAAGGACGACACCAGCCCTGCTTGCAGTCGCCAGCCAGCGATCCGGTAATTGTCCCCCTGCACCTTCTGCGTTTCGCGGGCGATGCGCAGTTGTTCCTGTGCGAGCCGTGCCTGCACGTAATTGGTGACGAGTTCCGAGATGATCGTCATGCGCACATTGGCGAGGTCGTATCCCGACGCTGCCAGATCGGCACGCGCCGCCTCGCGCCCACGCGCCAGCTCTCCGAACAGGTCGATCTGCCAGGTGGCGTTGACGCGGGCATTGTAGCTGCTCGACCAGTTGCCGCCGCCGCCGCCGATCGGGTTGCCGTTCGCGTCCAGCCGTCCGCCCGCGTCCTGGCTGCTGTAATTGCGGCCGCCGGTGGCCGAACCGTTCAGTTGAGGCAAAAAGGATGCGTTGGCCTGTACCAGGCTCTCGCGCGCCTGCCGCAGACGGGCCTGCGCCTGCACGATGTCGAGGTTGTTGGCGACCGCCGCATCGATCAGCGCGCTCAAGGCGGGGTCGTCAAGCCGCGTCCACCATCGGGCGAGGTCCGCCTCGCTCGGGACGGTCCCGCCGCTCGCGGTATAATAAGCGTCCGGTACGCCGAGCGCGCTTACCTGCGGCGCGTGATAGTCCGAACCTGCTGCGCATCCCGCCAGCAACAGAGCCGTCCCGCCGATCAGGAGCTTGCGATAACGCACCTTTTCCTTGCTCACTCTCATCGTTAAAGGGGCCGCTTCACTTTCGCCCTGCACTGGGCGGGCGAGTTCAGCCTCTGACTGCCGCAGGCATATGTACGTCTCAACGACATTTATGTCTCAAAGTGTAACGATTGAAGAAACAGGCGCTTTGGGGAAGTGCCGCAGAAAAGGACGATAGGGATGCGCGCATTTGTTTTTCCGGGGCAGGGCAGCCAGTCCGTAGGCATGGGCAAGGCGTTGGGCGATGCCAGTCCCGCCGCGCGCGAACTGTTTCAGGAGGTCGATGACGCCCTGTCGCAGCATTTGTTTCGCATCATGGTGGACGGGCCGGAAAGCGACCTTACCCTTACCGAAAATGCCCAGCCTGCGATTATGGCCAATGCGATCGCCACCTTGCGTGTGATGGAGAAGGAGGGCGGTTTCCGCCTGACCGAAAAGGGCGACTATGTCGCTGGCCACAGCCTTGGCGAATATAGCGCCCTTTGTGCGGTCGATGCGTTCGACATCGGCACCACCGCGCGGCTTTTGAAATTGCGCGGACAGGCGATGCAGGCCGCCGTGCCGGTGGGGCAGGGCGCGATGGCGGCGCTGTTGGGCGCGGACATCGATAAGGCTCAGGCGCTGGCGGACGCCGCCGCTCAGGGCGAAGTGTGCGCAGTCGCCAACGACAACGACCCGACGCAGGTCGTGATTTCAGGCCATAAAGGCGCGGTCGAGCGCGCCGTTGCGATGGTGAAGGATCATGGCATCAAGCGCGCCGTGTTGCTTCCGGTTTCGGCGCCCTTCCACTGCCCGCTGATGCAGCCTGCCGCCGAAGCGATGGAAGCGGCATTGGGCAAGGCGACGATGAACGCCCCGTTGCTGCCCGTTTACGCCAATGTCCTTGCCGCCCCGATTGCGGACCCGCAGGAGATCAAGGCACGGTTGGTCGAGCAGGTGACGGGCCGTGTCCGCTGGCGCGAATCCATCGCGGCGATGTGGGACGCAGGCGTAACCGACTTTGTCGAACTCGGTGGCAAGGTGCTAGGTCCCATGATCAAGCGGATTGCGCCCGACGCCACCGTGCGCAGCGTCATCACGATGGACGATATCGAAGCGGCGCTCGCCGCCTTCTGACCCGGAAAGAGGATTGTAAAACCATGTTCGACCTTACAGGCATGACCGCGCTGGTGACCGGCGCTTCGGGTGGGATCGGATCGTCGATAGCACAGGCGCTGGCGGCGCAGGGCGCGACGCTCGCGCTGTCGGGCAGTAACGAGGATAAGCTCAAGAGCTTCGCCGCAGAACTGGGCGGAGACCACAAGGCGCTGGTTTGCAATCTGTCCGACTCCGCTTCCGTCGATGCGCTGGTGCCGCAGGCCGTCGAAGCTTTGGGCGGGAAGATCGATATCCTGGTCAACAACGCAGGCATTACGCGCGACAACCTCATCCTGCGCATGAAGGACGAGGAGTGGAGCCAGGTCATCCAAGTCAATCTGGAAGCGGCCTTCCGTCTGGTGCGCGCGGCAGCCAAGCCGATGATGAAGGCACGCTTCGGGCGCATTATTTCCATCACCTCGGTCGTGGGTGTCACCGGAAATCCGGGGCAGGCAAACTATTGCGCATCGAAGGCCGGGATCATCGGCATGTCGAAGAGCCTGGGACAGGAACTGGCGAGCCGCGGCATCACCGTGAACTGTGTCGCGCCCGGCTTCATCAGATCGGCCATGACGGACGCGCTCAACGATGCACAGAAGAGCGGCATTCTCGCCAAGATTCCGGCGGGCGACCTGGGCAGCGGGGACGATATTGGTGCGGCAGTCGTATATCTGGCTAGCCGTGAGGCAGGTTACGTCACTGGCCAGACGCTGCATGTGAACGGCGGAATGGCGATGATCTGACCATGTCCAGCGCGCCGTCCAAAAGGATGGCGCGCCGCATGGCGAGCGACAGAACGGCAAGCGCGGCGATCAGGTCGACGGGGACATGCGTCAATTCCGACACCGCACGACCGAACAGCGGTGCGGCCCAGGCGTAGGCGAGCCCCGTCGGCTCCCATGGCATGACCCCGCGCCGTAGCATGTCCGCCACCAGAAATGCGATGGCGACGCCCAGCAGGACATAGTCGTAATCCAGTACATAGGGCGTGCAGAGCAAAGCCGCGCTGAGTGCGGCTGCGCCGCGCACCTCCATCGATCCGCGCCAAGCCGTAAGGCCCGCCGCCGCGATCGCGATGGCCGTCACAACGCCCTGCACGGCATAAGCGACAGCTATGGACCCGCCCGATTGGCGAATGGCGGCAAACGGGCTCTGAATTTTTTCCCACCCCGTCGCGCCCGCTTCGATGATGATATGCTGGGTCAACGGCAGTGATTCGACAAAGGCCTGCCAAACCGCCCAGCCCCAAATCGCAAAAGTCAGCAGGCACAGGATCGTAACGGTCGCCCCCGCGCCCAGGAACGCACGGATATTTCCACGTGCCAGAATGAGTGCCGGGATCAGCACCGCGAACTGCGGTTTGTAGACGAGCGCGCCCAAGAGCATTCCCGCAAGCCACGGTCGCCGGTCGATCGTCAGCATCCCGCCGCCCAACAGCGCTGCGGTAAGAAACGCATTCTGCCCATGGCCAAGGCATACCATCACGACCGGCGCACCGGCTGCGGCCAGCATCGCCAGCCGCTCGTCTGGGAGGATGCGCCGCACCACCAGCAGCGCACCCGCCAGCGTCAGCGCCTGGTACAGCAGCAGCGCCGCGACATAGGGGAGCTTTGCAAGCAGGCTGGCGATCAACAGGAAGGGCGGGGGATAGTGCCAGCCGTAAAAAGGAATGTGGGGATCGTGATGAATCTGTTTCTGCACCGCATGTTGCGTGCTCCAGTCCCAAGCCGCTGCGGCGCGCCCCTGATCGGCCATCCATCCCGCTGTCCAGACGTTGGAAAAATCGGTGCCGAGCGGCCTGCCGAGAATATCGACTGTGCCATGAGCCGTTGCGAACAGATAGCCGATGCCGATGATCGTTGCTGCCAGCAGGATGATGGACGTAACGCGGATGCGTTCGCGCGTGATGAAGCGGTCGGGGAAGGGCAGTGCGATCATGCGGCCTTTGTTGCAGATCGGGCTGAAACTTTGGTAAACGGCCACGCGGGGACGATGCCCCGATCCGCTCGCCGTGCCGCCAATGTTGCGGCGCCTGTCGAAGGGGGCTTGGCGGCCTTCCCTCTTGCCTCTATCGGGGCTTGGCTCTAGGGCATTGCCTTAACGGTTGTTCACAGACCATCAACGATACCCAGTAAGAAGGACCTCTCATGAGTGAGACCGCGGATCGCGTAAAGAAAATCGTCGTCGAGCATCTGGGCGTCGAAGCCGAAAAGGTGACGGAGGATGCCAGCTTCATCGACGATCTCGGCGCAGACAGCCTCGACATCGTTGAGCTGGTCATGGCGTTCGAGGAAGAATTCGGCGTCGAAATCCCCGACGACGCGGCGGAAAAGATCGCCACCGTCAAGGACGCCATCGATTATATCGACAGCAAGCAGTAAGGCGCTCGCGGCCTGATCCCGAAGGGGGCGGCCGCCGCTTTTTGCGAGAAGGAACGGCTCCTCCTTTCCGGCCCCGCCGGAGCGTGGGGAGCCTTTTCATATGGGGCGCGTGGTTTGAAAGCGCGCCTTCAATGGCTACATGGGCGGGAACAGGCCCAGATATCATATTCGGAGCTAGCATATGCGTCGTGTCGTCGTTACCGGCCTTGGCATGGTGAGCCCGCTTGGCGGGGATGTGGAAACCAGCTGGAAGAACATCATCGCTTCCAAATCCGGCGCGGCGACAATCACCCGCTTCGACGCCACCGACTATAAATGCCGGATCGCCTGCGAAGTGAAGCCGGCCACCCATGAATATGGCTATGACGCGTCTCTTGACGTCGATCACAAGATTCAGCGGCAGGTCGATCCCTTCATCGTGTACGGCATTTCCGCCGCCAGCCAGGCTTTGCGCGACGCGGGCCTCGACAATATGTCCGAAGAGGAGCGGTTGCGTGCGGGCTGCTCGATCGGATCGGGCATCGGCGGGCTGCCCGGAATCGAAAGCGAATCGCTGGTGCTGGCCAACAAAGGGCCGAGCCGCGTTTCCCCACACTTCGTCCACGGGCGCCTCATCAACCTGATCTCCGGCCAGGTATCGATCAAATATGGTCTGATGGGACCGAACCACGCCGTCGTTACCGCCTGTTCGACCGGCGCGCATTCAATCGGCGACGCGGCCCGCATGATCGCAATGGACGATGCGGACGTGATGCTGGCAGGTGGCGCGGAAAGCGCGATCTGTCCCATCGGCATTGCCGGTTTTGCGCAGGCGCGTGCGTTGTCGACCAACTTCAACGATACGCCGGAAAAGGCGAGCCGCCCCTATGACGTCAACCGCGACGGCTTCGTAATGGGCGAAGGCGCAGGTGTCGTCGTGCTCGAAGAATATGAACATGCTAAAAAGCGTGGCGCGAAAATCTACGCCGAAGTCGTGGGCTATGGCCTGTCGGGCGATGCCTATCATGTTACCGCCCCCCATCCGGAGGGCAGCGGCGGTTATCGTTCGATGGAAATGGCGCTGAGGAAGAGCGGGCTTTCCCTTGCCGACATCGACTATGTAAACGCGCACGGTACTTCGACCCCGCTGGGTGACGAACTGGAACTGGGCGCGGTCAAGCGCCTGTTCGGCGAACATCTGTCCACTATGTCAATGTCTTCCACGAAATCCGCCATCGGCCATCTTCTGGGTGGCGCGGGCGCGGTGGAAAGCATTTTCTGCATCCTTGCGATGCGTGACCAAATCGTGCCGCCCACGCTCAATCTCGACGAGCCGAGCGAGAGCTGCAAGGGTGTCGACCTCGTACCGCACGTAGCGAAGGAGCGGAAGGTGCGCGCGGTTTTGAACAACTCGTTCGGCTTTGGCGGCACCAACGCCTCCCTCATCATGAAAGCGGTCTGACGGGTTAGGGGGCGGTCAGGCTATGGCACGTCAGAGCCGCTCAACTTCCATGCGCCGGTTCGGGCTCGCTGTCGTTCTGGTGGGTCTTGCCGTTGCGGCTTTCATCGCATTTCGTTTCGTCCACGGTTGGACCGAGAAGGGGCCGGCGCCGCAGGACGTCAGCATCGCCGTTCCGGAAGGCGCGAGTCTGTCCGATGCAGCGGTGGTGCTCAAACGGGAAGGGGCGGTGCGGTCCGCTGACGCCTTCCTGACCCGGGCAAAGATTTTCGGTGCGGCGAAACCGATTAAGGCGGGAGAATTCGTAATCCCGGCCGGTGCCAGCAACAGCGATATTCTCTCCATCCTTCAAGGCGGAAAGACGGTTACGCGCCTCGTCACCGTTCCAGAAGGGATGCCCTCGATCCTCGTCTACGAGCGGCTGATGGCCAACGATCAGCTGACCGGCGCGATCACGGTTCCCGAAGAAGGCAGCGTGCTGCCCGACAGCTACGCCTTCGACAAAGGAGAGCCGCGCGCCGCCGTGCTCCGTCGAATGCAGCGCGCGATGGACAAGGAGCTTGCGCAGCTTTGGGAGGGAAGGGCGAAGGGCCTTTTGCTTAAAACGCCAAAGGAAGCACTGATTCTTGCCAGCATCGTGGAGAAGGAAACCGCCATTCCTGCCGAACGGCCCAAGGTTGCCGCAGTCTATTATAATCGCCTGCGCGCCAACATGATGCTCCAGGCCGACCCGACGATCATCTATCCGATCACGCGCGGCAAGCCGCTGGGTCGGCGTATCCGCAAATCGGAAATCGCTTCGGTCAACGACTATAATACCTATGCGATGACCGGCCTGCCAAAAGGACCGATCGCCAACCCGGGCAAGCTGTCGATTTTCGCTGTCCTCCATCCTGAGGCAACCAAGGCTCTATATTTCGTGGCTGATGGAAAGGGTGGGCACATATTTGCCGACACCTACCAGGAACATAATGAAAATGTGCGCAAATGGTTCGAGATCCGACGCGCGCGAGGAGAGTTGTGATCCTCGCGCAAGGGTGATGCCGATGGAGTGGCTATGATATCGACGACTTCGCCATCATCGCCTGCTTTCCTGCATTTTCGATTGAACGGGATAGGTGCCTGACAGTCTGTGCGGAATTGCATCCGCCCGCTTCAAAGTCGAGGGAGCCGCATGGCGAGCGAGAATGCCCCCATCATCGTCACGGCTCTCATGGGAGCACAGGATTTCGCATTGGCGGATACCTTGCGACGGGCGTATTTCCCGCCTGAACGCAACCATCTTACGGCGCACATCACGCTGTTTCACCATTTGCCGCCATCGGCCATCGCCGAGATCGCGCAGCGATTGCGCGCCTTATGCGCCGGACCACCGCCCCTGGCGCGTCTCACGGAAGTCATGATGCTGGGACGCGGTGTAGCCTATCGCGTCGACAGTCCGCGCCTGCTGGAGATGCGGCAGACGCTTGCGGACGCGTTTGCCGGTTTGTTGACGCCGCAGGATCAGGCCCGCCCCCGGCTTCATATCACCGTCCAGAACAAGGTCGCCCCCGACGAGGCTAAGGCGCTTGCAACCAGGCTGCGTGAAACCTTCGAACCCCGCCCTTTGGCGATCTCAGGCCTCGCCGCGTGGCATTATCGCGGCGGGCCCTGGGATCTGGCGATGAAGACCATGTTCAGAGGCTGATCCGGCAATCAGGCGAGCCCGACCTCCTTCAAAGGAATGCTGGCGTCAGCAAGCTGCGCCGTATCGAGCGCGGCGTTCGCCAGCACATGGACGCGGCCTTGCACATAATCCTTGACCGAATTGACGCAATCGAGCGCGATGACTTTTCCGCCTTTCAGATAGATGACCGAAAAGCTGCGAGCAGTCGGATCGCCTCGTAGCACCGTCTGATCGAATCCTACCGACAGGCCGACCGTCTGGAGCTTCAGGTCATATTGGTTCGACCAGAACCATGGCACGGCGTCATAAGGTTCGTCCTTGCCCAGGATGTGCGCGACGGCGGTCTTGGCTTGGTCGTTGGCGTTCTGCACCGATTCGACCCGCATATGCGCGCCACCTGCAAAACGGTTGGCATGCGCGGCGCAATCGCCCACGGCATAGATGTCGGGCAGAGAGGTGCGACAATATTCGTCCACGTCGACCCCGTTGCCACCCGCTGCGCCCGCCGCGATCAGGGGGCCGGTTTCAGGAATGATACCGATGCCGACGATCACCATGTCCGTCTCGATCCGGCTGCCGTCGGCCATGAGCACCGCTGTCGCCTTTCCGTCGACGACCTCGACACAATCCATCTTCGCGTCAGTGCGCAGGTCGACCCCATGAGCGCGATGCTCATTCTCGTAGAAACGCGACAGTTCCTCGCCCGCCACACGCGCAAGAACACGATCCAGCGCCTCGAGCAGGACGACCTTTTTTCCGAACTTCGTCAGTACCGCAGCGGCTTCCAAGCCGATGTAGCCGCCACCTACAATGACGACATGGTGCACGCTGTCCAGCTTGGCCATCATCGCGTCCACATCGTCGCGGCGGCGCACGGCATGGACGTTGGGCGCATCGGCACCGTTGCAAGTCAGCATCCGCGGCGAGCCGCCGGTGCACCAGATCAGCTTGTCGTAACCGATGTCTTCGCTACCGACCGTGACTGTCTTTGCGATGGGATCGACGCTTTTGACCCGCTTGCCGAGAAGGAGGTCGACCTTGCGCTCTGCCCAGAACGCGGCGGGGCGGATCAGGATGCGCTCGAACGTCTTTTCGCCCGCAAAATATTCCTTGGACAGCGGCGGCCGCTCATAAGGCGGCTCCTTTTCGTCGCCGATCATTCCGACGCCGCCTTCAAAACCCGCTTGCCGCAACGAAATCGCCGCCTGCGCGCCCGCATGGCCGGCACCAACGATCAGAACTTCGTAAAAGCTCATCCGCTCGCAATCCTTTTCTTGCCCTATTTGCATGGGTCATTGGCGCTGTTCGATGATGGGGGCAAGTGCGATATCGCAAAATCGCGCTTTACAGGAAGAAGGGAATCAAATTAGTTCATTGAAATAATTGATTTTATTTTTGAATATCGGTTCGACCGTTTGCCGAGGCCCCCAGAAAGGCCCTGAAAAAACTGGCCTGAAAAAACACTCGAACCGCCGACAAGTGGCGTCTGTCATGCCGTCTCCAACTATCAGCCAAGGTCTGGCACGGTCTGGCGTTGAGGTCAAACAAGGCGGCAGGATTGTAGGTGCGACCGAAGGGAGCGACCTGCGCGCGGGTCAGTGGGTGGGCGGCAAAATTTGGCCGCCCCATATAGGGGCGGCCTCGCATCAACGGCTTATGCCGCCTCTCTTATCGCTTCGGGGTTCGCCAGTCGGTGAAGATAGGCAACGGCGCGCTCTGCATGGGCGGCGGCCTGCACGATGGCGCGGGTGTCGTTTTGCAATACCTTGATCCAGCTTGCGATATAGCTGGCATGATCGGGGCGCGGCTCGATGCAAAGCCCAAGGTCGGCGGCAAGGAAAGCCGCGCCAAGCTCAGGACTCACTAATCATAGCCAGAAGATGACGGTGGCAGCGAGAGCGATGGCCGAGAAGAAGGCGTGGGGGCACCGGTCGTAGCGCGTTGCGACCCGTCGCCAGTCCTTGA
>NZ_QFOA01000184.1 GCF_003248505.1 Sphingobium sp.
AGGCCCATGTGCAAGCTGCTGTTGCGGCAGCGGTCCCCGGCTGCGAAGAACGAGGAATGCCTCAGGATATGGATTCGCAACTGACCGCCTTGCTCCGGCGCCTGCCGGACTGGATGCGCCGGGACATCGCCGCCACCGATCCGGCACGGCGCGAACGGGCCGAGGAGGCACTGCACGCCATGCTGCTTGCCCTGATTCAGGGAACGGCAGGGTTGGTATCAGGGCAGGACGGCTGATGGCGGCCTCCGGAAAGGCCAATCGCGGTTCGGGCAAGATGACGTCCGAAGCGATCGCGGCGCTGGGAGCCGCTCGCCTTGCTCGGCTTGTTCTGGCGCAAGCCGAGCGTGACGCCGTCTTCGCCCGCGCCGTCCGCATGGAACTGGCGGCCAAGGACGATAGCGGCGCGCTGGCGCACGAAATCGACAAGCGACTGAAGACCATCCGGCGTTCGAGAGGTTTCGTCGAATGGGACAAGGTGCCTGCACTCGCGCGCGAACTCGATCAACTGCGCGAAGCGATCATGGGGCCGCTAGCCGACCACTCGCTGAGCCAGGCGATCGATAGCATGCGGCTGTTCCTGAGCCTTGCCGAGCCGGTGTTCGAAAGATCCGACGACAGCAGCGGTTCGCTTGGCGAGATATTCCGTCAAGGCGGCGAGGATCTGGGCAGGCTATAGTGCCAGGCGGATGCACCCAATGTCGAGCTGCTGGCGGGTGATATTCTCATGCTCGTCGAGGGTGATGGCTACGGTGTTTTCGACGACCTGCCGGAAGCGGCTTCTCCAGCCTTGGGGCACGAGGGCCGAGCAGCTTTGCGCGGGATGCTGCTTGAGCGGCAGGCGGCCAAGACAGGAAATGACCGGCGACAGTTCGACTATAAGGTCGGCTGGCTGCTACCCAAACTCGCCGATCTCGACGGCGATGTGGACGCCTATATTGCAACGGTCGATCCCGATCGTCGCACCCCCGTACTCAATGCGCAGGTGGCCGCCCGATTGATCGCACATGGTCGTGCGGCAGAAGCCCTTGACTGGATCGACGCA
>NZ_QFOA01000185.1 GCF_003248505.1 Sphingobium sp.
CAACGAAGGCGACCAAAGCTTCGCGCAAGCCGCCTGAACATGGCCGGGGGCACGGCTTAGTCCCCGCCCCCGGTTTCGGCCTTGGATGGAACTGTGCAACCGTCTAAAATGAGCCGCTGTTCTCAAACGCCAGGGATAATGGCCTATGCATATTTCCATATCTGATGCGGCAGGCCAACTCATCGACCTTGTTCGGCGCGCGGAAGCAGGGGAAGAAATCATCCTGACCCGTGAGGGACACGCTGCTGTCCGTCTTGTTCCGGTCAATATGCCTACTGACAGGGCCAGCCGCCGCGTTTTGCTGGAAGAGATGCGCTTGGCCGCCACAGCCAAGACGACAACTGGCCCCAATGCGACAAATAGCCAGGACTTTCTTTATGGCGATGAGGGCATGCCCGGATGATTGCGGTCGGCACGTGAAAGAGCGAACGTGTCTGCTGCTTTTGTCGGAGACGATTTCAGTCGGGGCGGATGTCGATCGCCTAACTTCATCGAGTTGACGGGTTTGGAAGCGCGCAGAGGAAGACCCAGCTGACGGTCATGCCGCGCCCGCAGTTGTCCGCGATCATTTAGTTCAAACCGCAGCACTTCTTGTATTTGGCGCCCGACCCGCAGGGACATGGTTCGTTACGCCCCGTCTTTTCGCGCTTGATGGCAGCCGGTCGGTGGGGGTCATTTTCAATCCGCCACTGGTGCAGGATCTCGACCCAGATCGGGATCAGGTCAGGTGCTTCCCGATCCCATTTGTCTTCCGCGGTGAGAGACAGCTTTTTCGTCCCATCGGCAAACGAGCGAAGTTCGCGAATACCCTCGATCGCGGCGCGGCAACCGGGATCATCGTCATTGAGGACACGCTGCCAGCCCGAAGGGGCAAGATCCATCGCCTGTCCAAAGCCCTCGATCCACGTCTCCCACAATGTCTCGTCCGACCGTGTGTCGATCTCCAGCACGGGTTCGAAGCTGCCCGGCTGACCCAGGCAGGCCAGGATGACATGATAATGGTGCATAACGAGGTCTGTGAAATGCTGGAAACCGCCCA
>NZ_QFOA01000186.1 GCF_003248505.1 Sphingobium sp.
ACCGGGCGTGCCATTGGCGATGGTGCAATCCGTGCCGCCGGTCGGGCAGAGGAAATAGCTGGTATAGGCGCTGGTCTTCTTGCGCCGGCTGTAATTGCCGCCAATTTCCCAGTTGCTGAAGATGCTGCCGGAAATCTCGCCGACCAGGTTGGCGCGGAACGACTTCATGTCGTCGATGAACTTGGGCCGGTTGAGGAAGCCCGCCTGCACGACGGCGGTGGTGCCATTATAGCCCCAGCCATTGGGGTCGGTCAGGCTGATGACATTGGGGTCGCTGTAATCGAGCGTCGGCACGATGCTGAACAGGCCATTCGACTGGCGCTCGACGCGCACCGTGTCGGACACGCCCGAACGCAGATAGCCGGTGCCCGAGTAGGTTTCGAGCAGGAAGTCGGTGCGCTTGGCGCGCGACCAGCTGGCATCGACATTGAGCTTGAGCCGATCATTGAGGCGGATGTCGTTGTTCCAGCCGAGCGAGATGGTGTCGGCCTTGCGCTTGTTATAATCGTTGCGCTGGACGCCATAGACGTTGGAGAAGGTGGCGCCGGTGACGAAGCCATTGTCGACCGTCACGTCGCTGACGCCGACATCGGTGCCCCAGACGAGCGGGAATTCGATGCCGCGCAGCCGCTGCTCTTCCTCGAAATGCGAGGCGAGGACGTCGAAGGTCGAGTGGAAATTGTCGCTCGGCTGCCATTCCAGCGTGCCGACCATGCCATAGCGCTTGAGCAGGTTCGACTGCACATAGGGCTTGGCGCCGCCGATGATCAGATTGCCGTCGGCATCGGTGGGATAGCCCCAGGCGTTGAAACGCTCATTCTGCGACGGGGTCTGCGAGGCGGCGAAGCCTAGCGACAGGCCCAGCGTGTCGTCGGCGAACTGATCGACATAGGTGGCCGAAGCGCGATAGCCATAGCGTTCGCCATCAGGATTGAGCTTGTCCATGCCGTTCATCTGGCCGCGCAGCGACACGGCGAGGATGCGGTCATTCTTGTCGAGCGGACGCAGCATGCGCAGGTCGACCGTGCCGG
>NZ_QFOA01000104.1 GCF_003248505.1 Sphingobium sp.
GACACCGATACGCACTGCGCACCGGCACGGCGGGCATTCTGGAACAGTTCGTTGATGACGTCGAAGGCGGTGTTGTTGAACAGCCGCGTCACCTTGGAGTTCGCAAAACCCGCGCCGTCATGCCGGACTTGTTCCGGCATCCACGTTTCGACACACCGGCAAGCGTCTGATTTGCGGCACAGTGGACCCCGGAACAAGTCCGGGGTGACGGAGAGAAGCGGCGGGAATACCGACTTTTCAACGGTCTCGCGAAGGCCGGAGGCCATGGTGCCGCAAAAATAACGGACCTTGCGTCCGCGGACACATGGATGCCGGATCAAGTCCGGCATGACGGAGGCGCCTGACGGATGTCCGACGCGAACGCGCCGTGATGCGCGCCCGCCGCCGACCTCGCCCGCTCAGATGCGGCGGTGTTTCCCGCCGTAATGCTTGCCGATGTAATCGCCGATCTTCGCCATCTCGTGCGCCGCGGCGTTGGCCGCCTGGGCGCAGCACGGGATCGGATCGCGCTCGGCCTGGGCGGCGCGCATCGCCACCCGGCTGCACAGATCCTCGATATCGGCGCGCGACAACAGGTTCTTTTCCCGCATCACGCACAGCAGCGTCTGCAGGATCACCATCGCCTCGTCACCGTTGCGCTCTTGCGGCATCATCGGCTCATCCTCTCGTCTAATGAACGAGAGTGTACGCCAAACGGTCCGTTACGCAATATGGATCAGTTGAGTCCCCCGCCCAGCCGCCGGTACAGTTCCACCAGGTTGCTGGCCTGCGCCAGCCGCGTCGTCACCAGCTGCTGCTGCGCGGCGTAGGCGGTGCGCTGCGCATCGAGCGAGATGAGGAACGAATCGACCCCGGCGCGGTAGCGCGCGGTCGACAGCCGCGAGGTGACGTTGGCGGCATTGGCGCGCGCGGTCTGCGCCGCCACCTGCTCGCCGATCGTGCCGCGAGTCGCCAGCGCATCGGATACCTCTCGGAACGCGGTCTGGATCGCCTTTTCGTAACTGGCGACCGCCGCCTGCTGCGACGCCTTGGCGTAATCGAGGTTCGCCGCGTTGCGCCCGCCGTCGAACAGCGGCAGCGCCACCGACGGCGCGCCGGTGTAGGTGAACGACCCGCCGCCGAACAGCCCGGACAGCGCGGTCGAGATCGTCCCGATCGTCGCGGTGAGCGAGATGCGCGGGAAGAACGCCGCACGCGCCGCGCCGATATTGGCGTTCTGCGCGATCAGCTGATGCTCGGCCTGCAACACGTCGGGACGGCGCAACAGCACCTCCGACGAGACGTTGCCGGGCAGCGCGTCGCGGGTCAGCGGACGATCGCCCAGCCCGGTCGGCAGCTGTTCGGCGGGCACCGTGGTGCCGACAAGCAGGTTGAGCGCATTCTGGTCCTGCGCGATGCGCGTCTGGAGCGCGGCGATATCGTTGCGCGCCGACTGGTAGTTGGTTTCCGCCTGCCGCGCCTCCAGTTCGGAGGCGACGCCGACGCGGAACTGCGCCTGGGTCAGTCGCTGCGTCTCCTCGAACGCCTTCAGCGTATCGCGCGACAGCTGCAACTGCTCCTGGTCCGACGCCAGCGTCAGCCACGCGGTCGCGATCTCCGCGATCAGGCTGATGCGGGTCGCGCGCTGCGCCTCCTCCGACGCGAAATAGCTTTCCAGCGCCGCGCGGTTCAGGTTGCGCACGCGGCCGAACAGGTCCAGCTCGAACGCGGAAAAGCCGGCGTTCACCGAATAGAATTCGATGTTCGACGATCCGGTCCCGACCGCCGCACCGGCGCCAGCACCGGCACCGGCGCCCGCTCCGGCCCCGGCACCCGCCCCTGCACCGCCGGCCGCACCGGCCGCGCCGAACAGGTTGTTGGTAAATGTCCCCGAACCGGAGATCATGGTATTGGGGACCAGATCGGCGCGCTGGACGCGATATTGCGCGCGCGCCTGCAACACGTTGGCCGCCGCGATGCGCAGGTCGCGATTGTTGGCCAGCCCCAGCTCGATCACCCCCTGCAGCCGCGGGTCGAGGAAGAAATCGCGCCAGCCGATCTGCGTCACGTCGGGCGCATCGGTCGCCGCGCGCGGATAGACCCCGCCCTGCGGCAGCGCGGCCGGGACCGCGCCGTCGGGGCGCTGGTATTTGGGCGCCAGGTTGCAGCCCGCCAGCGCGGTGGTGAGCGCCAGCAGCGCCACGAAGGAAGTACGGCTCGTCACATCAGGCTCCTTCATGAGCCGGTCGGGGGTGGTCGCCCTGCGGACCGGCATCACCGTCCGCATCGCGTTGCGCCTGGTCGCCGGCCTTCCCGTCATGCTCGTGGCCGAACAGCCGCAGGACGACGACGAAGAACACCGGCACCAGGAAGATGCCCAGCACCGTGGCGGACAGCATCCCGCCCACTACCGACCGGCCGATCGCATTCTGCCCACCCGCGCCCGCGCCCGTCGATACCGCCAGCGGCAGCACGCCGAACACGAAGGCGAGCGAGGTCATCAGGATCGGGCGAAGCCGCAGCTTCGCGGCCTCGACCGCGGCGTCGAACGGCTTCATCCCCTCGGCGATCCGCTCCTCGGCGAATTCGACGATCAGGATCGCGTTCTTCGCCGCCACGCCGATCGTGGTGATGAGGCCAACCTGCAGGTAGATGTCGTTGTTCAGCCCGGTCAGCCACGCCGCCAGCAACGCGCCCGCCACGCCCAGCGGCACGACCAGCAGCACCGAGATCGGCACCGACCAGCTTTCGTACAGCGCCGCCAGGCACAGGAACACGATCAGCAGCGACAGGGCGTAGAGCGCCGGCGCCTGCCCGCCCGACAGCTTCTCCTCATAGGACAGGCCGGTCCATTCCAGCGACGTACCCGGCGGCAGCTTGGCATGGATCGCCTCCATCGCCTTCATCGCCGCGCCCGTGCTCTGCCCCGGCGCGGGCGAGCCTTGCAGCTGCATCGCCGGCTGGCCGTTGTAGCGGGTCAGCGCGACCGGCGCATTGGCCCAGGACAGGGTGGTGAACGCGGTATAGGGCACCATCTGGCCATCGGCACCGCGCACGAAGAACGACCCGATATCCTCCGGGCGCAGGCGATAGGGCGTATCGGCCTGCACATAGACGCGCTTCACGCGCCCGCGGTCGATGAAGTCGTTGACATAGGCGCCGCCCCAGGCGGTCGAGATGGTCGAGTTGACCTGGCTCAGGTCCAGCCCCAGCGCGCGCGCCTTGTCCTCGTCGACGTTGACCTTCAGCTGCGGGGCATCCTCCAGGCTCAGCGGGCGCACCTGCGCCAGCGTCTTGTCCTGCATCGCCATGCCCAGCATCATGTTGCGCGCCTGGGTCAGCCGTTCGTGACCGATCCCGCCGGTGTCGACCAGCTGGAGGTCGAAGCCGGTGGCATTGCCCAGTTCCTGCACCGCCGGCGGCACCAGCGCGAAGATCAGGCCGTCCTTATACTGGCTGAACGCCCCCATCGCGCGCCCGGCGATCGTCTGCGCCTTGTTCGCGGTGCCCGAACGGTCCTCCCACGGCTTCAGGTTGATGAACGCCAGCCCGGTATTCTGCCCCTGCCCGGCGAAGCTGAAGCCGTTGATCGTGAACACGCCCGCGACATTGGCCTTCTCGGCGCCCAGGAAGTGGTTGCGCACCAGATCCAGCCCCTTGTCGGTGCGCCCGCTGGTCGCCCCCGACGGCCCCTGCACCAGCGCGATGACGGTGCCCTGATCCTCATCGGGCAGGAAGCCCGACGGCAGCCGCACGAACAGCAGCGCGACGCCCGCGACGATCAGCAGATAGACCAGCATCGACCGCTTCCAGCTGCGCGCGGAACGCCGCACGCCCTGCTCGTAATGACGCTGACCGTTGTCGAACTTTTCGTTGAACCAGCGGAAGAACCGCGCCAGCAGCCCGTTGCTCTCCGCCTTGTTCGGGTCGTGCGGCTTCAGGATCGTCGCGCACAGCGCCGGGGTCAGGATCAGTGCGACCGCCACCGACAGCACCATCGCCGACACGATCGTGATCGAGAACTGGCGATAGATGACGCCGGTCGATCCGCCGAAGAACGCCATCGGCAGGAACACCGCCGACAGGACGAGGCCGATGCCGATCAGCGCGCTGCTGATCTCGTCCATCGACTTTCGCGCCGCTTCCCTGGGACTGAGGTGTTCGGTGACGATCAGCCGCTCGACATTCTCCACCACGACGATCGCATCGTCGACCAGCAGGCCGATCGCCAGCACCATGCCGAACAGCGTCAGCGTGTTGATGGTATAGCCGGCCACCGCCATGATCGCGAACGTGCCCAGCAGCACCACCGGCACCGCGATCGTCGGGATCAGCGTCGCGCGCCAGTTTTGCAGGAACAGGAACATGACGAGGAAGACGAGCACCACCGCCTCGACCAGCGTGTGGATCACCTGCTCCACCGACAGGCGCACGAACGGCGTGGTATCGTAGGGGTAGACCAGCTTGACGTCGGCCGGCAGCGACTTGGCGATCTGCGCCGCCTGTGCCTTCACCGCCTCGACCGTGGACAGCGCATTGGCGCCCGCGGCCAGCTTCACGCCGAAGCCTGCGGCATATTTGCCGTTATACTTGGTGTCGAAGCCGTAATTCTCCGCGCCCAGCTCCACCCGCGCGACGTCGCGCAGCCGCACGACCGCGCCCGCCGCATCGGTCTTCAGCCGGATGTTGCCGAACTGCTCGGGCGTCTGGAGCCGCGACTGGACCGAGACGGTCGCGTTCAGCTCCTGCTCCTTGGGCGACGGCTGGCCGCCGATCTGGCCGGCGGAAACCTGCGCGTTCTGCGCCTGCACCGCGGCCGACACGTCGGCGATCGTCAGCTGATAGCTGTTGAGCTTGAGCGGATCGACCCAGATGCGCATCGCATATTGCGCGCCGAACACCTGCAGCTCGCCCACGCCGTTGACGCGGCTGATCGGGTCCTGGAACTTCGACACGATCATGTCGGCCAGGTCGTTGGCGGTGTGCGAATTGTCGTCGGAATAGATGCCGACGATGACCAGGAAGTTCGCCGCCGACTTGGCGACCTGCAATCCCTGGCGCTGCACTTCCTGCGGCAGCAGCGGGGTCGCGGCCTGCAGCTTGTTCTGCACCTGGACCTGCGCGATGTCCGGGTCGGTGCCCTGTTCGAACGTCAGCGTGATCGTCAGCATCCCCGCCGACGAGGACGAGGACGAGAAATAGCGCAGGTTGTCGATCCCGCGCAGCTGCTGCTCGATCACCTGGGTGGTCGTGCGTTCCAGCGTTTCGGCATCGGCGCCCGGATACATGGCGTTGATCGTCACCGCGGGCGGCGCGATTTCCGGGAATTGCGCGATCGGCAGGCTGCGGATCGCGATCGCGCCCGCCAGCATGAGCACGATCGCGATGACCCATGCGAAGATGGGCCGATCGATGAAAAAGCGTGACATGGGGCGTTACTTCGCTTGCGCCGCGGGCTGGCCCTGGCCGGGCTGGCCCTGCCCCTGGGCCGGGGCGGCGTTGGGATTGTACGGCACCGCCTTCACCGGCATGCCGGGGCGCAGCATCATGCCGCCCTCCACGATCACCTTGTCGCCCGGCTTCAGCCCGCCGGTCACCAGCCAGTCGTCGCCGATCGTGCGCGACGTCGTCAGCGGGCGCGGCTGCACCTTGCCATCGGGGCCGACGACCATCGCGAGCGCATTGCCCTTTTCGTCGCGGCTGACCGCGCGCTGGGGCACCAGCATCGCATTGGCCTGCGTCCCCTCGACCAGCTCGGCGCGGACGTACATGCCCGGCAGCAACAGCGCGCGCGGGTTGGGGAACAGCGCGCGGATCGTCTGAGTCCCCGTCGCGGGATCGACGCTGACGTCGGCGAACTGCAACGTCCCCTCGATCGGATAGACCGACCCGTCGTCCAGCCGCAGCCGGACGCGCGCCGCACCGCCGCCGCGCGACAGGTCGCCGGCGGCGATCTTCTGCCGCAGCTTGAGCAGGTCGGCGGCCGATTGCGGCACGTCGACATAGATGGGGTCGAGGCGCTGGATCGTCGTCAGCGCATTGGCCTGTCCCGCGGTCGCGAGCGCGCCGGTGGTCGCCACCGAACGCCCGATGCGCCCGGAGATCGGCGCGCGGACGGTGGTGCGCGCCAGGTCGATCTGCGCCGAGCGCAGCGCGGCGGACTGCGCCGCGACGTCGGCCTGCGCCTGCTGCGCCTGCGTCAGGGCGTTGTCGTAATCCTGTCGCGAGATGGCATTGATCTTGACCAGCTCGCCATAGCGCCGCTGGAGCGCCGAGGTGGAGGCGATCGCGGCGCGGGCGCGCGCCAGCGCGGCGCGGGCATTGGCGACCTGCGTCACATAGGGTTGCGGGTCGATGCGGTAGAGCGCCTGCCCCTTCGACACCTGATCGCCCTCACGGAACAGCCGCGCGGTGATGAGGCCGCTGACCTGCGGGCGCACCTCCGACGTCTCATACGCGGTCAGCCGGCCGGGGAGCGTCGTCGTCAGCGTTACCGACTGCGGCTGCACCGTCACGACGCCGACCTGCGGCGGCCCTGCCTGCGCCTGCTGCTGCTGTTGCGCGGCCTCCTTTCCACCACCGCACGCGGCGAGCGGGAGGAACAGCAGCGCGGCAAACGCGTACCCCTTGTATGTCATGCGAATCTCGTTCTAAAGTGTGAGTGATCGCTCACTCACAAATGCTGCTACTGCGAACAACCCATGCCGTCAACCTGCATCACCCGGCTGGCGCTCGGCGGGATGGAGCTACAGCGCCTCTCGATGTGGGCCGGGCACTCGGACGTCTCGATCACCGCCAAGCGGTACTCCCACCTGGACGCCTCGGCGCTCGCGGGCGGCATCGGCATCCTCGGCACGGTTCCCACTGGCGGGGACAATTGGACGCCGTTTCCCTAAGGGCGCTCGACAAGCCGATGGCATGCGCGACCGCAGTCAACGGTACGTCGAGGTCGCCACGCTCTGACAGCAGCCGGATCGTTTCGTCGATCGCACGACGAGCAATATCAAACCGGATATCGCAGATAGAAAAACACAGCGAACAAGATCACCGATTTAGGATAATGCGCGCCCTTGAAGTCAACCATCGTCACTGTCCAAGCATGCCTGCGAAGTCACCTCATACAGCGCCGCATCATACCGGGCTACACGATGCCCGAAATATTTGCGACAGAACCTAGGTGACGGGATCGACGGCCATGAAATGCTGGCTCGGATCGGGCGGAAGGCGCGTGGGCCGTTCCAGCTGGCCGAGAACATGCGTGGGCGGAACGAGGACATCCACCGACGCGAGCCCAAGCGTTCGGGCCCGGTTGGCCGACAGCAAAGCACCCGGCTCGTCCGAGGGGGCCCGCGTGCTGGTGATGAAGATGCGGTGGCGTGTGCTGAGCGCCTCCGCCTCGGCCCGAAGCTCTGGATTGTCGATGCCAATGATCTCCGGCGGGCGGCTGCAGCCTACCAGAACCAGCAGGGCCAGGGTCACAAGGATAAACGTGAAACGACTGAAATCGACCGAAACGCGCATGATCATGATCTGGGTTCGCACGATCTCTTCCATGGTGACGGGTTTACACCTGAAGCACCACAGTCGGACGAGTTGCGCAGGTTGTCCAGAGAATGCTTGCTCGGCGAAAGGCCGATGCCCGGATTGCATCGGCCTGACGATCCTTGCGCCGAAGCGCCGTGTTGCAGCCCGACGCGCCTCAGCCCGCCGCAGACACGTCCCCCGAAAGCGCGGGCCCGGCAAGAAGAGCGCGCAACTTGTCTTCCTGTTCCTTCGACAGCGATGTCTTGAGAATGCGCGGCTCGTACTGTTTGATCTCGGCGACGACCTTGTCGGTCGTTGCCTTTGCCACATACACGAAAAGTGCCGATGTTCCGGGCTTGATGGTCTCGCCAAGATCCTTGATGAACTGGTCGTTTATTCCGTAATCCGACAGCCGACCGCTCAATGCACCCATCGCGGCGCCCGCCATGCCGCCAATCGCGAAACCCGCCATCGGATTGAGGACAAGCAGACCGACAAGAGTGCCGACCAGCGCCCCCGTGCTCAGCCCGCTGCTCGCGCCGATCGCGGTCAGATTGACGGATTGCTTGATCTGTATGTCCCCTTCCTCGGGGCGGATGACAACCACGGCATCGAGCATGTCGATCAGATGCTCCTTGCGCAGTTCGCGCAATTTGCCGAGCACGATGTCAGCCGTGTCAGTTCCGTCAAAATCAAGTACTACGAGGTCGGCCATACTGGGCACTCCTATTCATCCGACATTCCCCAAGTGGCCTGCCGCTTGACTTCAAGATCGCCTGATTTTGCTCGCTGGGCAAGCGTTTCTCGCCCCGAGCGGTGTCTGTCGTCGCGCAAACGGCCGAAGTCGGGTGGATCAAGCCTCGAACCCGCAGCATTCTGGCCCGGCAGAGCCGCTTTTCCGCG
>NZ_QFOA01000105.1 GCF_003248505.1 Sphingobium sp.
CTCCGGCCCCACATCGCGCATCGCCAGCATGACATGCGCGTGCGGCTTCGGCGTGCCGTCCTTCGCCTTGTCCCAATGCACGTTCAGGTCCGCGACCATCCCGCGATCGACAAACTGCTGCTTCACGAAATCGCGCGCGAGCGCGACGCCCTGCTTCTCGTTCATTTCGCGCGGAATCGAGAACTCCACCTCGCGGGCAAGCTGCGCGTCCTTGCGCTTCTCCCCCGCCTCCACCTCGTTCCACAAGGTCGCGCGGTCGTTTAAACGCTCCGGCGCGCCTTCCGGCAACATGATCTCGGAGTGGGTCACGCCCGCCTTGTTGCTGAAATCGTGATCGCGGTTTAGCCGATCGTCATGTAACTCGGACGCGGAACGATAGGCGGCGCTCGCGACGGCGCTCGATCCGTTCGCGCGGCTGACAACCTTGGCGGAGAAGTGGTAGATCGCCATGACGCCCCGCTTATTGCACTTCTGAGCGCACGTCGGCAACGACGTATAAGCGCGCACTCACAATCCGCTACACTCCTCGTGATTGACTTGGTGCTGCCTACTGCTCCGTTCGTTCTTTACCCCCTGCGCCGGCTGCGCTAGAGTGTTCTGGCTGATGATCGCGGAGGGGTAGAGGCGATGCGGAAGGTGCGCGATTACGATGCGGAGTTGAAGGCGCTCGGCGACAAAGCCCGCGCGCTCAAGGCGAAGCGGGTCGAACAGCTCGGCCAGCTCGTCGCCGCCACGGGTGCCGATGCGCTCGATGCCGAGACGCTAGCGGGCGTGCTGCTGGATGCGGTCGGGTCGAAGGATGCGAGCGCAAAGGAGGCGTGGCGATCGAAGGGCGCGGCCTTCTTTCAACGACGCGGGCGCAAGCCTGTCCCGAGCGAAGTCGAGGGGGGTGGCGGCGCTGCTGCGATCGACGGATCGGGCGCTCAAGCTGAACCGGGCGGCGACGCTGCGGGCGGAAGCGGCGCGGCGGCGAACGGATAATCGGAGCTGGGTCGTGCAACGCCGCGAACGAACGCGCCACCTGATCGAGCTGGGCGGCCTCGTCCAGAAAGCCGGCCTGGTCGAACTGGCCGTCGACGATCGTGCCACGCTCTACGGCGCGCTGCTCGATCTCGCCGGACGCGCGCGCGGTGATGATGCCGGGGACGTGCTGGCGCTGTGGAAGCGGCGCGGCAAACGCGCGTTCGATGCCGAAAGCGATGCCAAGGAGGCGCGCTGATGAGCGCCAGCGATTATCGTGTCGCGCAACGCCCTGAACCGAAATTGGACGGCGCTTGGGGTCTCTGGTCTGCGGTTGAGGCCCGCTGGCTTGATCTCCTCTTTGCTACCGAGCGCGATGCGGTGGATGCACTGAATTATCTGCTCTTGCAAAACGGTGAGGAGGGGTAGTTGATGATCACATTCGATATCGAGGCGATCCGCGCCGAAGTGCGCGCGATGGATTTTACGCGCGGCACGCCGGCGGAAGTCGCCATGTGGCGTGAGGACATGGCGGAGTCGCGCGCCAACCTGGTTATCGAGGACATGATCCCGACGCCGAACGACGATGCGTTTTTCGACATGCTGCTGGACGAAGGCGTGTCCCCTCCCCTCGTGTCGCAAATCCTGCTGCGGCTGCTCGATCATCCCGACGCGATCTGAGTGGGGCTTTCCTGCGAGCAATCGTATCACTGACGCGCTCATCCGCTTGCGGTCGCCACACCAATGTCACGGTCACCGCCTAAAAAGCGAACAGGAGACCGAAGGATGCGCTCGCTAAGCCCGATGTTCGATGATGCGGTGATCGACTGCGTCGCAAGCGACCGCGCATCCACCGTCCAGAAACTCTTCCATGTCGCGGAACTGATCTGGGCAGAGGGTGCGGCCGACCGGTCGGCGTTCCGCTGGGGTACCTCGCGCCAATTGACCCCGACAAGCTGATGTCGCTACGCATGGCTTAAGTGGCGCTGCTGGGATCCTGATCCATCAACGGCTGCGGACCCGGCGATTCATTCGGTGATCGTAGGCAGCCTCAATTTTTGCCGCGTGGGCGGGCTCGGGTGGGCCGGTGCTGCGTGCGGACCAGGCTTGCGCCCCAAACCGATTTTCTTTGCCATAGCGCGCCGGGCTTCTGAATACGCCTCTGCCACCATCGGGTAGTCCGGCTTCAGATTGTAGCGTTCCCGATATTGCTCGGGCGTGAGTCCATGTCCGCTTAGATGACGGCGAAGCGTCTTGTACGGCTTGCCGTCGATCAGCGAGATGATATGATCCTTCGACGCCAGCGATTTACGTACCGACACCGCCGGGGTGAACTGGGCGGCCGTCGCTTCCTGCGGAACTGCTGTGCTCGATTGGTCGATCAATCCTGTGATGCTGTCACGCATCCGGGTGAGAAATGCCGGCACGTCCTCGGCCGCGACGCGCGTGTTGGGATTGCTCAGCCATGCGATCGTCAGCTCGGTTGCGAGCTCGATCGCGTTCGGGCCGGTATCGATTTCTGTGGTCATGAGGAAAGCTTGTCCTTGAGTGCCTTGGCCGGTGTGAACACCATTTTGGTCGACGCGGCGATCTCCATAGCTTCGCCGGTCCGGGGATTGCGACCGGTCCGGGCGTCCCGGGCCTTGCTGGAGAACTTGCCGAAACCCGGCAGCGACACCTCCTCCCCCCGCGCAACCGCATCGCCGATGTCACCGAACACGCGGTCGATCAACGCCCGGGCCTTGGCGGCACTCAGATCGCTTCCCTCGGCAATGCCTTTCACAAGATCGTCTAGCTTCATCAAATATCTCCCGTAAACGTGCACCGGGATAATCGTTCCGGTCACGGGCGCAACAGTGCATCCCCTTTCCGGGTGGCGCCGGCAAGATGCAGCGGGCTGGCGACACCGTTGCGTAGCGTGCGTAGATCGCGATCATGCAGCGATGATGTTTGTCCTGCGCATACGATGCCCGTTAATTGAGCAACCTCACTGATGGCGGGTCCGCGCATCGGCGGGCGTCGACCGATAAGCTGGCGGCTCGCGATCGTCGTGGCGGTGGTAGCCCTGTTCGCCAGCAACGCCTGGCTCAAGGGCATCTTTGGCTATGGCGAGATTGCGACCGACATTCCGTTCCTGCTGTTCGGCCTGATCTTGTTCTTCACCTGGCGCGTCAATCGCAATGCCGCCAACCGGCAAAGCGAGCTGCTGGGGTCGGCACGCTTCGGCGACCGCTCGGATGTGCGAAAGCTGGAAGCAAACGGGGATCTCCTGATCGGCCGCTCCGCCAAATCGGGCAAGCTGCTCCGCTATGACGGCGCGGCGCATCTGCTGACGATGGCCCCGACCCGCTCGGGCAAGGGCGTCGGCACAATCATTCCCAACCTGCTCTTGCTCGATCGCTCGGTGATCTGCATCGACCCCAAGGGCGAGAACGCCCGCGTCACCGCCCGCGCCCGCGCCACCAAGGGGCCGGTTTGGTGCCTCGATCCGTTCGGCGTCTCGGGCCGGCCCCCTGCCCGCTACAATCCGCTCGACCGGCTCGATCCCGCCAGCCTCGATCTCGCGGAAGATGCCAACACGCTCGCCGACGCCCTGGTCCATGACGCGCCCGGACAATCGGGCGAAGCGCATTGGAACGAGGAAGCCAAGGCGCTCATCGCCGGGCTGATCCTCCATGTCGTCACCACCGAACCCGCCGATCGTCGCACGCTGGCGACGGTACGCGAGTGCCTGACGCTCGCCCCTGCCTGCTTCGCCGATCTGTTGGCCGCGATGCAGGATAGCGCGGGCGCCGGTGGCCTGGTCGCGCGCGCCGCCAACCGTCAGCTCGGCAAGTCCGATCGCGAGGCGGCGGGCGTGCTGTCCTCGGCGCAACGCCATACCCACTTTCTCGATAGCCCGCGCATCGTCGCCAGCACGGCCGCGTCGGATTTCACCTTCGCCGGATTGAAGGACACGACCGCGACCGTGTTCTTGTGCCTGCCGCCCGATCGGCTCGATACCTATGCGCGCTGGCTGCGCCTGCTGGTGAGCCAGGCCGTCACCGACATGGCGCGATCGACCGCCCGCCCTGCCCGGCCGGTGCTGTTCCTGCTGGACGAGTTCGCCGCCCTCGGCCGCCTCGAACCGGTCGAGCGCGCGATGGGACTGATGGCGGGCTATGGCCTCCAGCTCTGGCCGATCCTCCAGGACATGCATCAGCTCAAGGCGAACTATGGCGAGCGGGCTGGCACCTTCATGTCCAACGCGGGCGTCTTCCAGGCGTTCGGGGTCAACGACCACGCCACCGCCGACATGCTCTCCCGCACGATCGGCGACACGACGCTGGAATACGATACCGTCAGCACGTCGCGCGGGATCGGCTGGGGCGACAATCGCGCCAGCCCCTCGGAAAGCGTCAGCGCGCACGTCACCGCCCGCCGGCTCGCCACGCCCGATGAAATCATGCGGATGCGGCCCGACCAGCTCCTCCTGCTGCGCCAGGGCGAACGCCCGCTCGCGGTCGAGAAAATCCGCTTCTATGACCAGCGCGAGTTCGCCGGGCTGTTTGATCCGGCCTGATTTAAGCCCCGCTGGCGATGGCTGCCGCGCTAGGCTCCCCGAACCACCCGGAAGCTCCTTCCCTGCCCTCACGGCGCATCTGGGCGGTCGTAGGAGGCGATTCCGCCGCCACCTCGCCCACCTTCTTCCCGCCAAGCCTGCGGCCGGTAGGCCGCATCTGTGACGCCGAAGGCGGCACGCAACGAACTACGCATTGGCCGTTAGGCCAATTCCGCTTGTATATTTCTAACTCTGCCGGGATTCATTCTGCCTCTCTGAATCACGTTCCTGGTCCATAATCGCTCGCCCGAGCCGGGCAAGAACCGCGGCTAGGCCGGGATCGTCAATGAACTCGGCCGGCTGCTCATCGAGCGGGAGGCTGGCGATCATCGCCCTGCCCTCCTCGGTCGCTGCCTGCCGCCGATCGCTGTCGTCTTCTGGCGGTGGTGGCGTCATGCTCCTTTCGACCTGTGGCGGAAGCATCAAGCGGTAGGCATTCGAGGTCTGCTTGACCTGGGGGCCGCGCATCCCCGCGTTGCCGGTCGGCACATAGCGGCGCAACCAGTCGAGGAAGCCATGCGCCTTGAGCCGCTTGAGCGCGTCCACGACGGCCGCGATCGAGCGGCCGATGCGAAGCGCCAGTGTCGCGATAGCCGGATCGAGCCGCCCGGTCTTGTAGTCGATCAGGCGTAGCAGCTCGCGCAACACTTCAAGCCCGACATGGCCGATCGCACCGTTCTCGCGGTTGTTGCGCTCGCGCCGGTGGGCAAGCCGTTTCAGCCGGTCATATTTCTCGGCCGCCTGCATGAAGCGAGCGACATTCTTGGGATTGAACGGCTGCCAGAACCGCCCTTCCCGGCCTTCCTCGGTGCGGCTGTAGCGATGGACCCGCTGGCCAGTCTGACGGCCTGGCCGCCTACCCTTCGCCCCTCCAAGGGCCTCGAACACAGTTTGCATGAAACCTCCCGTCGATCGGTCGGCCCGGCTGCTGGCGGCAATCCCTCATGGACATAGCTCTCCCGTTCTCGAAAACAGCGTTTTCGAGTTGACTTCGCGTCCGATCTGCGGGAGGCTGTTCCTGCTACAGAACGCGGGCCTCCGCCCATCAGACTTTCCGAGAGCCCGGCCGCCAAGCCGGGCTTTCGTCGTTTTGGCCCTAGCGGTGCCACCCGCTACGATCGCCACGGCGAATCGGCGAACGTGTCCGCCGACACCAAAGCCTGTCAGATTCCTATGTCTTTGGGAAGTGCGCTCTATAATGCTGGCGCAATAGGTCAGGTGTCCACGTGTTCACACATTCACACGTGAACCTGTTCACTTCTCGATGGGCTGATTGTATTTCTGGAGAATGTCGAGGACGGCCTCGGTCAACATCGCCTCGATCGTGCTGTCTTCCTTGACGGCGAGGATCGCGAACGCTCGGGCAACCGCCGGATCGAAACGACCGGCGATCGACTTCTTGCCGATGCGATTGCGCTGGCGACGTGGCGCTTCGATCGGCAGCATCGGTTCTTCAACCTCTGCGGGCGTGCCGGTCGATTTCCTGGCGTTCGTCGATCTTGCCACCCCCAAAGCTCCTAATCTTGTGTTCACACGTTCACATATTCACACGTGGACAGTTATCGCTCGCCGAACGGATGCTTGCCGTGCTGGCGCATGAGTAGGTCGATGGCTTCGCCAAGGAGCGCCTGCAACGTCGTTCCCTGCTCGGCCGCCAGCATGTTCAGACCACGACTAACCTCGGGACTGAAATAGGCGCTCACCGCCTTCTTGCCCTGCCGGGTCTGGGCGCGGGTGGCGGGCGTCGCCGTCGTCGGGTCGGGGCTGTCGCCAATCGCGCCAGCTTTCTCCGCCCGCTGCTGCTTCATCGCGCCGAACTTGCTCATGCCGCGCCCCGCTTCTTCCTGCTCACTCGTGAACGTGCGGACACGTTCACCTGTTCACTTGTCCACGCCCATAGTGCGGCGACCTCTTCCGCCGCTTTGCCTTCGGGTTCCAGCTCGATCGCGGTTTTCCCCTGCGCCGTGCTGTGATGATAGATCGCCCGCTGAGTGAGCATGACGGGCGCAACGTCCACGCCCATGCCGGCGACGCCATCGCCGCCCTCGATCAGCTCGCGGGCATCCCGATAGGTTGTCGGCGCGCGCTGCGGCCCGCCCATGAACAGCACGAACGCGGGCTTGCCGCTCGCCTGCACAAGCTCGGCCGTCATCTCGACGGCTTTGAGGTCGAAGGCTTGCGGACGACACGGAATCAACACCAGGTCTGCGACCTTGCAGGCCTCCCGCGCCATGATGTCGGCATGGGGCGGGGTGTCGATCACCACCAGGTCGGCCCCGAGTTCGGCCGCTTGTTGGAGCTTGCGGGGCAAAAGGGGAGGGGAGGCGCAATCGACCACCTCAAGGTCCGACGATCCGCGCCACTCGCTCCAGTGGCTTGCCGTCGCCTGCGGGTCGGTATCGAGGATCAACGCAGTAAGCCCCGCGCCTGCACCGGCTGCGGCTAGGTGGATTGCCAAGGTCGTTTTTCCCGCGCCGCCCTTCTGACTGATGACGGTAATGACCTTCATGTGAACCCCTAAACACGTGAACGTGTGGACTTGTGAACACGTTCACGTGTGAACGATACAATCGTCTAGGTCAAGGCGGCGATCCGCTATGCGGATCCTCGCCCCGCCAGCCGATCGGAACCCGGCAGGGCCAAGACCGCTTGCGGGCTTGGGGAGCAAAGCGACTGAGAGCGGCGGTGCCGCGCAGCGGCAGGCGCCAGACCTATTTGCTATTCGCGTTTCGGCACGCGTCGCCGAAACGGCCTCGTCGATCAGGGCTTCCAATTCCGCCGGCGGCACGTCCTCAAACCGGGCACGCACCTCCTCGATGGTTTGTTCGAGCGCCCGCCACTTGATGCCTTCCTCATCGAGAAAGCTGTCGAGGGTCGGACCCCGGTGCTTGTTGTCAGCCATCTTCGATGTCCTGCTCGGCGCTTGTCGATCAGGCGGGATGAAGGTGAAACCCTGCCTGACCGTCCACCTTACGCGGCAATACCGATACCGACACCTGCACGTCGCGATTGAGCCGGTCGAGAATCGTCATCAACCGGTCGATGGTAAAGCCCTTGAGCTTGGCCTGGCGGATGCGCGAAAAATCGGCGGCGGCGACGCCGGTGATCTTCTCGGCCGCCCGCACCGTCAGATTGTCGGTCGCTAGCGTCTTGCTAATCTCGGCCGCCAGGATCGCGCGGAGCTGGCGCTGTTCCGGTTCCTTCATGCCAAGGTCGGCATAGACGTTACCGGTGCCTCGGATCAGCTCGAAGTCGTCATCGTCGGTCATCGCAGCGCCTCCTTCAAACGCTTGATGCGCTCGCGCACCAAATCAATCTCCTGCTTCGGGGTGGCGATCCCGCTCTTGGACTTCTTCTGGAAGGCGTGAACCACCCAAATATCGTCATCGAGCTGGAGGGCGTAAATCACCCGGAAAGCGTCTCCCCGTTCCTTGATCGCCAGTTCCCATATGCCCGAACCCAACCCGGTCATGGGCTTGGCGATCTCCGGTGTGTCGCCCTCGGCGATCGCCGTGAGAGCGTCGGTCGCCTGGTCCTGCGCGTCCTCGGGAAAGCGGCCGAACTCTTTGAGCGCGCCCTTGATCCACGAGATGTTACGTAGGGCTTTTCGATGCATTAGCGAGAATGTAGTTGTTTATCACAACACGGTCAAGGGGTCGCATCGCCCTCTGACGATAGTTTTGTGTGAACCCATGAGCACGTGAACGTGTGAACGTGTGAACGTGTG
>NZ_QFOA01000106.1 GCF_003248505.1 Sphingobium sp.
ACTCCGCGTCCGTACCCTTGATGGCACGTTGGCCAATGACTTTCAGAGGTGGAGGGACGAACGGAAGGCGGCATGACCCCCAACTTTCTCATGCTCCCCCAACCGGGCACAAAGGCGCGCCCGCTGTCTCCAGCCATTTGCGCGCGGTCCTGACGGTATAGCCGCACGTCGAGCACTCGCATTTCAGCATCCGCACCGCCTGCTTCCTGGGCCGAGTAGTCGCGCTGCCTGTATCGAGTCTGCCATGGGGAAGGGGACCGACCGCAGCGAGGATCGGTGCAATGGCGGAAAGGAAGGCGTCCCCGGGGGTGGTGGCGCGCATTGGCCCGACCAGCCCCAGCCCGACTGAGACCCGTTTAAACGCTCTTCCGTGTCCGGCCGCGATCCCGACCGCCGCGTGGACCAGCTCGTGCGCGAGGATCGCGGCGATCTGCGCCGGCATCGCGTCGGGGGCGTGGGCGAGGTCAGGCCGGATGAATATCTCGAAGTGGCCGTCGCCGATGCGCCGGTTGTCCCAGCACTCGCCGATCGCCTTGCCCTTTGCTCCCCTGCTGGTGAAGCCGATCGCCACCCGGCAGGGACGAGACGCCGGTATGGCGGCTCGGTCGGAGCGCAAGCGGAGATAGAGCGCGGTCCCGCAGGGACGCGCCGCCATGCAACTATTCCCTAGCGCTTGGGTTTCTGCTAGGATCGGCCATGCCTACCGTTCTGCGCATCAACGGCCTGCGGGTCGTGATCTGGCCAAATGATCATCGGCCGGCGCACGTCCATGTGAAGGGCGCAGACGGGGAGGCGGTGTTCAACCTGCATTGCCCCGGCGGACCGCCGGAGCTGCGCGAGAGCTATGGGTTCAGGCTGGCCGACCTGAACCAAATCGCCGATGCCCTGGCGGCCGCAATCGCCGCCCTGTGCGCGGAATGGAGGACGATACATGGCGATTACTGAGCGCGATCTGGCGAAGGCGGAGAAGCGCATGGCGGCGAAGCGCGAGGCTGGTCATGCCGTATCGGCGCGCTATGACCGGCGGCGTTCGCGGGTGGTCGTGGCACTCAACACCGGCGTCGAACTGACCTTCCCGACCCAACTCGCGGAAGGGCTGGCGGATGCCTCGCCGGACAGCCTGGCCGAAATCGAGATCAGCCCCGGCGGACTCGGCCTGCACTGGCCCAGGCTCGACGCGGACCTCTACGTGCCCGCGCTCCTGCAGGGCGTGTTCGGATCGAAGCGATGGATGGCCCGCCAGCTCGGTGCCGAAGGAGGACGGTCACGCACCGCAGCCAAGATCGCCGCTTCACGCGAGAACGGCCGCAAGGGCGGGCGGCCTCGGAAACCGATGGCTGCTGGAGCCTAAAAGGGCGAAAAGTAGTTTGTCGCTTAGTAGCTTATTCGCTTAGTTGGTGTCGCAGATATTCTGAGTTTCGAACGTCGCGCATGTTGCCGCTTTTGCGACAAGGCTACCGCATTTCTCGACCGATGCTCATCGAGACCTTCAAAGACGGCGATGGCCTCGATCGCATCGAGGCCATTGCGCTCGCTAGTTGACGATCCTGCTTGTCATGCCGCCAACCTACTGATCGAGGTGCGGTTCCGACCGGCCCGCTTGGCCTCGTAAAGTGCCGCATCGGCTGCCTGGATCAAGGTCGAGCCATCTTTAGCCATGCTGTCAATCCAGGTCGCGATTCCGAAAGACATGTTGGTGGACCCGAGCGTGCGCCCGTTCTGCCGGACGTTGAGCTCGCCGATCGCGTTACGCACCAGCTCGACCCTTTCCATGAGAGCCTCAGCCGTCGTGCCGGGGGCGATAATGGTGAACTCCTCTCCACCGTAGCGGCAGATCACGTCGCCATCGCGGAAGCGGCTGCGCATCTCGCTGGCGACGGCCTGGAGCACGGCATCGCCGGCATCATGGCCGAACTCGTCATTGAAGCGCTTGAAGTGGTCGACGTCGCACATGACGAGGCTGAACGGCGCGCCGGAACGCGACGCGCGCGCGATTTCCAGATTTAGCGTCTCCTCCATATAGCGCCTGTTAAATAGACCGGTCAGCGGGTCGCGGATGGTCTGCTCGCGCAGCGACCGCTGGAGGCGATGGTTGACCAGCGCCGACGCTATGTTCTCGGTCAGGACCGTCAGCCGGAAGCGGCTCTCGGCACCTACCAGCCCGCTAAGATACAGGACGCCGATGACCTCGCCGCCCGCGAGCAGCGGCTCGCAATGATAGATTTCGTCTTGCGCAACGTGAGCGCAGACGATGTCGCGACCGGGCGCGGTGACGCAGTGGCTCTGCCCGCGGCGAAGCGCCCAGCATTGATCGGGCGCAAAGCTTTCCAACGGCGCCTCTAAGCCGCCCCAGCCCGCGATCAGGGTGAGCAGGTTGCGCGAGTTGTTATGCGCGTAGAGCGCGCCGGAGAGGCCGGATAGAACCCGCGGCACGAACACCCGGATGATGGCGGCCAGCTCCTCGTCGGTCCGTGCCGCCTGCATGCGGTGCGCCATGCCGCCGAGCAGCTCGATCACGTCCCCGCGCTCGCGCAGCGCCTCGCCGTTCTTCTGCAGCTCGACATTGGCTATCTGAAGCCGCTGCTCGCTCTCCTCCCGATCGGCGACCGCCGACACCAGGCGGTCGGCCATGGCGTTGTAACCCTGAGCTAGGTGGCCAAACTCCTTTGAGCCCATGGCCGTCTCAATGCGGGTGCTTCGTTCACCGCTGCCCAGCTCGCTCATTGCCTGAATGATCGTGGCCAGCGGCTGACGGATACCGCGGATTAGAAAACCAAAGCCGACCAGCACCAGCATCGCCACCACCGACGCGCCGATGAGGGCTTGCCGCTTACCGCTGGCCAGCCGCTGCTCAGCGGCCATGCTCCGGTCGGTTTGCAGGCGGCGCTCTTCTTCCAGGAACGCCTGTGCTCGAACAGCGAGGGCGTCCATAAGGTCGCGCCCTTTGCCACCAGCAACGATGGCGGTAGCACCCGCAAAGTCGCCTTTCTGACCCAGTTTCAGCGGCTGCCGTAACGCAGCGGCCCGTTGCGCCATCAAGCTGGCAAGCTCGCGCGCTCGGGCATGCTGGAGCGGGTTGTCCTCGGTGAGGTGGACGACCCAAGCGATGCTCTTTGCCGAACCCGCCACCTGCTCCGAGAAGGTGCGAGCGTAAGCCGGATTATGGGTCAGGATGAAGCCACGTTGACCGGACTCAGCGTCGCGCAGATCGCCGAGCGCCAGCTCCGTCGTTTCGATCACCTCCGCCGAGTGGGTGACCCAACCGAAGCTTTTGCTCGTATGAGAAGATGCGTCCGCCAACAAGCCCGCCAGAAAGGCAAGCGCGGCAACGACGATCAGTCCGATGCTGACGATACGGGCAGAGAGCGAGGCGAACATGGCCGAGCATTACGCGCTAAATCTTAAGCCAATTATTATGAACCGATCGTCCTGCATACGAGACGAGGAACCTCAAAGCCGCGAGCGCTCACCTTCGCCTCGAAGCGAACGTGATTGAAACAGCTAACGCCAGTGCATTCTTACAAACTTTCATTGATGCAGCGGTTCCGCGCGCAAAAATTGTTAATTTTTTCAGATTATCGCTTCTTGTCAGAACCTCAGAGGGGCGTTGGCGTGGAGAAGCTGTTAGACCATGTGCTGAACGAGGAGGCGCGACTGAATGCCCTGCGCAACCTTAGCCTGCTCGACAGTGCTCCCAGTGACAGCTTCGATCGCCTGACCCGTCTCGCCAGCCAGTTGCTGGCGGCGCCAATATCGACGATCTCGCTCACCGACCGCGATCGGCAGTGGTTCAAGTCGAAGGTCGGCGTCGATCTGACCGAAATTCCGCGGGAGCAGGCGCCGTGCGCCTATGCGATCGAGGGGAAAGGCGTATTCGTCGTTCCTGACCTCACTGCCGATCCGCGCTTCGTCGGCTCCCCGTTGGCAGAATCCGGTATTCGCTTCTACGCAGGCGCGCCGCTGTTTACCCGCGAGGGCCACGGCCTCGGCACTTTGTGCGTCGTCGACGACAAGGTTCGCACGTTGCGCAACGGCGAGGAGCAGGTGCTGCTCGATCTCGCCGGCATGGTGATGAGCCAGATCGAGCTTCAGAATTTGGTCGGCCGGGTCGACGCCACGACCGGCCAAGCCAACCAGTTTCAGCTGTTCGAGGATCTCGACGATCTTACCCGCCGAGAACCGGGGGCAGCGGCATCCCTGCTGTCGGTCGACATCCTCTCGCCCACGCGTGCCACCTATGCTGCACGCACCCTGGGCAGCGAAAGCATCGGCCTGTTGATGCAGCAGGCACTCGGCACCCTTCGCCAATCGGCGGGCAACAGCGCGCGGCTCTACCATGTCGATCAGATCCGCTGCGCCGTCCTAGTCGAGGAGGACCTGCTGGGCAGCCATGCGCTGGCCGATCGGATCGTGGCTGCACTGCGTCAACCGATCTCGTGCGCCGGGGTGCCCGTGACCGCTGACCCCGCAGTTGGTATTTACGACTTCACCGTAGGTGAGGTCCTGCCGCGAGAAGCGTTCAAGCGCATGTCGAACGCAGGCGACGATGCACGCCACGTTGGCTGCCGCCACGCCCGCTACGATCCGGCCAGCGGTCAGCGCAATGCGCGCCGCTTTGCCTTGCTGAACGACTTTGGCACAGCGCTGGACGAGCCGGGGCAGTTGTCGCTGGTGTATCAGCCTCGCATCCAGCTGGCCTCGGGTGACCGCTGCGGGGTGGAGGCTCTGATCCGCTGGGACCACCCTGGTCTCGGCGCAGTTTCGCCAGGCGAGTTCGTGCCCCTGGTCGAACAGACTGCGCTGGTTCGGTCAATGACGGAATGGGTGGTACGGGCAGCCATCGCACAGGCGCGGGCCTGGTCGACCGCAGGGATGCCGCTGCCGGTGTCGATCAATGCCTCAGCGATGAACCTAGATGAAGACGACTTCGCCGCACGTCTGCTCGGTGCGGCCAGCAAGGCTGGCGTTGCGCCGCATCTGCTGGAGCTGGAGTTTACGGAGAGCACGATCGCCCATGACCCGACGCGTGTGATCGGACAGCTGCGCGAGCTACGGTCGCAGGGGGTCGAGATCGCAATCGACGATTTCGGCACCGGTTACAGCAACCTGTCCTATTTGCAGCAGCTGCCCGTGTCCGTGCTCAAGATCGACCAGGCCTTCGTTCGCGATATGGTCACCTCGGGCAAAGACCGTCTGCTGGTCAAGACGATGATCGCGATGGGGCATGACCTGGGCTACCGCGTAGTGGCCGAAGGGATCGAGACGCAGGCCGCCTACGACATGTTGGGTGAATGGGGTTGTGACGAAGGGCAGGGGTATCTGATGTCGAAGCCGGTGTCAGCAGATCGCATCTTTGACACTCATGGCGAAACAGGCGCTCGTGTCCGCGCCTAATAGACCCGCGACATGACTCGCATGTCGCGCATGTCCTAAGTTTCGCGACAAGCGGGCAGGACACGGATTTTCAGGGCTGACGGTGTCGCAAAAGTCTGTTGCCAGAGTCGTGCATTTCGAGGCACATTCGCGACATGCTTGTTGGCTATGCCCGCGTCTCAACCGACGATCAGGATCTACGGCTACAGCGCGCCGCGTTGAAGGACGCCGGCTGTCAGCGCACGTTCGAGGAGAAGGTGTCGGGCGCGAAGCGGGATCGGCCCGAGCTTTCGCGGATGCTCGATCAGTTGCGAGACGACGACATCGTCGTAGTGACGCGGCTCGACCGCCTCGCACGCTCGACCAGGGACCTGCTCGATATAGCCGAGAAGTTGGAGGATGCTGGGGCAGGGCTTCGATCGCTGGCTGAGCCTTGGGCCGACACAACCTCGCCCGCAGGCCGCATGGTGCTGACTGTGTTCGCCGGGATTGCCGAATTTGAGCGCGAGCTGATCCACCAGCGCACAAGCAACGGACGCGTCGCGGCGAAGGCACGGGGAGTCCGTTTCGGTCGCCCTCCTAAACTGACGGCCGATCAGGTTGCGCTAGGCCTGCGACTGGTTGGCGAGGGAACGTCCGTGCGGGAAGCGGCAAAGCTACTCAAATGCCACCATGCGACTCTTTACAGGGCTCTCGCCACCCCTTCCCAGTAAGCCTTATGGGTGGATGATATTTAGATCCGGAAAGTAGGCGGCAAAGTCTTTGTGGTTTGTGGTGATTAGAGGAACACCTTCGACCTCAGCGAGCGCGCCTATCAAAAAATCCGGTAGAACATTAGTTTTTGGAAGTTCTCCGGGACTACGCTTCTTTTCCTTGTACGTTTTATACGCTTGACCAGCTTTAAACAGTGATTCGTCGCTACTGCGAAGGCGCTCTAGCGCCCATTCGGTTATAGCGGCATCTGTATCCTCCTTGGACTGCATACCCGCCGCCAGCTCACTATATACGATATCCGCAATAATGAGAGGGCCTTCCGCACGCCGCTCGGCGATCTTCGCGACTGACCAGTCATGGTGCGTCTCACCATGGTTGATCGCTGACATGATCGCGCTGGTGTCGAGGAACGTGGTCATTTGTCTCTCGTAAGCCTCATCAATTCCTCGACGGACATGGTCGGCACGACGTTGGCATCCTTGAGGCGGGTCAGAGCACGCTGAGCGTGAGTGCGTATGAAGCCCTGAAGATCGAACGCTTCCAATTCATCGGCATCAATGACCTCAAACCCGGCATACTTGGCCAGCATCGCGCAGGCCCTTGGGATCGTCTTCAGAATGCGAGGATTGGAGGGATGCACCGCCCCTTGCGGTCGGTTATCGTTCGCCGCAAACCATTGAAGGTCCGGAATTTTTAGCTCGGTTCGCTCCCGGACGTGCTCGTCCGAGAACCGTTCTCTGCTACCGCAGGCAGCATAGAGCGTGACAAGGTGCTTGGTTGCGAGATCCTTTTCCAAGCTCTTGGCACCAGCGATCTGTGCGAAGCTCGATCTCGCCAACAATGCCGCGTAACGGTCCGACTGGACATGCTCTCCGTCCAGCTCTCTGTCTTCAATCAGACGGTCGAGCGCCAGGAACAACGCATCGACCCACCAACGCTCGACACGCTTGTTAGAGAAATCGGATAGATGACCAATTTCATATATGTAGTTCAGGTTAGTAGAGAGCTTCCTCGCCGATTTTGCTTTGTACCTTGGATTACCTGCCACGAAGCGTTCTATGTCTTTGGCCGAAATACGTTTCGTATCCCAGCCATACTCGTTCGCCACCTTATCCGAGACGTAGCTGTTAGCCCAAAGTGCGGGGCGGCGCTGGGCGGCGTCAGCTCCTGTCCAACGCCCGACATAGCTTAGATTCAGCGCAAAGATCGCCAGCTTATCGAAGTTGGTTGTATGCGGAGCCGTGAGCGCCTGAAAGACCAGCTCATCAGCGACAAGATGATCGACACCGTTTTTGCTTTTGTTAAAAAGGAAGAAGTTTATCGGTATGTATTCTGAGTGGCCCGACTGCGAAACGCGCTGACGAAACACGTCGCGCGCCACATCTTCCATTTGGCCATCAAATCCGATCCGAATGCTTTCATACAACTCTAGCAGACCGTTAGCCGGTGGGCCCCAACTAAAGTTTTTTGTGAAGCTACCTGGCTTCCAGTCCTGCTCGCCAGATGCCATTCGGTGTCGACTGCCCTCTCGTGTCTCGCATCGATGCGAGTTGGTAGTGCAGGCATACGGATCTCGCATCTTGGAGGCAATCCGTGCCACCTGCGCAAATCGGAATCGGCAGCGGCGTCGCCAAGGGCTATTGGGTGAACATGTTTGAAGATCTGGCCGAACGTGGCTTCCAAATCGAATTTCACAGCCACGCAACGGCGATTTTGAGCGTCGATTTTCCCGACGCTATCGGCGAACTGGAGGCGGCGCTGGGTGCCCTCTCCATCCCGATTGAGGAGATTATCGGTTCGGGGGGTGGCGAGACGAAAGGTACCCAGCGACTGCGGCGTGCGTTGGCCGAGTTGGGTTGGCACAAGGTCAATTTCACGATCGACAAAAGCATCAACGGCGTCCGCCGGGAGTCGATCTCGCACGAGGTCGATCACGTCCGGACCTTCCCGGACGGGC
>NZ_QFOA01000107.1 GCF_003248505.1 Sphingobium sp.
ATGGTCCCCCGCTCAAAGCTAAGGGACGTGTTCAAACATGGGTCACTTCTCAGTGGAAATTACTGGCCTCCCCGGGTCACTTCTCAGCGGCAATCAACAAAGGTCGTTCACCATTGTTCGATGAAGACCCATCCGACCGAGATCGGGCGCTATCTAGCGAAGAACTTCGCTTCTAACGTCGCGGTCATCGGCATGGAGACGGGCGCGATGTCGGCGCATCTCGCCGGCGGTCTGCGCCGACAGGGCTATCATGTCGCTGTTATGGACGCGCTGCAGGTCCATCGCGTATTGTCCCTCAAGCGCAACAAGACCGACACCAACGATGCGCGCGGCATCGCCGAGATCACGCGCACCGGCCGCGATTATCTGACCGAGGTCTATGTGAAGAGCGCAGCCTGCTTCGAGGTGCGCGCCCAACTCATCATGCGCCACCGACTGGTGCAGCAGCGCCTGGCCAACGAGAATATGATCCGCGGCCTATTGCGCGTCTATGGCGGACGGGTCGAACCTGGCGCCAAGTCGTCAGCCACCTATCGCGACCGTGTCGTCGAGCAGTTGCATGTCATCCAGGATCGGGAGGGGATCAATTTGCGACCACGCATCCTGCCGGTACTCGACCTGTGCGAACGGCTCCAGACCGATGCCGTGCGGATCGAAGCCGAGCTGGAGGCGCTCGCCGCCGCCAACCCGGTGTGCCGGCGGTTCATGGCGGTGCCGGGCGTCGGCGCCATCACTGCCCTCTCGTTTTTCACCGCGATCGAGGAACCATCGCGGTTCCGGCGAGCGGACGATGTCGCCGCCTATATCGGGCTCACGCCGCGCGTATACCAATCCGGCGAGAGCCTGACCCATGGCAAGATCAGCAAGATGGGCAACCGGCTGACACGCACGCATATGGTGAACGCCGCAACGGTGCTGCTGTCCGCCACCAAGACCTTCTCGTCATTGAAGGACTGGGGCATCCGGCTCGCGAAGAAGGTAGGGTTCAACAAGGCGAAGGTGGCGGTTGCCCGGAAGCTCGCCGTCATCCTGTTCGGCATGTGGCGGGATGGCACTCACTTCCAGTTCAAGGCGGAAACGGTCGAACCGCATCGCCAGATGATGACGGCCGCCCGCGCCTGATACCTTTACGCCATCCGTCCCGTCGGACGGTACGATCCTCCCGGGAGGCGGAGGGACCGGTGACTTCGATTCGAACATTGGGGCAGCGATGACCCCGAGCTACGGTTGTTGAAGCGCCACCCTTCGATACGAACCGACCCCATTGCGGCATGCGACATGGATGAAGGCTGCACCAAGATAGCCGTCGCATGACCCCGGAGAGACTGTTGCACCCCGGGTCGATCGACATGCCGACGTGACCATTGCCAGAAAAGGCAAAGCATGATGAAGTAGAAAATACCAACGTCCCGCCCTGCCGCAGGGACCTCAGCTAGAGAATGTTGGAAACCTGACACACGTCCAGGCGCATGCGCCTTTATCGGAAGAACCGACTGGACATGCGCGCATGCCACCCGGCCTCCAAATCTGGTGACCGAGTTCGTGTGTTGGGGTTTCCATGCCCCGCCTACCGGCTTTCACGGAAGGCAGCGCTTATGTGGCGGGATTAGCGGCGGTCCGCAATAGGGGTTTGAAGCAGCACAGAGTTGGCTCCCTTCAAATAAGATGGCATTAGCGCCGCTTGTAAGAAGAACTAAATGTTGCCATCCTGACGTGCTTTCAGATCGATTGCTCGATTAAGCTCATGCATTTCAGTGGATTTAACGACCATGCCAAGATGCATCATCGAAGACACTGAAACAGAGGGCTGTCTTGCAAAAACAATTTTGCCTTCGTTGCTTATCATTGGCCCCGCGTATAAAACGCCGAGGAAGTAAAACCTCATACGTTCTGGTCCCAACATAGGCGCATGCAGCGAAGACGTCTTTTCGAACAGAAAAACAGGCGAGCCTGAAGACCCCGGGAAGCAGGCCATATCTACCATAAAATCTGGAGAACCCTCGTAGTCTCTCTTCAATGACGTTGCTGTGAGCCCTCGCCTAGCTAAGGGCATATTATTTACCGTGTCGACCAATCCATTAGGACAGCCGATCATTACAACATCTTCTATGGCATCAAAATTATTAAATTCATTAGCCGTAGGGACCATATCTATAGTGATTGCTTTATAGAAAATCCTAAATCCACAATCTAGAGACTGTTGGTATATACCAGAGAATACAATTGCGCATAAATCGATATCAGGATTGGGATGATTGATGACATCACTCTCGCGCATACGGAAATCGATATTGTAGAAATCTCCACTTGGGAGTGCAGGATTCTCTCTGTTGGCAATATGAAAAGAAAACTTAAGGCGATTTGCTCCAGCAATAACATGCTTATTTGTAGCAATTAGTATAGCACCTCCATCATCCTTTTGAATTCCCCAATAAAAACCTGTACCTGTCCCAATCTGTTTGTCATCGTTAAAAGCTGTCAGCATGAGGGTAGAGTATAGCATCTGCTCTGCCGTAGATAAGGACATCGAATAGCTCCAATTCGTCGTTATATGCGGTCTAAATCTAGGCGACGCTCAGATAAGCACGCTGTCATTGCCCCGTTATGGTCGCGACCAAACCTACGTCGCGCTCATTGCCCCACCCCTCCAAAACTAAAATAAATTATAGGTCAAAGGAGGGCCAATCCACGCCTAGATCGTTGCGCGACAGGCAAGCGGAATGAACTATGCTGTAAGCCTTTCCGCGAAAGCTACTAAGCGTCCCGTCCGGGCCTTGATGAAACTATCATAGTCGTCGTTGAACTCATCAGCGGCGCAGAAGGCAGACGCCAATGTCTCGCTAATATCGTGATCCTCGCTTCCCAAATCCTTAAAATATACGGAGGGGCGCTTTTTCCCAATGTTGCGATTTTCTGCGGCACTCAAAAAGCAGAAATTAGCAAGCACGTTTATCGACGGATCATCGTGTCCGGCGTCACGCAAGAATGCTCGAGGATATATATGATGGAATTCCGATCGATTGTAACTCTGAAGAACGCGATCCAGATCTACATCTTTTCCAGATACCAAGCTTTTTGGGCCATTGTTAGATAGTAGTAAAACAAACGTTTTGGTAGCAGCGGCACCTACCCGAAATGAACTTTTGAAAAATACTTCATCTATCTTCAAATCTATCTCACCAAAACTATTTGGCTGACCATTTTTGAGAAGCTCTGCCTGCTCGATATCGTAAATAGTTGTTTTACGCGTTTGACTTGAATACCGAGCAGAAAAGCAGGTCCGCCAGAACCAACGCTTTAGCTGTCGATACGTTTTACCATTGTAAACGACATCCTTCCCCTCGGGCTCTGCGAAGAACACCGCTAGCGGGACAAGCATAGACGGATACGGAAGCAGTTTAAGATGAACCACCTTGAGCTGCGTTCTCAGGAAGTCAATCGCTCCTCGAATGCCCTGTTGCACACGAGAAAATTGCTCTCGTACATCCGACCCGTTTAACTTCAGCAGAGTTTCTGGACCTGGCTCTTTCGCGAGTATTCCTGCTACACAACTTAATATAAGGTCAGAATCGTCTCCTACACCTGCAAATCCAAAGTCCGACAATTCCTCCCGTAAATCCCTAAATTTGTCTAGTAAATCGAAGTCTTCGCTCCACGTCCAAGCTGATAAAAGTTGCAAAGTATCCAGTGCCACGCCAAGATGATTTATTCGCTCAAAAACAATAGCAACAATAGACCTGTCCTCGCTTTTAAGAACCTGGACAGGTATAGTAACTTCTTTGAATTTCTCTTGGAGCTTATCGATCGCAGCAGTTTTTTCTTCATTCAAATGGCTGGTGCTCGCCCTGTATCCGACCGAATCAAATAAGACGCGCATTGGAAAGTATCTATGGCGATCTACCTCGTCGACTCGCTCGAGGACAACAAAAGCACTGTCTTGTGGATTGTCGCCAGCATCCAAATCAAAATAGATGTCGGTCCATTCAGGATTACTTTCAGGAGTGAGTTCGGTCTGAAAGACGGTAAATATGGAAGTCAAGCGTTGTTGCCCATCAAGCACATAGTCGATAGGATATTCTACCCGCGGCTCGGGCAGACTGAATGTACCCAAAGTACGCTCAACAGCGAGTTGTTGCTTGGTACGCCAAAACAATAGTGAGCCGAAAGGATAGCCTTTGTATATACTATCCAGTAGATGAGCGACCCGGTCCATCTCCCACACAAAGCCTCTTTGGAAGGCTGGGATTCTAATTTCTCCACTAGTGACAGCATCCAAAATTTTGCGGATCGAATAAGACTGGTACTCCAACGTCACACCCCCAGTGATATGCTCCACGCCTAGGCACAAATCCCCGTAGACGCTCATTGCGAAACATGTTCTTGTGAATCGCTATAAGAAAGGCAATAACCAAGGTGCACGAATATGCACCGGATTGAACTAAACGCTAGAATACGCGTATAATGTATCGACTTAATTTTGAAAGATCACGATATAGGTCGAGTGGCTACCCGACCTAGATGATATCGTGTTACACTGGTTACCCACAAACACGCCGCTCCGGTGTTGTGGCAATTCTAAGCCTCTCTCACGGCAGTAGCAGCGAGCTATCCCCATAAGAGTAGAAACGGTAGCCATTTTCGATGGCATAGGAATAAGCGGCTTTCATCCGGTCACGGCCCATCAAGGCAGATACCAGCATGAACAATGTCGATTTGGGCAGGTGGAAATTGGTCATGAGACCGTCGACTGCGCGGAAGCGGTAGCCCGGCGTTATGAAGATGCGCGTTTCGTCGGCAAAGGGGCGGACGATGCCGTCATCGCCGGTTGCACTTTCCAGCAACCGCAGCGACGTGGTGCCGACCGCGATCAGTCGCCCGCCCGCCGCTCGCGCGGCATTGAGACGCTCTGCCGTCGCGGCGTCGATCCGGCCCCATTCGGCATGCATCCGGTGATCGTCGGTATCGTCGGCCTTGACCGGCAGGAACGTGCCCGCCCCCACATGCAGCGTCAGCGTTTCCGTGAGCACCCCCGCCTGCGCGAGGCGCACCATCAGTTCGGGCGTGAAATGCAGCGCGGCAGTGGGCGCCGCCACGGCGCCATCCTCCCGCGCGAACATGGTCTGATAGTCGCTGCGGTCACGCTCGTCAGTGGGGCGCTTGCTCGCGATATAGGGGGGGAGCGGCATCCGACCGGCCCGCTCCAGCAGCAGCTCGACCGGTTCGTCGCCTTCGAAATCCAGCGTTACGCCGCCATCCTCGTCGCGCGGCCCGGCAATCGCCGTCACGTCCGCGCCGAAATCGATCCGGTCGCCTGCCCGAACCCGCTTGGCATTGCGCAGGAAGGCCTGCCACTGGCGCAGCCCGATCCGCTTGTGCAGCGTCGCGCCGATGCGTGCTTCGCCGCGCCGGCCTTCGAGCTGGGCGGGAATGACCCGGGTGTCGTTGAACACCAGCATGTCACCCGCCCGCAACAGCGACGGCAGATCGCGCACGACATGATCCTGCATCCCCGCATCGCCCGGCACGAACAACAGCCGCGCGCTGTCGCGCGGCGAAGCGGGGCGCAGGGCGATATTGTCCTGCGGCAGGTCGAAATCGAACAGGTCTACGCGCATAACGCTTCGCGAACGAAAGGGCCGCTTACTTCTTGACCGGTGCCGGTTTCCGGGCAGCAGGCTTCGTGGATGCGGGAGTCGGCACGATGGAAGGCGCGGCGGGCGGTGGCGGCGGCGCGGCGGTGACGGGCGGCTTCCCGTCGCTTTCGATCGACGCCTGAAGGATCACGGTCGGGTTCGCGGGCGGCTCACCCGGCGCGATGGCGTCGACATATTGAATGCCGTCGATCACCCGACCGAAGACGGTGTATTTCTTGTCGAGCTGCATCCGGGGCAGCAGCACGATGAAGAACTGGCTGTTGGCGCTGTCGGGGCTTTGCGCGCGCGCCATGGAAACGGTGCCGCGCAGATGCGGCATCGGATTGAATTCCGCCTTGAGGTCGGGAAGCGTCGAACCGCCGGTCCCATCGCCCTTGGGATCGCCGCCCTGCGCCATGAAGCCGGGGATCACGCGATGGAATTTAAGGCCGTTGTAAAAGCCCTGCCGCGTCAGTTCCTTGATCCGCTCGACATGGGCGGGCGCAATGTCGGGGCGCAACTGAATCCGCACGCGACCGCCGCTCGACAGGTCGAGGTCCCAGATATTCTGTGGATCGGCAGGCACCGTCGCGGGCGGCAGTTGCGGCGTCAGGTCGATGCCCAGTTTCTTCAGATTCTCCTGCGCCTTTGCAGCGGTTTCCGCTTTCTTCATCTCCTCGGCCTGGCCCCGGCCGCCGCCCTGGGCGCAGGCGATACCGGACGCGGTGAGGGCGAAACCGATCGCCACGGTCTTGAGCGCGCGAGTGAAACGCATGGGAGAGACGCTTTCCTTCAATAGATCGGACCCGGCGGGTCGCTCCGCCCTGATAGCGCGCTGATCGCGATTGGCAACTGAACGCAAGCTGAAACGGGCGGTCACCCCCCCTTGCGGCCCACCTGTTCGACGCGCGCGACCACCTCGTCGCGAATCGCGGGGCTGACGAACTTGTGGATCGGCCCGCCGTAGAGTGCGATTTCCTTCACCAGACGCGATGCGATGGGTTGTAGCGACACGTCCGCCATCAGGAAGACGGTTTCGACCCGTCCGTTGATCTGCTGGTTCATGCCCGCCATCTGATATTCATATTCGAAGTCGGCCACGGCGCGCAGCCCCCGGATGATGACGTTCGCGCCCTGCGATTCGGCAAAGTCCATCAGCAGCGAATTGAAACCGGTGACGACGATTTCCGCATCGATCCCGGCGCATTCGCGGCGGACCATCTCCAGCCGCTCCTCGTCGGTGAACATCGGCGACTTGGCGATGTTGGTGGTGACGCCGATCACCAGTTTGTCGACCAGCTTCGCGCCGCGCCGGATGATGTCCATATGCCCCAGGGTGATGGGGTCGAAGGTGCCGGGATAGACGCCGATACGCTGCATGCTCATGGGGTTAGCGGTCCCTCTCCACGATATAGTCGGCAATGGCGCGCAGCAGGTCGGCCTCAGCGCCGTGCCCGTGCAGATGCGCTTTCGCCTGGTCGACCAGCATGGCCGCCTGCGCCCTGGCGCGATCGACGCCCAGCAGCGACACGAACGTTTCCTTGCCCGCGGCCGCATCCTTGCCCAGCGCCTTGCCCGCAAGGTCCGGGTCGCCCTCGACATCGAGGAGGTCGTCCGCGATCTGGAAGGCGAGGCCGATGTCGCGGGCATAGCCGCGCAGCGGCAGGCGCGCTTCGGCGGGCAGGCGCGCCATGATCGCGGCAGCCTCGACGCATACTTCGATCAGCGCGCCGGTCTTGAGGTTCTGAAGCCGGGTGACGGTGGCAAGGTCGAAGCGGGTTCTTTCCGCCTCCAGATCCATCATCTGCCCCCCCGCCATGCCCGCCGGGCCGCTGGCGAGCGCGAGCGCCTTCACCAGTTCGATGCGCACGAACGGGTCGGGATGCGTATCCTCATCCGACAGGATCTGGAAAGCGAGGTCGTGGAGGCAGTCGCCAGCCAGGATCGCGGTGGCTTCGTCGAACGCCTTGTGGACCGTGGGCTTGCCCCGGCGCATGTCATCGTCGTCCATGGCGGGAAGATCGTCATGGATCAGCGAATAGACGTGGATGCATTCGATCGCGAGGCCGACGCGCAGCGCCGAAACCCGACTGATGTGGAACAGGTCGCACGCCGCCTGCACCAGCAACGGACGCAGCCGCTTGCCCCCGCCGATCGCTGCATGGCGCATGGCATCGTAAAGGCGATGGCGCGCATCGTCTGGAACCGCGAGCAGCCGGTCGAACGCGGCATCGATTTCCTCCGCCAGTTCGCCCGCGCGCGCGGTCACGACGGCGGTCGCGCTTTGCCCTTCATTCCCTATCGCACCGTCCCCCATCGCGGCGCCTTTCAGTCCGCGCCGAAGGGCTGCGCGCCCGTCGGCGCGCCGCTGGCGTCGAGCGTCAGCTTTTGAATGCGCGCCTCGGC